>NZ_AP018441.1:5400000-6000000 GCF_009937975.1 Undibacterium sp. YM2
AGCAGCAACTTTACCGAGTGTTTGCGCGCCCTGCTCACTGACGAAAATCATCGATGAACGTTTCTGGAAATCATACACACCCAGTGGTGAAGAAAAACGTGCCGTGCGTGAAGTTGGCAAGACATGGTTGGGCCCAGCGCAATAATCACCGAGGGATTCAGATGAATAGCGACCGAGGAACATGGCACCGGCATGACGTATCTTGTCTGCCCATTGCTGAGGGTTTTCTGCGGAAATTTCCAGATGTTCAGCCGCGATGCTGTTGGCGATTTCGCAGGCTTCATCCATATCGCGCACCTTGATCAGTGCACCGCGATTGGCCAGTGAAGTGCGTATCACTTCATGCCTGGGCATGTCAGGCAACAGCTTGATGATGCTGGCTTGTACGGCTTCTATATAGGCTTCATCCGGGCACAATAAAATCGATTGCGCCAGCTCATCATGTTCAGCCTGCGAGAACAAATCCATCGCGACCCAGTCAGGATCAGTCGTGCCATCGCACAACACCAGAATCTCAGAAGGACCGGCAATCATGTCTATGCCAACCACGCCAAACACACGGCGCTTGGCAGCAGCCACATAGGCATTGCCGGGGCCTACGATTTTATCAACGGGCGGTATCGTTGCCGTACCATAGGCCAGGGCACCGACCGCCTGCGCGCCACCTATCGTAAACACGCGGTCAACACCAGCGATTGCTGCAGCCGCCAACACCAAAGGATTTTTTACGCCGTCTGGTGTAGGTACCACCATGATGATTTCTTTGACGCCCGCCACCTTGGCCGGTATCGCATTCATCAATACCGACGATGGATAAGCTGCCTTGCCACCGGGTACATAAATACCAACGCGGTCCAGCGGCGTGACTTTTTGCCCTAGTACGGTGCCATCTGCCTCGGTATAGCTAAAGCCAGCCGAACCACATTCGGTCTTTTGCACTTCATGATAGGCGCGTACGCGTGCTGCTGCCGTTTCCAGCGCAGTGCGGCGCTCAATATTCAATGACGCCAGTGCGGCCTGCATTTCTTCCTGCGTCAACTCCAGCGCGGCAACGCTGCTGGCATTGAGGCGGTCAAAACGATTGGTCGCTTCCAGCACGGCGGTGTCACCACTGGTTTTGACGCTGGCCAAAATCTGCGCAGCGGCGCGGTCTATCGCTTCATCTTCACTCGCTTCAAAAGCCAGTAGTGAAGTCAGTTTCCTGGAAAAATCTGCATCGGTCGTATCAAGCCGGGTAATCAGGGATGCCATGCTGTTCTCTTGGTCAATTATGCATTTGCCTTGGAGGCACGATCAAATGCTTCCAATATGGGTTGCAGACGTTCACGCTTCAATTTCAGTGCCGCCTGGTTAACTACCAAGCGCGAAGAAATTTCCATGATGTGCTCCACTTCCACCAGATTATTCGCACGCAGGGTGCTACCGGTACTGACCAGATCGACAATCGCATCTGACAAACCAACCAGTGGCGCCAGCTCCATCGAGCCATACAGCTTGATCAGATCAACGTGTACACCTTTGCTGGCAAAATGCTGGCGCGCTGTTTCGGTATACTTGGTAGCGACGCGCAGGCGTGCGCCCTGGCGCACGGCGTTTTCATAATCAAAACCCACGGACACCGCGACTGACATGCGGCATTTGGCAATGTTCAGATCGATAGGCTGGTACAGGCCAGCACCGCCATGCTCATGCAAGACATCCTTGCCCGCCACACCAAAATCGGCTGCACCATATTGCACATAAGTGGGTACGTCAGATGCACGGACGATAATGACGCGCACATCAGGGTCATTGGTCGCCAAAATCAGCTTGCGCGATTTCTCCGGATCTTCAGTGACGCGTATGCCAGCTGCTTCCAGCAAAGGCAGGGTTTCTTCAAAGATGCGGCCTTTGGACAAGGCCAGGGTCAGTTGCGAATTTACTGGGGCAGACATTATTTGACTCGCTGTATCTGTGCACCAACTGCGGAGAGTTTGACTTCCATACGGTCATAGCCACGGTCCAGATGGTAGATGCGGTCTATCAGGGTTTCACCCTCGGCCACCATGGCGGCAATCACCAGCGAGGCAGAGGCCCGCAAATCAGTCGCCATGACTGGTGCGCCTATGAGTTTATCGACACCATTGACGATGGCAGTGTGGCCGTCGATTTCTATTTTTGCGCCCAGGCGGTTCATTTCCTGTACATGCATGAAACGGTTTTCAAATATCGTTTCCGTGACACGGCTACTACCTTGTGCGATACAGTTCAATGCCATGAATTGCGCCTGCATGTCAGTCGGGAAGCCAGGATATTCAGTAGTGCGGAAACCGACAGCCTTGGGACGGCTGCTCATTTGCGCGCGTATCCAGTCCGGGCCCGTCGTCAGTATCACACCAGCGTCACGCAATTTATCAAGCGCGACATCAAGAATGTCACTGCGTGTGTTTTTCAAGGTAATGTCACCACCAGTAGCAGCTACTGCGCACAGGAAGGTTGCGGTTTCTATGCGGTCAGCGATGACAGTATGCGTTGCACCGTGCAGACTCTCTACACCCTGGATAACAAGGCGGTCTGTGCCTATGCCTTCAATCTTGGCACCCATGGCGACCAGCAGATTGGCCAGGTCAGTAACTTCTGGCTCACGCGCGGCATTTTCGAGTACGGTTTCACCTTCGGCCAGCGTCGCTGCCATCAACAGGTTTTCTGTACCGGTCACGGTAATCATGTCGGTGACTATGCGTGTGCCTTTGAGTTTCTTGGCCTTGGCATGGATGTAACCGGCTTCAATATTGATCTCGGCGCCCATCGCTTGCAAGCCCTTGATGTGCTGATCAACCGGGCGCGAACCTATCGCACAACCGCCTGGCAAAGATACTTTCGCTTCACCAAAACGTGCCAGCAAGGGACCGAGCACGAGTATCGATGCACGCATGGTTTTCACCAGGTCATACGGTGCTTCGAGCTTGTCTATGGCTGCACCATTGAGTACGGTCACACCGTTTTCCTGCGTGACTTGCAGGCCCATTTGACGCAGCAATTTCAGCATGGTGCTGACATCTTGTAGCGAAGGCACATTGTGCAATTCGACATTACCCGAAGTCAGCAAGCCTGCGCACAGGATAGGCAGCGCAGCATTTTTTGCGCCAGAAATCGTGATGTCACCATTCAGGCGGTTACCGCCTGTGATCAATAATTTATCCATTATGCAGCGTACTCTTCTGGCGTCAGGGTTTTCATGGAAAGGGCATGTATTTCTTCGCGCATGCGGTCACCGAGAACTGCGTAGACGATCTGGTGACGCTGTATCGGGCGCTTGCCAGCAAAGGCGGCAGAAACGATCACGGCATTAAAGTGCTGGCCGTCGCCTTCGACTTCCAGGTGAGTACATTCCAGACCGGCTGCAATGTAATTTTTAATTTGTTCGGGCGTAGGAAACACGGCTAACTCTCTTGATCAAAATGGTGAAGCAATTGTTGTACTGCGTATTGTTTTTTTACTTGATGCTGACTTACTCAGTGTCTCACTCAGTGCCTTAACTTGTATCCACGTTTCAACATCTGGATGGCAATCGTAGCCAGCAATAACGAGAACACGGTCACGATCATCAGGCTATGCAGGGGATCAACATCGGACTTGCCAAAGAAACCAAAGCGGAAGCCATCTATCATGTAGAAAAACGGATTGAAACGCGAAATACTTTGCCAGATGCCAGGCAGTGAATGGATGGAATAAAACACGCCTGACAGGAAAGTCGCAGGCATGATCAAAAAGTTTTGAAAAGCGGCGAGCTGGTCAAATTTCTCTGCCCAGATACCGGCAATCAAACCCATGGTACCCAGCATGGCAGCACCGAGGAAAGCAAAAATCGCTATCCACCAAGGCGCGACGAAATGCAGATCAGCAAACCAGGCCGTGACGATGAAGACACCCGCACCGACGGCAACACCACGCAAAATCGCTGCCAGTACATAGGCACTGAAAATTTCCCAGTGTGACAGCGGGGGCAAAAGGATGAAGACCAGGTTACCTGTAATCTTGGATTGGATCAGTGAAGAAGATGAATTCGCAAACGCATTTTGCAGGACACTCATCATGACCAGGCCAGGCACCAGGAAGGCCGTGTATTTGACGCCAGGATAAACCTGCACATGCTCTTCCAGCACATGGCCGAAAATCAGCAAGTACAGAATGGCTGTCATGATGGGCGCAGTGATGGTTTGCGTTGCCACTTTCCAGAAGCGCAAAACTTCTTTGTAGAACAGGGTATTAAAACCGGTCAAGCTACTCATTTGCTGCCCTCCATAATTTGCAGGAAGACATCTTCCAGATCAGCTTGCAATAAATGCATATCTTCGATGACGCAACCGTCTGCGCGGAAGGCGGCCAGCATGCCCTCGACCTGGTTATAGTCTGTCACACGCAGTGCGAACTGGCGCGGGTCTGCCTGGATTTCATGGCTGATGACTTTATCGCGCAAGCTGGCAGGCAAAGTCACTACACCACCGGCTGCCAGCGTAATACGCAATTGCGAACCCGAGATGCGCTTGATCAGGTTGGCAGTGCTATCCAGCGCCACGACCTTACCGAGCTTCAGCATGGCGATGCGATTACAGAGTGCCTGGGCTTCTTCGAGGTAATGTGTGGTCAAAACCACAGTATGACCTTCACGATTCAGGCGGGCGATAAATTGCCACAAGGTCTGGCGCAATTCCACATCAACACCGGCAGTCGGTTCATCGAGAACGATAACGGGTGGTTTATGCACGAGTGCTTGCGCGACCAGCACCCGGCGTTTCATGCCACCGGACAGGGCGCGCATATTGGCGTCGGCCTTATTGGTCAGGTCGAGGTTTTCCATGACCTCGTCTATCCACTTGTCATTATTCTTCAGGCCAAAATAGCCAGACTGCATGCGCAGGGTTTCACGCACGGTGAAGAAAGGGTCGAATACCAGTTCCTGCGGCACCACGCCCAGCTTTTTGCGGGCATTGCGGTAATCGCTGACGACATCATGGCCTTGTACGGTGATATTACCGGCGTCAGCGCGGTTCAGGCCTGCCAGTATGGAAATCAAAGTAGTCTTGCCAGCACCATTTGGCCCCAGCAAACCGAAAAACTCACCCTCTTCTATCGTGAGTGACACGCCGCCCAGCGCCTGTAGCGACTGGTAGCGTTTTTGTATGTTGCTAATTTGTATGGCTGCCATCTGGCGTGTTTGCACTAAGTGCTCATCAGGGAATTAAGAACCGGAAAACCCGGTTTCTGGCCACTTAAGTGGCGAAACCTTTGATTATAGGGGATTTTCGGGATTTGATCTGAAATGGCATGCCGGTATTCCTGGCATGCATGCCTTTCAGGAAATAGATTCAGGATGCGATCAATGTCGCTCTGAAGGATGAAGCTGGAATTGCTCGTTGAGGCCGTACAGGGTGAGCAAGCTCAACAGGTTGGCAGAGTACCCACTGAATTGCAATTGCATGCCACGCTCTATAGCCTGGCGTTGCCAGGCTATCAAGACGGCGACTGCGCTGGAATCGATTTTAGTCATTGCCGACAAATCGAATTCCGACTGACCTGCAGCTATGGCAGACAAGCCAGCAGCAGCAACTGCACTGGCATTATCATGGCTAAGCTCACCTGTTACTGTATACACAATACGTTCCCGGACTTATTTTACATTTTATTTTGCTGCACTCTTTGCTGCACTGGAGGCAGCCAGTTTTTTATTCTTTTCAGCCAAAGTCTGGATCAAGCCATCAATGCCGGATTTGCTGATTTCAGCAGAGAAGCTGCCTTTATAGGTTTCCACCAACCAGGCACCGAGTACATTGATATCAAAAATCTTCCAGCCAGCTGGCAATTTTTCGAGGCGATAGTTCAAGACGATTGGTTCACCACGCGACTGTATCACCTGGGAGCGTACCTCAACTTCTGTATCCGTTGGATCAGCACGCATAGGCTTGAATTCAACACGCTGGTCCTTGATCTGTGAAATCGCACCAGAATAGGTGAATACCAGCAAAGTGCGGAATTCATTCGTTAATTGTTTTTGCTGAGCTGGTGTCGCTTCTTTCCAGCTTTTACCAGCAGCCAGGGATGTCATGCGTGGGAAGTCTATGTATGGCAGGATTTTGTTTTCCACCATGTCATATACTTTCTTTTGATTCCCTGCCTGGATATCCTTGTCACTTTTTGCCAGATCCAGTATTTCCTGGCTCAGGCGTTTGATCAGCACGTCAGGTGCCTCTTGCGCCTGTGCCGCACCACTGGCCAGACCTGTAATAAGCAGGCTGGCGAATATCAAGTTAAAAAATTTCGTCAGAGTTCGTTTCATTTTATTGTTCCTGTTCCTGATTTTGCGGCAAATACCGCACATGAGCAGTTAACTTGTCAGCAGCCTCAGCGGTTGACCAAGCTCACTACACCTTCACCAATTCTTACATGTGCAAACAACGATCAATCTGCATCGTCTGGATTAACCTGCCCCGCACGACGCTGCAAATAGGCATCACGGAAGAAGACATATTTATCAAGCGCCGCTTCTTCCAGCAGGCTACCAGCATCCAGTACCGATGCACGCTTATCGACCAGACGCACTACCGAACCTATGTTCTTGATATACATGGGCCGTTTGTAATACCACAGATCACCGCGCATATCGACAGGTGTCGCCAGTGCATCACGCACCGTTGATGGCCCCAGTACCGGCAAGACCAGGTAGGGGCCGGACTTGACACCCCAGCGCCCCAGGGTTTGCCCAAAATCTTCATTATGCTTGGGCATGCCAGCCGCTGAACCTATGTCAATCAGACCACCTATACCTATGGTGGTGTTCACGGCAAAACGCATGACGTCGGTGACACCATCATTGACACGTCCTTGCAGCAGATTATTCACTGCATTCCAGACATCACCAATGTTGCTGAAAAAATTACCAATACCAGTCTGTACAAAACTGGGAGTTGCAGCACGATAAGCCTGTGCCACCGGTTTCACGACTGCTGTATCGACAGTATCGTTAAAGCTGAACATGGCGCGGTTAAAACCCTCCAGCGGATCGCGCGGGTTCTTACCTATATTGGTCTTGGTACTCAATACATCAAGAGTCTGGTCAGCCTTGTCCTTGATTTTTTCCACAGTGACTGTACTGCAGCCGGTCAGCAAAACACTGACCAATAAAAGGAACATGGTCAGCAACCTGCCGGTAGCAGGAAATTTATCTGTTCGTGTCATTTTTTCTCTTCCGTATTACCGTCTGCTGCTTTGCTGAACAGGAACTGACTGATCAGGCTTTCGAGCACAATGGCATCCTGGGTAAATTTAATTCTGTCACCTGCGGCCAGCAGTTTGTCATCGCTGCCTGCAGTCAAACCTATATATTGTTCACCAAGCAAACCTGCGGTCAGGATCTTGATGGATGAATTTTGTGGAAATTTGTAACGTTTTTCTAACTCCATGACGACAGTCGCCTGGTAGGTTTTATCGTCAAACTTGATTTCACTGATGCGCCCTACCACTACGCCTGCACTTTTGACTGCTGCCCTGGGTTTGAGGCCGCCTATATTGTCGAAGCGTGCAGTAACAGTATAGGTCTGCTCAAAGGACAAAGAACTTAAATTGCCCGCCTTGAGTGCCAGAAACAACAGAGCAGCGGCACCCAGCAAGACAAACAGCCCTACCCAGAAGTCGAGAGATTTTTTTTGCATTTTTCTTTTCCACCTATTTCTTGCGATTTCTTGCGATTTCTTACGTTTTTGCCAGGTACACAGCCACTTTGCGGGCCAGGCAATTAATTTATTCTTCCCTACCCGCACAGTGAAATAGGCGGGTCAGGAAGCGATTACTGGAACATCCAGGCCGTCAACAGGAAGTCCAGCCACAGCACCAGCAAAGAGGATATGACCACGGTCCTGGTGGTGGCGCGCGCTACCCCTTCGGGTGTAGGCTGCGCTTCATAGCCTTGGAACAATGCAACAAAGCTTACTGCAAAACCAAAGACGATGCTTTTGACAACACCATTGCCTATGTCCTGGAATACTTCTACCCCTGCCTGCATCTGCGACCAGAAAGCGCCATTATCGACACCAATGAGCTTCACACCAACGACATAACCACCAATAATTCCCATGGCATTAAAAATAGAGGTAAGTATGGGCATGGCGATGATGCCAGCCAGGAAACGCGGTGCCAGTACCCTTTGTATAGGATTGACTGCCATCATTTCCATCGCAGCCAGTTGTTCACCGGCCTTCATCAAGCCTATCTCTGCAGTCAGCGAAGTACCTGCACGGCCCGCAAATAGCAAGGCCGTGACGACCGGGCCCAGTTCCCGTACCAGCGAGAGCGCAACCAGCAGGCCCAGCGCCTCCTCAGAGCCATAACGGTTCAGGGTGTAATAACCCTGGTAGGCCAGCACAAAGCCGACAAACAATCCCGACACCGCAATAATCACCATGGAATAATTGCCGATGAAATGGATCTGGTCCGTGATCAGTCGTGGCCTGCGCCATAAGCCCAGGCAATTTGCCAGTATGGAAAAAAAGCTGCGGGCCGCATAACCCAGGTCAGCCATGGTCGATCTGACAAAACCACCAATTTTTTCTATCATGTGCGCTTCTCCAAACCCAGGTCCGCCTGCAGGGATGCGCCGGGATAATGGAAAGGCACGGGTCCATCTGCCTCTGCATGCACAAACTGTTTTACATACGGGTCTTGTGACACCCGCATTTCTTCTGGTGTACCTTGCGCGACGATCTTGCCCTTGGACAGGAAATACACATAGTCAGCAATCGCAAAGGTTTCGTGCACATCGTGCGACACCAGGATGGAAGTAGACCCCAAAGCGTCGTTCAAGTTCCGTATCAGATTGGCAGCAACACCCATGGAAATAGGATCAAGCCCGGCAAAGGGCTCGTCATACATGATCAATTCAGGGTCCAGCGCTACTGCACGGGCCAACGCTACGCGCCTGGCCATGCCACCAGAGATTTCAGCAGGCATCAAACTGGCGGCATTACGCAAACCCACGGCCTGCAATTTCAGCAAGACCAGGTCACGTATCATGGTTTCGCTGAGACTGGTATGTTCGCGCATGGGGAAGGCGACGTTATCAAAAACATTCAGGTCTGTGAACAAGGCACCATGCTGGAACAGCATGCCCATTTTGCGGCGGATTGCATACAAGCCCTGGGTATCGAGTTCGCTGATTTCCTGACCATTGACCTTGATACTGCCACGCTGCGCGCGGATTTGCCCGCCTATCAGACGCAAGATCGTAGTCTTGCCCGAACCTGAACCACCCATGACGGCAATCAGTTTACCGCGTGGGAAATCCATACGGAGTTCAGACAGGATAGTCCGGTCTCCATACCCAAACTGGATATCGCGAATTTCTACAAGATTTGGCACAACAATGGGAAGGTAGTTTTATAAAAACTAGATTGTAATGCAGAAAGGCAAAGAGGGTTGTACAGACAACTATATTAAAAAAACAACTAATTGATGAATATTCAGAATAATGCGCTTATTTCAGTTAAAACACGAGAAATATGTATTTTTCCAAATTTAATTCAAATCAGGGGGATGAAAATAATTTTTATTAATGAACGGAAAGTCAGTTATTTACAAAATTCCTGCCAAATTTGACTTGCCGCCGCTGACTTACAACTGATTTCTGTGATGAAGGCAAATCAAGGCAACATGCCCGTCACCACTGAAAATATGGGTGACGGACATGGATTTCAACCAGGATTAGCGAGGCAAAACAGAATCACCCATCAAGAAGGCATCCACTTCGCGCGCGCATTGACGTCCTTCGCGTATCGCCCATACCACCAACGACTGACCACGGCGCATGTCACCTGCGGCATACACCTTGTCTACATTGGTCTTGTAGCAGCCAGCACCATCAGTCGTTGCCCTGGCATTGCCACGCGCATCCTTATCGACACCAAAAGCATCGAGCACCTGTTGTACCGGCGAGACAAAGCCCATGGCCAGCAAGACCAGGTCGGCTTTCATCTCAAATTCTGAATCAGGCACTTCCTGCATCTTGCCATCTTTCCATTCGACGCGGCAGGCGATCAGTTTTTCGACCTTGCCTGCCTTGCCTTCCAGGCGCTTGGTAGCTACTGCCCAGTCGCGGTCGCAACCTTCTTCATGTGAAGAAGAGGTGCGCAACTTGGTTGGCCAGTAAGGCCAGACCAGGGGTTTGTTTTCTTGCTCTGGCGGTTGTGGCATCAGTTCAAACTGGGCAACTGATTTGGCACCATGACGGTTGGATGTGCCTACGCAGTCAGAGCCGGTATCGCCACCACCAATGACGACGACATGCTTGCCACTGGCCATGA
The DNA here is from genome assembly GCF_009937975.1 of Undibacterium sp. YM2. Taxonomy (NCBI): domain Bacteria; kingdom Pseudomonadati; phylum Pseudomonadota; class Betaproteobacteria; order Burkholderiales; family Oxalobacteraceae; genus Undibacterium; species Undibacterium sp. YM2. Next base: position 5,410,332 of record NZ_AP018441.1, read on the forward strand.
TCTGGTCCTTGACCTTGTCACCAGCGTTGACCTTGTTTTGCAAGGGCAAAAAGTCCATGGCGAAATGCACACCTTTGAGTTCGCGGCCAGGCACGGGCAAATCGCGCGGGGTTTCTGCACCACCGGCGATGATGACGGCATCGAAGTCTTTTTGCAGTTGCTCAGGCGAGATGGTTTCCTTGGCCCAGTTGGTCACTGTTGCCGGGAAGTCCTTGCCAACGAATACGCCAGTGCGGAAAGTCACCCCCTCTGCCACCATCTGATCGACACGGCGGTCGATATGGGATTTTTCCATCTTGAAGTCAGGAATACCATAGCGCAGCAAGCCACCGACACGGTCATTCTTTTCAAATACAGTCACATCATGGCCAACACGCGCCAGTTGCTGTGCCGCTGCCAGGCCCGCAGGACCAGAGCCAACCACGGCAATTTTCTTGCCAGTCTTGATGGATGGCACTTGCGGTACGACCCAGCCGTTTTCCCAGCCTTTGTCGATGATGAAATGTTCTATCGACTTGATGCCAACAGCGTCGCTATTGATACCCAGGGTGCAGGCTGATTCACAAGGTGCCGGACAAATACGGCCGGTGAATTCCGGGAAATTATTCGTCGAATGCAGGGTATCGAAGGCCAGTTTGTAATTGCCGTTGAACACCAGGTCATTCCAGTCAGGGATGATGTTGTTCACAGGGCAGCCGTTATTACAGAAAGGAATGCCGCAATCCATGCAGCGTGCGGCCTGCACCTTGGCCTGGCCATCATCGAGATGCACCAGAAATTCCTTGTAATGCTTTTTGCGTGACTGCGGCGCTTCGCTTGCTTCCTGCAAACGCTGGTATTCCATGAAGCCGGTAACTTTACCCATTTTCTAACCTCAATTTTGTTGCGGGCATCTGCCCTGTCCGAATCTAAAATAAGCTGAATAGTCTGGAGAACACAGGAAGGCGCTACCGCAGCATGGCGGCAGCACTCACTCAACTATGCCGTGACTTTTTCCTTTTTCGCTGCGAGCTGTTTGGCTGCATACATTTCACCCAGGGCGCGCTTGTATTCGGTAGGGAATACCTTGACGAACTTGGCACGGCTGCGGGCCCAGTCGTCCAGCAAATTGCGGGCGCGGGTACTGCCTGTGTGTTTGAAATGACGCTCTATCAGATTGCGCAGGATGGCTTCATCCGTCTCGCCATCACCGCCACGCAGGCGGCTGTGCCAGATGGATTTATCCAGGGTCGCGATCTGTACATCGCCAGCCAATACCGGCTCCAGTGTCACCATGGACATATTGCACTTGGCTTCGAATTCAGCTTCCGGGTCATACACATAGGCGATACCACCTGACATACCGGCAGCAAAGTTACGGCCTGTGTTACCGAGAACGATGACGGTGCCGCCTGTCATGTATTCGCAGCCATGATCGCCCGTACCTTCGATGACAGCCAAGGCACCGGAATTGCGTACGGCGAAACGTTCGCCAGCCACACCATTGATGAAGGCTTCGCCAGAAATCGCACCATACAGGACGGTGTTACCGCAGATGATGTTATCGACAGCCCAGCCACGGAATTCTGTATTCGGGCGGATGATGATACGGCCACCGGACAAGCCTTTGCCTACATAGTCATTGCCTTCACCGACCAGGTCCAGCGTCACGCCATGGGCCAGGAAAGCACCTGCAGACTGGCCAGCCGTACCTTGCAACTGTATGTGAATAGTGTCATCCGGCAAACCGGCGTGACCATATTTCTTCGCCACTTCGCCAGACAGCATCGTACCTACCGTGCGGTTCAGGTTTTTGATCGGTGAAATGAAGGATACTTTTTCACCAGTCTCCAAAGCGATTTTTGCTTGGGCAATCAGTTTATTATCGAGTGCTTTTTCCAGGCCATGATCTTGTACATCGACATGGCGTATCGCTGCACCCTCAGCCAGTTCTGGCTGATAGAAGATGCGGCTGAAATCCAGCCCCTTGGCTTTCCAGTGGGCGACTGCCTTGGATTTATCCAGCAGATCAACACGGCCTATCAAATCGTCGTAAGTGCGTATGCCCAGTTGCGCCATGATCTGACGCAACTCTTCTGCGACGAAGAAGAAGTAATTGACGACATATTCAGGCTTGCCAGAGAACTTCGCACGCAAGACCGGGTCTTGTGTAGCCACACCTACTGGGCAGGTATTCAGATGGCATTTGCGCATCATGATGCAGCCTTCGACCACCAGCGGTGCTGTCGCAAAACCGATTTCATCGGCACCCAGCATCGCCGCAATCGCGACGTCACGGCCAGTTTTCATCTGGCCGTCAGCCTGCACACGCACGCGGCCACGCAAACCATTCAAGACCAGGGTTTGCTGGGTTTCAGACAAGCCCAGCTCCCACGGTGTACCAGCATGCTTGATGGAGGACAAAGGTGAAGCACCCGTACCACCATCATGACCGGCGATGACGACATGGTCAGCCTTGGCTTTGGACACACCGGCAGCCACTGTACCAACACCCACTTCAGATACCAGCTTGACCGAGATCGAGGCTTTGGGATTGGCGTTTTTCAAGTCATGGATCAACTGCGCCAGATCTTCAATCGAATAAATATCGTGATGCGGTGGCGGAGAAATCAAGCCCACACCAGGAACAGAGAAACGCAGCTTGGCGATGTATTCCGACACCTTATGGCCAGGCAACTGACCGCCCTCACCCGGCTTGGCACCTTGCGCCATCTTGATCTGTATCTGGTCGGCAGAACTCAGGTATTCCGTCGTGACACCAAAGCGGCCAGACGCGACTTGCTTGATTTTCGAGCGCAGCGAGTCACCGTCCTGCAAGGGAATATCGACTTCTATCTGGTCCTTGCCAACGACAGACGCCAGCGTCGCGCCCTGCTTGATAGGGATGCCTTTCAGTTCTTGCTGATAACGCGCAGGGTCTTCACCGCCCTCACCAGTATTTGATTTGCCGCCTATGCGGTTCATAGCAATCGCCAGTGTCGCATGGGCTTCTGTGCTGATGGAACCCAGGGACATCGCGCCAGTCGCAAAGCGTTTGACGATTTCCTTGGCTGGCTCTACCTGATCCAAAGGTATTGCCTTGGCAGGATCGATCTTGAACTCAAACAAGCCGCGCAAGGTCATGTGGCGCTTGCTTTGATCATTGATGATCTGTGCGTATTCTTTATACGAATTATAGTTGTTGGCACGTGTGGAATGCTGCAGCTTGGCGATTGCATCCGGTGTCCACATGTGGTCTTCACCACGCACACGGAAAGCATATTCGCCACCGGCATCCAGGGCGTTTTCCAGTACCGGGTCGGCACCAAAAGCAGCCTTGTGCAAACGCAGGGCTTCTTCTGCAACTTCAAATACGCCTATGCCTTCTACATTCGATGCCGTGCCCTTGAAGTATTTATCGACCAGGGATTTGTTCAGACCCACAGCCTCAAAAATCTGCGCGCCGCAATAAGACATATAAGTAGAGATACCCATCTTGGACATGACTTTCATCAAGCCCTTGCCGATTGCCTTGGTGTAGTTGTAAACCGCTTTTTCTGCCGACAATTCACCCGACAAATCCTTGGCCATGTCGGCCAGTGTCTGCATTGCCAGGTAAGGATGAACTGCTTCTGCGCCATAACCTGCCAGCAGGGCAAAGTGATGGGTTTCACGGGCAGAGCCAGTCTCGACTACCAGGCCTGTGGTGGTACGCAAACCCTTGCTGACCAGGTGCTGATGCACAGTCGATGTTGCCAGCAAAGCCGGGATGGCGACATAGTTGGCATCCATCTTGCGGTCAGTGATGATCATGATGTTGTGGCCAGACTTGACCGCATCAACGACTTCAGCACAGATGGAGGCCAGGCGCGCTTCGATACCATCCTTGCCCCAGGCGATGGGGTAGCAGATATCCAGTTCGTAGGACTTGAACTTGCCACCAGTATTGGCGCTGATATTGCGCAGCTTCGCGATGTCAGCAAAATCCAGTATCGGTTGCGCGACTTCAAGACGCATCGGCGGGTTGATGTTATTGGTGTCGAGCAGATTAGGTTTTGGACCTATGAAAGACACCAGCGACATCACCATCGCTTCGCGGATAGGGTCGATAGGCGGATTGGTTACCTGCGCAAACAATTGCTTGAAGTAGTTGTACAGAGGCTTGAGCTTGTTCGACATGACAGCCAGCGAAGAATCATTGCCCATGGAGCCTATGGCTTCTTCACCACCTATCGCCATCGGTGCCATCAGGAACTTGAGGTCTTCCTGGGTGTAACCAAAGGCCTGCTGCCTGTCCAGCAAAGTCGCCGAGTATTCTGTTTTGTCTTCTGCTGCCTTCAATTCATTGAGCTTGATACGTACCGATTGTATCCACTGCTTGTAAGGCTTGGCATTGGCATAGGTATCCTTGATTTCCTTATCGTCGATGATGCGGCCAGCTTCCAGGTCGATGAGGAACATCTTGCCTGGTTGCAGACGCCATTTCTTGATGATCTTGGATTCTGGAATAGGCAGAACACCGGATTCAGACGCCATGACGACCAGGTCATCATCAGTAACGATATAACGTGCAGGGCGCAGGCCATTACGGTCCAGCGTACCACCAATCTGGCGGCCATCGGTAAAGGCCATGGCGGCTGGTCCGTCCCATGGTTCCATCATGGCAGCGTGGTATTCATAGAAGGCACGGCGGTTGTCGTCCATCATGGTGTGGTTTTCCCAGGCTTCCGGGATCATCATCATCATGGCTTGCGCGATTGGATAACCAGCCATGACCAGCAATTCCAGCGCATTGTCGAAACTTGCAGTGTCAGACTGGCCTTCAAATATCAGCGGATACAGTTTTTGCAGATCGTCGCCAAGTACGGCGGATTTCATGACGCCTTCACGGGCGCGCATCCAGTTGAAGTTACCTTTAACGGTATTGATCTCACCATTGTGCGCAATCATGCGATAAGGGTGGGCCAGCGGCCATTCAGGGAAGGTATTGGTCGAGAAACGCTGATGCACCAGGGCCAGCGCAGACACGCAGCGATCATCCTGCAAATCTTTATAGTAGACACCAACCTGGTCAGCCAGCAGCAAACCTTTGTAGACGATGGTGCGGGCAGACATGGATGGTACGAAATATTCCTTGCCATGCAAGAGCTTCAGGGCCTCAATCGCATGTACAGCCGATTTGCGTATCACATACAGTTTGCGTTCCAGTGCATCGGTGACCATGATGTCAGGGCCGCGACCGATGAAAATCTGGCGTATGACAGGTTCTTTTTCACGCACAGTAGGCGACATGGGCATATCGCGGTCTACCGGCACATCACGCCAGCCCAGTACTACCTGGCCTTCTGCGCGCACGGCACGTTCTATTTCCTGTTCGCAAGCCAGGCGGGATGCATGTTCCTTAGGCAGGAAGATCATGCCTACGCCATATTCACCGGGTGGAGGCAGGTTGATGCCCTGCTTGGCCATCTCTTCGCGGTAATACTGGTCAGGAATCTGGATCAGGATACCGGCACCGTCACCCATCAGGGCATCGGCACCAACCGCGCCCCTGTGGTCAAGATTTTTCAAAATCAATAAGCCCTGATCGACGATGGCATGTGTCTTCTTGCCTTTGATATGGGCAACAAAACCTACGCCACAGGCGTCATGTTCATTGGATGGGTCGTATAAACCTTGAGCGTGCATAGTGGATCTCCGGAGGACAATTTCAATATCAGGACTTACGTGAAACAGCTGTCGGCATGAATAGCTGGCTTGCTTATCTTGGCTATTCAGCAATTTTGCTGGCTGCGGATGGCAGCTTGATGACGTTAGCTTGAAGGGTGATCAAACTGTGGGCCATGCTTCCGGGTAAGGGCACGGCGCTACGCTGGACAAATGTGCCAAGTATTTTTTAATACCGGCACGACAGTTTGGCGTAAATCCTGTCAGGACAAGACAGAGAATAGTGCAGTGCAAAATATTACGCAACTGCTTTAATTAGGGTCAGTGTCAATTTAAAATAATCATATTCTCATGAATATTTAAATAGGGACATAGTAAAAGAAGCCGTGTTGACTGAGTTTCCGGTGCTCATATCAGGATTTTTCGGTATGAAAGTAGCCCGCAGGCAAGCTTATGTGAAAGAAGAGCTCAGGCGCTTTCCAGGGCCTTGCGGGGGCGGCCACGCTTGACTGGCTCTACCCGCCTCTCAGTCAGCTTGCTCATTTCTATCTTGAATTTAGCCGAGCCCAGCATCCAGGCCTTGGTGGTAGCCTGGCTAATTTCACTGATTTGCGTATTTGACAAGCCATGCTCCAGGCTTTGCTTATAGGCAGCCTCGCGCTGGAAAGGCGTATTGCCCAATGCCCAGTAACAACTATGATCAGTGATCAGGGGGTCAATATGCAAACCTACATGATGCCTGTAACTGGACCAGGTGTAATCGAGCAAATCCTGCACCAGACCGGCACGCAGAGGATTGCTTTCCATATAAATACTGCAAGGGATGAAGTAATTGGCAGATTCAATGACAGTCGCACGGTAGCGTCCCTGCCACAGGGTGCCGGTGCGCTGATATTTGCGATTGAAATAAGGGACATAGTGACGGCCCAGCCACTGCATCATCTTGCCCAGACCTGGTTCATCACCGGGTGTCAGCAGCAGATGCAGGTGATCTGGCATCAATACATAGGCATGGATGGCAACATCAAACAGCTTGGCCGCTTGCTTGAGCCAGTCCAGAAAGCTGCTGTAATCCTCGGCATCCTGAAAAATCACGGCACCGGCATTGCCACGCTGGATAACATGATGTTGCTGATGCGGAATAACGAGTCGGGCTAATCTGGCCATGGGTGTGCGGGCAGTCCAAAAGAGTCTGGATTGTGCTTGGCATCAGTCTGTCTTGTCAAAACTTATCTGCCAGCACATGCACGACAGTACCGCAACATCCTGGCGACAGCGAACTGATGCATGCATAAGCTCGCCATGAGCGTAATCACCATGCCCGCCTTGCGGGAGCATGGATCAGCTAAGGACTTTCAAGGATGCTTTTGCCGCCGCCAGCAATCCGGCCTGGCCGGAACGCTGGCAATCATACGGCGCTCAGGCTGCGATGAGTTCTTGAGCCGGGCTTTTCAAGCGGAAAGCTTTGAGTGCACGGGATGCATCCGGCACTGCGACGATTTCTGGAGTACCAGTCATCAATTCAGAAATACGGCTTTTCAGGGCTTTTGCCTGTGTCGCCAGATTGAAATGTGCAGGACGCTGAGTCTGCACTATGCTCCAGCGCGCTACAGGCGCATGGCCGCTACCATCCAGCAAGGATTTTTCACGCAGCCAGTTCTCGAAAGAACGGGTCGTCATGTTGCTTTCTATCCAGATCAAATGATCGGAAGTCATTTTCTTGCTGTTGTCCGAAGGGCGAACCAGTATTTCGTAAATCATTTTCTGACTCCTTAAAGGGAAACTTTGCTTAAAGGAAGGTGTCAGCAAAGATTCTTTAGTCCGAAAACGCACCGGTTCGCGATTCAGTTGACATGATAAGTTACAAAACTCGAAAATTTTTTTATATATTTTATAAAAAAACAATAAATTGGGCAAAATTTGAGCAAAATGCCCTATTTATTGCATTTATTTCAGCTTTTGTTACAAATTAGCTGGAACTTTTCAGGCTTATTTGATGCGTGAGGCTTCAAGAACGAAGCTCAGCTTGCCAAAACGTGCACTAACTTCATCAAATTTCTTTTGTTTTTGCGCATCAGTGAGGCTGGTGTTATTCAAATTGTCGCGCAAAAGGCTAAACAATGTTAAATCGGCGATAGGTTTCAACTGTGCATCGGTAGAACGCTGGAAACCGGACAAATTCAAAATGTCTTTCAACACAGCCTGCGCCTGTTTTTGCTTGCCATAATTGACAAAGAAATCTTCTACGCGGGTTTTCAGGGCTGGCGACATGTCCTTGCGGTACAGGATAGGGTCATTGGGTATCAAAGGCGAAGTCCAAATGACGCGCACCTTGCTGAGCTGATCTGGTGCTTCTTTCTTCAGCCTGTCCATCTCTTCACTATTAAAGGTGGCGACATCGGCTTCACCGCGCAAAATAGAAGAAAAATTCGCCTGATGATTACCAACGATGACCTTCTTGAACAGTTTTGCCGGATCTATCTTGTTCTTGGAAAACAGGTAATAAGCAGGAACCAGATAACCAGACGTCGATTTTTTATCGCCATCAGCAAAGATATACACGCCAGGTTTGGAAGAGACCTGGTCAAAGCTGGTCAGTGCGCTTTTGCTGGATGCAATGATGACGGAGTTATAACCGCGTGAACCATCACTTTTGACCATTTGAGCAAACACGGTCGCCTTGCCATCTTCCACCGCATCCAGTGCGACCTTGCTGCTCAGCCAGGCGATTTGTATTTTGTTTTCTTTCAAACCAGCAACGATGTCGCTGTAATTCGAAGAAATGGCGGCAGTCACTTCTGTGCCTGTGCTTTTTGCCAGGTCATCCAGCAAAGGCTGCCAGCGTTTGCGGGTGTCCTCTATGCTTGTTGTAGCGATCAGACCTACGGTGATTTTTTCTGCTGCGTGGGCAAGGGACATGAACATACTGCTGAGCAGCAGTATCAGGGCGAAACTTTTTTTCAACATAAGACCTCAATAGAAAAAGCAAATACCCAAAGCACGACAGTGCCTGTGACCGGTCAAACATGTATGCGGTAGCAAACAAACAAGTGACGTCAACGACGTACTCTGGGACAGGAATGGGGGATGGTGATTGGATACACACTGATTATTTTTTGTGCATCAATTGCCTGCCATTATAGCATTAGATGAATTTGAGCAATCAATTCCCCTAAAGCAAGAAATGTTTTAAAGTTAATTCACCAGACACTTGACCATGGAATTCGGTTAGTGAGCCCTGTGTTTTACTCAGGGCTCTTGGTCTGACAGCACCTGCTTGCTCTTCGGCAGAGGCGTGACAGAAAAGCGCAAACTGGTCACAGACTTAAACACTTGCCCTGGATTAAGCACCGTCGAAGGAAAATTCGCGTGATTCGGGCTGTCGGGCAAGTGCTCGGTTTCTAAGGCAAAGCCGTCATGACGCTGGTAGGCTGAGGCTTCGCTGCCATCAAAGCCATTACCGCTATTGAACTGCACAGAGGGCTCTGTGGTGTAGATGTCCATTTGCCGGCCAGATACAGTTTCAGAGATGCGTGCAACGGCCCGCAGGGACTGATCCCAGTTTGCGAACAGCAGACTGTGATCATAGCCAGGTGGCTGCCCCAGCAAGGCGTCAACTTGTTCAAGATGGCGTGTGATGACGGTGGGCTTACGCAAATCCAGCACGCTATCATCTACCGACAAAATACGTCCCGTAGGTATGCGTTTATTGTCGGTCTCGGTGTAACGGTCGGCATGGATTTGAAACAGGTGGGTACTCAAACCTCTGCTGCCTGCACCCGCCAGGTTGAAATAGCCATGATTGGTCAGGTTGATGACTGTCACTTTATCACTGACGGCACGATATTCAATATTGAATGCATTGCGCGCCTTGTACAGGCGGTAAGTGACTGTTACCCGCACTTCACCCGGGAGGCCCTGATCACCGTCAGGGCTGAGCAAATTGAAATGCGAGCCCAGACTGTCGTTCTTATCAAAGTCCTGGCGTGACCACACCCGTTTGTCAAAACCTTGCGGGTCACCATGCAGGGCGACGCCTTTTTCATTGGCAGGCAGATGATAAGTTTGTCCATTCAATGCAAATTCCGCTTTGCCTATGCGCCCAGCATAGCGCCCTATGATGGACGCATGCCTGTGCCGAGTAGTTAAATAAGCTGGCAAATCAGGTAGCCTGAGCACTATATTGGCCAGTCTGCCATCGCGGTCTGGCACTTCGACAGTAGTGATTGTCGCGCCATAATCTATATAGCAAACCCGCATCTGCGTGTCGTTTTGGAGGCAGTGTTCCTGCACCGCCTGACCATTAGCTGTCTTGCCCCAGTCGCTATCCTGACTGTGGGCGGCGAGCGCCACAGTGCTAATACACGCCATACACGCCAGAATGACGAGCATTACTATGCGAACTAGCGACAACTGGAATCCGGCTGGCTGCCACGCGTGATGCCAAGATTGGCAAAATAGACGTAATCATCCTTGTCCTGATTCAGCATCCCATGATGCTTGCGGTAGATGCCCCATTTCGGGCGCATGTGGTCTGCCCCTGTACGCCATAATTGCAGGCCTGCGCTGTCGATTTCCAATACGGGCTTGTCGTCCTGTCCGCGCATGCTCAACTGATAACGTCCGGCAGAATTTGAGAATGTGATCTGCTCGCGCACGTCTATCCATTGTCCCTGTATCTGCGACAAAGCCACCGTGCCGAGCACATGATAAACACCGCCCTCATTTTTCAGATCATCAATTTGCCGCACTTCCATACGGCCACTCGCCAATGGCGTAAAAGTGATCAGTGGCGGTTCCGCATAGCGGCCACCATAGGCCTTGATCTGATGGATATGCGTAAACGAGGGTAAAAACTTCATGCCAGCATCAATCTTGAAACGCCAGCTATACACAAAGCTGTTATTTTCACGCGCCTTGAAGGCCTGATGCATGCCCATCAGACTGGGGGCAATCTTGATCTCGGTGCGAGAACGGTCACTACCCTCAGCCATGGTCTTGCCATCCAGGTTGACATCTGTCGGGTCTATCGCCAGCACAGCAAAATAGGCGGGCACTACATCATCACCCGCCTCAATAATATGCGGCCTGGCTGGTGCGTAGCGCGTATCACTCGGGGCTTCCACTGCTCCCTTGCCAAAGACATTTTCTATCCTGGCATAGGTATCTGTGCCACCCGGCTTTTGTGCATTCAGGCACAAGGTATTGCCGGTTATGCCGGAAGTCGCATCAGCGGCAAAAGCAGGCAAAGCACTGGCAGCCAGCAAGATACTGGATAAAATGGTTAAGCGCATGAACTTGCCTCAGTCCTGATATTGCGGCCCAGCGACGACGAATGGCCCACCCTGATAGGTGCTGGTCATGTCGTCAGCAGCAGGCCAGTTCGCAGTCAGCGGGAAACGTCCGGCGAACTCGCTGGAACTATCCTTGGGCACAAACCCCAGATGTGCTGCCTTGCTGTTATCCCACCATTTCGCCGGATTGTCCGATACGCCAAAGACGATGCTGTGACCAACTTTTGGCGTGAACAGCGCCGCCCTGATCAATTCCAGCAAATCATCGTAACTGAGATAAGTCACCATCATGCGGGTATTACGGGGCTCAGGAAAGGACGAGCCTATGCGCAGGCATACCGTCTCTATGCTAAAACGGTCATAGTAATAACGTGACAGCGCTTCGCCATAAGATTTGCTGAGACCATAAAAACCATCTGGCCGCAGCGGGCTGTCCGCATTCACTTTTTCTGTCGTCGGATAAAAACCAACGACATGGCTGGAACTGGCATAAATAACGCGTTTGATACCCAGCTTGTGTACCGCTTCATACAAATGATACATGCCCAGGATATTGGCCTGCATGATGGGCTCAAACTTGTCTTCGACAGAGATGCCGCCAAAGTGCAGCACGGCATCGACATCTTTCAGTAATTCAAATACCCCTGCCCTGTCAGCCAGGTCGCAGGTCTGCGCCTCTTCGCCAGGCACCAGGTTTTCTATATCGACGATATCACTGAGTCTGAGTATTTTTGTCCAGGGCTTCAGGCGTTCACGCAAAACCCGGCCCAGGCCACCGGCTGCACCCGTCAAGAGCAGGCGATTAAAAGGCTTTTCACTGGATTGCTCACTAAATTGTTCAGTCATCATCATTTTTGATTTCAGGTTGGTGTAGGCCCTGATTTGCCCTGTTGTAGCAAATCAAGGCAAATCGGGCTGTTAGTTAAACGTTTAACTAAGTATATAGAAATTTCTGCCGTGGTCAAATATTTCCTTGCCACCCTACGCAAATCTATTCCCTGCTCTCGAAGAGTGTCGCCTTCCGAGGTGCGCCTGGGAGATGACATTGATGCATGTCTGGTAGTTTGTACGGTAAGATGCATCCTGAATCAGCCTGGCGGTTAAACGCTTACAACCATGGCTTGTCTGGAATACTTTTTATACGCGATGAAGAAAAAACCACCGACCATACGTGATGTCGCCGCAGAAGCAGGCGTCTCTACTGCCACCATTTCCAAATTCATCAATGGCACGCAACGTTTTTCTTCTACCGTAGAAGCCAGGATCACCGCTGTCATTGACAGCCTGGGCTACCGCTCCAACCCGCTGGCGCAATCCATGATCACCGGGCGCACCAAGTCCATAGGCCTGTCGATACTCGATGTCAGCAATCCCCATTTCACCAGCATCGTCAAAGGGGCCAACCGCATCGCCATAGAACATGGCTACACCTTGTTGCTGGTCGATACCGAAGAAAACCTGGGTCGCGAAAAACCCCTGATAGAAGCATTGAGCCGCCGTGTCGATGGCATGATACTTTTTTCACGCATGAGTGAAGCCGACCTGAGCTGGACCGAGCAATTGGAAAAACCCCTGGTATTCTTTGGCCGCCTGAGCCAGCTCAGTTCGCCCTGTGTCAGCAGTGATGATCACAAGGGTGCCTATATGCTGGCGCAACACTTGCTGACCCTGGGCCACAAGCATATTGCCTATATGGGCTTCAATAAATCCCGCCGTGATGAAGAACGATTTGGCGGCCTGCAGGAATGCCTGAACGAGCATCAACTGACAGCAGAAATCTACAACGTCAATTCACCGTCTGCACAAGAAGGCGAACGCCTGTGCTCCTCCATCATGCTCGGCAAACAGCATCCTGATGCCGTGGTTTGCTATAACGATCTGATGGCGCTGGGCTTCATGAAAGAAGCGCAAAACCTCGGTTTTGATATTCCCCGCGATGTTTCTGTGGCTGGCTTCGACAATATCCAGTATGGCCGTTACACCTCGCCAGCATTGACTTCTGTCGATCTGCAAAGTGAAGAAATGGGAGTGGCCGCCATGCGCACGCTGATAGGCATCATCAATGGTGAAGCCGCACAGGGCCTGACAACGATAGCGCCACAACTGGTCTTGCGCTCATCCGTCATGAATAGAAAATAAGCCTTCCCCGGCAAACAGCAAGACCGGCAAAGCAAATCCCATTTGTGCAAAAAAGCAACAATTTAAGAAAACGTTTTCTTTAATACGATGTACAGGCCTATCTCTGCTTAAAGAAATTCCCGTTCTTGTCATTTGATCTCTATTCAAAGACAGCAAATTGAATAGCGATCAAAAAATTTTAAATTCAGGTTTACCTTCAATTTGAATTCATCTACTATTTAGTTAAACGTTTTCCTAAATGCTTTGAAGCACAAGCGCGAAGCTGCATATACAGGGAGACATAACAAAATCAGGAGATGTATGTCTTACCGCAATCCCATACTCAACAATCTGTACAAGCTTTGCATCACAGCATCTGCACTTGCCTGGAATCTGACAGCCTCAGCCAACGCCAACCTGCCTTCGCAAGCGGCACAAGCGCAACTACTGCCCATGAACACCATGGTGCAGGAATCGCTGTATCCCCAGCTTGACTACCTGTCGCAAAAACTGCTGACCGAGAGATTGCAAACCACACTGGCGGGTTACCCTGCTTTCAATGGCAAGGACAAATTCCTGTCAGGGAAAATCGCCACCGGCCTCGCCCATTTAATGCTGAACCCTGCCCTGACACCAGAAGCCAGGCGCAAGGCTGCAGAAAATTTCCGTACCAGTGCCGACATGACCGTTGATATGGAAAACCATACCTGGGGCATTTACTATTATTTGCTGGCACTGCAACAGATACAGCAAGCGGGCTTGCTGGAGCAGGCAGTCAGTCCGGCCACCCTGACCAAACTCAAGAAACAACTGGACTGGCGCAGCTTTGTCAATGAAGCTGACCTGAAACTCATCAACTTGCCGACCAATTATTATGGCGTGGCATTTGGCGTGGCACGTCTGCGCATGTTGCTCGGTTGGGAAGATGCCAGTGGCAGTGAAAAACTTTTGAACACCCTGCTGGCGCATTACGATGCCCACTCTGGCGAATATGGTTTTTCTGATGAAACCGATGGTGAAGGCCGCTTTGACCGCTACAGTATTTTATTGATTGCCGAGATTTGCCACAGGCTCATAGAAACCGGCAAGGAAGTCCGGCCTGACTTGAAACTGAAACTCAGGAAAGCCGCAGACATCGCCCTGAATATGGCAAATGACAAGGGCGATGGCTTCAGCTTTGGCCGCAGCATAGGCGCTTATGGTGATACGGCGATACTCGAAATTCTGTCGGCATCTGCTTATCTGGATGTCTTGACGCCCACGGAAAAAGATTACGCCTATGCCTACTCCACCCGCGTATTCAGCAAGTTTTTAAGCGTCTGGTATGACCCACAATTGCACTCCGTCGATTTGTGGGGCAAGGGCAGGAAAACCGATGCCTACCGTGGTGCGCACAGGGTGCTGGGTGAAAATTTTTCGCTCCTGCATCAATTGCTGACGACGAATGCCATCTGGCACAAACTCGGTTATGACCAGCGTATACCGCTGGCTGACCTGCAAGCATGGGCAGATAAAACCCAGCCACGGTTCAGCTTCAACTGGTTTGCGCGCGGTGAGTATGACAGGGCATTGGCTATCTATCGCGACCGCCAGCATGTGTTCAGCCTGTTACTGGCCAATGGCGGTGCAGGCCAGCATGCGAACAGCCCCTACTACCCGCTACCGTTTTCAAATGATCTCATCGTCGGCATACCGGACAGTGGCTTTGCCCATCCCCAGCTTATCCCTAGTCTGACGCTGACAGATGGCAGCAAGCTGCTGGCGACCGCCTTCATCAGCAATATCCAGACTGGCAAGACAGCGAAGGGTGAATTTCTCAGCTATCAGCAAAGCGGGCTGACACGCATGACAGGTGAAGGCAAACCGCCTCAAAAAGATGAGAGGGTAAAGCTCAATAGCCGCTATCAGTTTGAACCCGGCAGCATCAACAGGACAGATGAATTTGCAGCGACCGACAACACACAGATACAGCAAGCCAGCCTGGAGTTCAGCAGCTTTTCTGATGCTGTCAGACAGGATGGTAATCACATTTATTTCAGCAAAGGTGGTGTCACTGAATTCATCGTCGAAGGCCTGGAGAAATGCATGGTTAAACGGGTAGTTGGCGACGCTTACTTCCAGACCCCGGCTGGACCCTTCATCAACCATATCAGTTGCAGCACGCAACAGTTAAAGCCTGGGCAGCCACTGAAAATCAAATGGACGATACGGTACCAATAAAATTTAGCAACAAGAATTTAGCAAAAAAAATCAGCAGTAAAAAATAGTACAAAACTACAATATCCGGAGACAAGAATGTCAGCACAATTCAGCAACAAGCAACATCCCATGCAACTCAAACCTCTGAGCTTTGCCATCAGCCTGGCCATGCTGGCCCTGACTCAGGCAGCACAGGCGCAACATGCAACTACTGCAGAAACATCCGACGGCAAACTCAATGAAGTCGTGGTGTCGGCCAACAAGCGCATAGAAAAACTTGACCATGTGCCGATGGCGATTTCTGTCCTCGGTGATGCCACCTTACAGCGTAATAATGTCAGGGAAATCGCTGACGTCATCAACCTGTCACCCGCATTGTCGATTACCTATGGTTCGACACCTGCCAATAATGGCATCAATATGCGCGGTATAGGTACCACATCAATAGGCATAGGTGTAGAAGCTGACGTGGCAGTCATCATTGATGATATCCCAATGGGCATGCAGGTCAAGGCCTTCCAGGATTTGACCGACATCTCACGCATAGAAATCTTGAAAGGCCCGCAGAGCACACTGTTTGGTAAAAGCGCGATTGCCGGTGCGGTCAATATCGTCACCAAGCCTATCTCCGGCCCGCTGGCAGGTAGCGCCAGCACCTTATATACCAGTGATGGCGAATGGCGCTTTGGCCTGACTTACGGTGGGGAAGTATCCGAGAAATTCGGCTTCAGGCTCAGTGCCAGCGATAACCGCTTCCCCGGCAATGTGAATAACCTGACTGATGGCAGCAAGGTCAATGGTTCTGGCGGCAAGACCTTCATGGCCAAACTCAGCTGGCATCCTACCGACAATATCGATGTCGATTTTTCGCCACGCTATAACAGCACCGTCACATCCTGCTGCGTGCTGGCACTGACCAGCCTGACACCGGCACAAGGCGGTCTGTTGTCGAATATCGCGCAACTGCCAGCCACGACTTTATTGAATGGCATACGCATAGGCGCGGACAACACCGATGTGCGCAATGACACCATGACAGGCCAGACTTCCACCAGCCGTGGCGCAGGCTTGAAATTCACTTACAACTTTGCCGATGGTTCTGCGCTGACCTCGATCTCTTCCGTCGACCGTTATTATGCAAACGACTCTCGCGACCAGGACTTTGTCGATGTACCTACCCTGCTGTACTACCCGCTGGCGAATGGCAAACCTGCCGGCATCAATGCTGGCTATACACAGTACGGCACATTTGATGTGAAATCGCAAACCCAGGAATTGCGCTATACCTCGAATGACAAGAATTCGCTGCGTTATGTGATCGGTTACTGGTATGGAAAAAATTCCATAGAACGCCATTTCATACGCGGCTACAACGGCATTGCACTGACCACGCCCATCCAGTATTTCACTGACACGTATAACGTCAACAGCGCGGTGTTTGGTCAGGCGACCTGGGACTTTGCCAAGAACTTCAGCCTGCTCGCAGGTTTGCGTTATAACCGTGAAACCTCGGGTTACCGTTTCTCCGTCGGCGCACCACCACCTGGCGCATATGTACAGACTGATTATTTTTCCAGCCTCGACAATACCGAGAATTCCACCACCGGCAAACTCAGCCTGCAGCATCAGGTCAATAACAACCTGATGGTGTATGCCATGGGCTCCACCGGCTATAAAGGCCTGGCCTATGACTTGACCAGCGGCTTGAATGCAGCCACTGCGGCCCAGCAACCAGTCAAATCAGAAACTGCCAAGACCTTTGAAATTGGCCTTAAAGGCAATTTTCTCGACAACCGCCTGACGCTGAATGTCGCCGCCTTTAATAGCCGGTTCAGCGACTACCAGCAGAATTCTGGTGGTTATCTGCCTGGCACGACAACTTATGTGACGCGCCTCAACAGCGTAGGTGGCGTGCAGACACGCGGCGTGGAAATGGATGTCTCGGCATTGGTCACCAGGGACTTGATACTGAACGGCAGCATAGCCTACACCGATGCGACGATTACAGAGTTCCCAAATGCCCCTTGCTATAACGTTGCCGGCAGCCCTAACGGTGGCTTCAATGCCGAATGCCAGTTGAAGTCTGCCCAGTATGGTGGACAGAACGTGCAAGACCTGGCGGGAGCCAGAATGCCGAATGCGCCCAAGATCAAAGCCAACATAGGCGGACAATACGACCTGCGCTTCAGCAACCTGCCTTTCGACGCTTTCATTACAGGCAGTGTGCGTTATCAAAGCGATGTCATCACCAACCTGAACCAGGACCCTACACTGGCGGTATCTGCGATCAGCGTGACGAATATCGGTTTTGGCATCAGGGACAAGATGAACAAGTACAAACTGAGCTTCTTCATCAACAACCTGTTTGACCGCCACTATGCCAATACCGGTTTCACCGGTGTCGGTAGCTGGAGCTCCAAAGCACCGAACCCTGTGCTGACAGTGACCAACACCACCTGGACACCGGCCCGTGATGCCTTCCGTTATTTCGGTGTCAGGCTGGACGCCAAGTTCTAGACCTCTTCACAAATTCAGGCAGCGTCATAAGTGACGTGATAAGCAGCCAGCACCATTCATCACGCTCCTGATGCTCATACGTTTTTCATCCTTTCAAATTCCGGCATTCCTGCCGGATGGTTTTCTGCTGTCTGTTTTTATAACGAGAAATTAATCCCATCCAAACAAGCAAGGAGTACATCATGTTATCGGCAACATCAAATAGCAAAACAATGAGCTTGAAACCGGCTGTGGCATTCATCACGCTACTAGCCATTGCACTGCCTGCAATGGCAACGACTTACAAGGTCACAACAGCCAAGGAATTGCAGGACGCCATCGGCAAGGTAAAGGCAGGTGATGTAATACAACTGGCAGCAGGCACCTACAAGGACAAGTTCGTCATCAAGAACAAAAGCGGCAAGGCTGACTCCCCCATACAACTGACCGGCCCAGCCGGCTCATCTGCCGCCGTGCTGGTGAACAGCGGCGGTTATGGCCTGTATCTCGATCACGCGAATTACTGGATCATTGATGGCATCACGGTCAATAATTCAGGCAAGGGCATCATTCTCGACACCTCCACCAACAACGTACTGCAAAACCTGACCGTGCATGATGTCGATGATGAGGGCATACATTTTCGCGCCTTCAGCACCGACAATGTATTGAAAAACAGCCACATCTATAACACCGGCAAGAAACAGGCTGGCTTTGGTGAAGGCGTATATATAGGATCAGCCAATTCCAACTGGTGCACTTACACTTCATGCAACCCGGACAAGAGTGACCGCAACAAGGTGCTGACCAACAGCATAGGGCCGAATGTGAATGCCGAGGGCATAGACATCAAGGAAGGTTCATCCGATGGTCTGATACAGGGCAATACCTTCGATGGCAGCGGCATCAGTGGTGAAAATTATGCCGACAGTGTGATTGATGTCAAAGGTAATAATTACGCCATCACCGGCAATACCGTCAATAACCATCCCACTTCCAGCGACAAGAACCTGCTGGACGGCTTTCAGGTGCACCAGGCTTATACTGGCTGGGGCAAGAATAATAAATTCAGCAGCAACCGTTTTAACCTCAATACCAAGGGTTATGGCATCAATGTACAGCCAGGCCTGACCGGCAATATCGTCTGTGACAATAACTCGGTAACGAATACAACAGGCGGTGTCGCCAATGTGGCACTGAGCCATTGCCAGTAATGAGTATGCGCCCGGGCTTTAGCTGATCTGCCCGTCTTTTGTTGCCTGTTCACGCAGCTTGTCTTTCTTGCTTTTACGCTTGCCCTTGATGCCGCCAGTCGGCGCATCAGGGCTGGCATCAGACTCTGCTTTGTGTGTTGCAATTGCCACAGGCTCAAAACCGGGCAAGGTCTCGCGAGGCACACGCTTTCCCTGGCGTTTTTCTATGAGGCGGAAATGCATTTCATGTTCAGCCAGGATAAAGCTGATTGCCGTGCCACTCGCACCGGCACGGCCAGTGCGGCCTATGCGGTGGATATAATCATCTGCCGAACGCGGCAAATCATAATTGACGACCGCAGGCAGGCCAGCAACGTCAATACCTCGTGCCGCCAGGTCAGTCGCAACCAGTACCTGTATGCGGTTCGCCTTGAAGTCAGTCAGCATGTGCTGGCGCGCACCCTGGCTGGCATCGCCATTAAATGCCTTTGCCTTGATACCTGCTTTTTTCAATTTATTGCTGACGGTGTCGCTCGCATATTTGGTGGCAACAAACACCAGCACGCGCTCCCATTGCTGCTCTTTGATCAGGTGCACCAGCAGGCGGGTACGCTTGTCAGCATCCACTGATATCGCCCTTTGCGCGATATCAGGCAGGTTCTCAGTCAGGTCGGCAATCGCGATGCGCACAGGCTCATGCAACATGCCTAGCGCCAGCTTTTTGACTGCGGGTGAGAAAGTGGCCGAGAAAAACAGGTTTTGACGCTTGGCAGGTAATTGCTCAAGTATGCGTTTGATTTCATCGGCAAAACCCAGGTCCAGCAAGCGGTCTGCCTCATCCAGCACCAGTGTCGCCACGTCTTTTAAAGACAGGGCATTGTTATCCAGCAAATCGAGCAAGCGACCCGGCGTACTGATGACGATATCAGCCCCACCACGCAAATGCATCATTTGCGGGTTGATGGACGCGCCACCATAAATCACCGCCACCTTCAACTTCTTTGGTAAATGCTCTGCCAAAGCCTCGATTGTTTGGCCTACCTGCCCGGATAATTCACGGGTAGGTACCAGTATCAGGATTTTGACTTTACGCTGTTTGCTGCTTTCTTCCATGCCTTGCTGCAAGCGCTGTAACAGTGGCAAGGCAAAGGCAGCTGTCTTGCCAGAACCGGTCTGTGCCAGCGCCATGACATCCTCGCCAGCCAATACCGCCGGAATAGCCTCAGCCTGCACCGCAGTTGGTGTTTCATACTGGCGTGTGGCGACCGCTTGCAAGAGTTCCGGGATCAGGCCTAGGGATTCAAAAGTCATGGGTAAATTGGAGAAGGGAAAAAGAAATTCTGTATTGAGCGTTACACTATAAAATCAAGCTGCGCCACAAGCTTCATCGCGCGGAGATGTCGCTCCATCAATGCGCATTGTAGTGCAAAACCGCCCTGTATCTGCAGATACCTGTCCCTGCAATACATGTGCTTACTCATCAGGGAGTCGGTGTTTTGACAACAATTACTTTCATCCAAGCGGACTTTGCCCGCCACAAAGATGTGCTCCTGGCCATGAATCTTGAATACATGGGCTGGGTCGCCGCACACATCAAACAGGATTTTGGTATTACCAGCGAAGACTTGCTCGGCATGCCACTGACAGATTATGTAGCTGGTGCACTGGACAAAATCTGTGGCACAGATACACTGGACAGCATGTTTTATCTGGTGGAGACAGACGGCCAGATAGCCGCCATGGGTGGCAGACGCGGCACACAGCCAGGCGTGGCCGAGATCAAGCGCCTGTATGTATTGCCAGGTTTTCGTGGCCTGCATCTGGGCGATGCGCTTTTACAACGCCTGCTCAGCGACGTACGCCAGCAGGGCTATGAGCGCGTGCGCCTCGACAGTGCACCCTTCATGCATGCAGCCCACAAACTTTACGAAGCAGCAGGATTCAAGGATTGCCAGCCCTATGAAGGCGCAGAAGTACCGGCGGTCCTGCATCCCCGCTGGCGGTTTATGGAATTGATACTGTAAGCAACACTCACTTTGAGGCAACCCATGCAAATCCAGACCATCCTGGCCTTTGGCGGCCATAGCGAAGCAGCGATACAGTTCTACAAACAAGCCATAGGTGCAGAAGTGCAAGTCATGCTGCGCTGGAAAGACAGCCCAGACCCGGCCATGCGCAGCGTATCATCCGATCCGGATAAAATCATGCATGCCTCATTCCGCGTAGGTGACACCATACTGATGGCAACTGACGGCATACAAACCCTGGCCCAGCCTGACATCAAAGGCCTCCCACTGAACCTCGAAGCCAGGGACGACAGCGAAGCCAGGCAGCTATTCGCGGCCCTCAGCAATGGTGGAACAGTACAGATGCCCCTGAGCAAAACCTTCTGGACCTCACTGTCAGGCATGCTGACAGATCGATTTGGTGTCTCGTGGATGGTGAATGTGGCCTCGCCCGAGGAATAATGCAACATTTACTTTGGTCTTGACTCAAAGAGAATTGGCACAACACTGGAAAGCAAGGCTTCATTCATCACGCCTGTTTCAATCATATAAAAGAAAAAACCCACTCCTGTGTAGAAGTGGGCTTTTGTTTACGTACTAAACAAGCTCGGGGTTAGAACGGAATATCATCATCCATATCCGAGAAATTCGGTGCCGGGCGTGAGGCTGGGGCCTGGCGTTGTTGTGGGGCTGCCTGTGGGCGTGGGGCTGGTGCACCGCCGCCGCCACCACCGTAGCCACCACCATCATCCATACCTGCGCCGCCGCCCATGCCCTGGCGGCTGCCCAGCATTTGCATGCTGTCGGCCTTGATGTCGGTTGCGTATTTTTCTACGCCGTCTTTGTCGGTGTATTTGCGGGTACGCAGGCTGCCTTCAACGTAGACTTGCGAACCTTTTTTCAGGTATTGACCGGCGATTTCTGCCAGTTTGCCGAAGAAGGTAATGCGGTGCCATTCTGTCTGTTCTTTCTTTTCACCGCTGGACTTGTCTTTCCAGCTATCGGTGGTCGCCACGGTGATGCTGGTCATTGCATCGCCTGATGGCATGTAACGGGTTTCCGGGTCTCTCCCAAGGTTGCCAACGATAATGACCTTGTTCACTGATGCCATATGATTCTCCTGATTTTTCCTGATACAAATTAATTTAAGCCTTTGCCCCAGCGACAGTTTTGCTGCGTTTGGGTATATTCGGCATATTGACAGCGATAAGCAGCCATATCGCTGTCAGGACTGCACTTACAACAAAAACGGATGAAGCTGCCATATGCTGCTTTATCCAGCCCCCAGTGCACCACCACAGAACAGGCCTATCGCCTGCAAGGTGTTGTACACGCCGAGAGCCGCCCCCTTGGCTGCTGGCGGGGCAATACGTGATACCAGCGAGGGCTGGCATGCCTCCAGAATATTGAAGGCAATGAAAAAAGCAAACAATAAAATTACCAGCATGACCGGGGACTGCAGGTATTGCCACAAACCCAGTTCAACCAATAATAATAAAGCAATTGCCGCAACAAATACTTGTTTCATCTTGCCAAATTTTTCACCAATGAAGATTGCTGGCAACATGGCAACAAATGAAGCAAACATGACAGGCAGATAGACTTTCCAGTGCGCGGTCACCGGCAGGTCAGCATATTGCACCAGTGCGGCTGGCACGACGACGAACATGGCCATTTGCGTCAGGTGCAGGGCAAACACGCCGTAATTGAGGCGCATGAGTTCTGTATTCTTCAAGACCACGGAGAGGGGCACGGGCGCATGGCGTATCGCCGGTGCTTCTGGCGTGATGAACAAGACAACGGCGATACCTACCAGTGACAAGACACCCGTCATGGCAAAGATGCCGCTCATGCCTATGCTTTGATACAGCAAGGGTGCGGCCACCAGTGAAAATGCAAAGGTCAGGCCTATGGAGCCACCTACCATGGCCATGGCCTTGGTGCGGTGTTCTTCTCTGGTGGTATCGGCAATCAGGGCGGTGATGGCGGCGGAGATCGCACCTGCGCCCTGTATGCCACGACCGACGATGACACCAATCACTGTGGTTGCAGATGCTGCAACAAAAGCGCCAATCGCGAACAACAACAGGCCAATGACGATGATGCGCTTGCGGCCAAACTTGTCAGAAGCTATCCCGAACGGGATTTGCCCGAAGGCCTGGCTCAGGCCATACATGCCCATGGCGAGGCCAACCAGGCTGGCATTGTCACCATCAGGCAGGGTCTTGGCATGAATCGCAAATACCGGCAGGATGAGGAACAGACCCAGCATGCGCAAGGCAAAGATGGAAGCAAGGGAGGCACTGGAGCTGATCTCCTCACGGCTCATGCCGGCAGGCTCTTGCTCACTCAGGGCGGATGCATCGGAAGATGTTGCAATAGTCATATTCAAAAAAGCTCGTCCAGTGTATTTAGTTTGCGCAAAGCAAAGGCGAGCCCGCAGTGATTTTCAAAACCCGTTATAGTATCAGGTTGCACGCCTACTTCCTCCAATTCGGCCCAAATTCAGCACAGAGATTATGACGACACGCACAAAAGCAGCAAAAGCGCCCAAACCGGCAGAAATCGACTTTGATGCCAGTGATGTTCAATTGGCACAAAAACGCGAATTGATACGTGTACGCGGCGCACGTACCCACAACCTGAAAAATATCAGCATAGACTTGCCGCGCAATAAACTGGTGGTCATCACCGGCCTGTCTGGTTCGGGCAAGTCTTCACTGGCTTTTGATACCCTTTATGCAGAAGGCCAGCGCCGCTATGTAGAATCACTGTCTGCCTATGCGCGCCAGTTTTTGCAATTGATGGAAAAACCGGACGTGGACTTGATCGAGGGCTTGTCACCGGCCATCTCCATTGAGCAAAAAGCCACTTCGCATAATCCACGTTCTACTGTTGGCACGGTCACCGAGATACATGATTACCTGCGTCTGCTGTATGCACGCGTGGGTACGCCATATTGCCCGGATCACCCGGAGAACCCGCTGGCTGCGCAATCTGTCTCGCAAATGGTGGATGCCGTGCTGGCCATGCCTGACGATACCAAACTCATGATACTCGCGCCTGTGGTTGCCAACCGCAAGGGCGAGCACATGGATTTGTTTGAGCAGATGCAGGCACAGGGCTTTATACGTTTTCGCGTACAGAGCGGCACGCATGAAGCGAAAATTTATGAAGTCGATAACCTGCCGAAGCTGAAGAAGACCGAGAAGCATTCTATTGATGTCGTCATCGACCGCGTCAAGGTAAAAGCGGACATCAAACAGCGTCTGGCCGAATCATTTGAAACCTGTTTGCGCCTGGCAAATGGCCGTGCCCTGATTGTGGATATGGACAGCAATCATGAGCAATTATTCTCGAACAAATTTGCCTGCCCTATTTGCGGTTATTCATTGCAGGAGCTGGAACCGCGTTTGTTCTCTTTCAATAATCCCATGGGTGCCTGCCCTGAATGTGATGGTCTTGGGCATATAGAATTTTTTGATCCCAAGCGCATCGTCGCATTCCCTAACTTGTCGCTGGCCAGTGGTGCGGTCAAGGGTTGGGACAGGCGCAACCAATTCTACTTCCAGATGCTGTCCAACCTGGCGGCATACTATGAATTTGATATTGATACGCCTTATGAACAATTGCCGGAATCTGCTCAGCAAATCATTTTGTATGGCTCAGGCAAACAGCAGATACCGTTTACCTATATCAATGAAAAAGGCCGTACTGTCATCAAGGAACATAGTTTTGAAGGTGTGGTGACGAATCTGCAACGCCGTTATCGCGAAACTGATTCCATGGCCGTCAAAGAAGAGCTGGCCAAGTTCATCAATGAAAAACAATGCCCATCTTGCGATGGCGCACGCCTGCGTATAGAAGCGCGTTATGTCAAGGTGGGTACAGGCAAGCAGGAGAAGGCAATTTACGATATCAGCGCCATGCCTTTGCGCGAAACCCTGCATTTCTTTGAACACTTGAAATTGACTGGCTCCAAGCGCGATATCGCTGACCGCATCATCAAGGAAATCACGGCACGCCTGACTTTCCTGAATAATGTCGGTCTCGATTATCTGTCGCTGGAACGCAGTGCCGATACCCTGTCTGGTGGTGAAGCACAGCGCATACGCCTGGCATCGCAAATTGGTTCTGGCCTGACTGGCGTCATGTATGTGCTGGATGAACCTTCTATTGGCTTGCATCAGCGCGACAATGACAGGCTTATCGATACGCTCAAGCACCTACGCGATATCGGCAATAGCGTGCTGGTGGTTGAGCATGACGAAGATGCGATACGTTGCGCCGACTTTGTGGTCGATATGGGTCTCGGTGCGGGCGTGCATGGCGGTGAAATTATCGCCCAGGGCACCCTGGCAGATATCATGGGCAACAAGCGTTCGCTGACAGCGCAATACCTCAGTGGTGCGCTGGAAATTGCCGTACCAAAGAAACGTACGAAAGCAGACCCGGCCAAGCAATTGCTGATTGCCGGTGCGCGCGGCAATAACCTCAAAAAAGTATCGATGAAATTGCCAGTTGGTTTGCTGACTTGCGTGACCGGTGTTTCTGGTTCAGGCAAATCGACGCTGGTGAATGACACGCTGTACCACGTCGCTGCGCGTCACTTGTATGGTTCTCAAACTGAACCGGCAACATTTGACCACGTCAGCGGCCTTGAGCATTTTGATAAAGTCATTTCTGTCGACCAGGCACCTATTGGTCGTACCCCACGTTCCAACCCTGCCACTTATACTGGCTTGTTCACACCTATACGTGATTTGTTCGCCACCGTGCCAACCGCAAAAGAACGTGGCTATAGCGCTGGCCGTTTCTCCTTCAACGTCAAGGGTGGCCGTTGCGAAGCCTGCCAGGGTGATGGCGTCATCAAGGTCGAGATGCATTTCCTGCCTGACGTGTATGTGCCTTGCGATGTCTGTCACGGCAAGCGCTATAACCGCGAAACTCTGGAAGTGCATTACAAGGGCAAGAATATCAATGAAGTGCTGGGTATGACGGTGGAAGATGCCCATGAATTCTTCAAGGTTGTGCCTATCATAGCGCGCAAATTGCAAACCCTGCTGGATGTGGGCCTGGGTTATATACGCCTGGGGCAAAGTGCTACGACCCTGTCGGGTGGTGAGGCGCAACGCGTGAAGCTGTCGCTGGAATTATCCAAGCGCGATACTGGCCGCACCCTGTACATCCTTGATGAACCGACCACTGGTTTGCACTTCCATGATATCGCGCTGCTGTTGAAGGTCATACACAGATTGCGTGACCAGGGTAATACAGTCGTCATCATTGAGCATAATCTTGATGTCATCAAAACCGCTGACTGGCTCATTGATCTTGGCCCTGAAGGCGGCGCTGGTGGTGGCAAGATCATTGCGACAGGTACACCGGAAGAAGTGGCGGATAATCCTGAGAGTGTGACTGGCAAGTACTTGCTGCCACTGTTGAAGAAATCAAAATAAGGTAATGCCTTGATGTGAGGCGCTGTTCCTGCAAAGGAAACAGCGCCTTTTTTATTGATGTTGCGTTGTGATGTTGCGTTGAGCGATGTGCATTTTCATGAGCGTACTTTAGGCTTGGTTATAATAGCTTTCAATCCGCAGCACATCAGTTCTGCAATAACTAAAAACAGGACTTACGCAAAATTGTCCCAGCAAGGCTATCGCTAAGGTAGCCTCCCTTGCAAGGGAGGCTCGTTACGTTGGCAGACAACATGTTGTCTGAAACCCCAACTACACCGTAGCGACGAAGTCAGTACTGTAGTACGCGGCTCCTAGGAGAGTCGCTGCAACGCAGCTGGGGCGGTTTTGCGTAAGTCCTATACAAGATACCTGCTTAGCAATGACCATACGCCTGATCGTTGGCCTGGGTAACCCCGGCCCTGAATATGAACAAACCCGTCACAATGCCGGTTTCTGGCTGGTAGATCAATTGCCAGCCAGCCTGCAAAGGGACAAGAATTTCAATGCCCTGGTAGGCAAGACGCGCATCGCCAACCAGGAAGTGTGGCTGCTGGAGCCACAGACCTTCATGAACCGCTCGGGGCAATCGGTAGGCGCGATCTGCCGCTTCTACAAGATCACGCCAGACCAGGTACTGGTGGTGCATGATGAACTGGATATCATGCCTGGCATTGCCAAGCTCAAGCTCGGCGGCTCATCCGGCGGACATAATGGCCTCAAGGATATTACTGCGGCCCTGGGCACCCAGGATTACTGGCGTTTGCGCATAGGCATAGGCCACCCGCGCAGCCTGAATCTAACCCAGGGTGTAGCAGACTTTGTCTTGCACAGGCCACGCAAGGAAGAGCAGGGGCCGATAGACGAAGCGATCGCCAATAGCCTGGCTGTGCTACCCTTGCTGGTTGAAGGCAAATTTCCTGAAGCGATGATGCAACTGCATACGACAAAATGAGTTCAGCGATACAAATCCATGCCGGTCGCAAAGCATACGCCCACTTGCGCGAGCATGGCTTGCGTGCGCAAGATATTGCCATCATCCCGGCAGCGGCGGGCGGCCCCAAGGGTTTGATCTTGCAGGCTCTGGATCAATGGATATTTGGTGAGTGGTTGCCAACTGCACCGCGTGAACGCACGCTGATCGGTGCATCTATCGGTGCCTGGCGCATGGCGGCAGCCAGCCATGCTGACCCTGTGGCAGCTTTCCAGCGTCTCGGTGATTTGTATTGTGAACAGCGTTACCCTGAAAAGCCCTCCGCCCAATATGTGACGCGCGAAATCCAGAATCTCTTGCACGACTTTATTGGCGGCCATGAGGCAGAAGTCGTCAACCAGCCCTTGCACAGGCTGCATTTGCTGGCAGTGCGTGGTCGTGGTTTGTTGACGGCACCACAATCGGTGAGCAAGGCCAAGGCTGGTTTTGTGGCCGCCACTTTTGCCAACCTGACTTCACGCTCGCGCCTGGCCAGGCATATGGACCGCGTTATCGTGGGTGACGAGCGTGACCCGCTGTTCTGGCTGAAAGCCAGGTTCGATGGTTTTGACACTCACTTCTGCCCGCTAAAGACTGATAACCTCGGCTGGTCGTTGCTGGCATCTGGCACCCTGCCGCTGATCATGGAGCCGGTAAGGAATATCCCGCATACGCCAGCAGGTACTTACTGGGATGGCGGCATCATTGATTACCATCTGGCCTTGCCCTATTCGCGTGTGTCTGGCAGCAAGGATGGCGACCTGGTGCTCTACCCGCACTTTACCGACCATATCGTACCCGGCTGGCTGGACAAGCCCTTGCCATGGCGCAGGGCAGGCATGGGCGCTAACCGCCAGTGGCTGGACAATGTGATCATGGTGTCACCGTCGCCGTCTTTCCTGAAGACGCTGACACGCGGCAAGCTGCCTGACCGTAAAGACTTTTTTTACTACGGCACGAATCATGATTTCCGTATCCAGAACTGGAAGCTGGCAATCAGCGAGAGTGCACGCATGCGCGACGACTTTGCAGCATTTGTTGAGAAACCAAATCTTGATCTGGTACAGGCTTTGAATTTTTAAGCTGGCAAAGATAATTTTTGTTCGCGCTGCTCGGCCACGTACTGAACAAGTTCAGGAAAAAATTCCAGGAAACCTTTGCTCAATGCATCGTAATTGCTGAGCAAATCACCCAGGCCCGCACGCAGCAAATCACCATTCTTTGACAGCCTTTGCGAAGTGCGCGCTACGGCAATTCTGACGCCGTCAAATTCATGATAAGAGCCCAGCCAGTCCTGGCTCAGCATGCGCGGCAAGGCTGCCTGCAGATTATCAGGTAAGACTATTTTGGATTGTTCTTGCAGGGCACCATAAAACCGCTGTATCAATTCGTGACGTGCAACAGGGCTAGCTTGTGGCCAATGCTGGCTCAACACATGGTCATAAAAGATATCCAGCAAGATGCCGGCATAGCGGCGGTGCTGGTCCTGGAACAAGGCTTTGGCCTGCAAGACGATGGGATGGCTGTCGGTATAGCTATCAACTTGCCTGTGGATTTGTATATCAGCCTGGATTTCAGGATGATAGAGCGCAGTGTCCTTGAGTTTGACAAAGTCACCGAGCAAGGCTCCCAGCATGGCTTTATCGCTATGCTGGGCCAGGTAGATGTGGGCAAGGTAATTCATATTCGCTACAAGTATAGCTGGCTTTGTATTTACCTGCTTCTGCGTCCAGATTACCTTATCCCTATTCCTCTATTTGCTCGCCATCTTTATCGGCACCGTCAGACGCTGTCTTGGCGGTGGGCACATGCCGCCCCTGTTGCTTCAATGCCTGCCTGAGCAGATACTCAACCTGGGCATTGGCACTGCGCAGCTCTTGCGCCGCCATGCGTTCGATCTCGTTCCACAACAGGGGATCGATACGCAGGGGGAAGGATTTTTTTCCTGGGCTGGCCATTATCTGGCATTCAAACGTGGAGTGATATAACTGAGCAGGCGCTGCGGATCTTGTGTACCCAGGCGCAGTGCCTTGCCATTGCGCAAAACCACCAGTATGGCGGTATTACCAGTGGCGTTATATAACATGCCTTTGCTTGTGAATCTGATGCCATACCCTTCCATCATGCTGGTAGTGGTGGCTTCTGCATAAGCAATATCCGACAGGGCAATTTTCCAGGAAGGAAAACCAATCAGACCAAAATGCCAGCGCAGATAACTTGCATCAACACTTATGGTCAAGGCTCCAAGTAAAGCCAGCAACAGCAGGCTCACCAGCGGCAAGGCCAGTTTGATGCCTGTCATTCCTGGCCCCAGGTATATCATTTGCACCGCGAGTAAGAGCACGGTACTGACAGGCAGGATAATCCACAGCAACTTCATCCACTGTTTTTCCACATAGACTGGATGTTCCATTTTCTTGTCTCGCTACAAATTAATTGTATAAAGTGCCGGTGTTGATGACGGGCTGGGTCTCTTTATCCGAGCACAGCACCACCAGCAAATTGCTGACCATGGCCGCTTTTCTTTCATCATCGAGTTCGCATATCTTGCGTTCTGACAGACCTTGCAAAGCGGCCTCCACCATGCTGACCGCACCATGCACGATTTTCTTGCGGGCGCTGATGATCGCTTCTGCCTGCTGGCGGCGCAACATGACCTGGGCAATTTCTGCGGCATAGGCCAGGTGTGTGAGCTTGGCGTCTTCTACATCAATGCCGGCTGCAGTAAAGCGCTTGTGCAATTCATCACGCATGGCACCGGCGACGACGTCCATGCCTGCGCGCAATGTGGTTTCGCCTTCAGCCAGGTCTTCGCCATCATCATAGGCATACTGGGTTGCCAGGTGGCGTATCGCTGCTTCAGACTGAATATTCACAAACCGCTCAAAATCATCGACATTGTAAATCGCCAAGGCTGTGTCCTGCACCCGCCAGATAATGGCTGCACCAATTTCCACAGGATTGCCGCGCTTGTCATTCACCTTCAGCGGCGCAGTGTTCAAAGTACGGGCGCGCAGGCTGAGCTTGCGTTTGGAATAGAAAGGATTGACCCAGCGCAGGCCTTCGCTGCGGTCTGTGCCCTTGTATTGACCAAACAAGGACAACAAGGCCGCTTCATTCGGTTGCAGCATGTACAGGCCGGTGAGGATGAAAAGACCCAGCACCACAGCAGCCAGCCGCATCAGCACGCCAGACAGGCTGGGCTGCCCAGCACTAAGCAGATCGATAAAACTATAGGCACCGCCTGCGACAAACAGCAAGCCCACGACAATCATGAAATAACCGTCCAGCGACGTAAGTGGGCGCTCTTGTATTAATTTTTTACCAGTCGCCGACACTGAGGTAGTACTCATACTTTCTCCTGATAGATGGCACTTTGAAATCAAAGTGATATCACTTTAGTGCGCAGACATGGAATTGTCAAGGACGTTTATAAAATGAATGAAGTTACAGTTCAGCAGGCGAAAAATGACAAAAAGGCTACTCTTTACGAATAGCCTTTCAGGTTGACGGACTTACGGTAAATATCTGCCGGTGTTCAGGATAGCGGGAACAAATTCTTCACGCGGTTACCGGCAAGCTGCTTGCTCGCCGCCAGCACAGACAGGCAAGTCCTGGGCTTGCAAGTGACGGCGGCAGGTTCGGCTGCCGTCTCGTTCTCGGGCACCTGCTCTTCAACTGGTTTGCTGCGGGTACCGGCAAAATACATAAGCACGCCCAGCATGGCAGCCGATATCAATACCCAGAACATGACATCACTGTGGAAATGCGCGAGCAGGAAACCGCAAATCACAGGATTGAGTGCCGCGCCAAACATGGCCAGGCTCTGCGCCCCGTAATAACTGCCGCGCTTGTCGGCAGGGGCGATCATGTCGATGAACATATATTCACAGGGAATGACGATGACCTCACCTACGGTAAAGACCAGGGTTGCCAGCACCCAGCTCATGGCGCTGCCGGCATGCATAAAACCCAGCAAACCCACGGCATACAAAGTGGCACCCAGACTGACCCAGCGGAACAGGTATTTTTGCTGCATCAGCTTACCTACCGGATATTGCAGAGTCACCACAGTCACTGCATTGGTGATGAGGATAAATGGCAGCAATTGTGCCGTTGCCTGCGTGCCCTGGCTGACGATCAGGTATTGCGACAGATAACCCGAGACAAAACGGCCAAACACAAAGGACGTGAGCACACTGCCCATGGAAAACAGGATAAGGCGGCGGTCACTTCTCAGCACGCGCATGGTTGCCCTGAAACCGGCAGGGCTGGATCTGCTTGCTTCTCCTGTCCTGGGTGCAGTGCCAGGCTTGCCCAGCACCTGCGACGCCAGCAGCGAAAATGCAGCCGCCATCCACAGGGGTCCGGACACCTTGATGGCAAACAGCCAGGCACCCAGTACCGGCCCCAGGGCAAACGCCACATTGATCAGGGTGTAGTTCAGGGAAAATGCCTTTGGTCTTTGCTCAGGCGGCAACAGATCAGCCAGTGTGGCTTTCAGGGAAATACCGCGCAGGGTCAGTGCCGACTCTATGCACATCAGGACGAACAGTGCAGTCCATGCATTCGGCACTATCGTCAGCGTGGCCGTGCTGACAGCAACGACGATGCCAGCCAGTTTCATCAACAAATTCTTGCTGAGCCGGTCTGCCAGATAACCGGCATACAGGCTGAACAGGGTAGAAGAAAAAATACTCCCCCCAGGACCCAGCCTATGGTTTGCTGGTCAATACCGAGGTGCTCATAGAGGTACAGTGCCATGAAAGGCAGGGCAACGGCGCGCCCCATGACAAACACAAAAGAACTGAATAAAAGCCGGATTACGGCGGCGGGAAAGCGGGACATCATCTTCCTTTTCTGTACATTCAACAACAGATGGGTACTGATGTCAGACAGTATGATAAAAAAAGCTGAAAGGAAAAATGGATATAATTTAAAAAAATTTTTCCCCTTTTATGGGCCAGGCCAGCGCTTACACTATCCCGCATGAAACTGCTCGATCATTACCGCAAGCTGCATGCTTTTCTGCAGCATCAGGAACAACAACCTGGCCTGCCCGCACTGGCACTGGCCATGCATTGCAGTGAGCGCAATATGCGCAACCTGCTGGCAAAAATGCAGCAACGCGGCTGGCTGGACTGGCAGGCCGGGCGTGGGCGTGGCAATCACTCGCAATTGCAGCTTTTGCAAACCCCAGATAACCTGGCGCTTGATCATTTGTCGCAATACCTGGCACGTGGTGATCTGGAGCAGGCTTTTGCCAGTCTCGACGATCACCAGCGACAGCAACTTGCAAGCCGCCTGCCGGATTACCTGGGCATGCCAGACAGTGCCTGCCGCAGCTTGCGCATGCCCCTGTTCCGCAGCGTAGAAAGCCTGGATCCTTTAAAAGTCTATGGCCGTCTCGAAGCACATCTGGTGCGGCAGATTTTTTCGCGCCTGACAACCTTTGATCATGAACAGAATGCCTTGCGCCCGGCAATTGCCCATCACTGGGAAAGCGAAAAAAATGGCAGCATCTGGCATTTCTGGTTGCGCTCTGGACTAAGTTTTCATGACGGCACTGAACTGAGCACAGAAGATGTCAAGGCCAGCTTCTTGCGACTGCGTGATGAATCAGCGATTTACCAACGCTTATATCGTCACCTGCAATATGTGGAGACTGGCCCCAGCCAACGTGTGAGTTTTTATCTCGATCACCCTGACCAGTTGTGGCCAAATTGCTTGGCCACGGCCAACTCCTCCATCGTGCCACGTCACCGTGCAGCTGACTTTGCACGCTTCCCGGTTGGCAGCGGTGCATTTCGCGTAATACGCAACAACACCTACCAACTGACCTTGCAGGCTTTCAAGGATTATTACCGTGAACGCCCTTTGCTTGATGAAATAGATTTGTGGATGCTGCCACCACCGTCTGGCCCATCAGGCTTTGATTTGCAGTTTGGCTATGCGAACCAGGATTGTTCAAAAAAACAAACGATTGCCGGTGCAGAGTCCGGTTGCACTTACATCATCTGTAATTCTTCGCGCAGCTTTTTTAAAACTGCAGAACAAAGGCTGGCACTGGCAGACTGGCTGGCACCCGAAACCCTGTTTGATCCAGAAGAACGTAGCAGGAAACCGGCCTCAGGCTTGCTCGCCATCTGGAAGCACCGCGTCGCCAAAAAACCCAGGTGCAGCAGCTTCAAGGCTGGCAGTAAATTACGCATGGTCAGTGGCCAAACGCCTGAAATGCTGAGTCTGGCGCAAGCGGTAAAGCAAAGGCTGGAAGCAGGTGGCATCACGGTTCACTGGACCAGCCTGCCGTATGATCAACTGCTGGCACGTGAATGGATGAAAGACGCTGACCTCGTCGTCACCCGCGAAGTCATGCATGACGACCAGGATTTTGGTTGCTATGAATGGTTCCTGGCCGACAGTGTTTTCCGCCGCTGGATGCCCGCCAGCGCCCTGAAACCTCTGGATGCTGACTTGATGAAGGTCAGGGAACTGGCAGACAGCAAGCGCCGCATGCTGGCCTATGCACGCATAGGAAGGCGACTCGTCAAAGAAGGCTGGATGATCCCCATCTCGCATGAAAACCAGCAAGTCAGTATCGCCCCGCATGTGGCGGGCGTCAGGATGACGCCGTTTGGTTTTGTGTCTTTCAATGAACTGTGGCTGCGGCACTAAGCTGGCTTTTGAGAGTGTCTATCGTGCTTATAGTGCATATGAAAATCCGGCCATAGCGGGGTAATTGCTTTCTACGGTAAGATGCTGATCCAGCTATCCTTTGTTTGTACAGCATGAAAACCCGCATCCGCACTGAAGCCGCCGCCCTCTGGACCATTGCCTGGCCTGTCCTGATAGGACAACTGGCCACGGTAGGCATGAGCGTGGCCGACGTCGCCATGACCGGCCACCTCAGTGCAAACGACCTTGCTGCGGTGTCACTGGGTGCGAATGTCTGGGTGATTATCCTGGTCAGCGTGATGGGCATCATGATGGCGGTGAATACCGTGATCGCCCATGAAGTAGGCGCAGAAAATCATGAACGTGTACCGCACATGGTGCGCCAGGCTTTGTGGCTGGGCCTGGGTGTTGGCCTGGTTGGCTGTGTGTTGCTGAATGTCGCTACCCTGATCTTCAATTACCTGCAACTGGAGCCAGCCATCAATGCCAAGGCTTCAGAGTTTGTCCATGTCATCAGTCTGGGCATGCCTGCCTTTGCCATGTACCGCGCCCTGTATGGTTACACCACCAGCCTGAACCAGACCAAGCCGGTCATGGTGATTGCACTCGGCGGCCTGGCTTTCAATATCATCATCAACTGGCTGTTTATTTACGGCCATTTGGGTTTCCCCAAGCTCGGCTCTACCGGCTGTGCCATGGCTACCGGCATGGGCTTATGGCTGATGCTGGGTGCCATGATATTCTGGATGCGACGTGCCGCAGTCTATAAAGAGACTTTTCCCTTCAGCCATTATGAGGGACCGAATTGGGCAGAGATACGTTCTACCCTGCGCCTGGGCCTGCCTATAGGTGTTACTTATTTTGCTGAAGTCTCAGCCTTTGGTGCCGTCGGTTTGCTGATCGCCCGCTTTGGTGTGGTGCCAGTTTCGGCCAACCAGATCGCCCTGAATTTTTCCTCGCTGGTGTTCATGGTACCCATGAGCCTGGGTATCGCCCTGACTACGCGGGTAGGGCAAACTCTGGGTGAAGGTGACCCTGAGCGTGCGCGCTTTGTCTCCTGGATAGGCTATGCCTTATCGATGAGTTTTGCCGTCATATCGGCACTGGGCATCATGATCTTCCGCGACCTGGTGGCGGCGGCTTACACCTCTGACCCGGCGGTTCAGGCACTGGCATCAGAGTTGTTGCTGTATGCGGCGATCTTCCAGTTGTCTGATGCAGCGCAGGTCACGGCATCCTGTGCCATACGCGGCTACAAAGTCACGCGCACACCGATGCTGATACACCTGATGGCATTCTATGGTTTTGCCCTGCCCATAGGTTGCGTGCTGGGCCTGGCACCATCGTGGATGCCATGGCATCCAGAAGAACCGATGGCAGCACGTGGGTTCTGGACAGGTCTGGTACTCGGCCTGACTATTGCCGGTATCATGCTGACAGGCTTGCTGCATCAACTCAGCCAGCGCAGGATCAGGCAAGCTGCTGGTACAAGCCAGTAATGCCATCCATGGTGCTGAGTATGCGTTCACTGGTGGTGGCAACATTGATCGCATATTGACGCGCATTTTTGGGTTCGCTGATCTTGCGCAGGGCATCGTCAAAAAACATCCATTGTTGCTGTGCCAGCGCCAGTTCTTCGCGTATGCGTGCTGTGTTCGATGGCGCTGCCTGCAGGGTTGCCATGCCGGCGACAAAATCCTTGCGCGCAAGCTCGAGCTTGGCCATCACATCCGGCGGCGCAACTCCCCATTGCTGGGCCTGGTAAAACTTGGCCATTCTTTGCGAGAGCATGCGCTGGCGGCCTGCGATGTTCACTAACTGGCCCATGGCCGTGCCAGAATAGGTTTCCAGTTGTACCGTGGCCTTGTGGGCAATGCTGAGGACATCTTCATTGAGCACCATGATGAGGCGGGCATCTTGCTGATTGGGCTGCTTCTCCAGCAAGACTGTTTTATAGGCCAGCCAGTTCTTTTCCATTTCAGACAGCAATTGCTTGTTGTCACTGGTGGGTGCAAAAGTTTTGAGTTCGGCCAGTTGTTTGTCAAAACTTGCCAACGAGCTATCAAGTATCTTGCGCGACTGCTCAAGCTCTATACCCTGCCCCAACTGCAGATAAGCCTTGGCCAGACGCTGCGACAACATGCGTTGGCGACCGGATTTATTGATCGCCTCATTCAGGCTGATGACCTGCGCGATTGCATAAGAAAGCACGGCAAGATTGCCCACTGTTAACACTGCCTTGCTTATAAATCCGCGTCTGTTCATTGCTTGCTCCTGAATAATTATTGGAATTAGCATTCACAAAGCAAACTTCATACCTGTATTTTTAAGTAAAACCGCCCCAAAATAAGGCAAACATCATTTTGTTGATCATTTTGCTCTTGCGTTTTTGTGCTGCTGCCATTGCATCATTCAGGCGTTTTCCAGGTATTGTTGCCAGAATCGGTCTGGAGGGCGGGCTTTCCGGTAAAATAGCGGGTTAATTAAATCTCCAACTGGCAAAACATCATGAGTCTCAAATGCGGCATCGTCGGCCTGCCTAACGTCGGCAAATCCACACTGTTCAATGCGCTGACCAAAGCGGGCATACCGGCAGAAAATTATCCTTTCTGCACTATCGAGCCTAATGTCGGTGTTGTTGAGGTACCTGATCCACGTCTGAAGCAATTGTCTGACATCGTCAAGCCTGAGCGCATCCAGAACGCCATCGTTGAATTTGTCGATATCGCTGGCCTGGTGGCCGGTGCCTCCAAAGGTGAAGGTCTGGGCAACCAGTTCCTCGCGCACATCCGCGAAACTGACGCCATCGTCAACGTGGTGCGCTGCTTTGAAGATGACAACGTCATCCACGTTGCTGGCAAAGTCAGCCCGCTCGACGATATCGAGGTTATCCAGACTGAGCTGGCCCTGGCTGACATGGGCACGGTAGAAAAAGCCATCCACCGCGAAAACAAGAAAGCCCGCTCTGGCGACAAAGATGCGCTGAAACTGGTGACCGTGTTGGAACGCATCATGCCCGCCCTGAACGACGCCAAACCAGTGCGCGCCCTGGGCCTGGATGCAGAAGAATTGCTGCTGATCAAACCACTGTGCCTGATCACAGCCAAACCGGCGATGTATGTCGCCAACGTTTCTGACAGCGGCTTCACCAACAACCCATTGCTGGACCAGTTGACTGCCTACGCAGCATCCCAGAATGCCCCTATCGTCGCCATCTGCGCTTCGATAGAATCTGAAATCGCTGACCTCGACGATGCCGACAAGGCCGACTTCCTGGCTGACATGGGCATGGAAGAACCAGGTCTCGACCGCCTGATACGCGCTGCATTCAAACTGCTGGGCCTGCAAACCTACTTCACCGCCGGCGTCAAGGAAGTACGCGCCTGGACCATACACGTAGGTGACACCGCCCCGCAAGCAGCAGGCGTGATCCACACCGACTTCGAACGCGGCTTCATCCGCGCCCAGACGATTGCATTTGATGATTACATCACTTACAAGGGCGAAACCGGTGCCAAGGAAGCAGGCAAGATGCGCGCTGAGGGCAAGGAATATGTGGTCAAGGATGGCGATGTGCTGAACTTCCTGTTCAACGTCTGAAGAAATCTGACCAACATCAGAAACCCCACAAAAAGCCGCGACATTCGCGGCTTTTTTGCTTCCTTTTTTGCTTCCTTTATTGCCCTTGTGTCCGAGATGTAATATTTTAAGTGCTTCACTGTCCAGCAGCGTCCATTATCTCGCGGAGAAAATTTGTCTGATAAATATCCATGCATTACCACTTATGAAAGCCAGACATGAATCTTGATGTACGCACCATCATGCTGATGTGGAGTGGCATTAATCTGCTGGGTGCGGGAATGATGGCACTCATCAGTTTTCATGCGGACAATGTCAGGGGCGCACGTCAGTGGGCGCTGGGACATTGCTGTATGAGTATAGGTATTTTTACCAGCACACAGATGTCCCCCGAATGGCCTTCGTTGATTATTGCCAGCGTCCCTTTCATCGCGGGTTGTGGTTTTGGTCTACTCTTTAACGGAATTGAAGCTTTCAAGGGAAAATGCTGCCACTACTGGGTTCCAGCATGGATAGGCGGACAAATGATGCTGCAAAGCCTGTGGCTGGGCATCGTGCATGACAATGTGCGCATGGTAGTCACCGCCAACTCTCTGCTGGTCAGTGCCATATTCGCTGCCTGTGCGCTGAGTCTGAACGTCAAAGCCACGCAGCCATTAAAAACCGCTTACAACCTGGCCGCAGTGTCCTTTTCATTTATTGCCTTAGTGAGTTTTCTCAGGGCTTTGAATATCCTGCTTAAACCGGCTGAAGAGATTTCCTTGTTTGCACAGGGTAATGTCAATCCGGTGCTCATTGTGCTCGGTGGCTTGTCGCAACTATCCATCTCGCTGGCACTAGTTCTACTAATCACTTTCCGCCTGGTCAGTGATTTACGCGAGCAAGCCTCGCATGACAGCCTGACAGGACTGTTGAACCGTCGTAGTTTCGAAGATGAGTCAAAGCGCTTGCTGGCGCGTGCCACCCGGACTGGTGAGACTTTGTCTGTCATCATGATTGATGTTGATTACTTCAAACGTATCAATGATGTACATGGTCACCAGGCGGGTGATGAAGTATTGCGCCGTCTGGCAGCGCTGTTGCAGTCTGTGGTTCGCAGTGAAGATTGCATGGCCCGTTATGGCGGGGAAGAGTTTTGTGTTTTACTCACTGGTACTGGCGAACAAGGCGCCGCGCAATTGGCTGAGCGTGTGCGTTCGCTGTATGCTGAATTACAGATAAGCTGGAAAAACGAGGCACTGCAAAGCACTCTGAGTGCTGGCATTGCCGATTCTTTAGGTATTGGCATGGATTTGGCTGCACTGGTAGAGGCCGCAGACCAGGCATTATACCGGGCAAAAAATGCTGGTCGTAACTGCATAGCCTTGTATTCGACAGGCAGTTAAATGCCCTTGTTTAAGGCAAGAGTTCGCTGGTTGTTTGAACGGAGAGACAGATTATCCCGGGCATGAAATTCAAGTTGAATGTGCTGCAACTGAATGCGGGCGAAATCCTGATGAGTCGCTTGTGGCAATCCCGGTATATTGCCGGATTAATGAATTTAATTGATATCAGACTATCGATCTGGCGCTAAGTCAGGCGCAAACAATTGAAAATCGGTCGCGAGTAAAAAAACAATTTTATGTGCTGTCGCGTTCGACGATAGAAAAACCTATATCCCTGACCTTGTCTGTTACAGGAATACCATTGACGCGGTCAATGATGAAGCGTGCCGCCAAATTGCCTATAGTCGTACCGTCTATGCGTACACTGGTCAGTGGTGGATCAAGGTCTTTTGAAAATTCCTGGTCACCCAAGCCGATCACTGCCAGTTGTTCAGGTATGGCAATGCCCATCGCGTGGGCTTCTATGATGACACCCAGGGCCATCATGTCCGAACTGCAAAAAATCGCATCGATAGCGGGATCATTCTCCAGCAGGCTACGCAGGCCACTGCGCCCACACCCTAAGGTAGTCGGGGCTTTAACGATGCATGTAGCAACTTCAGTCGCACCTACCCGCCCCATCCCCATCCCCAAAGCCGCATCAGAAAACGCCTTGTTGCGACGCGCTGCGCGTTCATCATTGGCACTGATGGTGGCCACGCGCTGACGCCCGCGGCTATGCAGATATTTCGCCACTGCCTCACCAATTTTTTCGTGTGAAAAACCAACCAGCATATCTATTGGAGTAGGTGTCAAATCCCAGGTCTCCACTACCGGGATACCGCTGGCAAGCAAACGTTTACGGCCCAATTCTGAACGCATGATGCCGGTCAGGATGACACCATCTGGACGACGTCCTATGATGGCCTCAAGCAAAACATCTTCCCTTGAATTTTCATATCCTGCCTGGCCCAGCATCAATTGATAGCCTTCGTCTGCCAGTGATTTGGTGAGCGACTGCACCATCTCCAAAAATACTGAGCCAGTTATGGTCGGCACAACAGCCGCAACGAGTCGGCTTTTTTTTGACGCCAGGCCACCTGCCAGCAAATTGGGAACATAGCCAGTACGCTCAACCGCTTCACGTACACGTGCCAGAACTGCTGGAGATACAGCATCAGGGGTATTCAAAGCCCGTGAAGCAGTAATCGGCGCAACATTGGCAAGTTTTGCCACATCGCGCAAAGTAAAGCCACCGCTGGAGCGACGACTACGACGCACTGTGTCAGCCGGAAGCAGGTCCGTTACAAGCTCTTCAGTTGCAGTATCAAGTTTGGCTGTCGTGGTCTTGGATTGCTTGTTTTTCATTCATAAATTATAGCATTGCACATTCAGTCAACCATATGCCAACTGCGACGCCCTTGTTGTCGTTGTTACTGAATTTGCCCGGTTTAAATCAAAAAACCCGAATGCAATGCAATCCGGGTTTTGTCATACAAGACTAGAAATTCTGAATTTATCCAACTGCGCGTTGGCGCCCAGCCATATGTGAACTGTAGACATCGCCTTTGCTTAAGAGCGTACCTGCTTCAACTGCAACTATCCAACTGTCTGTACTGGCAACCGCAGCAAAATTGGAATGAAAGACGACACTGAAGGCACGGTGAATTTCTTCCGCAGTCGCATAACCAGCCGCATTTTCATAAGGCAAAGAGCCTGTGGCATCACTCAGCATTTCGACCTGATAACCCAGGTGTGCCGCTTCAAGTATGCTGCTGGCATTGCAGTTGTGCGTCATGTAGCCAACTATGCTCAGGGTATTGATCTCATTCTTTTTGAGCCAGGCTGCCACATCAGTGCCAGTAAAAACACTGGCCATGTTTTTTTCTATGCGGTGATCAGCGTGACGGCTGGCAACCACTTCATGCAACTCCCAGGTTTTGGAACCACGCGCAAAGATAGGTGAAGTTTCTGGCGCAGAGTGCTGCACCACCAATACAGGAATACCCGCAGCCTTGGCCACATCCATCGCCCGGCCTATGTTTTGCAGGGATACTTGTGGATCAGGGTAGCTGATTTGCATATTGCCAGTGAAATATTCATTTTGTACATCAATAACGATCAGAGCGCGTTTTACAGGGTTGCTGGCAGTCATGGCATTTCCTTTTGAGGTAAATTCAAGGTGGATTGAATAAAACAGCAGCGCTGTTCATGGGATGTATTTTCAGCCATGCAGGCTCAGAATATAAGTGACCCGATTGCCAATATTCGATACAATCAGGCCATGCTCACATCTCCCCCTGACAACAAGATCAATATCGCGGTGCTGGCCTTTGATGGCATCAGCCCTTTCCATTTGTCTGTCCCCTGCATGGTATTTGGTGAGCATCATGGCGGGCTGGACATGCCCTTGTTCGATCTCAAGGTCTGTCTGGCCCTGCCCGGCAGGGCACAGGCTGAAGTGCGCACCAGCGCTGGCTTTGGTATTCACGTGCGGCATGGTCTGCCTGCACTGGGTAAGGCCGACATGGTAGTCATCCCCTCCTGGCATGATGACTTGCGCCCTGCCCCGCCTGCACTGCTGCAGACACTGCGCCAGGCACATGCACGGGGTGCGCGCATCATAGGTTTGTGTCTGGGTGCCTTTGTGCTGGCCGAAGCTGGCTTGCTCGACAAGCGCAGCGCCACCACGCATTGGGCTTTGAGCAAGGCTTTTACTGAACGCTATCCCCAAATCAGCCTGGACCCGAATGTGCTGTATGTCGATCATGGTGATGTCATTACTTCAGCGGGCACTGCCGCGGGCATAGATTGCTGCCTGCATGTGCTGCGCAGCACCTATGGTGCCGATGTGGCGGCCCATGTTGCCCGGCGTCTTGTGGTTGCACCGCACAGGCAGGGTGGGCAGGCACAATACATAGAACAGCCCGTGCCTGTGCTGGCCACTGATGACCGCCTGGCCAAAGTACTGGAATGGATGCTGGCTCATCTGGCAGAACCGCAGCAACTCGATCAACTGGCGCAGAGAGCCTTGATGAGCAGGCGCAGCTTTACCCGTCACTTCCAGCAGCAGACTGGCACGACCGTGGGTAAATGGTTATTGAACCAAAGACTGGCGCTAGCCCAGCGTCAACTCGAAACCAGCAAGCGGGCAATTGATGACATCGCTGCTGATACCGGTTTTGGCACAGGACTATTGCTGCGCCGTTATTTCGCCCGTGAATTTGGCCTTTCCCCTTCAGCCTACCGGCATGCTTTCCAAGGGAATGAACGGTAGCCAGACGTCATCAAAAGCATGGGCTTGCGAAGCAACTGGCATGGAATATGCCTGAAACATCAGCATGAATAGAGCTTAGCCATTAAAATAGCCAGAACTCATTTCATAATCAGGGGAGATGCATTCCAGCATATTTCCCGGCTAACTTAATTGCATCAAGACCATGCCCAGCATATTGTCCCTTAGCATTTACCCCATCAAGTCCTGCGCCGGTATCGCGCTGGAGGCGGCCACGCTGACTGAAACCGGCCTCAGTTTTGAAGGCATACATGACAGGGAATGGATGCTGGTCAACCAGCAAGGACAATTCCTGACGCAAAGGGAATTCCCGAAGATGGCTTTGATACGGCCAGAAATCCGCAGTGACGGGCTCTACATCCACGCACCCGGCATGCCTGCGCTCTCCCTGAACCCGCAAGAAGATACCAGTACTACTTCAGTCACGATCTGGGAAGAAAATTTTCCCGCCCTCGATTGCGGGCAAGCCATGGCTGACTGGTTCAGCAAGGCGCTGGATACGCCCTGCCGACTGGTGCGTAGCACGCCACAGACGCAGCGCTATGCGAGTCAGAAATGGACAGGCGACAAACTGGTCGCTACCCGCTTCTCTGATGGCTATCCCATCTTGCTGACGGCAACTGCTTCTCTGGATGACCTTAATCAGAAACTTGAAAAACAGGGTCGCAGTGCGCTGCCCATGAATCGCTTTCGCGCGAATATCGTGCTGGATGGCATAGAAGCTTTTGAAGAAGACTATGCAGAGAATTTTGAGATCGGCAGCCTGATACAACTGCGCCCGGTAAAGCCGTGCCCGCGCTGCCCCATGCCATCAATAGACCAGAGTACAGGTGAGTTTGGTCCTGACCCTATGGATATCCTGCAGACCTACCGCGCCAACCCCTGGTTGATGGCGGCATCACCTTTGGCATGAACGTCATTGTCGAACGGGGCGTAGGGCAATTGCTGCGTGTTGGTGATGCCATCAATATGAATATCGCATTCTAATTACAGACCAACATGGAAAGCATGATGCCAGCGCATACCGATGCAGAGCCAGATGAAGCCCCGTCTGCGCTACTGGAATTGCAGCATGAAAATCAGGCGCTGCGTGCACGGCTGGACAGCTTGCTTGAACTTGCGCACCGCAATCAAAGCATCATGGCGCGGCACCAGAGTTTTGATCTGAAGATTATTGGCGCCAACAGTTTTCGTGAACTCATCACAAATATTTTCAGCGCACTGGCGATCACTTCAGAGCTTGATGTAGTGTCTCTGGTCTTGTTCGATAAAATGGGCGACTTGCAGCAAATGCTGTGCGACCTGAAGATAGACCTGAATGAATTCCCG
This sequence comes from Undibacterium sp. YM2, assembly GCF_009937975.1. Classification (NCBI taxonomy): domain Bacteria; kingdom Pseudomonadati; phylum Pseudomonadota; class Betaproteobacteria; order Burkholderiales; family Oxalobacteraceae; genus Undibacterium; species Undibacterium sp. YM2. Next base: position 5,453,955 of record NZ_AP018441.1, read on the forward strand.
CACCTGGTTTTCTTGCGGCATGAAGTAGAACTGAGCCAGCCAGAAACTGCGCTGCACAAACCCCAGTTAGGCCTGTACCAGAGCCTCGCTTACTCATCTTACTTCAGCAGCTTCAATAAAAAACCGGCAAGTATTGCCATCATCCCCATGCGCAGGCAAGGCCGCCTGATTGGCTGCCTGAACCTCGGCAGTTTCAAGGCTGACCGTTTCCAGCCGAACATGGCAACAGATTTTATCGAGCGCCTGGGTTCCATCATTGCGATCTGCCTGGAAAACGTCATCAACAATGAGCGCCTGACTTATATAGGCCTGACCGACCCTTTGACGAATGTCAGCAACCGCCGTTATGTCGAACAACGCATGCTGGAAGAAATTGCCCGTGCGCGTCGGCAAAGATACAGTATTGCCTGCATGTATCTGGACATCGATTTCTTCAAACAGATCAATGACCGCTACGGGCATCAGGGTGGTGATGATGTGTTGAAAGAGGTTGCAAAAAGGATCAAGAATGAATTGCGTCTCAGTGACACCCTGGGCCGCTTTGGCGGCGAAGAATTTGTCGTGGTGCTGGTCAACACCAATCTGCATGATGCGATACAGGTGGCAGAACGCATACGCAAAAGCATTGCTGGCCAGGATTTTGTCCTGAGTGAAGCGGGCACTTGCCAGGCCACGATATCCATAGGCCTAACCACCATTGATGAAAATACCAATTACGACAATGCCACCAGCATCGCGCGCGACCTGGTGTTGCGTGCCGACCGTGCCCTATATCAGGCTAAAAACGGCGGGCGTAATCAGGTGAGGTGTTTTTAAGCAGACTTATGCTTGCGCAGGCTTTTTGTCGGCCTGCAGTTGTTCGTACTTGGCCTTAAGCTGCTCCGGAGTTTCACGCCACTCAGGATTAAAAGGAATACAACTGACCGGGCACACCTGCTGACACTGCGGCTCTGTGTAATGACCTACACATTCAGTGCACTTATGTGGATCGATCTCATAAATTTCCGGCCCCATGTAGATGGCGTCGTTAGGGCATTCGGGTTCGCAGACATCGCAATTGATGCAATCGTCTGTAATCATCAGGGCCATGTCTTCACTTTCATGTGCTGATTATTCAGCACGTACTAATTAACTACTCGTCTTCTCGGCCAGCAAAGCAACTTTCTTCTTCAACCAGCGGTCCACTGAAGGGAAAACAAATTTTGACACATCACCGCCAAACATGGCGATCTCACGCACTATCGTACCTGAAATAAATTGATATTGATCAGAGGGCGTCAGGAACAGGGTTTCTACATCTGGAAGCAGGTAACGGTTCATGCCTGCCATCTGGAATTCATATTCAAAGTCAGACACGGCACGCAGGCCACGCACGATGACGCGCGCATCATTCTTGCGCACAAAGTCTTTCAGCAAACCAGAGAAGCTCTCTACCTTCACATTTGGATAATGGCCCAGCACTTCATTGGCAATTTCCAGGCGTTCATCGAGGGAGAAAAATGGATTCTTGCTTTTGCTATCCGCCACACCCACCACCAAAGTATCAAAAAGACCAGAGGCGCGACGCACCAGATCTTCATGACCGCGTGTCAGCGGATCAAATGTTCCCGGATAAACGGCTGTGACCATCTTCACTCCCTTTTTTCGCAATCTGCATAAGGATATGCACCAAGTTGAGCAGGCATTATGCCTGATTTTCGTGCGCCTCATGCGGCAAAATGTTGCGTTGCAGTATATGGAAGTACACACTACCTGCTTTATCTGCGCGGATAACTTGCCATCCACTTAATAATTTAGCCAATTTTTCATCTGTCGCTACGTCGCCAGAAGAGATAGTCAGTGACAATTCTGATTCGACATAAATACAGCCCTTAGCGCTCAGCAATGGCGCACAGGCTGGCAGGACACGCTCCAGCCAATCCTGCTCAAAAGGAGGATCAAGGAAAATCACATCCATTTTCTGAGCCTGGTTTGCCATGCCCTCGACTACCTTGAGTGCATCTGCCCTCAGCAGCTTGCATTGGCTGGCTTGCAATTTATCCCGCACTTGCTCCAGTTGTTTATAAGCTGGCGTATGTGCCTCGACCATGATGACTTGCGCTGCACCACGGCTGGCGGCTTCAAAACCCAGGGCGCCACTACCTGCGAACAGGTCCAGGCATTGCACGCCTGTCCAGTTACTGTGCAGCAAGTGGTTGAGCCAGTTGAACAGGGTTTCCCGGACGCGGTCTGGCGTAGGGCGTAACCCCTCGGCATCAACCACGCTGAGCAGGCTGCGCTTCCACGCACCGCCTATGATGCGGACTTGATGGTGTTGACGTTTTACCGGTGTGGCTTTTGCGGCCGCGTTTTTTATTTTTTTATTACTATTTGTTTTCATTGCATGCTTGCTACGGCTAAATCAGTTTATCTTGCGCTGTCTGTTAAAATGGCAGCATTCTAATATCAGGGCTGGCTATTTTGCCGCCCGCACTCCCAAAATATCCCGATGTTTAGTTTTTTCAAAAAGAAGCCCAAAGAAGAGGCGCCAGTTGTTGTGGCTGATCCGGCACCGCTAGTCACTGCGCCAGGCAGTCATGAGGCTGTTGTTCCTGCGCCAGCGGCTGAAGTTACGTCACTTGTTACGTCACTTCAGACTCCTGCGCAGGCAGAAGTACTTGCCGCCAAGCCACAAGAACCTGAGCAAAAACGCTCATGGTTAAGCCGCCTGAAAGCCGGGCTGGCCAAAACATCCTCGAATCTTACCACCCTCTTCATCGGTGCCCGCATTGATGATGATTTGTATGAAGAACTTGAAGCTGCCCTGCTGACCTCGGATGCAGGTGTCGAAGCTACCCAGTTCCTGCTCGATGGCCTGAAGAAAAAGGTCAAGGAAGAAAAGCTGACTGATGCAGAGCAAGTCAAGGCGGCCCTCAAAGCCCTGTTGCTGGAATTGCTGACCCCCTTGCAAAAACCGCTGGAACTGGGTCGTTACCAACCCCTGGTCATGATGATCACCGGTGTCAATGGTGCGGGCAAGACCACCACCATAGGCAAGCTGGCCAAACATATGCAAAGCCACCATCAGTCAGTATTGCTGGCTGCGGGCGACACCTTCCGTGCGGCAGCGCGTGAGCAATTGACCATCTGGGGCGAGCGCAATAATGTCACTGTCATCGCGCAAGAATCCGGCGACCCGGCGGCGGTGGCGTTTGATGCAGTGGCATCTGCCCGCGCCCGTGGTACTGATGTAGTGATGGTGGATACAGCAGGCCGCCTGCCTACCCAGTTGCATCTGATGGAAGAACTCAAAAAAATCAAACGCGTCATCGCCAAGGGTATGGATGGTGCACCACAAGAAGTATTGCTGATCATCGACGGCAACACTGGCCAGAATGCCCTGGCCCAGGTCAAGGCCTTTGACGATGCGCTGCAACTGACTGGCCTGGTCATCACCAAACTTGATGGCACAGCCAAAGGTGGCGTGCTGGCAGCAATCGCCAAGAACCGCCCTGTGCCCGTGTATTTCATCGGCATAGGCGAGCAGATTGAAGATTTGCAGCCGTTTAACGCCCAGGAATTTGTTGACGCCCTGCTCAGTTAATTGCTCATAAAAGGTCTAACGCGATCATGATTGAATTTGAACACGTCAGCAAACAGTATTCGCAAGATGTGTATGCACTCAAAGATGTTTCATTGTCAATTGCCGCCGGTGAATTGATCTTCCTGGCTGGTCCATCTGGTGCAGGTAAATCGACCTTGCTGAAGATGATTGCAGGCATAGAGAAACCGACGGCGGGGCATGTCAGGGTCAATGGCCAGGACATAGGCAAGCTCAAAACCAGCAGCCTGCCTTATCTGCGCCGCAAGCTGGGCCTGATTTTGCAAGACCAAAAATTACTGACTGACCGCCATGTGCTGGCGAATGTCATGTTGCCCATCATCGTCACTGGTGCCTCCCATGCTGAAGCCGAAACTCGCGCCCGCATTGCGCTGGAAAAAGTCGGCCTGCCGGACAAGGCTTATTCCCTGCCGCTGGCATTATCTGGTGGTGAGCAGCAGCGGGTGGCAATAGCCCGCGCCATTGTCAACCGGCCACAGATCATCCTGGCAGACGAACCTACGGCCTTCCTCGACCGTGATAATGCCAATAAGGTATTGAGTGCGCTGAAGGCTTTCCAGAGCGCCGGTGTCACCTGCATTATCTCCAGTCATGATGAACAATTTCTCGATCAGGCCAGCCGTGTGATTTACCTGAGCCAGGGCCAGGTCGTCAGCACCTGGAAATCCTCACTGGCCGCCTGATCCTGCAGTACAGAATAACAAGGAAGAATTCATGACCAACTGGTTTCGTCAACACTTGTTCGCCATCAAGAGCGCCTTCGCCCATCTGCGTGGCAGCCCGGGTAATTTCCTCTTCAATGTGCTGGTGGTCGCCATTGCACTGGCGCTACCCATCGCCGGCCTGACCCTGATAGAAAATATACGTCCCATCTCGTCGCAACTGTCCATAGAACCTGAGATCAGCATCTTCGTCAGCCCGGACACACCGAGGGCAACGGCCACCGCCTTGTCAATACCGCTGAAGAAATTGCTGAAAGAAAAAAACATCACGGCCAACCTGAACTTCATTCCCAAGGACAAGGCCCTGGCCAGCCTGGAGCAATCATCCAACCTGGCGGAAGTCTTGTCTACCCTGGGTGGCAATCCCCTGCCGGACGCCTATGTCTTGTCCATGTCGAATAGTGATGCTGGCAAGATAGAAGCGCTGGTCGAAGAAATAAAGCAAATGCAGGATGTCGATGTCGTGCAACTTGATTCTGCCTGGGTCAAGCGCCTGGCAGCACTGGTGCAAATCATGCAACTGGGTCTGATGTTCCTGGCCGCCACTCTGGGTGTGGTGGTGATCGTGGTGGTATTTAATGCCACCCGCCTGCAAGTGATTTCACACAGGGCAGAAATTGCCGTATCGCGCCTGTTGGGGGCGACCAACAGTTTCATCCACAAGCCTTATTACTATACCGGCGCCTTGCTGGGCCTGCTGGCCGGAGGCCTGGCATTGGGCTTGATTGCTGCTTCCCTGCAACCCTTGAACAAGGCAATTGCCGAATTTGCTAAATTATATGCCTCAGAATTCCATCTTGTTCCGTTGGGTATCGTACAGAGCGCCATACTGCTGGCTGTTAGCATGTTGCTTGGCCTGATTGGTGTTTTTCTGTCAGTAAGAAGGCAGTTGGCTAGCGCCAGCTAAATTTTTGACACCTGTCTCACAATAAATTGACTGCTGTTTCGTCTCCATAGTGCTGACCGCAGTGTTTGGCAATATCTGGCACCATGGCATCAGCCTGCACATCCAGGTTTTGCAACAGGCTTTTACAATTTGCATCGAATTGATTGCAACTTTCCACCCAGGCGTCTATCTAAGCACTATATATGCTGTAAATGAATGCTTGTTTTTCAATAGATTTATTTGATGAACTTCATAGAATCTGAGTATTAGCACTCTTCTCAAGAGAGTGCTAATATAGGAACTTGAAAGTGCCAAAAGGAGTAATTGATACTCTTAAGGCAGCAATAAGGAGGAAAAATGGCAACTACATCGACACAATTGATCCCTGCAACCGACAGCACAGCGCTGGCTCTAGGCTTTAGTGGCACGCTGGGTAATATTGATGCCTATATCTCTGCAGTCAACCGTCTGCCCATGCTCACGCATGAAGAAGAAATTGACTACGCTAAAAAATTGCGTGATGACAATGACCTGGCTGCCGCTCAGCAACTGGTTATGTCGCATCTGCGCCTGGTAGTTTCCATCGCCCGCGGTTACCTCGGCTATGGCCTGCCGCATGCAGACTTGATTCAGGAAGGCAATATCGGCCTGATGAAAGCCGTCAAACGCTTTGATCCTGACCAGGGCGTGCGCCTGGTATCCTATGCAATGCACTGGATCAAGGCTGAAATGCATGAGTACATTTTGAAAAACTGGCGCCTGGTCAAAGTAGCAACGACCAAAGCCCAGCGCAAACTGTTCTTTAACCTGCGCAGCCATAAAGAAGGCCTGGACGCGATGACACCTAAGCAGATTGATGCCCTGGCATCAACACTGGATGTCAAACGCGAAGAAGTCATAGAAATGGAAATGCGTTTGTCCGGTCACGATATCGCCCTGGATGCACCGACGGATGATGATGATGAGAAATTTGCTCCCATCGCTTATCTGAAGACTGAATCTGACGAGCCTACCCGTGTGCTGGAAACGCGCCAGTATGACCGTCTGCAAAGCGAAGGCCTGGAATCTGCATTGTCCAAGCTGGATGCGCGCTCACGCCACATCATAGAATCACGCTGGCTGAAGAATGATGATGGTACAGGTGCCACCCTGCATGAACTGGCTGACGAATACGGTGTTTCTGCCGAGCGTATACGCCAGATCGAAAGCGCAGCCCTGAAGAAAATGAAGGGCAGCCTCAGCAGTTTTGCATAATCAAAACAGGCTGCAGCAATGAAAAAGGCACTCGCAAGAGTGCCTTTTGTTTTATCCAGCGTGCTTTGTGGCCGTTTTTGTGGCCGAGCGTTGGCTATCCGAGGTCGGTTTCGCGGTCAATTTTGCCGCTCATTTCGTGACATGAGTGCCGTCTGCTTTGTATTCTCTGTCGCTTTACTTCAGCAGGATTTTCAAATCATGGGCAACAGCTTCTGCCCCCTGGCCATGGCGCAGGAATAAGCGTATGCGCCCCTGAGGATCAAATACATAGCTGCCCGCCGTATGGTCCATGGTATAGCTGCCGGGTGTTTTGCCTTCTACCTTTTGATAAAACACCTTGAATTCTTTGGCTACCTTGGCCGTTGCAGCGGCATCGCCATACAAGCCCAGGAAGCGCTTGTCAAAATTGGGGACGTAGTTGGCCAGCAAGGTCTGGGTATCGCGTTCAGTGTCCAGGGTCACAAACAGCACCTGCACCTTGTCCGCATCCGTGCCCAGTAATTTCATGACATTGGCCATTTCCACCATGGTGGTCGGACAGACATCCGGGCACTGGGTATAGCCAAAAAAGATCACTACCGCCTTGCCCTTGAAGTCTGCCAGCGTACGTGCCTTGCCATTATGATCTGTCAACGCAAAGTCTTTGGCGTAATCGAGGCCGGTCAGGTCAGTGTTATTGAATTTTTCCTGGGCCGGGGCGCAAGCAAGCAGGCTCAACGCCATCAGCATACTGGCCATGTGCTTCAGAATTTTCATAGCTTGATATAGTGATCAATCAACAAGGCTGCAAACAGCAGGGACAGGTAAATAATGGAATAGGCAAACGTCTTGCGCGCCAGCACGTCATCATAGTGCTTGTAAATACGCCATGCATACCAAAGGAAAATCAGACCCAGGATAATCGCGCTGACCAGATAAATCAGGCCACTCATATGTACCGCATAGGGCAGCATGGTGGTAGCAAACAGAGCAATGGTATACAGCCAGATATGGAAGCGGGTAAATTCAAGGCCATGGGTAATTGGCAACATCGGCAGGCCGGAACGCGCGTAATCGTCGCGCCTGTACATTGCCAGCGCCCAGAAATGCGGTGGTGTCCAGACAAAAATGATCAATACCAGCAACCAGGCCTGCATAGGCACATCGTTTGCGACAGCTGCCCAGCCCAGTGCTGGTGGCATGGCACCTGACAAACCACCAATGACGATATTTTGTGGTGTCGCCGGTTTCAGGATGATGGTGTAAATGACGGCATAGCCAACGAAAGTGACGAAGGTCAGCCACATGGTCAGCGGATTGACCATGGTATACAAGACCCACATGCCCATGCCACCGATGACGCCGGAGAATACCAGAGTCTGCGGCACCGTAATCTCACCCTGGGCTGTTGCACGGCGTGCAGTTCTTGCCATGCGAGAATCAATTTCTTTTTCCACCAGGCAATTTACTGCGAAAGCAGCACCTGCCAGCAGCCAGATACCTACGGTGGCAGCGACGACTACGCGCCAGGCAGGCAACTCCGGTGTCGCCAGGAACATGCCGATGACGGCGCAAAATACCGCGAGCTGGGTCACACGGGGCTTGGTCAAAGCCCAGTACTGAGCCAGTCGGTTGGAAGGCAAACTTAAAGTGGTCATGATCTATCTTTGGCAGCGGCAAGGCTCACATGCCTTATGCGGTAGTTTAACATGGTCAGCAAAAGCACGAGCATGGCAGCCATCCCATTATGCAAAACTGCCAGCAGCAAAGGCCAGGAAAAAAAGACGGTAGAAATGCCGATGATGAATTGGGCAATAATGGCGAGCAGGATGTTACGGCCCAGTTTCTCCAGCCCGGCAATCTTGCGCGCCCTGAGCGCGGCCCACAGACAGACTGCGACTACCAGCAAGGCAAAGTTCCTGTGCACCCAGTGTATGGCAACCAGGGCATTGAAAGGCAGGTAATCACCATTTACAGTCTGGCCGAGCTGGCGCCACAGGCTGAAACCATGTTCAAAGTCCATCGCCGGTATGACCTGGCCATTGCACATGGGGTAGTCCTGGCAAGCCAGGGCAGCATAGTTAGTACTTACCCAACCACCCAGACTGATTTGCACAAACACCAGCACTAAAGCCAGGCTGGCTGGCCATAGCATGCGCCTGCCATCGGCGGCAGCAATGCTGCGGCCCGGCAGCGAGCTGCTTTGCTGTTCCAGGCTGGCACTGAGCAGTGCCAGCAAACCCATGCCGAGGATGAGGTGAGTGGTCACTATGACGGGTTGCAGCTTGAGGGTGACAGTCCAGGCGCCGAATGCACCTTGCAGGCAAACAAAGAACAGCAGGAAGGTGGCCAGCCAGGGACTGCTTGCAAGCTGGCGGCGGCGTACCCAAGCGATCGCCATCTGGGCAATAATCAGTATGCCCACACTCATCGCCAGATAGCGGTGCACCATTTCTATCCAGGCTTTTTGTAAAGTCACGGGGCCAGTTGGCATGGCAATTTCTGCCGCCTTGATCGCGGCATGGGATTGCAAGGGGTTGGACTGACCATAGCAACCCGGCCAGTCCGGGCAACCCAGACCAGAATCTGTCAGGCGGGTGAATGCGCCAAACATGATGAGCTCAAAAGTCAGGGTGACAGTGACCGCAATGAGCTTGCGGTATTTATTCTTTTCCCTGGACAGGAATACCATAGCCGCCGGTATTACCGCGACCATCAGTGCTGTCAATGCTATCTGCAACCACATGATTATTGTTTAACCTATCGCTGACGCACGCAATAATTTGCTGAGGTCTTTTTTAATCTTGTTGGCATCTGCATTTTTTTGGTAACGCATCATCAGATTGCCTAGCGGATCTATGAGGTAAATATGGTCGCTGATCTGGGTATCGCTCTCGGTCGGCAACCAGGCCTTGAGGGCGGCAGGATCAACCTTCAGCATGCGGGCCCCATCATGCTGGCGTATCAACATGGTATCGATGGGAGCATCGTCGGTGATCAGCCAGACGCGCTCTATCCTGTCCATTTCCTTGCCCTGGGCGGTGCGCAACTGGCGGATATCATACATTCTTTTCTGGCAAGCCTCGGCGCAGGCACCGCTATCTACCTGCAGCATCAGCCATTTGCCTTTATAGGCTTCCAGACCAATCACGGGATCAGTCGCCGCCGCACCCAGCAGATGCCCGGCCAGCTTGGGCATGGGGTAGTTGCGCGGATCAAGTATGGTGCCGTAATTGGTGCGGCCCTCAGGCTTGATGACATAGTAGGTCAGGTAAGAAAAAACCATGGGGGCAGCACAGACTGCCAGCACCATCAATAATTTCCAGCGACCACGCGACTTTTGCTTTTCAGTTTTTTCCACGACGAAATCCAGTAACAACAAAAAATAAGAAGGCCATCAGAGCCAGTGCATACCATTGAAAGGCATAGCCCCTGTGCTTGTCAGCACCCGCCGAAGGCATCGGCCATTCGCGCGAGAGACCATCGTTTTCCAAAGAAGTTTGTTCCAGCACAAAGGGATAAAAATCCCAGCGCGTCTGTTTTGCCAATGCTTCAACATCGATATTTTGCAGCAGGCTGCCAGGTTTGACCGCCTCGGCCTGGCCGAGTTGCATTACCCGCTCCAACCTGTCCCTGAGTATACCTTCCAGCATGACTTGACCGCCTGGAACCGGAATATCCGGCACATGCATCCTGTCACGCGCATCACGCGGGTGCCAGCCGCGGGCGATCAGGACATACTTGCTGCTATTGGCCAGTTTGAAAGGCATCAGCACATACAAACCTGCTTTTCCCTGCAGGGGACGGTTATCCAGATACAAGGGCCATTCGCGTATGAATTGCCCGCTGACTTGCAGCTTGCGAAACGCCAGCAACTGTCCAGGCGGCGTTTGCGCATTCAATGCCAGCGCAGGCAAATGCTGGCGCTCGGCCATTTCCGCTGCCAGCGTTTCTTTTTCCTCTGCCCTGTGGGTCTGCCATTGCGCCAAAGCGATGCCCAGGCTGATCAACAGCAGGCTGGCGATAAACGGAATCAGTCGGAAGCGGAAGGAAATAGGCATTCAGGTATTAAGGTATTACAATGCAGGAGTCGATCAATTAAAGTATCAACAATAACCGAGTATGAAAATTCTTGTCGCCATCGCTTTTTTCCTTATCCTGTTCAGCCTGGGGTCTGCCCTGGTTTATCTGATGAAAGACAAGGGAAAAAGCAATCGTACGGTCAAGGCACTGGCCTTCAGGGTGGGGTTTTCCATCACGCTGTTTTTGCTGATCCTGCTGGCCAACCATTTTGGCTTGATACAACCTACCGGTATCAGGTAAGTCCGTCCCGGATTTCAGGGACGTAAGGGTTCTAACACTACCAGCTATTCAGGCATTTCCATATATGTAAAAAAGCCGCACTAACTGTGCGGCTTTTTTTACGCTACTGCTTGCTATTACAGCCAGTAGACCACGACGTACAGACCCAGCCAGACCACGTCAACAAAGTGCCAGTACCAGGCAGCGCCTTCGAATGCGAAGTGGTGTTCAGGTGTGAAATGACCTTTCATGACACGATACAGGACAACCGACAACATGATCGCACCCATGGTTACATGGAAACCGTGGAAACCGGTCAGCATGAAGAAAGTGGAACCATAGATACCAGAAGTCAGTTTCAGGTTCAGTTCGCTATACGCATGCATGTATTCGTAAGCCTGGAAGCCCATGAACACTGCGCCCAGCAAGACAGTAGCAAACAACCAGAATGCTGTCTTGGCACGATGGCCTTCACGCAAGGCGTGGTGAGCAATCGTCAGCGTCACGCCGGAAGTCAGCAACAAGGCCGTATTGATCGTAGGGATAGGGAAAGGGCCCATGGTCTTGAAGGCTTCGACTGTACCAGCCGGGCCCACATTACCCCAGTTCGCAGCAAAATCAGGCCACAGGACTTTGTGATCCAGATCAGCCAGCCAGGGCATGGAGATAGTACGTGCATAGAACAATGCACCAAAGAAGGCTGCAAAGAACATCACTTCAGAAAAAATGAACCAGCTCATGCTCCAGCGGAAGGAAACGTCGATACGCGCACTGTATTTGCCGCCTTCAGATTCAGCAATCGCATCGCCAAACCAGTTATACAAGACCACCAGTGTCAGGATGATACCTGCGAAGTTCAGGTAAGAACCCCAGGCCAGACCGTTGACCCAGGCAGAAGCACCTATCATGGTCAGCAATAAGGTGGTGCCACCAAGTACTGGCCATTTGGATGGGCCAGGCACAAAATAGTATGGCGCATTAGCGTGTTGAGAACTCATTTCCATCTCCCGATGCAATTTAATGTACTACTTGAATTGTTATTTTGCGACTACATGTCTGACTATCATGATCAGCACTGAAATAAAGATCAGCGCACCTATGATGCCGGCAATAATCACGTGAACAGGATTCAACTGCGCTGCATCCTGCTCATAATCTGTTTTCTTACGTATTCCCAGAAACGACCAGAATACGGCTTTCATTGTTGCGAAAAACGAAGCCTTACGCTTGCTTGCTTCTTTCAAATCAGTCATGACTTACCCTGCCCTTCTCCAGCTACGCCAGTTGCTGCCTGTGGCTTGACGCCAACTTCAAAGAAAGTATAAGACAAGGTAATCGTCTTCACATCTTTGGGCAGGGCCGGGTCCAGATAAAACACTACCGGCATTTGCCGCGCTTCATTTGGCCCCAGAGTCTGCTGCTTGAAACAAAAGCATTCCATCTTCTTGAAGTAATTGCCAGCCTGTTGTGGTGCGTAGCTGGGTATGGCCTGCGCATCCATTTTGTAAGACTGCTTGTTGACTACTTCATAAACGATTTGTGTCATTTCACCGGGGTGCACTTTCATGCTCGCCACGGTAGGACGAAAACGCCACGGGCCCTGCGTATTTGCATCAAACTCCACCGTCACTTCACGGCTTCTGTCTATCTGGGAATTGGAAATCTCTTTAACCGAGATATCCTTGGGCGTCAGTATATTCACACCCGTCAATTCACAAATCTGCTTGTAAATGGGCACCAGCGCGTAACCAAATCCAAACATCAGAACCGCGATCACCAGCAACTTGCCCAGCATTTTGGCATTCAGCTTGTTCTTGCCAGCGACGCCGGATTCCTCTTGCAACATGAAGCTATCCTATCAACGTAACCAGGTTTGCTTGATGAAGACACCGGCAAAAAACACCAGTGCCACAGAAAACAAAATGATGGCAGTTCGCAAGTTATTCGGTTTTTTTCGATTACTCATTTTTTGTCTTGCTCCGGCAAAACCGGAGCAAGCCTCAGCCGCACTACATTATTTGAATTCTGGTGGTTCTTCAAAAGTGTGGAAAGGCGCAGGGCTAGGCACTGTCCATTCCAGGCCTTCAGCACCATCCCATGGTTTCGCTTCTGCTGGTATGCCGCCTTTGATGGACGGGATAACCACTGCCAGGATGAAGTACACCTGCATCAGACCAAATCCAAACGCGCCGATAGTGGCAATCTGATTGAAGTCAGTGAACTGCGCTGGGTAATCAGCATAACGTCGTGGCATACCGGCCAGACCCAGGAAGTGCATAGGGAAGAAGGTCACGTTGAACAAAATCAGCGAACCCCAGAAGTGGATCTTGCCGCGCGTTTCGTTGTACATGAAACCTGTCCATTTTGGACCCCAGTAGTAGTAACCGGCGAACAAGGCAAACAGGGAACCCGCCACCAATACATAGTGGAAGTGGGCAACCACGTAGTAAGTATCCTGCAACTGGATGTCAATCGGGGTCACCGCCAGGATCAGACCTGTGAAACCACCCATGGTGAACACGAAGATGAAGCCGACTGCAAACAACATAGGTGTCTCGAAAGTCATCGAGCCTTTCCACATCGTCGCCACCCAGTTAAATACTTTCACGCCGGTAGGTACCGAGATCAGCATGGTGGCATACATGAAGAACAACTGTGCCGTCACTGGCATACCGGTTGTAAACATGTGATGCGCCCAGACGATGAAGGACAGGATCGCGATGGATGCGGTTGCATACACCATCGATGCATAACCGAACAAAGGCTTGCGGGCAAATGCAGGAACGATCTGGGAAACGATACCGAAGGCTGGCAAAATCATGATGTACACCTCTGGATGTCCGAAGAACCAGAATATGTGTTGGTACATGACAGGGTCGCCGCCGCCAGCTGCATTGAAGAAGGATGTACCGAAATGACGGTCAGTCAGCGTCATCGTAATCGCACCGGCCAGAACTGGCATAACAGCGATCAGCAGGTAGGCAGTAATCAACCAGGTCCAGCAGAACATCGGCATCTTCATCAAGGTCATGCCAGGAGCGCGCATGTTCAGGATGGTCGTGATGATGTTAATGGAACCCATGATGGAAGACGCACCCATGATGTGGACCGCGAAAATCGCCATATCCATGCCAGGGCCCATTTGTGTGGACAATGGTGCATACAGTGTCCAGCCGGCAGCCGTTGCGCCGCCAGGAACAAAGAAAGAACCCATCAGCAACAAGGCGGCAGGTGGCATCAGCCAGAACGAGAAATTGTTCATACGGGCGAACGCCATATCAGACGCGCCGATCTGCAGTGGGATCATCCAGTTGGCAAAACCAACGAAAGCCGGCATGATCGCGCCGAACACCATGACCAGACCATGCATGGTGGTCAGCTGGTTAAAGAACTCCGGTTGCATGAGCTGCAGACCAGGCTGGAACAATTCGCTGCGAATGCCCAGGGCCATAACACCACCGGCCAGCAACATCGTGAAAGCGAACCACAGATACAGGCTACCGATATCTTTATGGTTGGTGGCAAACAACCAGCGCTGGAAACCATGTGGATGGTCATGCGCGTGGTCGTGAGAGTGATCGTGAGCGTGATCAACTGTAGTAGTGCTCATCTTTTCTCCTGTTCTTCCTGTTTATTACTTACGCGCAGCCAAAACTTCAGCTGGTTGGACGATGTTTTCAGCAGCCTTGTTAGACCAGTTATTGCGGGTATAAGTGATTACAGCAGCAATTTCTGTGTCAGACAAAGTAGCCTTCCAGGCTGGCATGCCACCCTTACCATTCAGCAAAATACCGACTTGAGCTGCTTTAGGACCAGTCACAACAGCCGAGCCGTCGAGTGCAGGGAAAGCACCTGGTACACCCTTACCGGTCGCCTGATGGCAGGCCACGCAGTTTGCTGCATAGACTTTTTCGCCACGTTGTTTCAGCTCATCGACAGTCCAGACCTTGCTTGGATCATCTGCCTTGGCAGCCATTTCTTTTTTCTTGGTATCAACCCATTTTTTGTAGTCATCGTCAGAAACGACATTGACAACGATAGGCATGAAGGCATGTTCTTTACCGCACAGCTCTACACACTGACCACGGTAAGTACCGATTTTTTCAGCCTTGAACCAGGTATCACGGACGAAACCAGGAATCGCATCCTGTTTCACACCAAACGCGGGGATAGTCCAGGCATGGATAACGTCATTGGCGGTAGTGATGATGCGGACTTTCTTGTTGACCGGTACCACGACTTCATTGTCAACTTCAATCAGGTAATTGTCGCCGCGTTTTTCTGTAGGTTCTACGCCAGGTGCGCCAACTTGCGTACGGGGAGTCGCCAGTGTCGAGAGGAAGGAAATGCCTTCGCCCTCACCCTTCAGGTAATCATAGCCCCATTTCCATTGCATGCCCGTGGCTTTAATGGTGATGTCGGCGTTCGAGGTATCTTTCATTGCAACAACAGTTTTTGTTGCTGGCAAAGCCATGACAATAACGATGATGAAAGGCACAACTGTCCAGGCGATCTCAACAGCGGTACTTTCGTGGAAAGTGGCAGGCTTATGGCCAACAGATTTGCGGTGTTTCAGGATGGAATAAAACATCACCCCGAAAACTGCCACAAAAATGACCATGCAGATAACCAGCATCAGGTTATGGATGGAATAGATTTGCTCCGCAATTTGCGTAACAGGTGGCTGCAGATTCAACTGCTTGACTGCCGGACCGCCCTTCATATCCACTACCGGACCATTGACCACCGCCCACGTTGGCAGACTAGCAGCCAAGAGCGAGGCACCCAGCATGAACGACTTTAATCGCTTAGCATGTTTCATGAATTTCCCCAAAACCCGATTAGAATTCTTTTAACAGAGCGCCAGGGACACAGATTCAAAAAATTTTCATATGCGTTCCGGCAACTTCCACAACTGCAAGAGTATAAGGCGTAAAGCAGGGCGATATCAAGCAGAATACATGAATGACATCTATGATCTCGCTCAAATGTCACAAAGATTTATGAAGAAATTTTACAGTTTTTCGGCTTTTTTTGATCTGGATTAAGGTGATTTTTTAGGCAAATCAAAACGGACTATGGATTCTCCGGCAGCAGTTTTGCGGTTGACTGGCCGGAAAGCATGGCCGTAAACCACTTCCAGCGTCAGGGCTATGCGCCCATCCGCATCTTTGCGTTTATCCAGCGCTGCCAGCAAGCGCGCATGGGCTTTGCGGCCCAGCAAGGCTTGCCTGCGTGTCATCAATGGATTGCCCCGAGGGCGCGCACGTCTTCCAGCAATTTATCGGCACTGGCATAAGTCAGCGTGATTTTTTCCATATCCATGACAGGCGTGGAAAATCCTGCATTCACCAGCATATCGCCAAAATCATGCATATCCACAAAAGGCAGCACATGTGGCAAATCATCCACTTCAGCAAAGGCCTGGCGCAATTCCACCAGGGTATCCGGGCCAAAGCAGGAAAACATCAGCAGGCCCTCGGTGCGCAATACCCTGCGCCATTCGGCAAATACCAGGTCGGGTTGCGGGTGCCAGTGCAATGCCAGATTCGACCAGATCAGATCGACACTGGCATTTGCCATAGGCAGACGGGCGAAATCAGCGCATAGTAAATACTGGCTGGAGTCCTGGCGCAAGGCCGCGGGCGTCCATTTGGATAACAAACGCCCGACCGCGCTCCTGGCCGCCAGGTGCTTGTCCTTGCCCGCCTCCAGCATGGACAAAGAAGCATCAATACCGTAAGTTAGAGCAGCAGGATAACTTTTTTGCAATTCAGCAATATCATCTGACTCGCCACAACCGGCATCCAGGACAGCAGCAGGCTGGATTTTGACGAGCTCCAGTTTTTCACGCATGCGCGTGGCTATTTCACGACGCAAAAAGTCGGAAGCACGGATTTTTGCTGCATCGGCAAACAGACGGCGCACCAGTTGCAGATTGATAGGAGCACTCAACATAGGCAAAATAATAAGGAATAAGTTTTTTCTTCAAGCAGGCAGTTTACACGCTTGTATACACTCATGCGCTCATGATCACAGACAAACTCAAAATGGCCTGGAAAAGAGGCCTGGCTGCCCTGATACCAAATTCCTGCGCCCTGTGCCGCCTGGATAGCAGCGAAGTGGTTTGCCGGGCATGCCATGCCCGCTATTTCCAGACCGTTCAGACCAGGTGCCTGCAATGCGCCCTGCCCTTGCCACCCGCCAGTGCCAGTCCACGCTGCGGCGATTGCCTCAGCAATCCACCGGCCTTTGACTACACACTGAGCGTCTGTGATTATGCCGCTCCCCAGGATCAACTGGTGCTGTCTTTGAAATTTGCCCATCAACTGGCCCTGGTGCCCTGGTTTGCCGGCATGCTCAGGGATAGCATACTGCAGCAGCAAGGCCTTGAATTACCGGATTTGCTGTGTGCCGTGCCGCTGGGTAAAGACAGGCTGGCGGAGCGTGGTTTCAACCAGGCCTGGGAAATCACCCTGCCACTGGCGAAGCATCTGGGCATAGCGGCCAACATGCATCTCCTGCAACGCAGCAGGAACACTGCGATGCAAAGCAGCTTGCCAAATGCCGCCAGGGCGCGCAATGTCAAAAATGCCTTTTGTATCGATGAAAGCCAGCAAGAAAGTCTGCGCGGCATGCATGTGGGTATCGTCGATGATGTCATGACTACTGGCATGACCCTGCATGAAATCGCTACAATGTTGAAACGTTACGGTGCCGCCAAAGTGACAGCTTATGTTTTTGCCCGCACCCTTCCCCATATTCACTAAGGAATCACCTTGTTTCACGTCGTCCTGGTCGAACCAGAAATACCGCCAAATACTGGCAACATCATCCGCCTCTGTGCCAACACAGGTGTGCAACTGCATTTGATAGAGCCACTGGGCTTTCCTCTGGACGATAGCAAGATGAAACGCGCAGGTCTTGATTATCATGACTACGCGACCATGAAAGTGCACAAAAACTGGGCAGAGTTTTGCGCCAGCGAGCAGCCCGACAGCAGCCGCATGTTTGCCATGACCACCCACGGCTCCACCGCTTTTGCAAACCTGGCCTTCCAGCCCGGTGATTATTTTGTGTTTGGTGCAGAAACCCGTGGCCTGGCACCTGAATTGCGCGAGTCCTTTCCGGCCAGCCAGCGCATACGCCTGCCTATGCGGCCAGATAATCGCAGCCTGAATGTATCCAACACGGTGGCAGTCGTGGTGTATGAGGCCTGGCGTCAAAATGGTTTTGCGGGCGGCAGCTAAGTTTTGGTGAACAGTGTTTTCATTGCCACATGTTAATTACCTAAATTACCACACGGCACCTGAAATTTGCTGCATTTGCTGAAAAAACCTTTAGCATGTTTGCAGTAGAGCGAATATCAGGGTCAAGACCGTGCAAAATCCGGCAACTGAGCAATTTGAAAATGATTTGCAACAACTGCGGCATTTGATTGATGCCCTGCCCGTCTGCATTTCTTATGTCGATGCCAATTACCACTACCAGTTCATCAACCAGGTATATATAGACTGGTTTGGCATACCCCGCGCTGCAGTCATTAACAAGCACATGGCCGAAGTCATAGGCGAAGAAGCTTTTCAGCATGTGCGCCCGCAGGTAATGCGTGCACTGTCAGGAGAAAGCATCGCCTACGAAACCACGGTACCCTACCTGCACGGCGGTACCCGCAGTATCTCAGCCCAGCTCTTTCCAGTATTTGATCATGACGGCAAGGTCAGGGGTTGCTATGCCATGATTATTGATATCAGCCAGCGCAAGCAAAGCGAAGAGCAATTGCATCTGCATGAAGAGCGCTGGCAACTGGCACTGGAAGGTTCTGGTGACGGTGTCTGGGACTGGTACCCGCAAACTGGTATAGAGATATTGTCTGACCGCCTGCGCGAAATTTATGGCTATACAAAAGAAGACATAGCTGATTTATCCGAAGAACTGGACAGGCGCACCCATCCTGACGATCTGAGACAGATGCATCTGGACAGGCAAGCCCATTTTGATGGCAAGACACCCATTTATATCAATGAACACCGGGTGCAATGCAAGGATGGCAGCTGGAAATGGATACTGACACGCGGTACGGTCATACAACGTGATAGCGATGGCAAGCCAACCCGCGTGGTGGGCACCCACACCGATATTTCAGAGCGAAAGCAGGCTGAAGTTGCCCTGCGTGAAAGCGAAGAACGCTTGCGCATGGCACTGTCAGCTACTCATCAAGGCTTATATGACTTGAACGTGCTGACTGGTGATGCCATAGTCAGTCCAGAATATGCGCACATGCTGGGTTTTGCACATGATGGTTTTCGAGAGAATAAAAAGAACTGGGTAGCCAGGGTGCATCCCGAGGATATCCCCGCAGCAGCGCGCGCTTTCAGAGAACATCTGGAGGGCAGGAGCGATGAATACCGGGTCGAATTCCGGCAAAAGAAAGCCAGCGGTGAATGGGCGTGGATACTGTCTGTCGGTGCGGTGGTGGAATGGGACAGGGATGGGCGGGCGCAGCGCATGCTCGGTACCGTGCTCGATATCACAGAAAAGAAAAAAACCGAAGCCCTGATCTGGCAACAGGCAAATATCGATACCCTGACCGGCCTGCCGAACCGGCGCATGTTTTATGAAAGGCTGGATCACGACATCAAGCTCAGCAAACGCCATAAGCTGGCGCTGGCTGTGCTGTTCATTGATCTGGACTTTTTCAAGGAAGTCAACGACACCCTGGGCCACTCCACTGGCGATGCCTTGTTGATAGTAGCCGCGCACCGACTACGCAAGTGCGTCAGGGAAAGCGATACCGTGGCCCGCCTCGGTGGTGATGAATTCACCGTTTCTCTGCCAGAGATGCATGAGGAAAACCGGGCTGAGACCATCGCGCAAAACATCATACGCAGCATGTCCACCCCCTTCCAGCTGGCGGGCGAAGAAATCTATTTGTCTGCCAGCGTGGGTATCACCGTCTACCCGCGCGATGCCGACAATCTGGATGACCTCATCAAGCACGCCGACCAGGCCATGTATGCGGCCAAGGCCCAGGGCCGGAATCGCTTCAGCTATTTCACACCCGGCCTGCAGACTGCTGCATTGGCACGTCTGCGCATGACGAATGATCTGCGCACTGCGATTGCTGAAAATAGCCTGCGCGTCTATTTCCAGCCCATCGTCGATATCCATAGCGGAAAAATACAAAAAGCTGAAGCTCTGGTACGCTGGCTACATCCCCAACGGGGATTCATCAGCCCCATGGAGTTTATTCCCATTGCAGAAACCAGCGGCCTGATCATCGCCATCGGCGACCTGGTATTCCGTGAGGCGTTGCGCTGGGTCAGGAAATGGCGCGAGCTGTATCGCCCAGATTTCCAGATCAGTATCAATCAGTCTCCCATGGAATTCCAGGGTGACCAGGAACGTTATATCAACTGGATACATGAGCTGGCGCTACAAAACCTGCCTGGCCAGGCCATCAGCGTAGAAATTACCGAAGGATTATTGCTGGATGCCAGCCAGAAAATCACCAGCAAACTCTTGCAGTTCCGCGACGCCGGGATACAGGTGGCGCTTGATGATTTTGGTACCGGTTATTCTTCACTGTCTTACCTGAAGAAATTTGATATCGATTACCTCAAGATAGACCAGTCCTTCGTCCGTAACCTGGCAACGGATGCCAGTGATATTGTCTTGTCAGAAGCCATCATCATGATGGCGCACAAGCTGGACCTGAAAGTCATTGCCGAAGGGGTAGAGACGCAACAGCAGCATGACTTGCTGAAGCAGGCAGGCTGCGATTTTGCGCAAGGTTATTTATTCTCGAAACCCTTGCCACCGGAAGAGTTTGAGATCTTACTGCAGCGACAAAAAACTTAAGCGCCTGAGCGCACTTTGGCCAGCAATTTGCTGGTCGAACGGTCATGCTCAAAATCGATGGCTGCTACCGTACCACCATAGGCCAGCACCGCCTGACCTTCGGGTATGGCTGTCATATCATAGTCACCGCCTTTGACATATACATCAGGATGCGCTGCCAGCACTGCCTGCAAAGCGGTATCTTCATCAAATTCCACCACCAGGCTGACAGACTCCAGCGCTGCCAGTACCGCCATTCGGTCTTCACAGGAATTAACTGGCCGGTCATCGCCCTTGCCCAGTCGCTTGACCGAAGCATCAGTATTCACCGCCACCACCAGCGAAGCACCAAATTCGCGTGCATCAGCGAGATAGCTGACATGACCACGGTGCAGGATGTCGAATACGCCGTTGGTCATGACCACGGGTTTGGGTAGCTCGCGTACACGTTCCGCCAATTGCTCGCGGGTGGTGAGTTTTTTTTCGAATTCTGGCATAGGAAATTTGTGGGTATTTTACGAAAACCTCTCACCACAGAGGCACGGAGACACAGAGGGAAATCGCAAGGTTTTTCGTAGGTTGGGCTACGGTTTACCAGCCCAACACTGTGCCTTTGATAAACGAATACGTTATTTTTACGCCGAGTGTTGGGCTGGTGAAACGTAGCCCAACCTACGAATTGCAAACATTCGCGTTTATTTTCTCTCTTGAATTTCTCTGTGCCCCTCTGTGCTACCTCTGTGTCTCTGTGTTGAACGGTCTTGAATTTATAAAAAAAAGCCGCTAATGATTAGCGGCGATTGTACAGCTTCAAACCAGGTTTATGCCGCACTAGGCAAGCTGCCAGGCAAAATAACCAATCTTTGCGCGACTTCCTTGCGATAGCGGTTCAAGTCTTGCACGGTTTCGAAAGTACGCTCGAACAGCAGCGACATATTGTGCAGGATGCGATCGACAACTTTCTTTTCCCACACACCATCGAACTTGATCTGGCCGTCTAGCCAGCGTTCCAGCCAGTCTGGATCAGGCAGGCGTGATTGTATGGTGTCGTTAGGGAATAATGCCTGGTTCACATGCAAGTTGGTCGGGTGCAAAGGTTTTTCCGTACGTCTGGCGGACGCCATCAGGACGCCGATCTTGGAAAACGCAGCACGGGCTACATCGCCGACTTCAGCCAGGGATTTTTTCATGTAGCGCAGATAAGCACCGCCATGGCGTGCTTCGTCCTGGCTGATGATTTTGTAGATATGCTTGATGACAGGCTCGGTGTGCCAGTCAGATGCGCAGCGGTACCAGTGGTTCAGGCGTATCTCGCCGCAGAAATGCAACATCAGGGTTTCCAGCGGTGGTGCGGGGTCGAACTCGAAACGCACATTGTCGAGTTCTTTTTCTGTCGGCACCAGTTCAGGATGGAAGCGGCGCAGGTACTCCATCAGGACCAGGGAATGCTTTTGTTCTTCAAAAAACCAGATGGACATGAAGGCACAAAAGTCACTGTCGCCACGGTTATCACGCAAAAACATCTCAGTCGCAGGTAAGGCAGACCATTCGGTGATGGCATTCATCTTGATGGTTTGCGCCTGTTCAGGTGTCAGTTTGCTGGCGTCATACTTATCCCAGGGGATGTCTGACTCCATATTCCAGCGCACTTGCTCCAAAGACTTAAACAATTCAGGGTAAAGCATGGTCAACCTCTGATAAAAATTGCGGAAATTAGAATAATTTGCCTAATTTTACCAGAGAGATGTGACGCCTTCACGACAGTGCCTGAATTGCTTAAAATTTAGGCGGGAACACAACAGAAAAATAAGACTTGCGCAAAATTGTCCCAGCAAGGCCTTGCCTGGGAAAGGTCCCTTGCAAGGGACCTTCGTTTCATCGGCGGACAACATGTTGTCCGAAACCCCGATTGCACCGTAGCGACGAAGACAGTACTTTAGTACGGCTAGGAGCTGCAACGCAGCTGGGGCGGTTTTGCGCAAGTCTACGCTATTTCGTTTTCACTTACTGCCTGCCTAACCTCGTCCCTGTCCAGGTTAGGCGCAAACTGTTGTATGAATTCATAGGTATAAGCACGCAGATAGGCACCACGACGTACCGCCAGACGTGTCACATTCGATGCAAACAAATGACTGGCAGAAATAGTCCTCAAACCATGTGCACGTTGCACTTCTATTGCCATAGAAGCCACCAGACCCACGCCCAGACCCAGCGCCACATACTGCTGGATAACGTCAGAATCCATCGCAGTCAGGACGATATCGGTGCGCAAGCCAGCCAGGCGGAATGCGTCATCAATATGACCACGACCGGTGAAACCTACATCATAGGTAATCAGTGGACAATTCGACAGGTCTTCCAGCGTCAGTTCTTCCTTGCTCAGGAGTGGATGACCTTCTGGCACGACGACTACGTGATTCCATTCATAACAGGCAAAAGAAGCCAGGTCCTTGAACTGTGACAGCCCCTCAGTCGCAATACCGATATCGGCCTTGCCAGACAACACCCATTCAGCAATATGTTCCGGGGAACTTTGTTGCAGGGCGATGCGCACTTCAGGGAAAGCCTGGCGGAAGCCTTGTACCACCTTGGGCAGCACATAGCGCGCCTGGGTATGGGTAGTAGCGATTGTCAGCGTGCCTTTGGACTGGTCAGAATAGTCCTCGCCAGCCTGGCGCAGGTTTTCTGCTTCCAGCAGCAATCTTTCTATGATGGGCAATATGTCCTTGCCTGGCTCTGTCAGGCCAGTCAGGCGTTTGCCATTACGCTCGAATATGTCGACGCCAAGTTCTTCTTCCAGTTCACGGATCTGGCGGCTGACGCCGGGCTGGGAAGTGAACAGCACATTTGCCACTTCAGTCAGGTTGTAACCACGGCGTGAAGCTTCACGGATAGAGCGTAATTGTTGGAAATTCATAAGGCACCTTATTTTTATTTATTATTTCGTATTCACTATTTATTGGGTATCGACAAAGACATGCAGGCGTTTGGGGCGCACTACCAAGGCTTCACCAACTTTGAGTTTCAGTTGTTCATAGCGTTCTGTAGAAATCATGGCTTCGACCAGTTCGCCGTTGTCATCTCTTTCCAGTTCCAGTTGAGCCAGCGGGCCTATGCTGTGGACGCGGCGCAGTTGCACATTGAGACCTGCCGCACCGGGCGAATAACGGTCTATTTCAAGTTCATGCGGGCGTACATAACCGGTACCAAAAGCATCACGGGTATCGGCATGGCCAGGTGCTTCAAAAGGCACTCCACCGGCATCGAGTATGCCTTCATGGATACGGCCACGGAACAGGTTCACATTACCCAGGAAACCATACACAAAAGGCGTGGCCGGATGGTGATATACCTCAGCCGGGGCACCAACCTGCTCGACCTTGCCGTGGTTCATGAGCACGATCTTGTCAGCCACTTCCAGTGCTTCTTCCTGATCATGCGTGACGAAAATACTGGTGACATGCAATTCATCATGCAGACGACGCAACCAGCGACGCAATTCCTTGCGCACCTTGGCATCGAGCGCGCCGAAAGGCTCGTCCAGCAAAAGCACGCGCGGTTCTACTGCCAATGCACGTGCCAGCGCAATACGCTGACGCTGGCCACCTGACAATTGCGGTGGATAACGGTCAGCCAGCCAGTCGAGTTGCACCAGTTCCAGCAGCTTGGTAACTTTTTCTTTGATCTCGCTTTCTGAAGGACGCAAATGGCGTGGCTTGACGCGCAGGCCAAAAGCGATATTTTCAAAAATCGTCATGTGCTTGAACAAGGCATAGTGCTGGAATACAAAGCCAACCTGGCGTTCACGCACATGCTGCGCAGAGGCATCTTGCCCGTCGAGCAAAACCTGGCCACTGTCAGCATATTCCAGACCGGCGATGATGCGCAGCAGCGTGGTCTTGCCGCAACCAGATGGTCCCAGCAAGGCGGTCAGTTCACCATTAGGAAAATCCAGCGAGACATTGTCCAGTGCGGTAAAACTACCAAAGCGTTTTTGTAATTGATTAACAGCGATACTCACGGTGAACCCCTTCTCTCTCTATTCTTGCGGCAATTGGCGGTTTTCATTGGTGCGCCATTCGACTAATGTTTTCAACGCGAGTGTCAGCAAAGCCAGCAAGGTCAGCAGTGACGCGACAGCAAAGGCGGCGGTGAAGTTGTACTCGTTATATAAAATCTCGACTTGCAGCGGCATGGTATTGGTCTCGCCACGGATATGGCCAGACACTACCGATACCGCACCAAACTCGCCCATGGCACGCGCATTACACAGGATCACGCCATACAGCAAACCCCATTTAATATTCGGCAAGGTCACGTACCAGAAAGTCTTCCAGCCAGATGCGCCGAGCACCAGTGCAGCCTCTTCTTCTTCGCTACCCTGCGCCTGCATCAGCGGTATCAATTCACGGGCGACGAATGGAAAAGTCACGAAGATGGTTGCGAGCACAATACCGGGTACCGCAAACAAAATCTTGATTTCATGATCACGCAGCCATTCACCAAACCAGCCCTGTGCACCAAACAGCAAGACATAGATCAGGCCAGAAATAACCGGTGACACCGAGAACGGCAAATCAATCAGCGTCAGCAAAACATTCTTGCCACGGAATTCAAACTTGGCGATAGTCCAGGCTGCCGCTACACCAAACACCAGGTTCAGCGGCACGGCTATGCCTGCAGCTATCAGGGTCAGTTTGATGGCTGACAAGGCATCTGCTTCTACTATCGCTGCCAGGTAAACTTCCCAGCCCTTTTTCAGTGCCTCAGCAAAAACGGCTGCCAGTGGAATGAATAAAAACAGGGTCAGGAACAGCAATGCAGTCACGGTCAAGACGATGCGTACCCACAACGGTTCCAGCGTTGCCGCTGGGGTTATCACCGGCTCATGCCTGCGTGCAGTGATGGGTGTCTTGACTGGCGTGTTGATGGCGGCTGTCGTCATGATCAATCCCTCCCTGCATTTTGGCGGCTGCGCGTCCATGCCTGCAACGCATTAATCGTCAGCAGCAAGGTGAACGATAGCAAGAGCATGACCACAGCTATCGCTGTCGCCCCGGCATAATCATATTGTTCGAGTTTGGTAATCATGAATAGCGGCGTAATTTCAGAAACCATGGGCATGTTGCCAGCGATAAAAATCACTGAGCCATATTCACCGGTGGCGCGGGCAAAGGCCAGTGCAAAACCCGTCAGCAAAGCCGGTATTATGCTGGGCAAGATCACGCGCAAAAATGTCTGCAGATGACTGGCACCCAGACTGATGGCGGCTTCTTCCAATTCTTTTTCAGCTTCTTCCAATACCGGTTGTACGGTACGCACGACGAAAGGCAGGCCGATGAATGTCAGCGCAATCAAAATACCGAGAGGCGTGTAGGCAACCTTGATGCCCAATGGTGTCAGCAATTTGCCTATCCATCCATTGGGTGCATACAGGGTTGCCAGCGTAATGCCTGCCACAGCGGTGGGCAGCGCAAATGGCAAATCCACCAGTGCATCGATGAGGCGCTTGCCAGGAAACTTGTAGCGCACCAGCACCCAGGCAACGATGCCGCCAAAGAAGACGTTGATCAGCGCACCCAGCAGAGATGCACCAAAAGTCAGGCGGTAAGAAGCCATCACACGGTCAGAAGTGACGGTATTCCAGAAAGCTTCCCAGGTCATGGTGAAGGTTTTCAGGAAGACGGCAGAAAGCGGTATCAGGACAATCAAGCCCAGATAAAACAGGGTGAAACCCAGAGAAAGCTGAAAGCCGGGTATCACCCGTCTAGCCTTTTTATTTGATCCTGGAAACTGCGCCATGCTTAGCCTTTATTACAGATATGACTATCGATGAGCAATCTTCCCAGTATTTTGTTATATAGAAAACGAATTTTTTCTTATGCTTACATGCGTTTTTCGCATATAGATTAGACGCTAATGGGCAAAAATGCCAAAAAATTATTCAAAAGTCATTGGATTGACGATGAATCAGGCATTTTTCGGTTTTGCATATGCAGAAAGCGCAAAAACGCAGAGACACCGCTGCAAGCATCTGCATCGATGATCTCTGCGTTAGTTGTTGAGATGAAAAATCTCAGGCGAGTTTGAATTCTTCTTCGTAATGGAAGCTCAGCTTGCTTTCTTCGCGGCTTAATAATGCCGCTTTGGGCAAATCAAACAAGAAACCCTGTACCAGATAAGGGCTGGCAGTCTGGTTGGCCTCACGCAATGCCTGCAGACGCTTCTGGTTTTCTATGCGGCGGAAAATAATGTGACACTGTGCCCGGTCAGCCTGCTCCAACAAACGCACCTGGGCACCTGCATCGTTGGCGAGACTGATATCGACCTTGATAGATGAAGGCCGTATGCGGTCCAGTAAATCAAGGGCTTGCTCCAGACTGGCCGCATGCAAGCCTATGCGGAAACCATTGCGCCGGTAATTCTCAGCAACGTGGGTCAAGACCCAGCGCTGACTGGGTGTGATCAAAGGCAGTTGCAAGACGATATCTGGATGTGGCAATTCCAGCACATCAAGAATGCGGCGGAATGCCATGCCATGATTACCCTCCACTGCTGCCAGCAAGCGGCTATGCACACTCAGGTATAAGTCCAGCTTGGCACTTTCTGGCTGCCGGTAAAAATTCAGGGTGTGCAAGAGCCGGCACAGCCTGTCCAACTCTACCGACTCATCATCATTGGCAGCATTTTCCAGCAATTTCCAGATATTCAGGCCCTGGTCATCGCTGGCATAGCTACGTGCATAGGCCTCATAAGCTACGATACGGCCATCATCCCCAGCGCGTATGGCCTGGAAGGCGCTGGTCAGGGTGGAATTAAAATAACGTCCGCGCGCACGCCCTTGTTCATCCAGCCACAAATTGGTGGTGGCCAGCGTACTTTGCAGACGACTCAGGTAGTTTTGCAATGCGGGAGAATGCATGCCTGCCTCAGCTTAAAATTCTATCTATAACTTGGCGATAGAAACTTCTGTCGCCTTTACCAGCGCCACGACTTCTGAACCGATGACCAGGTTCAAGTCTTTGATGGAGCGTGTAGTAATGACAGAAGTGACGATGCCTGCGGGTGTCTCAACATCGACTTCAGACACGACAGATCCTTCGATGATGGCCTTGATTTTGCCGCGAAATTGATTACGGACGTTGATAGCTTGTATGCTCATGATAATTCCTTAAATTAGTGAAACAATCAGATTGCCCATGCAACCTGATTGACGGTCCTCAACAAAGACACATCACCCAGTTCGGTGTCTGGTGCGGCTGAAGGTTTTTGTAAAACGCGCTGCAAGATACGGTCTTCCAGCTCGGCAAATTTTGGATTGCCACGCGCCCGTGGGCGGGGCAAGTCGATACGGGTATCCAGCGTGATCTGCCCATCCTCTATCAGGATCACGCGGTCTGCCAGGGCGATAGCCTCTTGTACATCATGTGTCACCAGCACAGCAGTGAACCCGCGTTGTTGCCACAGGCTTTCAATCAGGTTTTGCATCTCTATGCGGGTCAGTGCATCGAGTGCCCCCAATGGTTCATCAAGCAGCAACAAGGCTGGTTCATGCACCAGCGCTCTTGCCAGCGCAACACGCTGACGTTGGCCACCGGACAATACCGATGGCCACTCGTCAGCGCGCTCTGCCAGCGCGACCTTTTCCAGAGCCTGACGGGCCCTGGTCTTGTCACTGCCCAGACCCAGTGCGACGTTGGCGATAACAGACTTCCACGGCAGCAGGCGCGAATCCTGAAACATCACCCTGGTATCTGGTTTTGCTTTTCCCTCAGCAAATTCAAGGATGCCGCTATCGGCTTTTTCCAGGCCGGCAATCAGGCGCAGCAAGGTACTCTTGCCGCAGCCGCTACGGCCTATGACGGCGACAAACTCACCTGCAGCAATCTGCAGATTCAATGACTTCAATACCTGCCGTCCCTGATACGATTTTTGTATGAGGCGCAGACTGAGTGCGGTACCGCTGCTAGCTGACGTACTCCCTGCGTTCTGGGCGGTTTCAGTCCCTGGCGACCATTCACCTTTGGCAGTCTGCTCCCAGCCACCATCAAGTTCGTCGCGCAGGGCGATGATGTCTGGAACGGCACTGATGGAAAACTCTGAAAATTGACGCATCATGCTGCCCTCCCCTGATAGCCCGGATGCCAGCGCAGGCAATACTGTTCAAGCCCACGCGACAGCACATCGGCCAGCTTGCCCAGCAAGGCGTATAACAATATGCCGACCAGCACCACATCGGTTTGTAAAAATTCACGGGCATTCATGGTCATATAACCTATGCCTGCCTGGGCAGAAATGGTTTCTGCAACGATCAGCAAAACCCACACCAAGCCCAGAGAAAAACGCACACCCACCAGTATTGAAGGCAGCGCACCCGGCAAGATCACATCGCGGTATAAAGCCCAGCCAGATAAGCCATAGCTTTGCGCCATTTCTATCAAGCCCTTATCGACAGTACGTATGCCGTGAAAAGTATTCAGATAGACAGGAAAAAACACGCCCACCGACACCAGGAACAGCTTGGCCATTTCATCGATACCAAACCATAAGATCACCAGCGGTATCAAGGCCAGCGCAGGAATATTCCTGACCATTTGCAGCGTTGTGTCTAGCAAGGTCTCTGCAAAACGAAAACTGCCTGTCAGCAAACCCAGCAACAGCCCCAGCCCACCGCCGACGGCAAAGCCGGATATCGCCCGCCATAAACTGGTCTTGGCATGTACCCAGATTTCGCCGGAAGCAGCAAGAGTCCAGAATGCTTTTACCACTGCCAGCGGTTCAGGCAAGATACGGCTGGACAACCAGCCAGTCTGCGCTGCCAGTTGCCAGAACAGGATCAATGTTACTGGCACCAGCCAGGGCAAACCCCGCTTCAGCAGACGCACGCTGACCTGGCGAAAGACATCTGGTTTTTTTGCGGCAAACTGTGCTGCATGGCTGGAGTCACCCTGCGCATAGGTAGCAGCAAATTCACTCACTTCAGTAATCATTGGTCCCATATTGCCTCCCTAGCTTTGCGATACCTTGGGGACGATGCCATTGGCCATGACTTCACCAAACGGGCCAGTCAGGCTGGTGGAAACACCGGGCACAGTCTTGCCTATCAGCGGGAATACCAGTTCTGAAAAACGGTAGGATTCTTCCAGATGCGGGTAGCCCGAGAAAATAAAGGTGTCGATGCCAAGCGCCTGATATTCCTTGATGCGTGCGGCCACGGTTTCAGGGTCGCCAACCAGCGCAGTACCTGCACCACCGCGCACCAGACCGACACCGGCCCACAAGTTGGGCGACACTTCCAGCTTGTCGCGCTTGCCGCCATGCAGGGCGATCATGCGTTGCTGGCCAACTGAATCCATTTTGGCAAAAGCTTTTTGTGCACGGGCAATGACTTCATCATCGACGTAACGGATCAGGTCATCTGCAGCTTTCCAGGCTTCATCGTTGGTCTCACGCACAATTACATGCAAACGTATGCCAAAGCGTAAAGTCCTGCCATGCTTGGCTGCGCGCTCACGCATGTCGGCGATCTTGGCGGCTACTGCTGCCGGTGGCTCACCCCAGGTCAGGTAAACATCGACCTGCTCTGCTGCCAGCTCATGTGCCGGTTCAGAAGAACCACCAAAATACAGCGGCGGATAAGGTTTTTGTATCGCCGGGTACAAGGTTTTTGCGCCCTTGACGGTAATGTGCTCGCCTTCGAAATCATAACCGGCGTCACCACCTTCGCCAGCCAGTGACGCACGCCAGACGCGCAAGAACTCTTCGGTGATTTCATAACGCTTTTCATGATCGGCAAATACACCATCAGCTTCCAGCTCACCCTGATCACCACCGGTGACGATATTGATCAGTAAACGCCCCTTGGATAAACGGTCAAAGGTCGCGGCCATGCGCACTGCCAGGCCGGGGCTGCTCAAACCGGGGCGTATCGCCACTAGAAATTTGAGTTTGCTGGTCGCGCCTATAAGGCTGGAGGCTACCACCCAGGCATCTTCGCAAGAGCGGCCAGTAGGCAAGAGTACACCGTCAAAACCCTGGGTGTCGGCAGCCACCGCAATCTGCTTCAGGTAGTCATAATTGACTTCACGCGCGCCATGTGTCGTCCCCAGATAGCGACTATCACCGTGGGTGGGAATAAACCAGAATATATTCAAACTCATTATTTGCTCCTGTATTTTTCTAGTGTCATAGTTAGAGGCTTTTGCAAAATTAATCTGGCTAGGCGTCGTCGGCGCAGACAGTGCTTTAGCACGGCAAGACGGCGCAACAACGCCAGATTATTTTTGCGAGAGCCTCTCATAGTTTGGTGCCCGGTGGCAGCCACACGGCATCACGCACATTGACTGCTTTGGGTATCAATTTTTGTTGATAAAAATTGTCAGCCACTCTTTGCTGTTCATCGACGATGTTCTGGGTCAAATACACCACTGGAGAACGTGGCCGACGTTCCAGAAAGCTGGCGATGGTTGGTTTATCCAGGCCCGTGCTGGCGGCTATGATGGCAACAGCTTCATCGCGGTTCTTTTGTACGAAGGTATCGCTGCGCGTCAGTTCTTCAAACAGTACTTGTATGACTTTGGGATATTTGTCAGCAAAGCTGCGGGCAGACAAATAGTGAGACAGATTGTTGACCAAGCCCTTGCCTGTCGCCAGTATTCTTGGTGCTGCGCTTTGCTCAATCGCGGCCCAGTACGGGTCCCAGATCGCCCAGACATCGACACTGCCACGCTCGAAAGCTGCTCTGGCATCAGCCGGTGCCAGATACACAGGCGTGATGTCTGACCATTGCAAACCAGCCTGCTGTACAGCGCGCAAGACGTGGTAATGCGCACTTGAGCCTTTTTGAAAGGCGATTTTCTTGCCTTTCAATTCTGCCAGCGTGCGTATGCCTGAATCAGGTTTCACCAGAATCGCGCTGACACCAGGCTTGGCCGGTTCAGCACCGACATACACCAGATTGCTGCCCGCTGACTGGGCAAAGATAGGTGGCGGCTCGCCCGTGGTGGCAAAGTCTATGCTGCCAACTGACAGGGCTTCCAGCATTTGTGGGCCTGCAGTAAATTCAAACCAGGTGACTTTGACACCTTTCAATTGCTGTTCCAGCGCCTGCCTGTGTTTTAGCAAGGTCAGGTTGACTGAGCTTTTTTGAAAACCTATACGTAACTCTTTGGGTAATTCTTTAGGTAAGTCGGCACTGGCTGCAAAGCTGCTCGCAGGCAGTACGCTGCTCAAAGCAAGAGTCAATAGCAAGCGGCGGATGGCAGACAATTTCATCATCAGCCTCAGGTCTTGACCGCAAATACTGCATCGCGGATATTGATGCGCTTGGGTATCAGTTTCAAGTCAGCAAAGGTATCTGCTATGCTTTGCTGTTCCTTGATGACTTGTTCAGTCAAAGGTTTGACGCCAAAACCAAAACGGGAAGTGGATAATTCCACGATGCTGGTTTCCAGCCCGGTTTGCGTGGCCAATATGCTGGCAACTTCCTTGTGGTTTTTCGCTGCCCAGTCATCGACCTTGGCCAACTCTTCGAGAACGATGCGTAAGATTTCAGGGCTTTTTTGTGCATAGGGCCGCGCAGCCAGATAAAACTGGTGATTGCTGACCGCACCTTTGCCATCGACCAGTATTCTTGCCCCTAGTTGTTTTTCAGCCGCCGCCAGGAAAGGGTCCCAGATCGCCCAGGCATCAACACTGCCACGCTCAAATGCTGCGCGTGCATCGGCGGGCGGCAGGAAGATAACTTCGACATCCTTGTAATTCAGGCCTGCTTTTTCCAGCACCTTGACCAGCAGGTAATGCACATTGGAACCCTTGTTCAAGACTATTTTTTTACCCTTGAGGTCTGCTGCTGATTTCAAAGGAGAATTCTTGGGCACAATGACAGCTTCACCACCTGGTGCTGGCGGCTCATTGCCGACATACAGCAAATCTGCACCGGCAGCCTGGGCAAAAATTGGTGGTGCTTCACCTGTGGTACCAAAATCGATACTGCCTACATTCAAACCTTCCAGCAATTGCGGGCCAGCGGGAAACTCTGTCCATTTGACATCGACACCCTGGGCAGCCAGACGCTTATCCAGCGCCCCTGTCCCCTTGAGCACCGTCAGTGTTCCATACTTCTGATACCCTATGCGCAGACTGGTCTTTGCCTTGTCCTGGGCAAAGGCTTTGGGCAAAACCACGCTCAAAGCGGCCGTGGTCAAGGCCGACAGACGGCTCAGGGTAAGACGTTTTTCCTTGCTGGTAATTTGAATTTTGCGGCTCATGTTCTGCTTTCATATTTTGGACAAGACTTCCCCCTGCCGGGGTGCCAGCATGAAAGAAAGGTTTTTAGTAAATGATGTTAGAGCGGGTACTTGCTCAGTCCTGTAGCAATGCGGCTATGTTTTGCCAGGGTCAACAAGGTAAAACCAGTTCTGCTTCTGTTCTTACTGATGGTCGCAAAATACTCAGGCTATCAAGCAGGAGCTGCACACCATCTTCTACCCTTTGCTGTATCGCCGTATCCAGCTGCAAACCTTGCAGCTCTGACCAGCTCACTTGTGCATCTGTCGCATAAATACTGGGCAGGATATGCCGGGCCGACAGCGACGCAAGTACCGGGCGCAAGCCATAATCAAGTGCCAGCATATGTGACTGGCTGCCGCCGGTCGCGAGAGGTAATACCAGCTTACCGGCGAGACCATCCTGCGGCAGAATATCCAGGAAACTTTTCAGCAAACCACTGTAAGCCGCTTTGTAGATAGGTGTAGCGATGACTACCGCATCTGCTTTTGCCAGCAGGCTTTTGGCTGCCGACAATTCAGGATCAGAAAAGTCGGCATGCATCAAAGCCTGGGCAGGCAAGTCCCTGACATGCAGACTGCTGGTACGCTGCCCCAGTCCATTGAGCTTGATACCCACGTGATTCAGCAATCTGGCTGAGCGTGAGGGGAAGACGGGCTTCCCGATAGCAATAAGATGCGCATGTTCTTGCCTCCGGTTTTTACTAAAGCTTATTTTTTGCCTGGCTGATAGATCTGGTCAAAGATACCGCCGTCAGCAAAATGCTCTTTTTGCGCCTTGGTCCAGCCGCCGAAAGTGTCATCTATCGTGAACAGTTTCACTTTAGGGAATTGCGCTGCATATTTTTTCGAGGCTTTTTCTGTGGTCGGACGATAGTAGTGCTTGGCTATCGTGTCCTGACCTTCATCGGTATACAGATAGTTCAGATAAGCTTCTGCCACTTTGCGGGTGCCACGGCGGTCGGCTACTTTATCAACAACAGCGACCGAAGGTTCGGCCAGAATACTGGTCGATGGGGCAACAATTTCCACCTTGTCCGGGCCCAGTTCCTTGATTGCCAGCAGGGCTTCGTTTTCCCACGCCAGCAAGACATCACCTATGCCACGTTCAACAAAAGTCGTGGTGGCACCACGTGCACCAGAATCCAGCACCGGTACGTTTTTATACAGCTTGGACAAAAACTCTTTTGCCGTCGCTTCGCTGCCGCCTGGCAGTTTCAGGGCATAACCCCAGGCTGCCAGATGGTTCCAGCGTGCACCACCTGAAGTTTTAGGATTAGGCGTGATCACGGCTACGCCAGGCTTGACGATGTCTGCCCAGTCCTTGATACCCTTGGGATTACCCTTGCGTACCAGGAATACGATGGTAGAAGAATAAGGCGAGGCATTGTGTGGCAAGCGTTTTTGCCAGGCTTTGTCGAGCAAGCCTTTTTCAGCCAGCGCATCAGTGTCATAGGCCAGTGCCAGCGTGACCATGTCAGCATCGAGGCCATCAATCACGGCACGTGCCTGCTTGCCAGAACCACCATGGGATTGTTTGATGGTGACATTGTCACCGGTTTTGGCTTTCCATTGCTTGGCAAAAGCCTGGTTTACATCCTGATATAACTCACGGGTAGGGTCATAGGAAACATTGAGCAGGTTGATGTCTGCAGCTACTGCGCCAAATGATGCAAAACTGGCTACGATGCTTGTTGCGAGGATTATCTTTTTGATCGTCATCTCTAAGTCCAGGGAAGTAATAATTTTTATGAGGAGTACAGGATAAAACGGCTCTATATAAATTAAAACGAAGTGTTTCGATGTTTTATATGTGTTTTTGGTATATGGCGCTCATCATGATGAAGACCGAAAAGCTCAACACGGAATGAGCACAGAGGCACAAAGCGAAAGCTGAATTAAGTTATATATCACTTGCACCTGTTTCTTTTATTGAAACAATCATAACTGCCGTTCATCAAACACTTGGTCTCCAAGCTATTTATTTCCTCAGGACTGAGCTAAGATGACATTCTCTTTTTCAGGAGTTAGCCATGCTGCGACGCACACCAATTCAAGTTGCTGTTTTTCTGGGTTTGATTACTTGCTCATTGGGAGCGTGGGCTGATACCGGTGATGCCTGCCCGGCCGTGCTGAATCACAAATTCAAGCGCCTGCAAGATGAAGCGCCGCAAGACCTTTGCCAGTACAAGGGCAAGGTGGCACTGGTGGTCAATACTGCCAGTTATTGTGGTTTTACCAAGCAATATGAAGGTCTGGAAGCGATGTCGGCCAAGTACGCCGACAAGGGCCTGGTGGTGCTCGGTTTTCCATCGAATGATTTTGGCAAGCAGGAACCGGGCAATGACAAGCAGATTGCTGATTTCTGCTTTAATACCTATGGCGTGAAATTCCCCATGTTCAGCAAGTCTTCTGTCATGGGCAAGGATGTCAATCCCATGTATGCGCAGTTAATCAAGGCGACCGGCACGACACCAAAATGGAATTTTTATAAATACCTGATAGACCGCAAAGGCAATGTCGTTGCGGCCTACTCCAGCGTGACCACGCCAGACGACAAGAAACTGGTCGCCGATGTAGAAAAGGCACTGTCTGCACAGTAACTCCTGCTTGATCCCTATAAAAGCTTGGGCACATGGCCCAACTGACGTGATATAGCACTGGCACTGGCGCGCAAAGCCTGTGCCAGTTCACCATTCCATTCCGTATCAAAACTACCCTTGGGGCCGGTGGCAGTAATCACCAGGCTCAGTGCCTGGGCATGATTGAAGACCGGCGCACTGAAGGCGTTGATGCCCGGTATTGGCAAACCCTGCGCCCTTGCCAGCCCCTGCTCTCTTACCTCGGCCAGTACGCTGGCGATATCCTGAGGTTTCATCTGCACGCCAGCCTGCCCTATCACCAGCTCATCCCTGAGTTCCCTGGCAATCACCTTATCGACCAGGGCTTGCGGCAAGAAGGCAGAAAACACCAGCCCCGTTGCCGTACCCAGCATGGACATGACCGAGCCCGCATGCATGTTCACATGGATGGGCCTGCTCGATTCTGCGATATACACCACGGTAGGGCCATGGCTGCCCCATACCGCCAGCGCCACGGTGTGATCCGTGGCAGCAGCAAGGCGGGTGATCTCTGGTATCGCCAGTTTGACGGGCGACATTTGTTGCAGACTGACCAGGCCCATCTGCAAGGCAAAGGGGCCTAGCTGGTAAGCACCGGTCGCCGCATCCTGCTCGACCAGGCCGAGTTTGCCAAAGCTGACCAGATAGGCATGCGCCTTCGATGCTGGCATACCACTCTCACGCGCCAGATCCCCCAGCGACATGGCGCGACCAGAGCTGACCAGGGCATTCAGGATCAGGCCGCCGACCTCGATCGCGCCTATGCCGCGTCTTTCTTTGTTTTTCTCTGTCATGGCTGCCCCTTGATTAACATGAATTCATTTTACTATTAACAAATGCATTTACAAATAACGAATTAATGCTTATTCTTATCCAATAACATCTCCTCTATCTTGAGTACAACACTTCTCAAAGGTTATCCCCATGAGCACCAAGCAATTTGCCTCTCACGCCGATCTGGAAGAAAAGAAAGTCAGCTTCCAGCAACTGTCCGAACATGCCTATGCCTATACGGCCGAGGGTGACCCCAATACCGGCATCATTATCGGCGACGATGCCGTCATGGTCATCGATACCCAGGCCACGCCCATCATGGCGCAGGATGTCGTGCGCCGCATACGTGAAATCACCGACAAGCCTATCAAGTACGTCGTGATGTCGCATTACCACGCGGTAAGGGTGCTAGGTGCCAGCGGCTACGTGGCCGAAGGCCTTGAGCATATCATCGCCAGCCGCGATACCTATGACCTGATTGTTGAACGTGGCGAAGCCGACATGAAGAGCGAGATAGGCCGCTTCCCACGCCTGTTCCGTGCGGTGGAAAGCGTACCCGGTCTGACCTGGCCGACCATCACCTTCAAGGGCGAAATGTCGATCTGGCTGGGCAAGCTGGAAGTGAAAATCATGCAGGTCGGGCGTGGCCATACCAAAGGCGACACCATCGTCTGGTTGCCACAGGAAAAAGTCTTGTTCTCTGGCGATCTGGTTGAATTTGGTGCTACACCGTATGCCGGCGATGCCTATTATTCAGACTGGCCGCAAACCCTGAGCAATCTGGAAGCCATGCGAGCCGACAAACTGGTACCAGGTCGCGGTGCCGCCCTGACTTCGCCCGAACTGGTGGCAGCGGGCCTGAGTGAAACCCGGTCTTTCATCAGCGATTTGTTTGCCAGCGTCAAGGCAGGGCAGCAACAGCAGCATGACCTGAATACCATCTACAAGAATACCTATGCGACACTGAAACCCAAGTACGGCCACTGGGTGATTTTTGATCACTGCCTGCCGTTTGATGTAACGCGGGCGTTTGATGAAGCGTCGGGGCATGTTGATCCGCGCGTGTGGACGGCGGAGAGGGATGTTGAGATGTGGAAGAGTTTGGAGGGATAGTTTTAAGTTCAAGACCTCTCAACACAGAGGCACAGAGGGAGGAAAGACTGCTTGCAGGCAGTCTGCGTTACGCAGGCGAGCGGCACGCCGCTCGAATTCCCTGCTACACCACAGAGAAAAGTAAATGAAATCTTTTTTCTGTCGTAATTAAGCATACATCTCTGTGTCTTTTTTCTTCTCTTTGATGCATTAGTGGGAGCCGCATTTTGCTTAGCACTTATCAATATCAAAAATTCCCTTTTGTGACTCCAGCGGAGTTGCAGACGAAGGAAATCACGCGCCGCAAGGTTGTCATCGTCGGTGCTGGCCCTGTTGGTTTGGCAGCGGCGATAGATTGCCAATTGCAGGGGCTGGATGTGCTCGTGCTGGATGATGATGATACAGTGTCGGTAGGTTCACGCGGCTTATGCTACGCCAAGCGTACACTGGAGATACTCGACAGGCTCGGTGTGGCAGCGGCGGTGCGTAACAAGGGTGTGGAGTGGAATGTCGGGCGCACTTTTTTTCGCAAGGATGAAGTATTCAATTTCAATCTTTTGCCTGCGCCTGATCACAAGCACCCTGGCATGGTGAATTTGCAGCAATATTATCTGGAAGATTTTCTGGTGCAGCGGGCGATGGAACTCGGCATAGAGTTGCGCTGGAAAAGCCGTGTCACTGCGATTGAGCAAAGCGATGATTTTTCTACCTTGCAGATAAGCACACCAGAGGGTGATTACAGCCTGCAAGCCGACTGGCTGATCGCCTGCGATGGTGCACGCAGCCCCTTGCGCCAGATGCTGGGGCTGGAAGTCGAAGGCAAGGTTTTCATGGACCGCTTCCTGATCGCCGATGTCGTCATGAAAGCAGATTTTCCGGCAGAGCGCTGGTTCTGGTTTGATCCCCCCTTTCACCCCAATCAATCGGTACTGCTACACCGCGAAGCAGACAACGTCTGGCGCATAGACTTTCAACTGGGCTGGGATGCCGACCCGGTGGAAGAGCGCAAACCCGAAAACGTGATACCACGCATCAAGGCCATGCTTGGTGACGACAGGGAATTTGAGCTCGAATGGGTCAGTGTGTATACCTTCCAGTGTAGGCGCATGGAAAAATTCCGCCATGGCCGTGTGCTGTTTGCTGGCGACGCTGCACATCAGGTTTCTCCCTTTGGCGCACGCGGTGCCAATTCCGGCATACAGGATGCAGACAATCTGGTGTGGAAACTGAAGCTGGTTGTTGATGGCAAAGCACCAGATAGCCTGCTGGATACGTATTCCGATGAACGTGTATTTGCAGCAGATGAAAATCTGCTAAATTCGACGCGCTCTACTGATTTCATCACACCCAAGAGTGCTGTCAGCAAATGCTTTCGCAATGCCGTATTGAGCCTGGTCCAGGAACATGCATTTGCGCGCAAACTGGTCAATTCCGGACGTTTGTCTGTACCTGCCATCTTGTCGGAATCGAATTTGAATACAGAAGACAGTGAAGAGTTTGATACAGCTCTGCAGCCTGGTGCGCCGTTTGAAGATGGGCCGGTTATTAATCAAAAAAAATCAGGTTTCCTGATCGATTATTTGCGACCAGTTTTTCATGGTCTGTATTTTTGCGATGCTGTATCTGACATTCCTGATGCACATCTGGCAGCGATCAAGGCTTTGGAACAGGAGGAAATTCCAGTAGCCACGATCATCATCAGCAAACAGGAAAGTTCACGTGATGGCCACCAGGTTCTGGCCGACATCAAGGGTCTGCTACACCAACGTTATGGTGCTGGCAATGGCAGCTATCACTTGCTCAGGCCTGATCAACATCTGACTGCACGCTGGCAACAATTTGAACTCAATCAGGTACGCAAGGCAGTACAAACTGCCTGCGGCAATTCATCAGGAGTGGCATGATGCCTTTGAACCTGCAAGCCAATTTCCATTACCCAGACAAATCAGCGCAACGTGATTACAGTGCGGGTGATGATTTTTATCAGTTATTGATAGACAGCCACCGCGACCTCAGCGATGAAGCTAGCTCCTCCCTGAATGCAAGATTGATCTTGCTGCTGGCAAATCACATAGGTGACATCAGTGTCTTGCAGGAAGCGCTGCGCCTGGCTGCCACAAAACAAGAATCAACTTCAGCAACTTAAGCTTTCCTCGCTTCATTCGACAAAAACCCACCTATGGTCGCATGCACCATGGCATCAACGATTTGCTCATGCGTCAAACGCTTGTCACGCAATAAAAATTCCATGGTTGGGTCACAGGCGCGTGAATACAGGGTATAGACCAGCACGTCATCCGGCACCAGCGGCGTCAATGCGCCCTGTTTTCTGGCGTCTGCGACCAGCGCGTAAAAGCGCTTGTTGACGCGCAAGGCCACCATCACGTAATCCAGGTTCAGCATCAGGCTGCGTTGCAGGGCCAGACTGGTTGAAGGCAGATGTGGCACACCACCTTGCAGGCGCAAGCGCAAAGACCAGGCCAGGATATGCCTGATCTTGTCTATCGCTGGCATGTCTGCCGCCAGGGTATCCAGCTCAGCCTGGGTCGCCTTCAGCAGCCGCGTCATGGCTGCAGATGCCAGCTTTTCCTTGGAAGAAAAGTGCTTGTACAGGCTGCCCTTGGCTATGCCCACCGCATCGGCGACATCATCCATGGTCATCAAGTCATACCCTTTTTCTGACAAAAGGCGATTGACAGCATCAATGATGGCTTCTTCCCGCGCATCAAACTGTTGTTTTTTAAAGGGAATACGGATTTCCATTATTTTTTCTGCACAAATAAAGACTTTGTAGTATATTTTGTGACTGATGAGTCACAAAATGAAATTTATGGTCATATTTTAACCCATGGCAGCTCTTTTACCAGATAAATTATCGGTCACGGCAACATCAAAAACACCTGAATCCAAACAACTGAAGCTTGCGTATGTATATATGAATACAGCTCTGCCATAGTTACAGCTCAGATAGAAGTGGCATTTTTACAATAAATATATTTTTTATTTTCTTCAATAAATTCAGACTATGAAAATCGCTGTCATCGGTTCCGGCATCTCCGGTCTGTCTTGCGCATACAAGCTTGCTAAAGCAGGGCATGAAATCAGCCTGTTTGAAGCCAATGATTATTTTGGCGGCCATACCCATACGGTAGATGTCAGCCTGGAAGGCCAGACTTATGGTGTTGATACAGGCTTCCTGGTGTTCAACCACAAAACCTATCCCAAGCTCGTCAACTTATTCAAGGAATTGGGCATCGCCACAGTTGCGACAGACATGTCTTTTTCGGTAAAGATGCCGGTTGGTAAAAATGGCAGCCGCCTGCTGGAATGGGCAGGTGCCAATCTGGATACTGTATTCACTCAACGCCGCAATCTGCTGAACCCGGCCTTCATACGCATGTTGCGCGATATCCTGCGCTTCAATAAGCAGACGACTGCGCTGGCAACGGGGCAAGATCATCCAGACTTCAAGCAGCCTCTGGGCAGCTTTCTTGATCAACATGGCTATAGCAAAGAATTCCGCCAGTGGTACTTGCTGCCCATGGCAGCCTGTATCTGGTCTTGCCCCACTGAGACGATGATGGCTTTTCCGCTGTCTTCTTTCGTGATTTTTTGCCACAACCATGGCTTATTGCAAGTGAATGACAGGCCGCAATGGCAAACTGTCAAAGGTGGCGCAAGACAGTATGTAGAAAAGATCTTGCCGGGCATCGCACACAAGCATTTGCAAACCCCGGTTTTAAGCGTACGCGAAAAAGCAGCGGGGGCCATTGCGGTCAAGACGGAAGAAGGTACCCAGGTATTTGAGCATGTGGTTTTAGCCAGCCATAGCGACCAAAGCCTGAAATTGCTGGCGGATGCTGACCTGGCCGAGCGTCAGATACTTTCATCCGTAAAATACCAGCCCAACCGGGCAGTGCTGCACACTGATGCCAGCGTGCTACCGGAAAACAAAAAAGCCTGGTCAGCCTGGAATTATCAAAGCGAAAGCGGCAGCGAACCGCGTGTCTGCGTGCATTACCTGATTAATCAATTGCAGCCCCTGCCTTTCAAGACACCTGTCATCGTCACCCTGAATCCAATTGTAGAACCAGCTGCAGACAGTATTATCAACAGCTTTGATTATTCCCACCCGGTCTTTGATGCAATGGCCATCAATGCACAAAACCAGCTAGCAAATATACAGGGCAGGAGGAATATCTGGTTTGCCGGCGCCTGGACAGGCTATGGCTTCCATGAAGATGGCTTGAAGTCAGGTCTGCGCGTCGCGGAAACCATACTCGCGCGTGCAGAAGCAGCTTACGAAAAAATGATACGTGCGGCATGAACATGAACACGCCTGCCATCAAATCTGCGGTCGTCTTGTGCACGGGTGAAGTCATGCACAAGCGTTTGCGTCCGGCAAAAAATGCTTTTCGCTATGGCGTATTTTTTATCCGGGTACCTGTGCGTGACATCAAGGACATCAATCGCATGAGTACGCCCAAATTGTTTTCTGTGAATCGCTTCAATGCCCTGTCTTTCCATGAACGTGACCATGGTGATGCCAGCCAGCCATTGGCGCAATGGATAGATGCTTTGCTGAAAAGCGAAGGCATCAGCGATGCTGACGGAGAAATCTGGCTGCAATGCTTTCCACGTGTGTTTGGCTATGTGTTTAATCCTGTGTCTTTCTGGTTTTGTCATCGCCAGAATGGCGAGCTGCGTGCGGTGGTGTGCGAGGTACGCAATACCTTTGGTGAAAAACATTTATACCTGTTGGAAAACGGCGGCAAGCTGGTCAATGGCGAAGAATTGCAAGCCAGGAAAATTTTCCATGTTTCCCCTTTCTGCAAAGTCGAGGGCAACTATCGCTTCTGCTTCATGAAAGCTCAGCAAGACTTGCGCGGACAAGCCGCACAACATTCGCTCATAAAACATCTGGCGCGTATCGATTACGAAGATGCAGAAGGCCCCTTATTGCTGACCAGTGTTTCTGGCCGCGAACAGGTGATGAGCAACATGCAAATCGTCAGAGTCATGCTGCGCTATCCCTTCATGACCTTGGGTGTCGTACTGCGTATCCATGTGCAGGCACTGCGCCTGTGGATCAAACGTGTGCCTTTTTTTTCCAAACCTATTCCTCCTACTGAAGAGTTAAGCCGATGAGCAGCCTACATCCCACATTCACCTCTGGCGCGTCTGCAGCTGATAATAATGCACAAAATGCTCCACTGAACAGCAAGCATTTCCCGGCGCAAGCCAGGTTCGTGTTAAGCCTGCTGAACAAGCTTGAGCACGGTTGTCTGACCA
Organism: Undibacterium sp. YM2; assembly: GCF_009937975.1. NCBI lineage: Bacteria > Pseudomonadati > Pseudomonadota > Betaproteobacteria > Burkholderiales > Oxalobacteraceae > Undibacterium > Undibacterium sp. YM2. The sequence continues at coordinate 5,496,605 of NZ_AP018441.1, forward strand.
TACAATTCCCTGATGGTCAGACGGCCAGCTTTGGCCGCACATCAGAAGGCTGGCAACATGTGAGCCTGCATCTGAAAGACTGGGAGTTGTATCGCGCCGTACTCAAGTCAGGTGACATCGGTTTTGCCGAGAGCTATATAAACGGGCACTGGACCACCAGCAGCCTGACCGGCCTGATAGAACTGATTTCCCATAATCGCCAGCAACTGGAAAGCGTCATCTACGGCAGCTGGTGGGGCAATCTGATCTACAGGATCAAGCATCTGCTGAACCGCAATTCACGCAGTGGCAGCAAGAAAAACATTCATGCCCACTACGACATAGGCAATGAATTCTACAAGCTGTGGCTGGACCCTACAATGACTTACTCCAGCGCGATTTATTCTGGCGAGCAAGAGCAATCACTGGAAGAAGCCCAACTGGCAAAATACCGCCGCATACTGCATCAACTGGCCTTACCAGAAAATGCCAAAGTACTGGAAATAGGCTGCGGCTGGGGCGGCTTTGCCGAGATGGCGATACGTGATGCCGGTGCCCACGTCACTGGACTGACGCTCTCCACCGAGCAATTGCAATATGCCCACGCGCGCTTGCACAATGCGGGTCTGCATGCGCAAAGTGATTTGCGCATACAAGACTATCGTGATGCAAACGGCAGCTATGACGCCATCGCTTCGATAGAAATGTTTGAAGCTGTTGGCGAAGCCTATTGGCCAGGCTATTTTGAATGCCTGCAACGCAACCTGAAACAGGGTGGCCGTGCCTGCGTGCAGAGCATCGTCATTGCGGATGAATTATTTGACCGCTACCGCAAGGGTACCGACTTTATACAGCAGTACATTTTCCCTGGCGGCATGTTGCCATCCATAGAAAAATTCCACGCGATGGCAGCAGGCTACGGCATGGAGGTACTGGATACCTATAATTTTGGTCTCGACTATGCACGCACCCTGTTGCACTGGCGTCATGCATTCATGGAAAAATTGACGCAGGTCAAGGTCCAGGGCTTCGATGATCAATTCCTACGTACCTGGGAATTTTACCTGGCTTACTGTGAAGCAGGTTTCCGCGCTGGCAGTATTAATGTCACGCAATTCACATTGAGGAAAAAATGAACGCCCCATTCGTTGTGCGCAGTTTTTTTCTCTCACTACTGATGTCAAGTGCAGTAATCACTGTGTATGCGGAAGATAAAACGACGAGTTACGTACCGGCACACATCAGTGAAGAAATCCCACAGGCCAGCTTGCAAGGTACAGGCAGTTTTCGCTGGTTTGGCTTGCATATTTACGACGCGAGCTTGTGGTCTTTACCTGAAGGCTATAAGCCGGAAAGTGACAAGCCACAAAAGTTTGCATTAGACCTGGCCTATGCCCGCACTTTGTACGGCAGCAAGATCGCTGAAGCCAGCATAGATGAAATAGAAAAACTCAAGCTTGGTACGCCAGAAAAGCGTGAGCGCTGGCTGACACAGATGAAAGCAATTTTTCCAGACGTCAAACAGGGTACACATATCACCGGCATTTATCTGCCGAAAGAAGCTGCCAGGTTTTACTTGAACGGGAAATTGTTGGGTGAGATACGCGATGCAGAATTTGCCCATGCTTTCTTTGCAATATGGTTGGACAAAAAAACTACAGCACAGAGTTTGCGTAGCAAGCTGCTGGGCAGCAAAGCTGGCGTCAATTAAACACACCGCCAAAAAGAGCAATCACTTCAGGAAAGCCTATGTTCAAGCAAACTTACCGATTATTTTTCTGCAGCCTGATCATGCTGCTGACATCCTGTGCCAGCCAGTACGAGCCTGGCCGCTACCGCAATGAAACGCCCAAGCTGGACATGCAAAGCTATTTCAATGGCAAACTTGATGCCTGGGGCATGTTCCAGGACAGATCGGGGGCGATCGTCAAACGCTTTACCGTAGTCATGGATTGCCAGTGGTCAGGCGATACAGGTACGCTCAATGAAGACTTCAGTTACTCAGATGGCAGCAAGCAAAAACGTATCTGGACCTTGAAGAAAGTGGGCAATGATCAATTCACCGGCACTGCTGCCGACGTGATAGGCGAAGCGAAGGGACAAGTATCTGGCAATACCCTGCACTGGAATTATGTATTGGCATTGCCCGTCGATGGCAGCATTTACAATGTCGATTTTGATGACACCATGGTCTTGATGGACGACAGGATCATGCTGAACCGCGCCATCATGCGCAAGTTTGGCGTCGAGCTGGGCAGCGTGACTCTCTCCTTCACCAAACGTAGCAGCACCACACCATGAACCCCGTCATACGCGACTGGCGTGGCAAACGTGTCTGGATCATAGGCGCGTCCAGCGGCATAGGTGAAGAAACGGCGAGGTTGTTGCTGACCCTGGGCGCCAGGGTCGCACTGTCTGCCCGCAAACTGCCGCAGCTGGAAGAAATTGCGGCTGACTACCCCATGGCCGAGGCCGTGGCAGTGGATATCTGTGATCATGCCAGCATCATGGCCTGCCATGCGGGCCTGATGAAAAAATGGGGCAGCATTGATCTGGTACTCATCGTTGCAGGTAGCTACAATGAAATGCGGGCAGACAGTGTTGATATGGCTGCAGTTAACCAACTGATAGACATTAATTTGCGCGGGGTTTATCAATGCCTGGATGTGGTCCTGCCTGCGTTGCTGAAGCAAGGCAGTGGCGGCATAGGCGTAGTCGGTTCAGTTGCGGGTCTCTCAGGCTTGCCCAAGGCGCTGGTGTATGGGCCGACCAAGGCGGCCATCATCAATTTGTGTGAATCCCTGTACCTCGATGTGCGGCCAAAAAATATCGCGGTATATATGATTAATCCCGGCTTTGTGGAAACGCCGATGACAGCGAAAAATGACTTCAAGATGCCCGCATTGATCAGTGCACCTGAAGCAGCGGTGGCTATCGTCAAAGGTATGCAAAGGGGGGACTTTCATATCCACTTCCCGCATCGTTTTACAAACTGGCTAAGACTGGCGCGTCTACTGCCTTACCGCAGCTATTTTTATCTGGTTCATAAAGTCACAGGTTTATAAATGTCCAACGCCCATGTACCAGTTCATGTAGATCATCAGGCCAGTCTGGATAAGCTCGTCAGCTTCTTTGAATCCATCACACTGGCGGCCTGCCAGGACTTGTCAGATGTCTACACTGAAGATGCCTATTTCAAAGACCCATTCAATGAGCTGCGCGGCCTGCCTGCCATCAACCAGGTTTTCCAGCACATGTTTGTGCAAGTTCATGAGCCGCGCTTTCGCGTTACTTCTACTGTGTTGCAGGGTGACACCGCTTTTCTGGTCTGGGATTTTTTATTTTCGATGAAAAACTTCAATGCAGCACCGCAATGCATACGGGGTGCCACGCATATACGTTTTGTGGAAGATGGCCGGGTGAGTTTTCACCGTGATTATTGGGATGCGGCAGAAGAATTGTATGAAAAGCTGCCCGTGCTGGGCAGCTTCATGCGTTTTTTGAAAAACCAGGCGCGCAAATAGTGTGCAAGTAGTTTATTTGCCTGCCTTATACGCTGGCAAATATTGCGCCAGCCTTGCGCCCATTTCCTGGCCCAGCGCTTGCAATCCACTCATGGGCCTGACCATGACTTCAAAATCGACGATCTTGCCATCGGCATCAAAGCGTATCATGTCTATGCCCTTGAGCTGCTTGTCACCGACATTGGCACTGAATTCCAGCACGATATTCAAACCATCATCGGAAGACAATTCGCGGTGATAAGTGAAATTTTCAAATACCTTGACGACGGTACCCAGTATCAATACGACTGCCTGGGCGCTGGCATAAGGCTGATGCGCCATGGGAGAACGAAAGACCGCATCTGCATGCACGATGGATGGCAAGGCACTCAGGTCTTTATTGGCAATCATCTCATGCCAGGTTTGCAGGGAAGCGGCAACGGCGTCGGGCAGCTTGTTCATTGTCATCCTTTTATGTTGATTTAACCCGGTATGCTTCGGGCTTTATGTAAAAGGAATGATCTTAGACCAAATTCTGCCTGCGGGTATTTTTGCTGTTGTAATTTCAGTCTACAGTTTTGGTTGTACAGGTTTCGCGACTTCAGGCGTACGTGATAACAAACGACTAGAGGGGCTGTCATCTGCACTCAATACATTCAGGTCGGCACCTGGCCTCGTGGCCGTAATGGGCTTGATACTGCCGCTGAACTGTTCCAGCAATTTCTTATCGACAGGTTCAACTGCTTTACCATCCGGGTCTTGCTTGGGAGTGATCCCGCGTTCTTCTACCCTGCGGTAAAAAAACTTGTGTTGAGTAGAATCATGGATAACACTCTTCTCTGGCTCTACCGGCACTTCACGCTTCATGATCAATGCTGAACCCAGGCTGGCATTCAGGTAACCACTCATCAGATTGAAGTTACGTGTTGAGAGGCCATTGAGCTCATAACCACCACCTATGTCGCTATGGCAGCCAGCAGTCGTCACACCGAGGAAACGCTTGTCAGCCGACAGGCCCTGCGGAATGATGTTATCTGCCGGGAACAGGGAGCGATGTTCATCGCCCGCCTTGATTTGCAAACCGCTGATGACTGAATCGGCAGGCCGCCTGTCCTTGCGCTCTGGTGCTCCCGTCGCAACCGGGTCGTACATGGCCAGTGCCTGAGGGATAGAGCCTGGCTCCTTCAAAGGTGGCGCAGTATAGATTACCTTATCATCTTTCAGACCCAGGCTCAGCGCATAGGTTTCGACCTTTCTGGCATTCGGGTCCTGGACACCTCTTTCATCGACCATCCGTGTAAAGCCTGCCGCCTGCTCGGCACCGCGGCTAAAACCGACAGAAACGACGCTGATCTTGGCATCGGGATTTTCTTTCAGCCAGACAGCCGCCTGATTATCGAACTGCTCATACATCGCTTCCAGGCGTTCCTGGTAAGTGCCGCCAGTGGCGCCATCCCAGGTACCCTTGAGACCACCCTGGGTACCCGGACCTTCCTTGTAATATCCGCCGATATGTGGATTGTCCTGTGCCGCTGCCTCAATCTGATCCTTTAATAAACCAACATTGGTTATATGCTTGGGATCATGAATTGCATCATTACCTGTGCCATCAAACAGGGCCACGAAAACCCGCGAATTGGGATCCTTGCTGTCATATAACTGAGGCACTTCAAAGGCATTGATTTGCTCCTCTGCCTTGGTATAAGTCGCCAGTTGGGCAGGAGTAGCCTGCCTTACGTCAACGCCATCCGATTTCACAGGATCAGATTTCACAGGGTCGGTCATGGAATGGTACCGTTAATAGGTTTTTGAATAAGCCAAAGTACGGTGGTCGTGATGATCGCGTGTCGCCTCATCTTTTTCGAGCCGTATTGTGACGAACATGTACACGTTCAAAGTTCTGTCATTCACTTCAATAATGATAGTAGGCTGACCACCGGAGATGGGGTCGGCCTTGTATATCCGGCTAACATCATCTGTATGCAAGACCTTGCGGTCCTTGAAAATGTCGTCCAGATTCAAGCTGGCAGAAAGCTTGCTGCCATCTGCTGCAGACCATTTGACTTCAACCGGTCCGGCAAAAGTGATATAAGACCCGGATTTAAAATTTGGGTATCTGTTTTGATCTTTCTCGGTCTTCGCGGGTGCCAGTTTTCCTGCACTCAGCTTGTGTGGTGTTCCTGCATACAGGACATCAACATCACTGGCGCTGTACACCTGGATGTTCAAATCATGTTTGGAGAATTTCAGAAAATCTTCATTTGCCATTGCGCTAGATCCCAATTGTGTTTGTAAAGCGATTGCCATCAAAAATCCTGCAAAATTTCGTTTAGAGAGTTTCATTTTTACCCATCTTTGCACAGAACGCATGCGATGAAACCGCAGAAATGCATGCCAGAATTACACCGATTAAATATGCTGCATACGAATTATTATCAGAATTTCAAAAATAATCCAAGTTACAGTGCAATTCCTTAGCAGTTGAGGAAAAACGACATCCAGAATTGCGGATAAAGCCAGCGTTTTCACCACACCTGGCGACATGACTGATGGCTCCGGAATCTGATCACTTACAGGCAAAACAACATCGCGTTACAGACTTGATGACAATAATTATACGTCCACGCTTTTTATTTTACAAATAAATATACGAATAAAAGTAAAAAAACATTTTAAGAATTGATTGTGCAAAAACTGCCCTGAAATCGCCTCCTGCGGCCGTGCTGTTTGGGCGCAGGATTTTGCTGAGTCGTGATAGGGAAACAGAGATAAAAAAACGGATGCCACAGCATCCGTTTTTTATAATAATAAGCGAGTCGCGCCAAGGCTGATCCGGGCTTAATCGTCCTCTTCCTTTATATCATCCACGGGCAGATTATTAACCTTGTTCTGCAGATAACGGCTGGGTTTGAACTTGGGAACCCTGCGGTCTTCTATCATGACAGGCTCGCCTGTGCGTGGGTTCCTGGCCTGTTTGGCATTTCTTTCAGCAAGTTTGAAGGTGCCAAAACGGCTGATCTTGGCTTCACCATCTTCTACCATCTCCCGGACTATCTCGTCAAAGACGAAGCTGACGATGTCTTTTACTACATTCCTGGTCAAATCACCCTGATATTTGCTGTAAATACGCTCGACGATGTCGTGTTTTGTCATTTTTTATGAAAGCTTTCTTATAACAGCGATTAACTGCCTGGTTTGCAGTCAACAACTGCCGATTTTCTAAAAAGCTATAATATGCCTTCATAAATTGAAAGTCAAAACGGGCTGGACGGAAGGAAAAACGGGCTGGCAGGCAGCCGTCTGCAGAAATTGCCGCTCAATGACAAGCCGGAAAGAGGGTCATGACGTCAAAAAACACTATTGCGCAGCTCATAGCGAGCAAGCATTAAAGGCCAGGGATAGGTGACGCTTTGCGCGCAGGCATTTCTGGCTGCGCCTTATTTTTATCTGCCGTGCCGGGGCCAGGCAAAGGCATAGCCGCGGCAGGCGCAACTGCGTTGCCATTGCGTGCCAGTTCCTGCAACTTGCTCTTGCCATCTGCCTCACTGACTGTACGGGCATCCGGGCCATAGCGCTGGGATACTGTCATGCTCTTGTTTGACCTCAGTTGCAGTGACAAGTCGTCCATCTGCGCTTTTATCAAGCCTGCGTTTGCTGGCGGCAAAGCAGATGCCCTGGGCATCAACGCCGCCGGTTCTTCTGTTGCCATTTTGCGCACCAGCCAGTTCGATTTCAAGACATCCATGGGCAATGGCGCAGCTTTGGTCTGCTCAGTCTTGAGACCGGCTGATTCAAAATTTTTGGCATAGTCTGCCTGCCTGTCAAGATTGGCTTTGAGGTAAGCAGATGACTCATCCTGCATGCGCCGGTTTTTTTCACGACTGGCCGGGTCAAAGTATTTTTGCCGTATCTGCGCTTCCCTGTGCTCAAAATATGTTTTTTGCTGCACAGTCATTCTCTTGCCATCACCACGATCCAGTCCCAACAAGTGCATTTGCAATTTCTCCATCGCGGCATCCAGCGATTTATATTGAGGACTGGCGTCACCGGCCTTCAGCTCGGACTGATATTTTTTTTGATAATCCTCAATCTGCTTTCGTCTTTCAGGAGACATCTTCGCCAGTTTTTCAGCATTCGCTGTCTGCATGGCTTTCAGGATTTCATCGCCATTCTTGCCTTTCATGCCGGCAACGGCCGCCTGATATTTTTTGCTGTCCTCGGCTCTCAATTTTGGCGCGCTGCCCGGGCCACTCTGCGCTTTTTTCTGTTCAGTGGCGGTTTTATTTGCGCCGGGACTGTCCATCTGTGTCAGGTCGTTGACTTGCCGGGCCTGAACACAAACAGGCCATATCATGCCAAGCAACAAAGACATGATTGCTACCTGGTGTATGCAGTATTTTCTTTGCTCAGACTGATGAGGGCGCGCGTTCATTTCATCGATACCGGGTTCACAAAAGTATCAGGCATTAAGGTGAAATACTGCGCAATGCAGGTTCACGCAATTTTTTGGTTTTCATCTGGATAGCGAGTTCATTGAGCAGCGCTGTCCTGGTGGCAGACAACTGCACTATATTCTCGGCAACTTCCTGTTTTTGATACTGCATATAGATCTGGTACGCCGTCATGACTGCCAACTCATAGTACAAAGGCAGCTCTCCCTTGAGTGAGAGTTCGGAATACCACTGTTCAGAACCAAAGCGCTTCTTCGCCTCACCAACTATCATTTCAGAAAATGACATTTCTTCCGCAAGCAAAGGCGCGGGCATAGGTGGTTGTTGCGATGCATTATCACCAGACTTGGCGATTTTGGCAGCATCCACATTGGCAACAGGATTGGGAACAGCAACGGACGAACTGGGCACCGTTCCCGTCGTGGCATTCTGCGCCAGATATTTGTCGTAAAACTCTTTGTCGAAATTAGGTGTGGCTGCGCCAAAAACATCCCTGTCTGTCACGCCAGCCGGACGTACCAGGCTCAGGGGTGGCTTTCTCTCTGGTTTATCGACGGCGGCCTGATAGGTAAATGAAACACCACCGCAAAACGGTGGCGGTATACGCCAGGCCTTGGTGCTGCTGGCCTCACCTTTGGTGATCACTTCCAGATGGATATGTTCGGGATTGGGCAGGATACCGGTGTTCGACGGTACGCCTATCTTGTCACCGACACTGATGCTGGAACCATTCAGCCTGGCCTTGCCGCTGGCGTCAGGTTCAAAACTTTTCAGGTGGCAGAATTTGGTGGCAAAACCATCTGGCTGGCTGATGACAACCATATTGCCACAACCAGCAGTACCTGGAAAAGAGCGGTAAGTGCCATCCAGCGGTGCTACTACCATGGGGTCGGTCAGTACTTTTTTTGAAAAGTCCGTACCATAGTGAAACTGCCATTTGCCACGGCCATTAGGATTGGCATCAAAGCGCCAGCCAAACGGGCTGCTGACAACCAGTTGTCCCGACTTGATGACAGTTTGCAGGCAAGTGCTTGCCGACGCCAGGTTTTGCGTCATCAAGCTCGCGCAGACTGCTGTCGCCAGCAGATAGGGTCTGAGATTAAATTTAGCCTGCATTTTTTTTCAACAATGGTTTTAGTATGGACTTAATCGTGTCTTTTTCATTCCGCGTGGGATTTTCGCGCTCCATCAAAAATACTCCGGCCTCATAAGCGATCTTGTCTTCAAATCCCAGGCCCAATGCTGCCCAGTTCAGGTATTGCCTGATTTTCTCATTGCGTAATTCGCTCTGCGCACGGCTTGCTGCTGTCTGCACTGTCTTGCATACTGTCTGGTCGTACTCACTGTCATGTGAAGTGTCAACGCAGATACTGTTATAAATAAAGTGATGCAAGGTCAGGTAAGGCAAATCAAGTGCCACACCCTTATTCTGGTCAGCCTGTTTCAGGCGGACGGCGGTATAAAACAAAATTTGCGCTGATACCACCTGGTCATTTGCCGCATACCACGCCATCTTCTTGTAGATCATGGCATAGCGCTTGTCCGGCTCACTGGCAATAATGCCAGCAGGACGCAACACCGCCATCTTGGGATAGGCATAGGCCAGCGAGGTATCGATTTTCTTTACGGCATCCGTCTCCTTCATGGAGAATATCTTGTTCGCGTCAGCCCGATTCTTCGCCGACTTTTCTATCATGTAAAACGAAAACCAGGGACTGTCTTCTGCAGGCTCACTCCCCAGGCTGGTTTGCGCCTGCACGACACCAGCAGCAAGGCAAGCCAGGGTAAATAACAAATAATTGAAAAACAGCCGCATCATCGTTTGGCAATGTATTGCCTGGCCTTGGCATCAAAAGTAAATGAAAAAGTCCGGTCGAGTTTTTCCAGTGCCGTTCCAGACCGGTTCATTGCCGTTCCTGTCTGGCGCAAAACCACATCCGGGTAATCTGGCGTGACCGAAACAGGGAAGCTGGCGGAAAGCTTGCTGTCGGCACAAAGCTTCTTGCCCTGGCACGCGGCACCTTCGAGGTTATTCAACAGTACTTCAGCAGTCTTGAGTACGCTTTGAGGCTTCTTGTCTGCGCCGAAGATAAAGATTTCTGCAGATGCATACATATAGCCCCCTTTATTTGCGGGAAGCAAAACCACGGCTACCTGATTTTTTGTCTGCGAAAAAAATCCACCAGCCCCGCTGGCGTCTTCCACAGCGATACTGGCTACACCACCAGGGCCGCGCACATTAATCGCATCATTACTACACTTGCCTGACTTCTCAGGGCAATTACCGTCACGGACAAAACTCGACACCCAATAGGTATCCTTGCCACTGTCAGCAAGGGCAATGATTTTTTCGACACCTGCGGCCGATTTTGCTTCCTGCCCCAGCTTGACTACATCTGCAGCATGGGCAGTTGCAGTTGCCGCAAGCACCGCAGTCAGGGTAATTGTGAGCACACTTCTTTTCATGGTTTCACCAGGTCTTCTCTGTTTCTCTTTTACATGACCGGCATCAGCAAGCATTGATGCCAAATTTCTTGCGCCAGAATTCCCAATACATCTGACCATTGATCTGCTCCAGCGGGACACGCGGACTCATATTGCCCTGGATAGCTTTTTTCCTGGCTGTAGATAAAGGCGCACCTGTTGTGATATTGTCGTAAATCTGCTTGAAACCGGCAGCGCCCATATTGTGCATGCCGTACAGGACAAACACCGGCGGCACACCTTTCACCCCTTGCGGGAAAGTGCTGCTGAAAGCTGCGATATTGGCGATCGCATATTTTTTAGCGGCGATACCGTTCTGGTAGGGATCAAACACCTGCTCAGGCAAGAGCCCGCTCATGCCTACGTCGGCCAGTGCGCCAGCACCCATCTGATACAGGCCATAGTAATGAGCCGGGCTGACGGCACGCGGATTCTTGGTTGATTCTACATAGGCATAGTAATGCCAGGCAGAGCGGGAAATACCAAAATTGAGCAAAGGGGTTCCAGAGTCACCGTTGGCAAAGGAATTATTGATGGCGGCATTCACATCTGCCTTACCCATGGCTTCATATTTGGCGAAATCGGCACTGGCGGCGCAGCGTGCCTGCGTCTCTGGCGAGCCTGTCGTTGTTGAAGATGGATCAAGATTGGGATTAGCGTCAGCAATCTGATTGGCCACGTCGGCACGCGCTGAATTGTCTGCATTGAACGCCACCACCACTTTACTGCGGCGGGCGATCTGCGAATTAAGCGAGTGAGCCACGGTGCTCATGCGCGCCTGTATGACATCATTACTACCTGAAAAAGCTTTCCTGGTGTCGGAATTGTAAGTGTCTTCGTTGTAATCAGTGGCAGGATAATTACCCATGCCCATGACGTTTTCTGACCATACCATGGCCGCACGCTTTTCTTCTTCTGACAGCTGGGTGGTCTTCGCCTCACCAGTCCTGGTATAACCAGGTGGCATGACATCAAGATTCTGCAGGTGATCGGCTGCGGCAGCTTCGCAAATACCGTTAAATACATCGGACATGCTGCAATAAGTCGTGGAATGGCGCAGATAACTTGCCTCGGCATCTGCCATCCTTGAAGTACGCATGCTATTGACAAGGCGGGTATTCATTGCATCAGCCGCTATCGCCGTGCCGGAAGAAACCAGGGGCGTGACCTGCGTTTGTGCAACCAGCTCATTGCAGACCTTGGTAGGCATATTCGTGCCGACTCCCTTGATCAGGGTAGCAGCAACGGCTTCTTCCGGACCACGGGGAGTGCTGCCGGGCAGGCCAACTTGCGTTCCATACAGGAAGGACTTGCCCTGCAACATGGCCGCTTCGCCATCATTCTCGACTTTATTGCGCGCCCCGCCAAGTTCAAAAGCAGCAGCTACTTTTGCACCTGCGCCCCAGGTCTCAGGCAATACCTGGTAGTTAACCAGCGAAGCAGCGGCAAGAGTCACGGCAGAAACCGCGGCAGAGATGGCTGCGATGATCAATGATGTGGATTCAGATATGGCAAGCAGCATATCCGGCGACCAGATCTCGCAGATAGTGTAGCCCATATAAACGCAGACACCAGCCCTGGCCGACTGCGAAATAAAGAACAGGGACAACAACAAAAAACTCAAATAGAACGGAGCATACCGCCGCAAACCACTCTTCCTGGCGGCGGGATGCTTTTGCGATTTTTGTTTATTGAAATAAGTCCACATGAATGTCATCGCTCTTTGTATGCGATTAAGGAGTTGTACCAATGGAGCGCAGAGCCATTTCACGATTCTTCGCGTAATTCGGATTCATGCTCACGGCAATTTCATTGAGGATCGCAACCTGTGTCGCCAGGTTTTGCTCCACCCTTTCCTGCTGCACATAGGATTGATAATCCATCCAGCTTTTGAATGCCATCATCTTGTTCAGCTCACGCAACAGACCATTGGTATTGTATTGCGACAAGGTCAGATACCAGGACTGATCGACAAAGCGGTTTTCCACGAACAACTTCATGGCCTGCAAAGGCGACAAGGCTGTGATACCAGGTGCAACCAGGCCCATGGAATCTGGTGTCAGGCTGGGATCGACCTTGCGCATCAGGGCGCCATTTTCCATCGTCGCCAATGGCACGGAAGCCCTTGCAGCATAAGTATTATTGGCTGACAGCCATTGCTTGCCTGCGGCAGTCTTGGAAATTTCATCGACATTCTTTGGCGTATTCGGCGGTTCACCCACTACGTTGACCGCAAAACGTGATGCTGCAATCAGGCCTGCATCGTCCAGTGGTTTGTCAGCGGATGCCAATACCGTCTTGGAAGCATTGACCGGTGCCTGGTAATAACGCTTGCCTTCTGCACTGTTTTCCAGATAAATCATGTCGTCCTGATAGCGCTTGGCCATCTCTGCACGAATATCCGGCGCACCGTTGCGGAAGTAGTTAACTTTTTCCTGCACGCTTTGCGAGTCTGGTGAAACACCGCCCACAGCAGAACCCAGAGTCGTGGATGAGGCCAGGTCATAGCAATTGCGCTGACCATTGAGCATGGGGTCTTTGATATTCAGCAAGGCGATCGCAGCGGCTTCATTGATCTTGATATCACCATCAACGGCAATCTTGCCTTCTGCCAGTACCTTGGCTCTCGCGCCATTCATTTCAACGGCAGCCTTGACCTTGGCACCGGCACCCCAGATTTCAGGCAGGATTTGCAATTCGACGAGTTCAGTCATGGCGGCAATCACTGCGACCGCTGCAGCCTCCACTGCGGCAACTACTGCAGCACCTGCAGAAACCGCACCTGCCGCAGCAGCCACACCGTCACCGCAACAGGCATCAGCACGCAAAGGAATTAATGTGACTGGTACAGCAAGGGCGCATGACACTGCAATCGCCACGAATTTTTTATTCAGATTTTTCATCGCTTAACCTTTACTCATAAGCCAGGAATAGTCGATTGAGACTGGGCGGGCGCAGCAGGTGGCGGCGCTGGCGAATACACAGGTGGCGGGCTGGACGGCCCGCTGCCGACACTGACGAAGCTGCCAAAGGTATTCACGCCTGACTGGTTGATACCCGAGTTGACAGTACTGACTGCATTGCTGACTGCGCTATTCCACGCCCCGGTGGCCGCTGCACATATCTTCATGATGATGTCGTTGACCAGCTTGTCGATGAGCTGATTCAGGATGGCTTCAAATGCCGCCGTAAAACTGAAACTGGTAGGCAGATTGAAAGCCACTGAAATCAACTGGATATTGTTGAGACAGGAATTGATGGAGTCGTTGAAACGCTTGACAGGGTCGCCCGGCGCCGCCGCAGTTGCCATGTTTCTCGACGACTTGTTGATGGCGTCGTCCATATCATTGCCGCAGTTTTTTTGCGTTCTGGCCTTGGTTTCACTGGTGCCCAGTGCATTTGATGCACGCATGTTTTTTTGCGTATTCGCATCCAGTATCACCAGGCTGGAATCCACCGAGCCCACTGCACCCACAGTCGAGACACTGTCTGCCCTTACCATGGCTGGCATGATGGCGACAGAGACTATCAACAAACGGCACATCACATTTTTCACAATTTCCCGCATCACTAAGCTCCTTGCTTTCGTATCATTGTCTGAGCTGCTCAAGCGCATACATCCTGTTTATTCTGCCTATTTATGTTGCTTATTTATTTCGCTCATTTACTTCGTTTATTTACTCTACTTTTATACTGTCTTTTCTATCCCGCCCAACACAAGCGCCGCGCAAATTACAAGCCTGGTATCGCGGACGGGGGGCTAGCTGGCGCGGGTGCTGCAGGTGCCGGGCCAGGCGGCGCAGGTCCAACAACGACAACACTGCCAAAAGTATTGATACCTGATTGATTGATACCCGTATTAAGCGTATTGATAGCATTACCAACGGCAGAATTCCATGCCCCAGTCGCAGCAGCACATATTTTCATGATGACTTCATTCACCAGTTTTTCCATCAACTGTTTGAGTATTGTTTCAAACATTTGTGTAAAACTGAAACTGGTTGGCAAGTTAAACACCGCAGAAATGGTCTGTATATTGTCAAGACAGGCGTTCACGCTGTCATTCAGTTTTTTGACTGAATCACTGTATGTCATGGAACGGGCCATGTGCTGCTGCCCCTCTGTCAGAGAATCTTTTGCTTTTGTGGCACAGGGATCAATTGCTGCCAGCTCTGTCTGATTTGCCCCCACGACCCCATTCAGCTCCAAGGTTTTTTGTGCGCTTGCATCCAGCGTGGTAATGGTCAGATCGCCCACGCCGGACATGCTGTCAGCAGCACTGATACCTGGCATCAGCATCAACGATGCCATTATTAATGACCAGACTGACAGCAGTAATTTTTGAGAAATGAATTTCATCAGGCCACCCGCACGCGCCGTTCAATGGCAGCCTTCACTGCAGCCAGTCGCTCAGGTGCAAATACCGTTTGCAACAGCGCTGTCTTCCGTGCGAAGCGCAATCTGTCCATCATGAGCTTGAAAGCCACCCGGTCAATAGCAGTCACACCACCCTGCTCATACAGACGCTGCGCCTCATGCAGGAAATTAAATTCAATTTCAGGAAATCCGGTTTCCAGCCAATACACCAAGCGCAAGGCCCTGGACGAATGCAAATAGGCGAGTACAACCAGCAAGTCGTTGATGAAAGCCGCCTTTTGTCCAGACTGCACAGCCTGGGCCAGCATGGCTGGCATGGATGTCACCAGTACTGCCAACTCATCATCCATGGATGCATCACCATCCAGCACCCAATCCTCGGTAGCATCCATCGCGCCAATAATATACGGCGCACCGGGCGACACTTCGCTCCAGTACGTCTCCAAGCCTTTACTTGTTAAATCAACCATATATTATCCATGCCAGAAAATACAACACTGACGCATTATAACTACAGAATTATTTAAAGAAAATACCCTTGTACTTTTTACTTTGTTTCAAAAAACCTTTATAAGCAATAAGTTTTTTAAAAATATTATTTTACTTGTCGAGTTTTTACCATCAGGTTATCATTAATAATTGAAAAAGTGAAAGTAAAAAACTTAATGGCGGTAATTTTGGACAATAAGTCAACATTAAGAAATGTAAATTCAGCAACATCCGAAGCCGAGGCAACGGATGAATTTAGCGACAATTTGCAAAAACATAAAATGATAGAGGCAGCCCATCATGTTGCCGACATCATGCTGGGTCCGGTAGGTGGTGTACTGGTAGCGCACGCCTTGCATGCCGCAGATATGGCTGCAGAGTTGTACAACCAGCCTAATACGAACAATGCAAATGCCATCCCGTTAAACCAGCCGCATTTAACGTTGAATGGGGTGCCGACAGCAAAACCGGTATTAGTTCTTGATGCGAATGATGACCCCAGAAACCCAGGCAAGAAATTGAATAAGAAACCGAGTGAAAAAGTGCTCAGTGAAACCGAGAAACGCTATCACGAACGAGCCTTTAGTCAGGCTATGGATTTGACGCCAGCCATTCACCTGCCTTCGGACCGACCGGGTATGCCGACCGCCACGGCACGCAAGAGAAAACGAATTACACCGATTTAAAAGTACTTAGGGATGATTTAAACCATTCCAGCAAGAACATTGTCAGAGTCGCCCAACTGCATTCAGCCATTAAAGAGATAACCATGCGGATACCAAAACACTTTAGCAAATATGCCGTGCTTCCACTTTTATATTTCTTTCAGGTGACGAGTGCTTATGCAGGTAATTTCTGGGTACCCACCAAAGGAGACGAGGATTATTCGATAATGATCCTGAGGTACGTTTTCGGCGACGTCGTAAAAAATATTTATAACGGCAATATAGCCTCCAACGGTACTCACATCCTTTCCAGTTTGCTAGGCACCATGAATGCTGGCGTTCTGGTCATTGGCATGATTATCATGGCCTACACTTATATTGGTGGGGCGGTACATACTGCCAAGGACGGAGAGTGGCTGGGCAAAAAATGGGACACCATGATGGTTCCATTACGTACTGCTGGCGGCATGGCGATGTTGCTGCCAACGGTTGCAGGTTATTCTTTCTTGCAAGTAGTACTGATCTGGGCTGGATTACAGGCAGTTGGACTGGGCAGCACAATCTGGAAGACTGCATATAAGAATATCGGTGAACAAGCCTCTATTGCGCCCCCATTTCTTGCTCCAAATAAAACTGCAAAACAAGTATTCCTGATGGTAGCTTGCAAGCAGGCCGGTGATATGTACGGTATGAAAATCACTCCGAATGTTAATATTCCAGACGGAAAAATTATTTACGCCGCCGAAGGATCCCAAGACGCCGGTAGTGCGGGCTATTGCGGCACCATACAGTGGAGTGCTTCGAGCCTGATAACGAAGCTGGCCAATGCAAAAAACACCCTGATTGGTTGCGACAATTTCTTCTCTAGTGAGACAGGCTGCACAACATTGCTATCAGATACTGACGGTCAGCCAGCCTCAAAATTCAACGTAACCGGTTTTGAAGCCGTCAATTTGTTTAACGATGCGGACAAGTTAAAATTCGAAGCAAAAATGCGTGAGGAGCATGGAATAATTATTGCCAACATGCTCAAGAATCCGGATCTCATAGCGATGGCTGATGCCTTGCTACTGTCAACGGATGCCTCCAAAGTTGCGATGCTTCCGGGCAACACGTATCAAAGCACGCTTTCAGACATCCAGCTGCAATACGAAAAAGATTTGATAGCAAAAATTCAGTTGCACATGAAATCAATTTTGTTAAAAAATGGCTCCATCCAGGCTTTATGGGTAAGTCAGATGCAGGCAAAAATGGAAGACGCAGGATGGCTACATGCCGGTTCTTTTTACATGAAGATCGGCAACTTGAATAATGCCATTCAAAATGTGATCAATTCCTCGATTTCTACCGCTTATACCATCCCCAATATTGCCGGTATGCAGAACGAGAGTCAGAATTCCGCGTTCTCTGTTTTTCTGAACAATATCCAGCAAACTATCATCGGAACAAATGACCTTGCGAATAAGATAGAGAGTAACACTCCAGCAAAGTTCGATATATTCGATATCAGAAAAACCTGGAATAGCATCACTGATGGCATTTCCACAGGTATGTTGAAGTTCGCCATGGTAGGCGAAATTGGGAAAAATGGCCTGGATCCCCTGATACAGCTGAAGTCAATTGGCGATACTGCCATCGTGGCAGGGGAAATCATGCTGGTACAAGGTTCTGGTGCCTTGCCGTCCGGTGAAAAATCTGGCAACGCTACCACCATGTCGATTATTTTGGCAGCCCTGACAGGGATCATGTTGAGCATGGGCATGTTCCTTGGAATAATATTGCCCATGCTCCCCTATGTATTTTGGGTTTCTGGTGTCGCCTGGTGGTTAATCTCCTTTGTTGAGGCTGTCATTGCAGCGCCAATTTGGGCAATTGCGCACATGCATCCGGAAGGACACGATATTGCTGGCCGTGGCTCACCGGGCTACATGTTTGTCTTGTCTATCCTGGTACGTCCCGCATTGATGGTTATCTTCCTGTTTGCCGCCATGCTGTTGATTAAACCTATCATGACTGTCGTCAATCAAGGCTTCTTTCAATCAATCTCGAATATGACAGAAGGCTCGATGGTAGGCATCATGACTTTACTTGGGACATTGATACTGTATTCGGGCATCACTACCAAAATGATTATTACTGTGTTTGGCATCATCAATACCGGACCGGACAATATCATGCGCTGGATAGGTGGCAGTGACTCTGTCGGCAGTCAAGCACAATCAATGGCAGGCAATATCCATCAGGGCGTTGATGGTGCCGGCAGTCAGGCAGCAGCAGGGGTAGGTCAGGTTGTCAAAGGGGTTGGTGGCAAGATGGCTGCCAAACGCGGCAGCGTAGTATCCTCAGCGCAGTAAGCGCTTCATCATGCGCAAAATGCCATCCCTGCTCCCGCTATAGCATGGGCAAGGATGGCATATTCAATTCAGGTGTTTTGGCCAATAACGATAAAGACTTTGGCACAACAGTCTTGCGAAACCTGCGCTGCAAACTCGTCGATCTGAAATGCGTATTTGTGACTGCGTACAGGTTCGTACCTTAAGAAATCACTGTTAATTTAATGAAATTCTTATGGGTAAATCAGGCCAAATCTTCCAGCAAAACAAAAACGCCATATACATGCCAAAGAACTGTATATGGCGTTTTACAAATTCACCTGCAATCCAAAAAATTCAACCCTCTTTCTGGGCACCCGCTATAGAAAACAATTTCATGCTGTTCAGTGGGAGCTGGGATAGAAAAGGCAGCTTGGAGCCGACTTCACGTCCCCGCTTTGGGCGCTTTACCACCTGGTTGTCCTCCCCGGGAAACTGCAAGCCTGTGCCATCAAGCAAATCCAGATTCAATTCCCAGGACTTTTTGGACCGCTCTTTCCATATATGCAGGGCATGCTGGTAATACGTCTGCGCCTGCGGTTTGCTCCAGCCATTAATTCTCGCCAAATGCGTCATGGCCGCTTCAAATTCTTCATCACTCTTGGCCCTGCTCAGCTCTATATTCTTCACCGAGTGGCAACGAGGACATAAACTCATCAGGGCTGTAATTTTTTGCGTTCCCCTGGCTTCGTCATATTCAAACACTTCATGACATTCAACCGGGTGTTGATGACCCTGTTCAAAACCATTTTCCAGGCAGATCTCGCAACGGTACCCGGCCCGGACAAAAATCGCTTTCTTGAGACGGTTAAATTCTGCGTGACCAAGATAGCTGCGGACACTGGAAAAACGGCTGGAAAATGGGACAGGCTCTACAGACAGTACTGGACGGCTCAAGGGCACCTGCAACAGGTTTTCTGCGCTCGAAGCGGTAGTGACGATAGTCGGACGCAGGGCCGCCATTTTTTTCAATTCCTGCTGCAAGGCAGGCAATTCACTGACAAGCACACCAATTTCACTGGCCTGCTTGTTGACTACGCGGACATACGGGAATATGGCAGCCAGTTGCGTCAGGCCAAAATTCAATTCATCCCTGAACAGCAGTCCCTGCTCTTCATAGAAGTCTTCACGCCCCAGAATCCGGCGCTGCGCCAGTGACAAGGGGCCGAGTAAGCACAAGCGCTTGCTTTGCGTATCAGGGTCATAGGCCACCACCATACGCAAGGTGTGCATCGACAGGTCCGCCCACTTGGTCAGTGGCTGAGCTGCGGTTTCTGAAGATTTCAAGTCCTCATTCATGATTTCGTCCACTGAATGCTCCAAACTAAAACGCAATATCAATCTTTCTGTTCCGGGTTTTGCTGAGTCTGTTTCTTCAAGCTGGCACCGGAGCGCCAACCTGTTACATCCGTCTTGAATCCATGTACGATGTTCCGTCCTAACTGCCGCAAGGAACGCAAGCACCAGACAACTATGCGTGCAAACAATTTTTGCGGCCTGGTCGCCTCTGGATCAAGTTCAGATTGCTGATCGAAGGCATATACAACAAGACAAAGCAACACGACCACCAAAATCCAAAAGTAAACCATTTCTACCTCACACTGTCTTTTTTTCTTGCCGCCTTCATTTCCATGGGCCCTTCATTGTTGCAGAGAAGAATGTCCACATGATGAAAAATGCTGACTCGCTTGTTTAAATTTAGCTTAAAAAGACAGGAGTTGCCGTAGATTAATAATAACTATTCATGAATCTTGGCAAGCGTTTAAGCCACATATCTTAACCTAGCGGCCATATTCAGCCTATAGCACGAGGTTCAAACTGGTTTTGCTTTTGTTTCTATTTGCAAGCACACTTGACAAAAAATAAAATAAGTAATTAACAAGCATGCAGACCACTTCATGACTGTTCCTTTCTCATTCACAATACTTGAGATTTTGCTTGAAATACTGCTATGAAGCAGCGGCGATTTTAGCCATCGTTTCAACAGAACTCAGGCCGCAATTGCCGCTAGTTGCATGGCATCCCTGTCAGCCTGTTTTCCATCAATTCAAACACTGAATACCTACTCAAGTATGTAGATTGCAGCCTCATATTTCAGCAAGGTCCAAAGTCAGGAAACATTTGGTTTCAATTTTTTCTGATCATGCGCTCTATCTGTTCTACTTCAGGTTGCTCAGGGACAATGAAAGCATTGCGTTCACCACCACGCTGATAAATCAGCAGAGGAGTTCCTCTAAATTTGGTATCGCGTAAGAACAACAGATTTTGTGACAAGGACCGCGCCATCCTGTCATCCGGCGCGACCGACTTGATGGTTTTTCTGAACATTTTTTCGACGATATCGGTTTCACCGCGATTCAATAAAAAGTAGGCTGCCATCTGCGCCGATGGGCTTTGCATATTATTACCGCTTAATGAAATGACCGGTATCCAGCGTACGCGCAAGAGACCGCGCTGCACATAAGGCCGCAGCATTTCCCAGGTTTTGTGGCAATGCGGGCAGATAGGGTCAAAGATCACGTACACGATGTTATTGCCACTGCCCTCTTCTACCCATGCGGTAGATTTTTCTGCTGCGGCAAAAACCTTGTTCTTGAACTCAGTAGGAACAGTTTCCAGCTCACGGATGGTGGTGAGCATCTTGCTTTGCTCGGAAACCGTCTTATCGACTTCGCTTGCCTGCGTTGGTGACAATCCTGGGGCCGCAACAGGCGCAGCCTGGGCGACGCCTGCCTGCTCAGCCATCTCGATTTTGGTGATGGAGCCACCTGCAGAGTTAAAGACTTCGCCAGCCGCCAGGAATTTGCCGTTGGCAGTAACATAGAATATTTTCTTGCTGCCATTGCGTTCTACCACCAGGCCCTTGAAGCCGGAAGAAGAACGGAATTCCTTGACGATATTATTACCCTTACCCTGCATGATGCGGTTCCAGTCTGGCGCTGACTTTGGCGCAACACTCTTTTGTGACAAGGGCAGGCCGTCTTCACCAAATAGCTCACCTGAAAAAAGATAGTCACCGTTTTCAGTCACATAAAATGTCTTCTCGGCACCGCCAGCCTCGACGACCAGGCCACGAAACCCGGAAGGTGAAGAAAAATCCTTGACGACTTTGTTGCCGCGCGATGTCATGATTTTCTTCCAGTCCGTCGCTGCCATTGCAGACAGGGAAAGCGACACACCCAGCGCCATGAGCATACTTTTTACCAAGCGTTTCTTTTGCATTACATCATGCCTTCCATAAATTCGGCTTTCCCACTACATCAGTGTGAACAAACCCACGTTTTTTATATAAGCCAACACCGCCAGCCCTGAGGCTGAGAGCGGCACCGGCGAGATCCTCGACACTGACACCATCGAGCCAGCCATCTGCAGCGCCAGCATAGACATGGCCGGAATCTGCTGCTGCGCCTTCGGTCTGGTCATTCGTGACCCAGGAACGATAACCAGAGGTCAGGTGGTAATAACCATGTATGCCCTGGTTAAACCAGAAATGGCTCTGCACCGCTGTAATCAAGGCTGCCAGGCGCATATCCACCTGAACTACCCTGCTGCTCCTGACATCCCTTAAAAACCAACACAGGCGCTTGTAGCCTTCGGCATCGATACGGCCATCCTTACCCCAGAGCAAGAAGTCAGCCCGTTCAGCTGCATGCCACTTCGAGGCTTCGCGCGTCAGATAAATACGGCGCAATATGCGCCCTTCACCAGATTTCTCTGGATAGTAATAATCCGGCCTGAACAACTGCCCAGCTGCAACATTGGCAGCGCCCACCGTGGCAGGCAGGATCAGCCCCGCCGCAACAGCAAAGGATTTCGCCAGGAAATCACGTCTGGGTGACGGCACTGTGCTGGTATCCAGATTGGCTGGCGGCTTGTACATTCGCATGCCTACCTGACAGCGTATTTCTTGCTGAATGTTTCTACCAGGCTGCTTTTGCCGCTGCGTTTTGCCGGTGTAGGCTGGCAGGCATAAGAGGCGTTAGCAACAATGGCATTGATGACATGCGTGGCATCATTTTGCGCTTTCGAGGCATCCACACCCAGGAGCCTGTCCATCGCCACCAGAGCAGCATGGGTATGCTGCTGGTCTATCAGTATCTGTGTTTGCGTGGCCTTGCCATATTTTTCTTCCATGGCATACAGATCACTCAGGGTAGTGGCTGTTTGCCAGCCTGTTTCATACGCATTTGCAGGTGCCAGTTGCTCGTGCATGCTGGCCTGTATATCTGCAGCCCAGGGGGCGACCACTGCCTTGCTGGCTTCATCCAGACTATCATTGCTGCGGCCAAAAATGCTGATCACGGCACCATCAAATTCCTGTTCTGCCGCTTTTTTCTGGCCGGATCGTTTGCCAAACAGGGTACGTGCGGTGCGCTCTCTGATGCCTGTTTCCTGTACTGCTGGCGCTGCCTGACTCTCTGCTTTCACGGAAGCGGTATTGCTTGTGGGCTGGACGACAGCCGGTGCGCTTTCAGCGGCGGGCGTGGTCCTGGTGATATCAGCAGTTGCGGCTGTAACTACCGCTTCTTTCGCAGCCGCTACGTCTTTCTCTGCCTGCGCCTTAGCGACATCGGTTTTCTTTTTCAATGCTTCCGGCGACAAATCCCATTCTGCCATTTCACCATAGGCAGGTGGCTTGACTTTGATGAAGTGATTCAGCCTGTATTTGGTCAAGAGATTACGTTCATCGACCATGCCGCATGAGAACATGCGGGCGCGGATAATCCTGGATTTGAACAGGATATGTGCTTCACCCGGTTTTTGCTCTTTCAAGTCTTGCAGGGAACCGCGTGAACGCTGCTCCATGGTGGCATTCATATTGTCCATATAATTGGTGGACATGCCATTGGTGCTGGCTTGCATGCCGCCCATGACCATGACGTCAGCCATGCCTACTGACTTTTCAAAAATCTCGTAAGTGCGTTCTGCATCTTCCAGCTTCATGAATATCTTGATATTGCAGTTGGCGGCGATGGAGGCAGCATCTTCCTTGGAAGCCTTCTCGAAGCCCGGCATATCCTGGCTGGCGAATACCATGCTGAAACCCAGGCTACGTGCCTGCGCAGGCATGACGGCAACACCGGGCACGGCATAGGCACCATACTCATCAAGTATCGTCACAAACGGCGAAGGCGCATTGGTAGGGCGGTTATCCAGCACTTCCATCTTGCTGCCTTCCATCTGCGCACCAAGAGTAGCTGCCATCATGTTTTTCAGACTCATGATGACGACTTTACCCAGATTGGCCAGCTCGTCCTGAGACTTTTCCAGTGCAGGCAGCAAGACCACCAGGATGCGGCGATTGACGACGACGTCGTACAGATCGACTTCACCAAGATTGGTTTTAAAGATATGACCCAGCGTATCAGACAAGGAACCCAGCACGCGGGTAAATTGCATTTGCAGATAGCCATGCTGTTCCAGCGTCGTGGCGGATTGATCAGCACCTTTCTTTTCTACAAAGCCAGGCAGGGAACTCAGGTATGCCTTGATGGCAGCCTGGGCGCGGTCAGACAATTTGATCGGCGTGCCATCGATAGGGTTCTTGCCATTCGATAAGGCGACGATGTATTTCAATTGCATGAAGTCACGTATGACTTCGACGTCCAGCAAGATACGACCGGCATCACGCAGGGATACCAGGGCGATCATCAAACCGGTCAGCAGGGAGATCGCACGGCCTTTCCACATATCACCGCTACCGCCGGAATCACCCATGAGGCCGACCAGCAATTGCGTCAGCGCATCTGATGCACCAAAAGCAAAGGGATTGATGGTATTCGATAACTTGCTCAGTTGCGGACCTTCAATATCGCGTGAGCCTGTACCAAAATTGATGATGAGGAAATCATCTTCCCTGCCCATTGCACGACTCATGGAAAAGATCGTGGCAAACAGGCTGGCATCGCCTTTACCATCGACGAAAATAAAGCCTGAACCCTGCATCAGGGCGTTATAAGCCATGGAAACCAGTGTCACGGTTTTACCGCTACCGGTAGAACCAAAGATCAGGATGTGGGTACGCAGGTCATCATTATTGAACCAGAGTTCGGCATCGTCTTTTTTGCGGTTGCCAAAATGCGAAATACCCTTGGCCCAGGTGGGCTTGTCGGTTGCTGGATTAATTTCTTCAGGATCAATAATGCCTGAGCGGCCCTTGCCATCATTCGCAGCAGCGTCATAGTCAGTGGACATCGGCATGCGAAAAGGCAGGCTGTAATGCTTGAAGCTGGAGCGTATATACAGGAATAGCAGGATACCGAATGCGACGATGTATTCATGCCAGGTAGGCGAGATCATGGCGGCGGCGCCAATCACAAACATCAGTATGCTGGCAGCTTCCGGCTTGAAAAGAATATCTTCTTTTATTCTTTGTAACTGCGGACGCGTATCACGACGTCTGTGATGGGCCTTGACCTCATTTTCCGGCTCAAGACCTGCCTGTTGTGGTTGGGCCATACTTCCCTCAATACTCAATTATGTCGATAACATCTGCCAGTAACTTCAAGGGCCGTGCACCTGTCATACACCCGCCCTTTTCACTCCTGCACCAGGGCTGCCATTAAAAGCCGAAATTACCCTGGCTCTGTTCAGGCCTGGCTGCAGCACCCTGCGCTGGCGATGCTTGTGCAGTTTGTGCAGGCTCCATCGCTGTGCCAGGGCCACCGAGCATGGAGGATGGATCTGGCTGTGCTGGCATGGTTTGCGGTGGCTGTGCCATGAGTTCACTGCCGACAGTGCGGCTACGGTTGATGTTTTCCATCTGCCTTGCGACTTCCGGATTGCGCATTTCCATGCTGGTGGTAATTTCCTCCAGGGACTTTTGCGGTGGGCGCTTGATCATGGGAATGGTCAGCAGCAAATACAAGACGATAAGGGCGCCGAGAATTTTCCAGAACCGGGTTTTCCTGGCATTCAGTTTTGCCAGCTTGCGCAAGGCAATACCGGCACTTTGCATATTCGTAAAGGAGGCCAGCACCATGCCATGTTCCAGCCCGTTACCCTGTCTGACGATGAGGTGATAGGCATCATTCTTCAAGTCACTGACCAGGCCACTTGCCAGCCTTGGCAGGACACGGTCAGGCTGGATCGCAGGAGCCGGGGCCGGAGCAGCATCCACTTCACCCGCAGCGACTGGAACTGCCTGCGGTGACAGGGTAGATCCGCTTTCTATGGAAAATATCGAAAAACCCTGTTCTATGGATGGGAAGCGTATGACATTGGCCACTTCAACTTCGCGCGCACCTTCCAGCAAGATTTTTCCAAGCACAGTCAATTCATGCGAATTGAAGTTCTTGTTGACCTGTATAGCCTGATAGCTTTCAAAGCGATTGATCAGATTCTGTAACATTCCGTTTTCCTAAATAAAATCATGTTGAATTCAAAAGCCATCACACCTGGCTGCCATAGGTATCGAGGTATTCATCAAGATAAGACTCCAGGCCATCCAGCGCTGTCTTGACATAGGGGCGCATTACTTTGGCACCTGACTGCAGCTCGGCCTGATAATGGGCAAATATGCCTGCAGATTCCATCCAGCAGGTACGGCGTCCCAGGGCGTTGAACATATAGAACAGCGTGCGGTTGACCGGCTTGAGCCATAAGAATTCGGCTGAGGCCACGACACCACTGCTGCGTGCCTTGTCCAGCAGGGCCAGCATGGCAGTCGCCATATAGGCATGGCGCGCGAGTATCTTTACGATGACTTCGGTATTTCTATATTTTTCAAAACAAGCCAGGCCCAGTTCAGTATCGAATTTTTCCAGTGCCAGCTTCACCGACAGATCATTGCTGGCAACACCTGCTGCCGTGCTTGATGCTGATAACTGATTCAATATCTTCAGTGCAGTTTTCTTGTCACCACTGATCTTGGCCATGAAAGAACCCAGCAATGCTTTGAGATACGGAGGCAAATCATTGAACGAGACAAATTTGGGGCCAAGCTGTCTGATCAATGCGACCTCTGCGCTGGCGCGGTCAAGACGGCGCTTATCAACCGGCAAGCCACTGACAGGCGAAATCTCCTGATAGGTTTCCCATAACTGGTTTTTTTCTACCCACTCCTTGGGAGTCGTGCTCCAGGCCCAGCGGCCACTCTCCACTGGCACCTTCAGGAGATTGGCGTCCAGCACTGGTGTAATGCAGGGCCACAATGCCACTTCTTTTTTTGCCAGGCTGAACATGTCCCAGCGTCGTTTGAATTTTTGCGATGGATGCTTGAAGAAAATATAGACGCCCATGGCAATACATAACAGCATCGCCGGTATCTTGGTGTACTTGCCTATCAATTCACCATTGGCGGCGAACTCACTGTACTCGACCTTACCGTAAGGTACGCTGCCCATCCAATCGACTGCCGCACGCACATCGGCATCAAAAAAACCTATCAATGGCCCGGTCACATAAGAACGGAACAGGAAAACTGCGCCGACAATAAAGCCCTTGCCGACAAACCAGAGTATCAACACACCTGCGGCAAACAGCAGCATGGCCCACAGGCCCTCGTTGGAAGTATCGTTACCGGAATTACCTGCTTGTGGTGGCGGCATGCCCTGCTCCTGCGATTAAATATTCCCATCGGCCTTTGCTGGCATCATACAAAGCCAGTGACCGGAACCAGTTCAAAAATTCTGTGTCTCGTTGAATTGCCTGATATTTTTTATACACATTCCCTACGTAAGTGGAGCGGTAAGGCTCATTCGCCGAATGATATAAACCTATTGCGCACCACACATCCGATTTGCAGGTGAGATACCTGAGCTTGAAAATATTCGCCCCTACATAGGCATTCAGGCAGTTATCTTTCAATACCCTGCTCAAGGGGATGCGATGCTCAGCCAGGTACTGCTTCCAGCTCGCATCATTGATCTGGAAACGGCCATAATCCTGCGTACGGTTGGCATTGCCTGAAGTACGTACCGATGAACCGCGTTCCTGCGCATAAATCGCCAGCAGTGCCATGGATGGCACCTTGTAATACTCAGAAGCACCTTTAATACAGGAGTAAAAGGCTGGCTCAGAGCTGGTATCCACTGGCGCAATATAGGCATCCACGAACCTGTCCTCAACTATTATTGTGGTTCTTGTTCAGATCGATGACCTTGGAAGACTCTTCTGTACGCTTGCCCGCATCGGTTTCTGTTTTTTCACTCAGCCCGGCACTGATCTCCCTGACACTTTCAGACAAGAAGGGAAACAGTATTCCCAAATACTCGGCAAATGAGAAAAGGGCGCGGTGACGTATCTGGGTCAGGCGAAAATGGGCGACCAGCCATCTGGTACCTATCATCAGCATGACGGCCATGGAAGTCACCAGATGTGTGACAGGGTTTTCTGAATATGGGGAACCGCAGGCAAACAGGAAAGCGATTGCTGTCAGCAAGGCATAGATAGTCGTTTCTTTTTTTCGGTATTCCAGAAATCCGGCAATATCATCCTCAGTCCAGCCCAGGCGCTCCTGCGCTTCATTGAAACTTTCTTCCCTCTCCGAACGCGCACTGGTAAACAAGCGCTTGAATGCGCTCCGGGTAATACCTGCCGCTTTCTGTGCATCGCCAGAAGGAACAAGTTTGCGCCTGAGTGGCGATGCTTCTTTTTTTTCCGTCATTGGAGCTCCACAAACAGCAGCGATTAAGTATTTTCCGTTACAGGCTCAGGCATGGGCGTAAGCACCATCTGGAATAAATCCAGCAAGCCGTTGGCATTGACTATCTTTTTTTCTTCCAGCTCTTCCAGCAAACGTCCATCATCTATCTCAAAACGCCAGTCTTTCACTTTACGGTAACTGTACTGGTGCATGCGTTCGATAGCGTCATGTACAAACAATAAAATCACGGAAGGTGACACCAGCAGGCCAGCATCTGAAATCTGTGCACGATAACCCGTGCGGCTCTGGAAACTGGGATCAGGAATCCAGTCTATGCCAAAGCCCGGGGCCAGCGTGCCTTGTGCTGGCGCGACGGCATAATCGCCTTCAAAAAAAGTATCTTTGTAGTGCCGCTCCGCCAGGTACAGCATGGCGGGAAACAGGCCCTCTTCACCATACACCCAGTCATTTTCACTACGGCCATAGACGATGCCATCATGGACACGACCATCCGCATTATTGGCAAAGAAAATATATTGAGGCGCAAGCAGAGATTCCATGGTGTCGCGCAATACAGGCAGGCCATTGATGTTGTCTGCTGCGCTCGTGACTGCTGCATTCATTTGGCACGTATCTCCAGAATTTTCAATTCGCAGACCTGATTCATGGCATCCAGTGCCAGTTTTTTATCGACCTTGCCTATCAAACCCAGTTGCACTGCACGGTTTTGCGGAGAAATGTAATACTGGTCTTCAACCAGGGTGCCAAACAGGGTACTGATGTACTGCATGGGCTTGCTACCCGCTTCACGGACAAAGGGCAGGCGCATGACCTGCTCGCTCAACTGCCGGGCTTTTTCTTCATAAGGTGGGAAAGGCTCGCCACGTGACCCGGCCAGCAATGCGCCCATGGCAACGTCAGAGAAACCCGCGCAGATCTGGCTGGCCTGTGCCATGGAAAATACGGAGGGAACACCACTGGCTGTATCTTTTTGACCAAACGGGTTCTGCGCAGCAGCACCAGTAGCAGGCGTGGCCGTGGCATTTCCACCAGCCAGTTCCTGCGGTGCGCCTGTGGGTTTTGACATATCCAGGGACGGTACTGCAGTATTCGCCTGAGCATTGCCAGACAAACCAAAATCACCACTTACAGTTGCCGCAGTCTCATCACTCTTGCCACTATTACCTGCCATACCGGCATAAGCCACCACTGCACAAGAAAGTACGATCAGCAGCAAAGCTGCAAGGCCAGCATATTGCAAGACCTGAGGCTTGCCACCGCCCTCAGGGACATACATGCGCGTGCCCAGCAACAGCAAACCCAGGATAAAGAAAGAAGTAGCTGCGTAAACCATGGGCTTTATTTACCTGAACGGAAATAGTCAACGAAGGCCGTCTTGCCTGCCGCTTTTTCCGCTGCGATACGCTCTTGCTCATCACGCTGCGCTTCAGCAGCTTCGGCCATCGCATCTCTGAGTTCTATACGGATATAACGCTCTTTTTCAAACACCGTAATCTGCACGCTTTTTGTACGCAAGCGTTTGCTGTCTTGATATTGGTGGAAATTATTTCTTCCCTCATCGGAAAAATAAGCCAGGTCTTCCATGGCGGCATACAGGTTGCCAACAAAGCTGCCATCAGACTGCACGTAAGGGTCCCAGCCCAGCGGAATACGGGATTCAAAGCGGAAGGCATAACGATGCGCCCAGGCATCCACATGCTGCCCGAGAGTCTGGCCACGTTCATAAAACCAGGTGTAATTCATGGTCACGGGGTCTGCTTTGGCATGGTCTGCGGCTTGAGCAGGTTCGAGCTTCATGTCGCGCATGAAAGGTGAAGGCGGCTTTGCCGGCAATTCGACTATGCCCTTGAAATTGTTTTCTGGAATAACTTCACGATACTGCGCTGTTGTTTGCCGTGTGGCACAGCCCGATACAGTGAGCGCTGCCATCACTACTACCATAGAAAAAACTTTCACCTGTCACTCCTCTATACAGCGAATCCGACTTGATAATCCAGCGATACCGGCACACGTTCTATTAAATTCACCGCGTAACCACCCGACTGCTCCAGCTTGACCAGACCGCAGCCATCGCGAAACAGGAAAGACATGGCAAAGGCCTGCTGTCCTTCCGTGCCATACATGCCAACTGCCCTGGCTATCATTTCATTCATGACATAGCGGGTGTTCACATGCAGGGATTTGATGTCATAGTCCAGCACAACTGTGGCAGACACCGCAACATCCACCTGCAACTGCCCGTCTGGTCTTGACAGAAAAATCATGCAGTTGCGAAAGCAAAATGGGGCAATCACTTCTGCATCCAAAATCATCTGCACATCCAGCAAATATTGCACACAGAGTTGCACTGCTTTTTGCAGGGCAATCTTTTCTGCAGGCTTTATAAGCACGGCCTCTTCACCAGTGAGCAGATTCGATTCCAGGTTCACAGCAAACGCTCTACGCAAGTAAATTAAAAAAGCAGCCATTGGCTGCTTTACTGTTCAATACAGATATATGTGACTGGTGTATGCGCCGACTTTCTGCATGACCAGATCAGACTGGTTGCAGGCCGGACGAATGCAGACTCAGGATGCTTTCATGCAACCTGCCGCACCGGGCAGGCAATCTGGCAAAACATCTCGGTCAGTTGATTGTCCATCCATTCAATTGTGCACGTATCCGGCGCAAAAGCAGGACAAAGAAATCATCATCTTTACATTCGCATTTTGTGGCGCAGGCAGCAGCACCACCCCCATATATGAGGCAAAGTTTAGGCGAATGAAAATCAAAAGTCAAACGATTTTCCGCAAGTACCTTTCAGACATGGGAAAACCTTCTGCAAGCAGGGCTGTGACGGCGTGGTCGTGCTCTTCCAGGCGATTGCATTTGATCGCCAGTTCAGCAAAATTTGCCGAAAAAGCAGGAATGGAACCACCATATCTGGCATCAACTATCCAGTTGACGAACCTCCTTAAATTCCCACTGGCAATCTTTTTTTCCGACCACTCTTTGACACGCTCAAAATTATGCAGAACCAGAAGCTCAGGACGCGGCACCTTGACGACAAATTCACCGATGGGGTCGGAACATATCTTGTCTTCGTAAAACTCATAATCACCGTTGGTCTTGAGCATTTCATACGGAGGATGCAGGGATTGCACCAGCATCAGTTTAATATCGCCCTCACCCAGCTCCAGACCATAAGAGTACTCACCTGCGACAAACACCAAGGGAGGCCCCGATTCAGACTTGATTGCTTCCAGCGTGAAAGCACTTGAATAACATAGCCCTGTTGCATTCTTGAAATGCAGGCTGGCCAGACGTATTGCATGCCGCATCAGAATGGCCTTGCCATCCGCCATCTTGTCAGTGGGTATATATACGCCGTGTGCCACACGTTGTATCAGTGCTTTTTGTGCCAGGTAGTAACTTTTATTTTTTGCGATATTGGTCCCGACTATCATGAGCTCGGGAAACACTTCATCCACCACCACTTCCTTGGCAGGTGACTTGCGTCGCGCTGTCACTTTCTCTACTTTCTCAGGCACAGTTTTACTTGATTTCAATTACAGACTTCCTCGACAAAAACAATGATTACGAAACGGAACTCATTTAGTGAGCATGAGTGAAATGCGTCCTAGTATATTCTGAATCAGGGCTCGTCCAGCGATTCACATACACACTTAACAACACCTGCCTTTCTTTAATGTGCAGACACATCATGAAGTATTTGCATTTTTTACTTTGGCAGGCAGATAAAAAGGCAGATATGCATGCGTTACTGCACTCACTTTTGAGCCATGTTATGGCCTTTGCGGCAAATATCAGACGTCATTGTGTTACATTTTGTAAGACGCTCACAAGCTCCATGCCAAGACCGCACTTATGCCCGACAATGTAACTCATAAAAAATCGTGCGCATGCTTCCCAAATTTAGCTATGTCAACGAATCCGCTCACGGGACGTTTTGATGAACGTTGCATTTGCTCCTGAATTCAGTCTGGAAATAATAAGCTTGCGTTTTTACCAGTTGAATTTCTGAAAAGTGCCCTCATTTGCACGCGGTATATCAAAAAAATTTGTCGCACTCATTCCTCTGGATATGAGTGACATCAGAGCAAAGAAATTGATTTGAATTGGGGTGTGTACGGATACTTGCATCGCTTGATATTGATGACTGCAATGAAGCAAGACATGAAATACAGCAGCGCACGCGGCCGGATGGTCACAGTTTGACTTTCCTACTTTAATTTCGTAATATCTCGCGTGCTAAAAATAAAAAATTGCTCGAATGGAGCAAGAGGACAAAGATGAGTGGCTCAACTATCGATCTTACGGAGGAAGATATTCTTGATGTACTTCGCCGTAATGGAGTTGATCCTGAATTTGTCTCTCCAGAGCAACTAGACCGCATTTTTGAATATGTTGAATCGGAAGAAGACCGCGTTCTTTCGGGGGTACTTTACTTTGAAGACCCCAAGCAAATTCAAATGTATGCGCGTGTCGAAATCGCCAATATATTGCGCGAAAAGGGCATACTCGAAATCAAGCCCGAGCTTGCCATCACAGTCACCGGCGCCTGCCTGATCAGTACTGATATTTTCGAGCGCTACAATAAAATTCGTGCCGAAGTTGAAAAACTGGAAAAATTCGGAAATGTTGCCATCACCATTAATCCTGGTGTCGATGGTGACAAATCGGCACATCAGATCAGTGTAGATATTCATGAAGTCGCATTGGAGAACGTCAATGCGGCCTCTCTGATCACGGATGCACTGTCAGAAATTTCCAAGCGTGCCATGCTCGGCGGCAGCTTTCAAGTCAACTTCATTGAACAGCGTGAAGACACAGCAACACATCAACGCAATATCGATAGCGGCATCATGCCAGCCAAACTGGAAGTCATTGATTTTGGTTACGGTAGTGATGGCGATGAAAAGTTTGCAGAACGCACCTACAAAGACGTGGAAGGTGATTTCTTCACACTGCGCCGTGAGGCAGGCGGCTATTCCCAGTTCAGCGTGATTGGCCCCTACCAGAATGCCAGCGACAAGAATAATGCGACTGTCAGCACACTCAATGGTGATAACTGGACCAAGGTAGAACCTGAACTGTTTGAGTTAATCAATCAAAAGCTTGAACAAACTGCCACCGCCAGAAGCACCCCAAAAATGTAATGCAAAAGTGCAGGCATTTATCTGGCTGCCACCTACTTTTGCCTGACCTCTTTCGCGCTCACTGCACTCTTCTTGCTATCGGCAATGGCCTGCGCTACTGACTTGGGTATTTCTGTGCTTGAACTGGTGGCATAAAATGGCCAGGGGCGCGATGCCGGACATTTGTACTCTATCGTTTTTTTATCTTCGGCCAGGCGCCAGGCTATCCTGGTCTTGGCTGACAAGCCCCTGCAATCACCAACGGGATTCTGCACCTCGGCAGCGGTGATCTCACCCTCATACCTGAAGGGATAGGAAAAACGCTCAATAGCGGCAGCAAAGAACCACAGCGTTGCCATCAGCAACCAGATTCTGACGAATAAAACAAGATCCGAAATTTTCATGGGCAAGCCAAGCAGGCAAATTTGATATAGGGTGCGAGCCGCGATGAGTGCGCACGCAAGCAATCACGGCAGACAGATTATCTGCCTTCCCCATTTTACTTACAAGCAGGCGGCTACCCTGATACAACATGAGGCAGCCAGCGTATGAGACCTGCCAGTGTCCGGCTTATTTCATCGACAATGCGGCATCTTTCGCCAGTGATTTGACTGGCGGTTCTGTAACTGAAGACATCAGCATCTTTGACGGCGTAAATGGCATATCCATCTTGCCACCCTTGTCGAGTTTGCCCAGACCTTCCTTCAACACCCCGGAAGACATGACAGACTCTGCCAGTTTTTCCACACCTTTTTCCATCACTTTTTGACCTACATATTTTGCGGCCATGCTGGCCAGGACTGGCAATGCCATACATCCTCCCTATATAAACGCTAAATACGCGCTAAGCCCTTAGCGCCAAAATTGAACACGAACTAGCTCCCGCAGAGCCTGCCTCAGGCGCGAATCGACTCCCGCCGCCCCAGAGCAGCCCCATACAGCAAGCCCTCCAGCCTGAAATAAGTCTGGGTCTCACGCACCATGGACGCATCTGCCGTTGATTTTGCAATCACGTGCAAGAGGCGCGATATAAATCCAGGTTCAGGCAAATGCCCAGTGTCTGACTGCTTGAAGAACACAGCATCCACCATGGAAAACAATTGCATTTCGTCCTGATTCAAAAACGCATCACTACTGGTGACCACGACAAAAAAAGCTGCCAGCACCCTGCACAAAGAATAACTGCAAGCACTCTCATTCGCCTCTGCAACGTTGACAAACTGCAGCGCCAGGGCTTCCAGGCCCGCAACATCCTTGTTCCGCAGAAAAGCCAGCAGAGCAGCCTGATAGGCTTCACGCGACAAGCCATGGCAGGCATGTTGCACGCTCTTGTACAAGCCATCCTCAATGTCCCAGAACACATAAGGAGCAAAAAAATTGCCACAAGCCGGTGGCAAGCGGCCTGAGACATCAGACAACAGCAAAACCTCTTCATAAAAAAACAAAGTAGGCCCGGCACCGAAGCGAACGGCATCTCTCAGATATGAAGTCAGTATCGTCATTGCGCGCTTGAATGCACGCACCTCCCGCGTTCCCAGTACGGCTTGTGCAAATGTATGCTGGATTTCTTTGGCGAATACCGTAGGTGCGACAAATCCGGCGACCCTCAGCATATCTGTCGCATAAGATAAACCTGAATACACTAAAGGGTCTGGAGTACCGGCATTATTCGAAATGATCTTTCCCACATCACCGAGTGCAGCAACCGCACTTTCAGTGGCAAGGGAAGAAACCATATCAAGTTCATGCCGCCACATCAGTCTCAACCTTTTCAGTCATTTGAAAATACGACAGTAAAAAAAGCCAATCGAGGCTCACGAGAATAGCGCATCTGACATCGTCACTCAGACAAAAACCCTGGCACCATACCCCTTCCGGCGCAACAAGCACTGCAAGCTCACATCAAGCCAATGATTATACAAACAAAAGTAACAAAATCAAGAATAATATATTTGTAAACAATTCTAATTATTGCCTCCCCTTGGCCGTGGATGATCAGCCAATGATGGCAAAAAGAATGAATGGAAATTAAAAACTTGCTTGAAATATGCAGAGTATTACTAAATAATAGTCAATAAATTGAAGAAATATGCTGATGACCAACGCACGGTTGCGTAGGGCTACACTCAGCGTTAAGCAAGAAAACGCTGCGCAAATGCTGAACAGGCAGTCTGCGCCCCTTCAGACCAAGCAGGCCGCAGACAAAATGAATAATTCCAGCCAAGCAAGAGCAAGCACGAACTTAGTCAGACCTGGTGACACCGAGCGAGCGTCTGACCTCAAAGACCCGAATATCACACCAGGCAGCATACTCGACATGGATGCTGATGGTCGCCGCGATACCAAAGAAATGAGCCTGCACGCCTTGTGGCATTTGCGGCATGGTGACGCGATGATCAATGGGCAAGTCGCCCACCCCACGCAAAATTGCGTACTGGCACTACCAGAATTGCTGCCCAGCACTAATATTCCCGCCATACCCACGCCAGTGCCAACGCCATATAAGGATATGTGCGCACCAACACCTTATGAAGACGAAGAATAATTGCGTTTTTTTGCATTTATATCCGGCATGCCCAGGCCTGAAGCAATAGAATAAGCTTTCGTCAGTTGCCTCCCTATAAACAAGGATATGAATGAACGAGCAATACAATGAAGAGAGCATGCCATGCCCGGTATGCCGCGAAACCATTAAAGTTGGCGCCTTAAAATGCCGCTTCTGCAATTCCAATCTGAAAACGGCTGCGGTCGATCAAGAGGCAGAGACAGAACATGTTCTGTATTCAGGACACCCTGCGGTCATCTATAGCGCCTGGCAATGGCTGGCCGTGATCTGCACTCTCGGCATTGCCTTTATTTATTACTGGATGGAGAGTATCTCTGTCACTTACCAGATCACCACCCAGCGCATCAAGATAGAGCACGGCGTATTGTCCAAATTAATGGAAAGCGTGGAACTGTTCACGATAGAACATTTTGATGTCTACAAGCCCCTGGGCATGCGCCTGGCGGGTTATAGTAGTATCAGGCTCAGGTCATCCGATGCCAGCTCGCCGGTCATCAGCATCTATGGCATTGATGACCTGGAAAAACTGGCAGATCAGTTGCGTGAATGCTCCCTGCGCGAACGCAGCAGGCGCAAAATCACTTCGATTATCCAGACCTGATACCTGCTCAAAATGCCGATGGCTTGCCGGCATTTTTTGTATAAAACTCTTTCACCTGACTCAGCAAGGCGGCTTCGACCGCCTGGTTGTCGGCATACTCTTGCGGCAGGATCAGCGCGCGATTGAACAGGATGAATACAGGCACGGAGTAAACCCCATATTGCCTGGTCAGCATCTCGGCACGGTTCACGTCTGCCTTTATTTCAGCGCTCTTGATGGTAGTGACGAATTCCGCCACCGGGACAGCCTCTTTTTGCAAGAAACTGCGGATAGAGTCAGGGTCCCCCGCATTCAGGCTCTTGTCCTGGATGGCGATAAACAGCTTGGCACGCAATTGATGCTCCAGCCCCATTCTGCGCAGCGTATAAAAGATCGCGGCCTCTCTTTCACCCACCTTGCTGTCGCTGCGCCAGTTGGCAGAAAAGACTGCCGGTATCTGCTCGAACGCATAAATGCCCTGTTGAAACAGCACAGATTGCTTGGCCTGCCAGCTATTGACGCTGGGCTCGACAGCACGGCAATGCGGGCAGGTGTACATGAAGAACTCAAGAATCTTCTTGTCTTCGGGCTGGGTTGCCATGGCTGCCTGCATCAATTCCTTGGATTTACCGGTATCTGTACAGGCAAACATCAGGCCGGAAATCAGAAAAATTCCAGAAATTTTAAAAAACATCTTCCACATAGTCTTGTTTTGCATTTGCCAGTCCAAATTTCACTGTAGTTTCAAGATTGCATTAGCTATCAATGCAAATTTGATGAATAAATGAAATAGTAATGCATTTTCTGGTTAATGATTCTTTTCCAATAGCGATTTATTTTGCATTTATATTGAGTTAAACTCTCATGATTAAATGAAAATATTCATTTGGGTATTTTGTGCGCGTGCCTGCCAGCCGGGCTTGTGCGCCCGGCATATTCACGCGCTATCGGCACGCAAGACATCTTGCCGGTGAGCCACCTGGCTGAAACTATGTAAAAGAATAAACGAGGTCACGAATGGAGTATTGGAAACTGGCCCGGTGGCCACATTGGGCTTCAGGCTTTTTCGCCCTGATGGGTATTTTCTATGCAAGAAAGCTGTTTGACACCAATTATCTCGCCATTTCTTTCTGGTTCTTTTTTCCTTTCCTGCTGGCCGGTATCGCTTCCGAATTACTGATCACGGCGATCAGCCTGAAAAAAAATGTACGCCTGTTGTCTGATACTGAAAGACAGCTGTCCCGGCATTTCGACTGGAAAGTCATTGCCTGCCTGGCTATCGTGCTGTTTGTCACGGCAACCATCCTGTCCAGTGTATATACCAAAGGCATCCATAGCAGCTGGTTCATCATGGCCATGGCGGCACTGGCGCTGATCTATGGCCTGGTATTGCGTCAGGTATGGCTGGTCGATGCACTGAGTTTCCCTCTGTTTTATCTGATCCCCGCAGTTGCCGGCACACTGGATACCATGCTGCCTCTGTTTGCAACGCAGATTGTGCTGGTGTATATGTTCGGCGTCATGGTGTATTCGGTCAGGCTGACTTCGATGCTGGAAGTCTCTACCATGACCAATGAAGACCACAGTTATACGATGGCAGGCGGCATCTATGACCGTCACCTGATGGCATACCTGCTGGGTCTGAGCGGGGCAAGCTTTGCACTGTCCATGGCTTATCACCTGATAGAGCAGGCCAGCAGGATGGGGCGCGCCTCTCTCGTCATCATCCCACTCATGATTTACGTGATCACCCACGTAACACAACATTACAGAGTGTATGTAAAAGGCCAGGGTCCTGAGAAGAACTTCCGCGAAGTGATATGGAATCTGCGTGTCCAGCTATGTAGTTGCAGTGCCCTGGTTTTACTCGCTATCGCAGTTAACTGGGGAATCTGATGGTATCCAAAGCACGTGTCAGCCTGGTATTGCTGAGCTATCTTTTATTGGGTGGGGCATTGCTGGCATTGCCCGTGCTATTACTTGTCGTAAAAAACATCGCTTACCGCTTTGAAATACTGGCCGGCTTTTACGTCTTGCTCTTCTTCGCTTTCGTGGTCAGGAGCTTCATGCTTGGCGGTGGCCTGGATTTGCGCCTGACTACACAAGTCAATGAAGTGTATGGTGCCAGCCTGAAAAATAAGCCAGACCGGTTTGTCGATTTGCAATGTATGAGTTTACTGCGGGTCTTTGGCGTGTGGCTGGTATTTCCAGCCGCATGGACATCAAAAATTATTCAACAGGCTGATTTATTCCTGGCCTACGAACTGAGCCTGGATGCATGGATTAATCATGCCCCGGCACCACGCCTGGTCAGTGAAGAAGGGGAAACATCTTGAGTTACGCACTTTTTCTACACACGCTGGAACAAAAGCGTGACGAAGACGGCCATGCTGGCTGCTACAGGGACGACGCCATCAGGGCATTGGCACAGGATGATATCTCATCCATGTTGAACAAGGAGAGGGGTATGAATATCCGGGAGGAAGGCACAATGGCGAAGAACAGGCTGGAAGAATTGAACCAACTTTTACAATCAGGCAGCAAACCTGACTTCTCTGCTTCAGATGCGGCCTGCAGCCCGCAGTCATTTGATGTCAAGTACGCCGGGGCTGTGGAGCGCTGCAATCTTTTCCTGATACAAAAACAATTAACCAGTCTCAATACCCAGGCCGCCCGTGTGGATGCGGCAGCCAGGCTGACGGGCATTGATACCAAAGATATCAAACCAGAGTCACTGCAATTACCCGAAAACCAGACACTGCTCAAGGAACTGCAGACATTCCGGAAACTGAGCATCAATATCGCTGGATTGCTGGCCTTTGATATTTCACGTCAGGAACGCTCAGAACATCTGCAAAAAAACATACAGCAAATCGGTGTCAAAGCCAGGGAAATACTGAATACCCTCTCCCCCATCCATCATGAGTTGAGGCTGGAAACAGAGGATGCGAAA
Source organism: Undibacterium sp. YM2 (assembly GCF_009937975.1). NCBI lineage: Bacteria > Pseudomonadati > Pseudomonadota > Betaproteobacteria > Burkholderiales > Oxalobacteraceae > Undibacterium > Undibacterium sp. YM2. Next base: position 5,535,769 of record NZ_AP018441.1, read on the forward strand.
CAGGCCAATACGGGAATCAGAAATGGAAATTGAAAACGCATGCTTTTACCTGATCAAGGACAAGGGTAGTGAAAAAATTGTATTCACGCTGTCAGATGGTGTTAAAGACAGATTGCGCTTCATTGAGAATATGAGTGCAGGCCTGGAAGAGTCTTTTGACCCGGCTACATCCACCATCGTCCGCCGCATAGGCAATGCCACTGAAATCTGGGAAGACGAATTCTCAGCAAAGGTGCTGGGCATCCTCGTCAATGACGGCCTGGAACTTGATACCCTGGAATCCTTGCAACTGGTACAGCAGATACGCCAGCAATCACTGCCTTTGCATGACTTGAATGGCATACGTGGCCTGGTTGCCCAATTGCACGAAGAACGCCGGGAAATTGAAGCTTCGCGCAGTAATTTATGGCGCAGCTTTGCGCATCGCTCCGCCATCTGAAGCACATAAAAAAAGTAAATAAAAAAAGCACCGCATTATTTTAATTTGCGGTGCTTTTTTGTTTATCTATGCTCTGTTTAGTCGGTAACGATAATCAAACGCCCCAACAACCTTGACTCCACCTGACGGATACGCTTGCCGGTGGCAATTTCAATTTCACGCAAGGCACCATCAAAAGTACCAAAGAAGGTACCGCCCATCTTGATATCCTGATCCTTGGTCTGGTAAGACAGCGAGTAACCATTCTTTGATGCCAGGCGCAACAGTGCATTGCGCAAGGTTTTGTCATTCAATGAAATTTCCCATTTGGTGCGTGAGGCCTCCTGCACTTCCACATTCGCCTGCACCGGGAAAGAGATCACGCTGCTATTGGCTGTGGTCGTCGCTACCTCTGTGATGACATTATTATCGACTACTGATGAAGTAGCTTGTGCCTCTGCGGCAGCAAACCTGGCCTTGGTCATAGCTGGTTTGGCCTCATCTGCGCCTGCAACTGCTACGGGCAAATCCATCCTGCTCATTCTATAGCCGCCTGCGGCAGGCCTCGGGAAACGGTAGTCAGCACGTATCATTCTGGCGGCAGGGGTGGGCTTGGCATCGCCATCTTCAAAGCTGATAGGTTGTGCAACTGGCTTGGCCGTGGTCGCATCCTGAGGAGCAGATGAGGGCCCCGGCTTGACCTGCTGGCTGCGGGCATTCAGTTGCTCAAGCTTTTCACGGTATTGTGCCTCCAGCGCTTCGAGTTGCGCCATTTTTGCCCTGGTTGCCTGCTCCACGCGCTGGTTGATCATGCTGTCTATCGTGCCATCAGTTACCTTGACACCAACACTGGCGCTGCCGCGATTGTCGCCGACTTCACCCAGCGCACGCACGGGTACATCCACGCTCGCTATCGGTACTGCACGCGCTTCTGTAATCGCAGCGTGCGCCGGTTGCAGACGCAAGGCGATCAGAGGCTCAGGGGTCTCAAATTGCTGCCTGATGGTCACATGACGCAGTATGCTCTTGTCCTTGCCCTGGCTGAGCAACTGAGATGCGTAGTTGCGGTTGGACATGGGTGCCAAAGTGATTTCACGGCTTTCCCAGTTGATATCGGCAATCAGCTTGTGCTTGAGTAGCACACCATCGAGTGCAATCACCCAGGTCTGGGCACTGTTCCACTCTATCTTGTTCCGCAGATTCACGCCTTTCAGCGCGAACACACGCCAGCCCTGGCTTTCCGGCACGATACCGCGCAAGCCTGTGAGCATATCGACACCCTTGTTGGCAGCCACCGGTATCATCACCATGTCCATGTCGATGTGACCATGATGCAGGGTATTGGCGGTTGCGCCCACTACCCGCTCTTCACGGACATCAACCACTTTTCTCTGCGCACCAGATATCTGATAGACATAAGGCGTATTGGAATTGCTGACGACCTCAAAGCCCGCCAAGGCAACCGGCGCATAGGCCGCAAACCCAGTGGCAAAAATACTGGAAACCAGAATGCTCAATAAATTGCGTGGATATTTCATCAGTAATTACTCCGGTAGCGCAACGCTACAAAAATTAAATTCTTATTTGATGCCAAGACTCATACACCATCCAGGGTACATGCCGACATGGCACATGAGTCTCAAAGCAATGCTAACTACGGTAACGCTTCATTTCATTCCAGTTTTTTGCATAACGGACCTTGCCACCGATAAAGCAACGCACCAGGCGAAACACCACCATTGGTGAATACTTGAAACGTTCCAGTATCGTCAATGCCACAATCACGGTAACAGCCACTACAAAGGTGAACATATTGGCGTGCAATAACCAGAACACCAATGGGAACACTGCAACATAGTTAATACCCAGGAAACGCAACTCCCTGGCAGAGTCACGCCAGATTACTTTCGCGGTGCCGTCATCTATATTATTTGCCATCTCAACTCCTTGTCAGGGTCAGTCACTGCCCAGCATGCGTTCTGCCTGGCTGGCACTGACTTCATATTTTTTGTATTCAATCTCGGAAATCATGCCTTCACGGTAGTAACGCCTGGCCTCATCTACCAGTAGCTGCTTTCTTTCCTTGACGATAGAGTGCGTCAGGAAGGGCAACATGTTCACATCAGCGCCTACCTGCTCTATCAGACGAGTCTTGACCTCATCATCAAACACAAGATACTCACGCAAGGCGATACGTTTGAAATTACCGTCATCATTTTTTTCTGTCGAAGCAACCAGGCGCTGAGTCAGGATCACCTTGGTGGTATCGATCAGATCGACCATCTTGGATACCCGCTCTTCATGCGGGAACACATTCACCATGCGCTTCCAGGTCTGGCCTACCGAGTTGGTATGCAGGGTGGAATACACCGCCTTACCCACCTGGGCTGCCATGATCCCGGCATTGATGGTTTCATGGTCACGCATTTCACCGACCATGAGGATGTTCGGATCACGGCGCACTGCATTACGGATAAATTCTGAAAATGATTTCAGGTGGCGGCCTATCTCGTGCTGGGCCACCATTGATGAATAGCGTTTGCATTTATCGAAGACAAATTCAATAGGATCTTCCCCCGTCAATATGCGTTTGTTCGACTCCGGCTGTTCCAGGATGTAGCGGATGACCGCCGCCAGCAAGGTCGTCTTGCCTGAACCGGTTTCTCCCGTTACCAGCACCAGGCCAATTTCAGGGAACAGTTGCTCCATCAGTTCAGGAGGCAACTTCATGGTAGAAATTTCTGGCGGGTTTTCCTGCAAAGGACGCATGACGATTTCTACACCCGGCCCTGAAGGCGAGAGGCAACCGGTCGCATTCATACGAAAGCGTACGGATACGCCACGCTGCCCTTCCAGTTTTAATTCATAGGCATAGTCAATCGCTTCACCGCTACCGAGTTTGGATGGGCCATTGGTACCATAAACCTCAGTGACGATGGTATTGAGTTCACTGGTTTCCAGGCTGCGCTTGGTAAGCTTGAAGATGGGCTTGCCTACCCTGACCTTGACCGGGTCACCCGTCTTCAGATAAATATCAGATACGCCTATGTCCAGGCAATGCTGCAGCAATCTGCGAAAAGAGTTTTGCTCAAAGGTATTGGGCACGTCCTTGAATGCATAACGTGCTTCGACCGCCTCGCGGTCGAAATTGACATCCTGATTTTTTGCTGGCTTGGGAGCAAGTGCAATAGGCTGTACAAGCGCGGACATAATTAACTCGCTATCAAAAGCTGGGGAACAACATCCAGTCGTTGGAATTCAAATTGAATTCAGGACGCTCGGTAATGGTCAGCGTAATATCATCAATCGATATGCCAGTCTTGCCATTGCCAGTAACGCCAAGGCGGTTGCGCGAGACAAAGGGCTTGGTCACCAGGTTTTGCAACAACAGATATTGATAGCGCTGCATGCCGGAGAAGTCTTCATTCAGCATCGCCAGATTTTGACGGTAAATCGCATTCGCCTGATCTACCCCCTTGTCCCAGCCTTCAGCCAGCGCCTGGTTCCAGACCCGCTTTTCTTCATCATTTTTAGGGAACAGGCTGGGGTGCACATCATTGCCCGGCATGCCTGCATCAAACACCAGATAATTTTCCCAGATAGGAATGGTGGTGATCAGACGTGCCTGCTTTTTGATGCGGAAGCTGGCCTTGGAATAACGCAGCACATCACCCTGGCCATCTTTGTCGCTCAACAGGTTTTTTGCACCCAGTATGACAGGTGGTTGCATGACGCAATTTTCGTTAGGGCGTTCAGCAATCAGTTTTTGCGAGTAACGGTTTTTTTCTTCCTTGCCGCAATCGAGCATCAATGGTGCAAAGTTGAATATCCTGTCCATCTCTGAACGGTGACGGTACAAAAATTCCTTGATCAAGATAGACCGGGCAACCAGGCCATTGCGTATGCCCAGGCCATAGGCAGCTTCGCGCACGGCAGCTACACGCAGGTCGCGGATATCGCTGCCCTTGAATGGATCATCCTCACTGCGCTTGGCCTTGGCAATATTGTCTGCAGAAAAATCATCCAGTGTCGGCGCGGCAGATTCTCTGACCGTGTTGCCGGCATTCAGATTCACAGTGATGGGCTCGCCTTTGCTGTCGTAGGCAAAGGCAGAGGCACCACATAGTGCAAGCAAGGATACAACAGCAATTTGACTTAATTTGAACATACAAGACCCGTTATCAATATTAGTCAAAGAAGCGAACCAGCACTTTTCTTCTTGCTTCATCAACCACGATATCTGCACGTGAACCTGCCTGCAAACCGGCATCGCGCAAGATGGAAGCGATGGATTGTTCCCTGGCATTGATCTTCACCATGACAGGTATGGCAGGCACACTGCCTTCGGGCTGCATGTATTCATAGCCAGAACGTATTGCCATCTGACGTGCCACTTCCTGTATCGGGCCAGCCTCCCAGACAAAGCTGATTTTTGCCGTCATGCCATAGGGTTCTTTGGTATTGGCCGCCTTATCCATTTTCAACTGTTGTGTGGGCGAGAGCTGGGCTTTTTCAACTGCGGCGCGGGTATTGCTCGCTTCTGCCAGCAATTGCGAATTGCGCTCTATCGCATCGGCAGTTGATAACAATTGCTGCTGCAAAGTCACTGTCTCTGACAAACGCGATTTCTGGTCCTCTGCCACCTTGGGATTTCTCGTCTGGCAGCCAGCCAGGGTTGCAGAAACAACTAACAAGCTAACAGCAAATTTGATCTGGTTCATGGATGAAGTCTCTGAGTTGCAAGCGCGCATTCAACGCGCAACATGTAAGGCCCTGGTGGTACAGGATTTTCATCAGCACCGGTCTGGCATGCTGTTGAAAACCTGTTTATTTCCATTTCTACGAATGAAAATCAAAATAATACGAAAACTTTAAGACAATGATAGCATAAAATATTTGCAGATTTTGTTGAAATTACAGCGCTGAAACAGAGTATTTTTCAGGGCGCAGCAGATTCTGATTTTCTTGCAACAATGCACGCACTCCCCCTGTGGGCTGCAAGATTCAGACAGTCCCAGACATGCATTGCTTGCAGGAAAATTGGGAGCAAAGCATGATTGAATTTACCGGGCGACAAACAGTGCCGTCGAACGAGGCTGTGCAAGCAGAGGAAACAAGCATTGGCAGACTATCCACGGCATCAGCCGCAACCAGGATGATGGGCGTGTCGCCAACAGTCTTCAGCATGCTCACACCAGAACGGACAGCAATTGCTGTCCGTTTTCAGTTCCGCTATGTATGCTTGAGCTAGTTTTATACCAAAGCCGCTGCCCGCTTTTTCTCTTCGTGGTCTTTTTTATGGGAATACGTCAGCAGTTCCTCAGCCATGGCTTCAATGATATTAGTGTCGTCATCCTCACCTATCATGCCGGTGGCGGATTTTCTGGCGAGCTCCCGGCGTTCTATCTCATCCATGGCTGAACCGTCAGGGAAGTTTTCTGCCAATACCCTTCTGGCCTTGGAAGATCCGATGGCTCGGTAGAGCTTGTCCCTGAGGATGGTGTCTTTGCGCGTGGTTGAGAATGCCCATAATTCCATGGGGCCGACAGTGTTGGTCAGTAATTGCTCGTTCCTGTGTTTCTTGGTCGAGAAAATCGCCAGGAAAGTCGAACCACCAGAACGCGGCGGGTGCACCCGGCCAGACTCCAGTGCATGACGGGCGGTTTTTGACAAACCAAAACGGTCGCCAATTTCTTTGACCTGGGCAGCATCACCACCATCCAGTACAAAGATGGACGTCGCAAACTCCACCATCTCTTTATCAAAGTCATTCATGGATTGCGACAGCAGGCAAACCTGCACGCCCCATTTGCGACCTTCACGCATATATACCAGCACCTGGTCACGCACCACCGGTGAATTTTCTGTCCTGTGGAATTCATCGAAGACAACCCGTTTAGGATCTTCCTTGATTTCATCGACGCGGCCTTTGTGGTAAGTCTTGTACAGAGGACGGCATTCCTGCAAATTCTCTTCATTGAAGAAGAAGTTGCGTGTGCCGATGAACTGACCCAACATATACATGATACCGGTGCGGCGGTCGGCAGCAGCACCGCCGGATTTGGCCACTTCATCCAGATCAATCGCGACGATACGTGTATCACCGATATCGAACCTGGTGGTTGATGTCAGTACCGGATACTCACGCAAGACGGACTGTATCATGCGCGAAAACGCATCAACGATGGTTTCGGAAGTCGCGGTCTTTGGTTTGGTGTAAACGTCCCTGAAAGACTGATCCTGCACAACAGATGTCAGGTCATTCATATTGGGGACGGCAAAGCGCTGGGCCAGGATGGCTTCATGCACCATGCCGTGCCTGAACAATTCGTCGGTGATATCCCACCAGGTAGTAATTTCATCGGTATGCAGCCCCAATGACCTGACGGCAGCATCGACTTTTTCATCCTGATGCTCAGAGTAACGTTTGGGGCTTTTTTCTGGTGAATACAGGCGATAAGCTTCGTCCACCACCATACCGCAAATATCCGGCATGCCGTCATAAGGCTCAGTCTTACCCATGGGCATGGTCAACAGGGTCAGCAAGTTGACCAGGAATGCGCGCTCTTGCGGTATCGGGTAGTGATAGCCAAGCTGGGTATCAAAAGGATTGACGGCATATTCCGGCGTCATGCGTAGACGGAAATAATTGGCCAGATGCTTGAGATTCGGCGGTAGGGCATCCTTGACCAGGGAAATCAAACCGCTTGATGAAGGGCCGATATCAATCACGGAAATGCGCGGCAGGCGCTTGAGGCCGGGCATCACGCAAATTGCCCAGTTCAACATATTCGACAAGACCGACTTACCAGAACCTGGTTTCGCAAAAATGATATCGATCCAGGTCGTTTGTTTGCTGGAGCCAGGCTGATAAGGCCAGAGTTTGCCATCCGGTGAGCGAAATAGTACTGCACCTTCTTTCCACGAAGACGCCGGACGCTGCAGAGGCATCATATAGACGATGTCTGGCAATGGAGCTATTGCAGGCGTGCCCATATTTTTTGTCGAAAAGCCGACCAGAGTAGACGCAACTCCCTCGAAAGGGTCGCCACTCTTGTCGAACACTTCTATGCCGCCCCAGCCTTCGATAGCACGCGCCAGTCTTTGCTCACGGCTGCGCAAGAGTTTTTCTTCGCCTACCGGTGCCCAGGTCGCAAATGACATCGACACTTTGACGACGGTGCCGCCTTCCATGTCCTGATAGTTCTGCAAGGCCTGCACCGCATTATTGGCCAGTTTATTGTTAGCAGAGGCAAAGGAGATCAGGGCCGCTATCATGGATTTCATACCAAATCCACGCACGCCGCCGCCTTCCATCATCATCGAATAACGCCACGGCAAATCCGCTTCCCTGAGGCGCGCAAACAGCCTTTGGAAAGTATTGATGTCCTTGGGAAAGAGGTAGACATGCACAGGTGCAATGATGCGGTCACCTATGCGCAGCCACTTGCCATTCAATTCTTCGGCATCACGCGGCATGATCTGATGTTCTATGCGCGGATACAGGATGTCTGAAATATCGCGGGGATGTGGATTTTCAAAAGCACGCGGGGACAGCTTGTCTCCCAGCAGCCTTGGTTTCCACAGCTCGTCTGTGTAATCTGCATCATAAGACATGCGTGCCACGCGCAAGGCAGTATGCGCATCCAGGATTTCGCAATCCAGACCCGCCGTCTCCATTTCCAGCTTGACGGAACGCTTGAAGGAACCATGCCTGTCACGCAGTTCACGGATCGCCGCAAACAGGTATTGGCTGTGCTTCATGATGGGCACGCTATGTTCTTTGTTGAACTGGACTTTTTCCTTGGTGGCTGCGGCTGCCTCAGCCTTGGTCATGGACGAACCATGGGTCCACAGCACCAGATAGCACTCTTCATGTGAGGTGTATTGCGACATGTGCGCGACTTTGGCATCGAACATGTCCTGCACATCCATTTGCAGGTTCCTGGCCGTTTCCCTGGAACCATCGAGGGCATAAGTGATGTCGCGCACCACAAAGTCTTTGTCACAACCAAAGACGATCTGCATGTGGTGCCCTGGATTGCCGAAGAAAGCTTCTATCCCCTGCATCAGTGAGCGGTGGATGGAAGCAAACTCTTCCACACCAACCAGAAACCTGGCGCCATCGACCCGTATAAAGCTGATCAGGGAGCCATCTTTGGCGACCAGGGTGCTCTCGTCATCCGTGGTTTCCAGTTCACAATAAACAGAAGCAGCGCTCCTGAACATGGAACCAGCCCAATAGACGAATTCATCAACACCTTCAAGAACAGAATTTACAACCGACATATTTTCCCCGATCAAATAGCGGTACTCCAGATAATCGGTACATCACCCCTATCATCTGGAAACATCAAATGAGTCTCTCTGCATACACCCCGGTGCAACATGGACGTTGCATGGACACGGGATGGATATAAAAAAGCCCCGCAGACATGGCCTGCGAGGCTTTTTGTGACTCTTGCAAATCACTGCCGTTCCGCCTGCAATGACTTCCATAATCCAGCCATGCCAACTCGCATTAAGCCAGGCTGTATTTAGCCAAAGCCAGACATTCATCACGCCATTGTTCATGAGAAGACCTGAATGCCATATACCTTGCGCTCCAGATCCACTTATGAAGATGGCCTGCTTTGTTTCCCGGCCTTACCGGCCCCGGCTTGCGCCAGAACCAGCATAAAAATATTAAGATGCGTAGCTGCTGTATTCGTAAGAAACGCGCGTGCTGCTTTGCGTACCACCCCACAGAGACTGACCAGCACTGGACATCAAGGATGGCAGATACAGCAGACCTGCAGCCACAGCCAGCATGACGATAGGCGTGGACAGAGGTGTTTGCTGAGGATTGTCTTTATGTGCCTTGAATTTGAACATGGAGCCACCTGCCAGCGCTACACCAGCCATATAGCAGGCACCCTGTATCATGACTTGCACGCCATTGATACTGTCTGACGCAGTCATCGCCACTTGACCGATGGATTTAGCCTGCGCGAACGCCAGTTCCGGGACCAGCGCTACTGCTACGCCTGCCGCCACGCCCAACACAACACCCAGCTTGCCTTTGATACTTTTGTTAAGTTTTTTCATGGAAACACTCCTAAGCTTTAGAAATAGATGCAACAAAGTCCGGTAAGAACATCGTCAAGAATACCTTAGACAAAAAATGCTTTCAAGTTTTTATACAAACAAAAGTAAAAATATTTTCCTTTTTAAGACAATCTGCAAAGCCTGGTCTCAAGGTGTGAGGATAATGTTGCTGATGCCCAATGTTTTTTGCAGAATTTCTGAAAGTGCGACAATATTCAGGCAAAAAGTCCCACCTACCAGCAATACGATGGCGCGCTTGGCGGTGTCTTCCTTATGACCACCACCAGAACCCAGCATCTTCAGTGCATACCAGCCACGGGCAAATGCAATCAAACCTATCAGGTTAACGAAACCGATAACGACCCGCGCCGCCTTGATACCGTCCGCATCCAGTATGGAAGAGGTGGTGTAGGTCATGATGGTGCTGGTACCAAAGGTGGAAACCAGGAAGGTGTCGATGGAAGAAGACAGATAAAACATGCCGGTTGCGGCCAGCAATGTCATCACCACTGACATCGCCCCTTCATCGGATTTTCTCTCCCCTATGCGCTTTAACTTGAACATGGAAAAACCAAACAGGAACATCGCCACGACAAAAGCGACGGCCTGCACGAAATTCCATAGCCCTGGTATGCTTTCACCAAAGGTCAGTAGCATGGTCAAGGCCGTCGGGCCTTGTGCAAAGGCTGGCGCTGCCAGCAAGGTGGCGGCTATGCCAGTAAAAAATCGAAAGCGCGATGCTGACATCAAAGTCCCCATAGCTGTCATCAGTTATTCATCAGTTATATGTACGTCCACCTGCCTGGAAAGATTTTCTTTCGAAATCGATTCTCTCCAGACGTCCCAGGCCTTCCATGTCACCTCCAAGCTCAACCTCATGGGTCAGGCCGTCACGGTCACGGTAAAGTACCCGGTCGCGCAAGATGGTCAGGCCTTGCAAGGACAAGGGCCTGGGCGTGGCATCCATTCCCTGTGTGCGTGCAGGCAAGCCTTGCACTTGTGCGACACTGCTTTTTGACGATGCGCGTGGCAATTCTGCTGCCACGGCGTTGCCTGGCCTGGCAGTGTCGAAAAGCATGACACGACCACCTGCAGACTGAACAGCCTGAGCGGGCTGAACTGACTGGCCTGACCTGGCATTCGCCTGCGTTGGTTCACGCTGCGCTTCCGGCAACCCTCCGGACTTATTGGATGCATTACAGAAAGCACGTCTGGGTTCGTATTTGCAAAGTTCAGCTTCCAGGCGCAATTTAGTCAGGCCGAGGTCATTCACCCGCCCTTCCAGCATGCTGACATATTGCTCCCGCTTCTGTGCATCCTGGCTTGGTGCATAGGTTGGAGCAACTGCTGCGCTTTGCAAGACAGGCCTTGTCACCATCGTATTTGCTGTTTGTGCAGGTACAGCTACCGGGGCAGGGGCAGGCGCTGCCGTTGTGGCCGTAGTTGCCGCTGCAACAGGTGCAGCCGGATTGCTGCCATTGCGGTTTTTGAGCTGCGCCAGCGCAGCCAGGTCATCATTCTGGGGCTGACTGGCAGATGCGGCTGCGGTTTCAGCCGCAGGCTTATCTGCCGCCGCTGCCACTGGTTTGTCTTTTGCCTCGGCCTCTCGCTTCTTGCGTTCAGCATCTTCCTTTTGATTTTTGTATGCCTGCTGCTGCCGCATGCGCTCACCGTTTTGCGCGGCCTGGAATTGCATGTACTGGTAGTAACCATAGACACCCATGACGAAGAGCATGAGGCCACCCATGACCAGGTACATGGTCTTGTTATTATTTTTTGTTGCTGCCGCCGACATAGGCACTACTTTGTTTTCTGGCTCTGTCTTAACAGTCTGTGAAGAAGCAGTACCGGCATTTTCATCATGCTCGCCTGAAAGGCCATCCCAGTCATTCATACCCATCATTTATTCCTTATCTTCAATTTACTTTTGGCTTTGCGGTCAAAAATGAAAATCCGTTTTACCAGCTACTAGCGCTGACCATACACAGGGATTTGCCCATACACTGCGGGCTGGCCACCATAGGCTGGCTGAGGATAGGCAGGTTGCGGCACATATACTTGCTGCTGACCATACATGGCTGGCGGCTGGACAGGCGGCATAGGAAGCGCAGGTGCATAGGCATTTGCAACTGCGGCCTGTGCAGCGGCCTGCCTTGCACCATTTGCCGTAGCAGCGCCCGGTGCAGGCCCGCTATTATCAGCATTAACACCTTCGACATAGACGATGTCAGCCGCGACCAGCAGACCTATCTCTGTTTGTGAATACACTTCCAGGGTATTTGGCCTGTTGGTATACGGTGCCAGCGTGCTGGCAACACGGTTCATGGTTTTTGCGGCACCACGGGCGATCAATTGCTTGTTGTTAAGCTCTGACTGCGTCACGATGGTCGGCGAACCATTCTGGCCATAAATAACCGTCGAATTATTTTGCGCCTTGCCTTCTGCATAACCCTGGGCAAAATCAACGATGGCAGCCAGCCCGAATTTGGTCAGCAAATGCCTGTCTACATTATCGGCAACCGCTGCACGTTTCGTATCACGATCGACAGCAAAAATTTTGACGGGGATGGAACGCTCAAACTTGGGATGGTTCAGCGAGGTAAATTGAATCACGGCTTTTTCTGAGTAAGGCGCAGTTTGCCCGGACAGTGCACCGAGCAACTTGCCGCCCTTGAATGGCCCACTCAGGATGTAGGCGGTGACGGCACTGGGCTCATCCGTATTCATGCCTATATCGATGCTGCCATAGAAAATATCGCCTGCCCTGGCAAAGACCTGGCCTTTCTTTTGTGTCTCGGCCTTGCCAACTTGCTGCTCATGAACATCTTTTTCTTTTTTCTCACCCTGGGCACTCTCACTGCCTACATAGGCCGTATAGAAAACCCTGGAGCCCGGCTCCCATACCTCATTGATCTTGGCTTTGTCGGCAGTCAGCTTGCGCTTCCATTCATCGACTTTTTTCTGTTGGGCAGCTTCTGCATCACGGATATCCTGCTCACTGGGTTCGCGTGGCCCTGCATACCTGGCATAGCCATTGTCTGCATTGCGCGCCGCATACATGCTGGGGTCTATGCCGTTGCCAGTACTGGCAGCAGACGCAGGAGCAACGTCTGGGCGCATCGTTGCAATAAAGGTCTGCCCGCTTGACTCTGCCCGCTTGGCCGCATCTTCGTTGGCAGTCTTGCGCAAGTCAGACTGCTGAGCATCGACTTTATTGGGGTCAATGGCGGTTTTTTTATTCGCATCGGCAGGCAGGGCTGCGGTGCTGGTGGGTTCGCTCGACTCCTTGCTCATGGAATTTTTCTTGATCATGCCATTGACTGCCAGTGCAATACCGGCGACCAGGACAACGGCAACACCAATGACCATCATGCGGGATTTAGGATTTGCCAGGAAAGCCATTCCGCCTGTTTTCTTTTCTGCCATTTAAAACCCCGACACGCGTAATTCAACACTCTTACCTTCTTGCGCCGCATAGATCACCGGCGTACGCGCAGGAAGCTCATAAACATTGGTACCATCAATCGAGGACATGGTTCCTGTCCATGATGGTGAGCGCACTGAAGTCTTGTTGGTCAGGCGCAAATACATTTTTCCATCCAGCATCCAGGCCCTGGCATCTGCCCCCTCAACCCTGAGTTCCTGTGCTTTTTCTGGCACCACGCCATTGAGCATGGAGAACATCGAAGAAGAAGCCTCAGGCGGCATTTGCTTTTCTATCAGGGCAGCGGCATTCGGTCCGCGTACAGGCATCCTCGCGTCCAGACGCACATCAGTTTCTTTTTGACCGGTGACCAGGCGCACAAAGACTGGTGTGCTCATGCCTGCCAGGAAAACTTTCAAATTGCCGTAGGCATAATCCTTGATAGGTTCCAGGGCAATTTCATGCGGATTATTATTCGGATGAAATTCCACAGCAAACATGGTCTTGGAAGGAGCCGCAAATTTGACGACAGGCCAGGGATTGCCCGTTGAATCCGTGAACAGCAAGGACGAGTTTTCATTGACGTTCAGGCGCATCACCGGGATCACCGAGCCAGGCTGCAAGTTCACAATCACCGAAGAAATCACCGCCCTGTGCATCTGCCCGTCAGGCGTGCGCACCGAACGCTTGAAATCATCAATACGGTCGTAATAGCGATTGATTTCATCACGGCTGAAAGTCACGGTTTCATCGAGCAACTCATCAAAGGCCTGCTCTTTGGGATCGCGGAACTGCGGCATCTTGAGTTTGGTACGTGGTTTCGCATAACCATCTGGTGACGGCAGCATGGCAGGGTCGCTATACCTGGCATTCAGTTCAGATGCTGTCAATCTCGCTGCGCTGGCAGGGCTGGCCTGCTGCATTGACTCTGCAGGTGCGGGTGGTAAGGCACTGGGCAGGGCCATTTCACCGGGTTTGGTTTGTGACTTGGCAGGCGGAGCCTCGGCACCAGCCTGTCTGGCCAAAGCGGCAGTACCAAGCAACCCCATGAAGAGTGCGCAGGCAAGCTGGATATTTCTATTCTTATTCATCATCAACGACCTCAAATCACCGCTCGAATGTACTGAAGCTATCAATCACCACGCCGCGCGGGTTCTCCAATGGAGAAATGGCACGCAGGTTCATCTTGATGATCAGTTTTTGCTTGATAGGACTTTGTCCGAAAGGCGTGTAAGTCACATCGATCGGCATTTCTACTTTCCACATATAGATACCATTCACCGGTGCCTCGCCAGTAATCACAGGACTGCTGCTGACAACGGCGGACACCAGCATGGATTTTTCCTTGACGGTCTGCAACGTGCCTGATTTATCCAGCTGGTCCATGTATGCCTGCCAGCCCTCGGCACTGAAATAATCGACATTGCTCTGGAACTGCCTGCGGTAATTCACATAGTCATAAGTAAAAATCGAAGTGACCGACTCAGCAGCCCAGGTCAGCAAGGCATTCTTGGAGATGGTGGGGCGGCTGATGGGGCGCAATTCAATAATGCGTCCATCATTTTCTGCGGCGATATACAAGGGCTTGGGGGGATTGCGGTAAACATCGTACAAGGCATACGCCAGCAGGATAGTCAGCACCAGCAGACCTGCCACAATTTTCTGGATAAAGCGGTAACGGTCGAGATAAAACTCGGCGCGTGCCATATTCAGTTCAGGCTGCCCTGTGGTTTCCCTGGTATTGCCGCCTGCAAGCGACGCGTCAACTGCATGCACAGGCGGCTTGGTTTCCGCCTTGGCTGGCAATTGTTGTTGAGCTATGGAGCCAGACATCTTGATCCTCTTACACGTTATTGATACGCTTATTCAACATTTGCTGCTGCGCCTGCTGGCGCATTCGCTGCCTTGGCGGCCCTGGCAGACTTTACCTGGCCGACAGTGTCAAACTGCTTCAATTTCACCAATAAGCCATTGCGCGTGGTGGCATACAAATCACGCTGGGGAAAACTGGCATATACCAGGAACATCGCCACCACCAGGACTATGTCCAGACCGACCAGGCCTATCGCCAGGACAGTCATGCGGCGGAAGTTATCCCTATAAAATTCAAAGCCATAACGCCTGGTCTTTTTGACCACAGGCTTGGGCGTTGGCGGTGCTGATGTTGCAGGGTCTTTTTTCATAGAAAAATTTAGAATTCTTCAATAATCTTATCATGTCAATTTATGAAAACAAAGGCCAGATAAGGTTTTTTCGACATTTATTCCAAATTCTACCAGCTTTACAATTAAATTATTAAGACAATGATGGTAAAAAACATCTTGTTTGTAACAAGGCAGCGAAATACTGTCAGCTGGCAACCATGAAGGGAGTTTTCGGAGGGAAATATTTCAAAAAAATAAAGCCGAGAGTAAAGCTGAAAAGCAAGCGTCAATTCCATGTCTTGAAGAAACAATGGGACATGCAGAAAGAAATCTTCACCATCAATCATGTTTGCGCATGACTTGCTTCAAATCACCCTGTATCAGAGGCCAGGGTGATGCAGGCACCTAGATCCGGCTATTCCTGCAACATTTCCCGTATCATTGCGAGGCGATTCAGATACACGGCCTCGCCATTGGCATCATCAGACACAGCCGGAGAAAAATATTCATCCTTCATCTTGTCGAACAAAGTCTCCTGCACGGCCCTGACTGCCTGGTCTTCTGCGACAAATGGCAGCAGTGGCAAGGCCCGCCCGAAAGGAAAATTGGTCGCACAACGGTTCAGCACCTGTATTACGCCGTACAGGGCCTCCAGCGCTTCCGCCAGCTTTGCGCCACCATCAGCAGGTAAATCTGCGGCCATGGCAGGGCTGTTCTGCTGCAAATGCCGGTAGTATTCAGCAGCCAGGCCTTCCGGGACCTGTATCGACTGGTATAGCTGCAGAGCCCTTTCCACATGAGGTTTGTGCAGGTTGTGCAGGGCTTCGACTAATTGATCTATCAATGGCATGGCATGTATTCCAGGTGATATATTTTGCAGTAGCTGATTGGGGTCAGCTTATTTAAGATAAATTACTCAGTCAGATTCACATTGCAGGTTTTCTTTTTTCCACCCTGCGCCATGGCTGCCTGATAGCGGCTGCTGGCGGCTTGCCTGGAGACATCCATCAGTGATTCCTTCATCTTCTCCACATCAAATTCTTGCGAGGCGGCTGGCTGACTGTTGCCGATCACCATCTTTCCATCCTTGTTTTGCAGCACATCTCCACCGGCGGCTTTACTGCCTGCAGGAGTACCGTTGCAGCTCATGATTTGCGGCTTTACCGGCGCTGATTTAGATTTCCCCAGCAAATCCACATTGACCAGTTTGATGCCGCGCTCAGCAGCCAGCTCTTCGCTTAGCGACCCACCCGCAAGGCATGATTGTGCAGCAGTAGCAAAGCAGACCAGGAGGTATAAATTTTTCATAAGCCCTTCTCCAGCATTTTGACTTCGTACGAAGGATCAATGATTTCATCACATTGCTTGATCACTGCCAGATATACCGGCTCATTCTTTTGTACCTGCGCCTCGGCAATCAGGAAAAAGTTTCTTGACTCGCTGATGGATGACTTGAATTTGATATTACGGCCAGACGGGCTGATTTTTTGCCCCGATCCCAACAGGTGGTACTTGAACATGCCAAACACATCCACTTCCATTTTCCCTGCATCGAGCTGCATGGGCCTGACGACAAAACTGACATCCTCAAAAAGCACCTGCTCACCTACAGTCCCGCTCTTCTTGAAGGCCACGGAGAAATACTTCCCCAGTATGAATTCGTAATTCGCTGACACCGCATACTGCTGCAAACGACTGACATTCATCCTGGCAAAATCACTGTCGAATTCATCAAATTTCGATGAAAACGCGTAGAAAGAGTAAGGACCACTGACTT
Source organism: Undibacterium sp. YM2 (assembly GCF_009937975.1). Classification (NCBI taxonomy): domain Bacteria; kingdom Pseudomonadati; phylum Pseudomonadota; class Betaproteobacteria; order Burkholderiales; family Oxalobacteraceae; genus Undibacterium; species Undibacterium sp. YM2. The sequence continues at coordinate 5,552,619 of NZ_AP018441.1, forward strand.
TTTTCTCACACTTGCGGACCGCCCCGCAAACTTGCCTGGCGACTTCACTACCTGCAGGCAGGCGATAAATAGTCAGCTCATATTCGTTGTGGTGCTGAGGCACCTGGCCAGGCAAGCTGGCCCTTGGCCTGGGGTCAGGCTGAGGCTTTACCCCGGCAGCCGGTGCCGCCAGCACCGGCCACATGAGTGCAAGTGCACAAATGCTGATGGGAATGTGTAGGCGCAACAAAACCTGCTCCTGTCTGTATCTAGCGATTGCGCCTGAACAGGCGGGCAATACCCAGACGCACGGCCTGCCCTGCCGTTACCAGGGCGAGCAAAAACACGGACAGGCAAAAACCATAAAACAACCAGGCCAGATAAGCCTTGAGTTGTGGAAACAGGGTATTGGCGAGGAGGCCGATCAGAAAATATACGCTCACCAGCAGCAGGTGCAGCCTCCCGGTTGTCATTGACGGCAGGCGCAAGGCAAAGCACAGAGGCAGCAAGAGCAATGCACAAAAAATAATCAGGCTGAATACACGCTGTTCAAAATAGATGCTGAGCATGCGGGTAAGACCAATTCCAAATAGCAGACAAATCACGGCACTGACAGCAAACAAGATTTGCATGACGCTGCCCGACATGGTGGTTGACTTGCCCGCGGCATGATTGGCGCTGACTGCGTTAAGTGTGCTAACTGTGCTCATGGTACTCACTCTTTACTTTCATCAAGTACTTGTTTCCAGGCCGCAAACCGGGCCAATTGCTGCATAAAAAAACTACGGTAGAAAAAATAGCGTCCCAACTCATAGAAAATAACGCAGACAAAAGCACCAGGTATTGCCATGGCACCCGCGCCGGTGGCATTCAGGGCTGTTACCAGCAAGGCAAAGACAGCGACGGCACTGAGCATGCACAGGACCAGGAAAAACAGGGTCGTTGCCAGCCTGCGTAATTTCTTGCGCAAGAATGATTGATACATCATGGCTTATTTACTCTTATTCATTTGTGGTTGACAGAGCGCTTGCAGCAGTTGGCCTGCATCATTTTTTCGGCAATGCATTCGGTGAGACAAATTCCGTTTTTTCTTTCAGCTTCGGTGCTACACCGTCGTCAATGCAGACACTGCGAAATGTAAAACCCTGCGGCCTGCTGTCTTCGTACGACTTCAGCTCGGCTGGCTGCAGCAAATCCTTGCGCTGGAACTCCAGCAGGTTTTTCTTGGCATAGGCATAGATCGCCTTATAGTCAGATACCTCGTATTTGGACGCATTCAATTGATCATAGGCAGTGAAAAAATTGCCCTGGACTGTTGTTGCCTCTTTGACGCATTCTTCCATTTGCTTTTTACGGATGGCAAGAAGCTCTTTTTGTTTTTCATTAAATGGTTCCAGACTGACATTAATTTCCAGCTCCTTGAGCTTGATTTGCCTGTCACTGGCAAAATGTCTGACAAACATCAGGTCAGTCGCGAGTACAATCAAGCGTTGCGAGCGCTTGTCATCAAGCGGTTCCCTGATCTCCGGAATTGGAATTTTTTTCTTGTCTTGAGCATGGGCAATATTGCAAGTACTTCCAAATACCAAAGTGGCTAACAAAGACAGAGCGAGTTTATTCATTGACTTAACCGAATTTTAAAAAATACATACCCAGCAATAGTTTTTCATCGGAACTGCGTAATTTACAGGGTTCTGCATGGTGCATCAAAATTGACACTTCCAGACACAATTGCTAGCATTCGATGAGAAAAGTTTTTTTACCTTCATTTTTATAAAGGTATTTTGATGAGCTTAACAAATATTGCGGAAAAATACGAGAATGAAACCGAAAATTCTGTATTACCCACATGGAAAAAAGAATTTTTCCAGACCTTGAACAAGAACCCGGCCATAAAAACCATTTTTTTGCGCCTGGAAACCCAATACGTGCAAAAAAAACAAGTTCATCACAGACTGGTTCCCACCATCGCCTGGAAAGTGGAATTACCAGGCTTTCAGAGCAATTCTCCGGCGCAACTTGCAGAATTGCGTCGGGAGCTGGTGGCAACTTTGAAAGTGAATGGTGTTCAGGTGGTCCACAAGACCGACGAATGGATGCGCCACCTCAAAGCCCATCATGAAGTAGGCATGTCGTATGCAAGACTGTGTGGCGTAGCTTGATGAAGAAGTTGATATGTACGCTGACGGCCACGGTCTTGCTGGCCTCCTGCGGGAAAGTCTCTGCGCCCGCAGCCAGCGATGGCATAGCCTCACCCAACATGAAAGTGCCGCTGAGCCTGTTGCAACTGGAAATGGCATGTGAAGACGTGGCGTCCATCATCATGGTCTCCATGTCCAACCGGCTCAGGAACGTCGATGTGTACAAGACCCGCAGCTTTGCCCGCTCTGTTGCCGACTCTTTCGATACCCGCTTCCCAGAGTTGCCCGCTGATATACGCCTGCAAACCAGGCGCATATACATGCAGACAGTCAGTGATCAATATCTGGCTGAACAATCGGTCATACAGCAGCAGGTCGAGACCTTCCGTCAGTATGGTGAAAATCAATTCAGGGATGGCGCGATCAAGGCCTGCAAACACGGCTTGGCGAATATCCCTCAGGGCGAGGCTTTGCCAGTATTGCAGTTAAGGAAATAAGACACTTTTGTTATCTTTGTTGGTACAGCAAATGCCCGGGGCAACATGTATCATCTTTATTTGCCTGCCATATGTCATATAGCAGGCAAATACACTATGCATCATCAATAAGCAACAATGATCAATGCGCCAACTGTACGCATTTCCTCAGAAAAATAAAAAATGAATACCCCGAACACGGTTAAATCAAAAATAGACAATATCCTCCATGAATTACCCCGCTTTGGCAGTTATGCGTTTGCTGACCTTGCTGCTGAAAAAGAGAGAATACGAGCCATCCTCGCCAAGATCCTGGAAAAAAGGGAAGAAGAGCCGCAACTGAGTGGCTTTGAAGAAAAAATTCTGGCAAAAGCGCTCAATGTCTATGAGCCCTATATTGATGCAGCGATACAACGCAAGCAGACCGGCGAAATCATTATCCGCCCGCTGCATACCATCGCCTCGATACAGCCGGAACAGATAGAGACAGGAGCAGGTGAGAAATTATGGATCAAGTCTGTGCTGAAGACACGCTATGCGCTGAGCATGCCAGACGATTTGATACTCAAGCTCGAAAGCGTACGCGACTGTAATTTCCGCATCCGCATGGAAGAAGGCTTTACCGATCCTGATTTGCCCGATCTGAACGGAATGGCACATTCAGAGCAATTCAGCCTGCTGCCTGAAGGTTACCTGAGCCGCAATGAAGACGGCGTGCCTTTACTGTATGCGACAGCCAGAAGCACCATACCCTTGGCGCTGGACATGCAAAACGTGGTCAGAATCGAATTTGCCAACCGTAATCATGGCGGCGAATTATGGCGTCACCCGCACTACCAGTTAAACGATGGCTGTTTTACCAGTCTGGACATGCAGGGATTCTTGCTACGCTCCAGGCTGATGGCGCATATCTCGAAATCACAGCAGCGCTATGAGATCAAATTATATGACCATGGAAAACTGATCGCAGAGTCACGTAATTTCCAGACCCGGCATGCGAAACATGCGCTTGTTGAAAACGAAAACCTGCTCAGCAATGTCGCCTTGAAAGAGGCCATACTCAAACTCACGCCCAGGCCTGGCGAGTTGCCTGAAGAAGGCTTCCTGGAAAAATTTGACACTGCACAAAAGGATTGGTTCGCGTCGGTAAGGGCAAAAGAGCTGGCCCGGATAGGTATGGATTTAGACGTCTGAAGCCTGATTACTCCTTGGCCTGCAACATGCCGCAGGCTCCCGCTTTTTCCTTGGCGGTATTGAAGTCCAGCTCAGTGTTTTGCATGTTCATCACCATTCTTTCCGGCCTGACGCGGTACTCCCTGACCAGGCTATGTTCGGCAGGGAAGTTTGCAAAACTGATGCCTGCCATGTCCAGCAAGGTGGCGAAATTGGCACTGGTCATGCTTGCCTTGTCCTGGTTCTTCAAGAGATTTTGCCACATCGTCACATGCTGCTGACGGTAGGCCTGATTGGCCCAGACAAAATAGGGCACGCGCAAATTCTCTTCATTCAGGACGCCATGGCCTATGAATTTGCAAGCCTTGGTGGGTAATGATTCGCCGTGATCTGAGCCATAGATCATGGCAGCATTACCCGGCAATAAAGCCAATGTCTGCATGATTTCACCGAGCACATGATCGGTATATCTGATGCTGTTGTCGTAGGCATTCGAAGTCGCCTGCATGTCATCGATTGGTTCTGCTCCTGCCTTGCCTGCGCTGCTGACAGGATATTTCTCAAATGCCCTGGGATATCTGGCAGAGTAAACTGCGTGGCTGCCCATGGTGTGCAGGACGATGAGTTTTTTTGCCGGTTTTTCTTGCAGGATATTTTTGAGCGGCCCCAGCAAGGCATCGTCATACACCAGGCCCAGGGTTTCGTCTGATTCAAAATACTGCTGTACATCGGCCTCTGCTGCGAACAGGGTCGTGACATTGTTCAAAAAACTTTTCTTCACCTGCGTCGATAAGAAATAAGTCTTGAAGCCGGCTTCCCTGAAGGCTGAAATTAGGGATTTCTGTCGCGCACCTTCCTGCATGATGTCGCGCCCGCTCAAATAGATGGGTATCGACCCCATCGTGAATGTGCGCGGAGTAATCATGTCACGCATGCTGACCAGTTCGCCGTTTTGCCTGGCTTTGAGCAGATTGGGAGAGGTATCACGTTCATAGCCGTTCACAGTCCAGCGGTCAAACCTGGCTGTCTCGCCCAATACCAGCACATAGGTTTCTTGTGCATCTTTGCTGGCAGGCTCCGCTGACGGCGCGGTTGCCGCTGCACCAAAACGGAACTGACTCAGCTTCTGTTCCATGCCGCGCATGACTTTTTCTTCGCGCCAGAACATCCATAACCTGACAGGCAAACCATAAGGATAGGTATCTTTCACGGTAGAAAGCAAAGGCGGCAGATTGCCAACACCAAACAGTTTTTCTTTACCATCTTCGCTGATGGTCGGATAGCGGTTGGCATTTTTCTCTTTGAGGTAAGTACTGGCACTCATGGCACCGATGTACCAGCCATATCCAGCGATGCACAGCAGGCAAAGAATCACGAAGCCGCCAGGCTTAAAAGCGCTGCGGCGGGCAAAATAGATTGCCAGCGCAGTACTGGCTGCGCATAGAACAAGCCACAACATGGTGATCTGAGCATGCTGCAACAGATAATGAAAGGATTCGCTGCTGTCGCTGGTCGTGAGTATGGAATACAGGCTGGAACCGGATACACCACCAAACTCATAGGCGACATAAGCTTCGGCACCTGCGAAGATGGCCAGCAAGGCAGTCAGCAACTTGAGCACCAGCAGCTTCTTCCATAACTGGAAAAAGAGAAAGGATACCGGCAATACAAACAGGATGATTTTGCCACCGTACAGGGGCAATGCTGCAGCTTTGGCAATGACGATACCGTTGGCGATGGCAAACGGTATCAGCAAGAAAAAGAAAGACAGCAACTCATAAGACAGGCCAGCTTTAAGCTGGTGCTGGTACTGATTTTGTTGCTGACTTTGCTGCTGATGCTGCTGTGACTGGCTGGCAGTGGTATTCATTGATTCTTGCAAGCGGGTACGGTGCACCGGCTATGACTCTATTAGTATTGCTGGTTATTGTGGTTTACTGGCAGCCACAGGGGCAAACATGCGCAGGCGCATGACTGAGTTTTCATTCTTGAATTCAATACCGTCCTGCGTCCAGGCACTGATCACGCTGCGTGCCTTGTCCGACATCAGGCCGGTGTGCCCCTGTAAATTCTCAAAGTAAATGACATTGCCTTTGATTCTATAGACACCGGACAATTGCTTGCTGACATCTGGCGTGGTCTTGGCCCAGTCTTTTTTTGCCGCATACGAAGACACACTGAATTGAAAGCTGCGGTTCTCTGCCAGACTCATTTTATATTCCAGCACCTGTTGCCTGGATTCAACCGCATTAATGAAAGTGCCTGGAATTATTTTTACATCCGGCATTTTTTCTGCATTTTCCACCATCGCGGCATATTCCGGTGCTTCTTTCAGCGGAGTACTGCCAACCGCATCAAGCTGATTTTTATTGCCAAAAAATTCAACAAGCAAGGCAAGGCCCGCAACGAATACTGCTACCAGCACAAACTTGTTGATCAGCCGCATGAAATTCTCTTTCCTTTTATTAGCTAATGAAAGTAAAATTTCATCAGCATTGACGATAAAGGCAATGTTATCATTAGCTGACAAAAACTGGTCGAAAAACCGTCATTTCAGGTTTTTGTGAAATCCAGACTGTATTGCACCAAAGAATCCGGGATTATGAACACCATACTTGTCGCCTTGCTGGCCAATATGATAGGCAATGAAATGCTGGCCCCGAATCAGCCGCGGCCCAATGGTCTGCCCATACTGTACCGCTGCGAGGTGTATCCGCAAGCGAAAATCAATCCAGAAAATTTTGACATGGTAGTCACCCAGGGTCTGCGTAATTGCGTGGCCATGCGTGAAATGACTTTTCCCGAATACCTGGACTGGCGTGACGAGCAGGCGAAGAAAAAACCGGCTGCGCCAACTTAACTCCGCTTAGCCCCTGCATTGGCTTGATTTAATTGTTAGCAAGCCCGGGTTGCGCATACAATGCAAGGAGTCTTTCTGCATAACAACAAATTATCAATCATCAGACATTTCATTAAAAAGGTCACTATTCGTGCTTTCTGAACATCTGAATGCCAGCATTTTTTCTGAAACAGAGATTAAAAAGCACTGTGCACGAATTATTATCGATGGCTATGCCATAGAAGCCAACGACGGTGTCGTACCCACTGTTGCTGAATGCCTGCAGGCAGAAAATGGCCTGCGCATCGTCGAAACTTATCTGGCCAGGGGCTATCCTCGCCAGTACTTCAGCCGTTGTGCCCTGCCCCGTGACAGCAATGATTTCTTGCGGGCATTTGCGATTTCAGACCGCTCAAAAATCAGGCTGTATGGTGACATACTGGGCTTCTCTGTTTTCTTTGGCAATCTGCCCATTACGGCACTCTTGCTCGAAAGTATGCACGACAGCCTGGGCAAAACCCATTTTGTCATGACAGAAGACAGCAGCCTGATCTCGGATGAAGAACTGAAGGCACATATCAGCTATGACAATATTGCCGAGTACGCAGCCAATGAAAATGAGCGCTGGACCATGCTGGAAGTGGCATTGGCAGCACCAAATGGCGCCGTACTTGAATTGATAGAGAACCGCCTGAATACGGATGCGCAAAAGATTATCCTGCGGCAGCAACTGCGGCTGGAGAAAAACAGCCTTCAATCACCACTGTCGAAAATGGTGCGCTATTTTATCGACACTCAACGCATCGATAAAATCGCCATCATAGACCGCTTGCTGAAAGAGATAGGCAGCCCGGTCAGCTTTGCTGAACACTTTAGCGATATCGTATTTGATGCGATACGCAAGCGCTCTTTGCCACCATCCAAGCTGGCCTTGATACCAGGCTTGAACAAGCACATGGCTGACCGTAACCAGAATTCATGGTCGCTGTACCTGGATGCGTTTATTTCAGATCAGGACAGGCCGGAATACGAAAAGCTGTTTGCCTGAACACTGCTGGCAGAACCAGCTGCCAGCAGTTTCATGCCTTATTTAAATTGTCGCTGCCAGACGCGTACCCTGGTTGATAGCACGCTTGGCATCCAGCTCCGCCGCTACATCCGCACCACCGATCAGATGGACCGGTTTGCCTGCAGCTTCGAGCATGGCTTGCAGGTCACGCCTTGGTTCCTGGCCCGCGCACAGAATCACATTATCAACAGGCAACAGCTTTTGTTCGCCACCGATGGTGACATGCAAACCCGCATCGTCTATCTTGTCATAGCTGACGCCGGCTATCATTTGTACTTCACGGTTTTTGAGTCCTGTGCGGTGTATCCAGCCCGTGGTTTTACCCAGACCATCACCAACCTTGGAAGTCTTGCGCTGTAACAGGAAAATCTGGCGTGCAGGTTTTTCCACATCAGCAGTACGCAAACCACCGACGTTTTTATAGTCGGTATCGATACCCCATTCAGCATAGAATTTTTCCGGATCCAGACTAGGGCTGGTACCGCTGTGGCTCAGGTATTCTGCAACGTCAAAACCTATGCCGCCCGCACCTATGATGGCAACAGATTTGCCGACCGTTTTCTTGTCACGCAAGACATCGAGATAACTGAGGACTTTGGCATGCTCTATACCTTCGATAGGTGGGACACGCGGAGTAATACCCGTTGCCAGTACGACTTCATCAAAGTCTGCCAGGTCGGATGCATCAACCTTGGTATTGAGCTTCAATGTGACACCGGTCAGTTCTATCTGTTTGCCGAAATAACGCAGGGTTTCATAAAACTCTTCCTTGCCCGGCACTTGCTTGGCGATGTTGAACTGGCCGCCAATTTCAGAACCGGCATCAAACAGGGTGACAGCATGGCCGCGATTGGCAGCAGTCGTCGCGAAGCTCAGACCGGCAGGACCAGCACCAACTACCGCAATGCGCTTGGCTTTTTCCAGCGGAGCATCAACCAGTTCAGTCTCATGGCAGGCACGTGGATTGACGAGGCAGGACGTGACCTTGCCGCCAAAAGTATGATCCAGACAAGCCTGGTTGCAACCTATGCAGGTATTGATTTCTTCTGCTCTTCCCTGTTCTGCCTTGCGCATGAACTGCGGGTCTGCCAGCAGCGGGCGAGCCATGGAGACCATGTCGCAATAATCATCGGCCAGCAATTGCTCGGCCACTTCTGGCGTATTGATACGGTTGGTCGCGATCAGGGGGATGTTCACCTGGCCTTTGAGCTTCTTGGTAACCCAGGCAAAAGCGGCGCGTGGCACCTTGGTAGCGATGGTAGGGATGCGCGCTTCATGCCAGCCTATGCCGGTATTGATAATTGTTGCACCAGCCGCTTCTATGGCTTTGGCCAGTTGCGTGACTTCTTCTAGGGTAGAACCACCATCGACCAGATCCAGCATGGACAGGCGGTAAATGATGATGAAGTTGCTTCCTACTTTTTCGCGTATGCGGCGCACGATTTCTATAGGGAAGCGGATGCGGTTTTCATAAGCGCCGCCCCATTCATCATCGCGCTGGTTGGTGCAAGCAGCGATGAATTCATTGATCAGGTAACCCTCAGAGCCCATGACTTCAACACCATCATAGCCAGCCGATTGCGCCAACGCAGCACAGCGGACGAAGTCAGAGATGGTTTGTTCGACTTCTTCTGTCGTCAGTGCATGCGGCTTGAAAGGGTTGATCGGTGCCTTGATGGCGCTAGGCGCAACCAGGGTAGGCTGGTAAGAATAACGGCCAAAATGCAAAATCTGCATGGCGATCTTGCCACCGGCATCATGCACGGCCTTGGTGACTATTTTATGATGTTCTGCTTCTGCCTCAGTGGTCAGCATGGCACCGCCGTGCATAGGGCGCGCTCTTTCGTTCGGGGCAATGCCACCAGTCACGATCAGGCCTACGCCGCCACGAGCACGCTCTGCATAAAACGCCGCCATACGCTCAAAGCCATTGTCGACTTCTTCCAGCCCCACGTGCATGGAACCCATTAAGAGGCGATTAGGTAAAGTAGTAAAACCCAGATCGAGTGGCTTTGTCAGGTGAGGATAAAAAGACATGGCGTATTCCTAAATATAGAGGGTTCAATCAAGCCGCAGATGCTGAAAATACATATTACACAACTGAGTATGCAACTGAGTGCATAAGAGAATACCGAAACTGCTTTATTTATGCAACCAGTTGCATATAAAATGTCTGAAAACCACACCGACTATTTACTCTAAAACATGTCCCTGCCCCACGCCTTGCTGACCTCGATTGCCGAAAAGCCATGTTCAGGTTATGACCTGGCTCGGCGTTTTGACAAGTCCATAGGCTATTTCTGGCATGCGACACACCAGCAAATCTACCGGGAACTGGGGCGCATGGAGGCGCAGGGCTGGGTAATATCGACCGAAGTTGAAGGTGGCCGCGCAGGCAAGAAACTCATCGCCATTCTGCCTGCGGGCCGGGATGAGTTACGACGCTGGGCCAGTGAAAGCAGTGCACCGATGAGACTGCGGGATGACATGATGGTCAAACTGCGGGCTGATGCTGCCATAGGCCCCTTGGGTCTGGCAGAAGAGTTTGAGCGCCGCCTGCAATTGCATGAGCAGGAACTGGCAACTTACCTGGAGATAGAAAAGCGTGACTTCAGCGCCCACACACTGTCACACGAGCAACAATTGCGTTACCTGATACTCAAGGCGGGTATCACCTTTGAAGAGAGCCGTGTGCAGTGGACTAAAGAGGCTTTGCGCATCTTGAAGGATGGTGCAGAAGCGAAGTGAGCAAATTCCACTCCCTTATTTAGGCCTTGGCCGTTTCACGTCAGCCTGTACCGCCTGCAAACGGCCAGCACGCAATTCAGTCACCGCCTTGGCGACAGCAATTGCCACATTGCGCGATTCCTGCTGGATGGCGACATCGGCATCCAGGGTTTCATGGCTATTCGCATAGGGTTCGTAATAACCTATGTAACGGCCCAGGCGTGCCTGCGTACCCGCATCGATAAAGCCCATCCAGTCCAGCCAGTCTGTTAATGCACGGCGCGAGTCATCCACTCCAGCAACATCTCCATGTACGATCAAGCCATAAGCGCGGCCTGCCAGATGCTGAGGATAATTCCAGCCCACCATTTCCAGTTCCTTGGCTTTGTCGGCTTTTTTACCTGAAGTGGATGTCGGATCAGGGTTGCCGCCATCGGCGCAGACGAGGCGGTCTATCATGAGCTTCAAGGGGCTGGGACTTTGGTACCAATAGACTGGCGTGACGATGATGACGGCATGGGCGGCAGTCCAGCGTTCATATATTTCTGCCATCCAGTCATTGGTCTGGTTCAGTGCATGATTGGGGTAGCAACTACAAGGCCAGTGACACAAGGGCATGGCTGTTGACGCACAGCCTTTGCAGGGGAAAATATTCCTGCCATATTCTGAGGTCAGCAAACTCAGGTCCAGTACATCAGACTGAATATTGACTTGCTCCAATTCCTTTTTGGCGATTTGCAGCAGGCGAAAGCTCTTGGACATTTCACCAGGACAAGTGCCGTCACTGCGTGCAGAAGCGCAAATCAGCAAAACACGCGATGGTGTCGATGCCTGACTCCACTTTGCTTGCGCGGCTTCCAAACGGTCTTTGGTCGCCTGCCATTCCACTGACAGATCATAATCAGGGTCTGCATAGCCAGCGCCAGCTTTTCGCGTGAAAGGGGCTTTGCGCCCTTCATCATATGCATGCCAGGCAATTTCTTCCAGCCTGGCGATGGCAGACTCTTCTGCACCAAAAGCCGGATCAATAAAACTGGCACGATAGCGCTGCCCAAATTCTTCGCGGCTGAGTTTGGTTTTTGCCTGGCCTAAGCGTATCTGTATCATGGTGTTGAGTTCCGGGTGATTTAGCGCAGTCAAGCAACGCAGTCAAGCGAGTCATTCAGCATTCATCAACGATAGCAAATATCATCAATACTGTTCTGTGTGTTAGCGAACAGATGCGTTTGAAGCACAGGCATAGTCTGCATGTAGTTTATCAATTAGCTATAAATCCCAGGTCCGGAACACTGATGTGCGAGCTGCTTTTTTTTCCGCCATATCGTGTCTGGTCTATTTGAAGCAAACCATAGAAAAGGAATGGCCATGAGCGAAAAAACAGCAAGCGTACATTGGGAAGGTTCAGGAAAAACTGCTGTCGGTAATATCAGCACGGAAACCGGCGCATTGAAAGACTATCCCTATGGCTTTGCCAGCCGTTTTGAAGATGACAGACGCGGCAGCAACCCTGAAGAATTGCTGGGTGCAGCCCATGCAGCCTGTTTCACGATGGCATTTTCATTTGCCTGCGAAAAAGCGGGTTTGAAAACGACTGATGTTGATACCAAAGCCAGCGTCAGATTGTCCAAACAGGGTGATGGCTTTGTGATAGACCGTATTGCGCTGACCATGGAAGCGAGCGTTGCAGGCATAGACGATGCGCAATTCCAGGAAATTGCAGCAGCCGCAAAACGTGACTGTCCACTCTCCAAAGCACTTGTCAGCGTTCCTGAGATAAGTCTGCAAGCAACACTGCGTGTGGATACCACACCGTAAAATTGATATCGGAAGGAAACTGACATGTTACATACCTTACCCGAACTGCCGTATGCAATGGATGCCTTGCAACCGCATATCTCCAAAGAAACTCTGGAATATCATTACGGTAAGCATCACCAGACCTATGTGACGAATCTGAATGCCCTGATCAAGGACACGGAATTCGCAGAAGAATCACTCGAAAACATCGTCAAGAAATCAACAGGCAGCATATTCAATAATGCCGCACAGGTGTGGAACCATAATTTTTACTGGCAAAGCCTGACACCCAGCGGTGGCGGTGTCGCCATTGGTGCACTGGGTGATGCGATCATTACCCAATGGGGTAGCTTTGATAAATTCAAACAAGAATTTACTCAGTCTTGCGTCAGTAATTTTGGCTCCGGCTGGACCTGGTTATTGAAGCGTTTTGACGGTAGCCTGGCGATCGTCAATACCTCGAATGCTGCCACTCCCCTGGTTGGTGTCGATAAGCCGCTGCTCACATGTGACATCTGGGAGCATGCCTACTACATCGACTACCGCAACCAGCGTCCCGCTTATATGGATGCGTATTGGTGTCTGGTGAATTGGGATTTTGTTGCGGCGAATTTCTCTGAAGCAGGATAGTGACGACGGATAGCCACACAAGCTATCCGTCGTTTATTTGAGTCTCTTCGTAATTCAGACTTTACAGGAAGAGGGCTCTCGTTTCTGCGCGGGGCTGGAACTAAGTGCGACCAGTCTGGAAGACGGCGTATCAGCCACAAGCAGCAAACCTGCTGCGTCATCGCCACGCTTTTTGTCTATCCTGTTTTGTTGTTCTGCGTGATCCAGATGTACTTTCCCCTCATTGATATTGGCCTGGTATTTAGGATCAGGAGCAGTGGCAATTGAGAGATTTGCTTCGTCCTTGGCCAGGCTGGTGCCGCGGTAAGCAGAGCCTTCAAACAGGCTCTTGGAACCTACTTTTTCAGCAATCTTTTTCTCGCTGCCATCGGCATTCACATGGGTGGATGCCTTGACTTCCATATTGCGCATCAGCTCGTGAGAAGAAGACGCTACGGCCTTGAATACTTCGGTCAGCGAACCGGTTTCTTCGTAAATAGACTCGAAGATTGCCTTGGGTTTGCCATTGATGTGTGTGACCTCTGGATTTTTCAATATGGTGGGCAATTCCACCAGACCCAGGGTACGGTCGGCACCGGCATAGCCGCTGAGTGTCATGACCTCGCCCCTGGTAGCAGCAGCAAAGCGTGCCGAGGCGTCAGCCCAGCGGCCATCGGTTGCCGCAAACATGAACTGGTTGGCCGGATGATCGCGCTTGCTCAGGACTTCATCGACTGACTTGCAGTTATGCGCTTTCGCGACCGCCTCAAGATAATCTTCTGATTGCAGGAAAGCGGCTACCGGGGTCTTGTTGATGGCACGTATGTCCTCATGGTTGGCGACCATGAGTTCAACCAGATCATTGCTGGATATATCTTTATGCACCATGCCGCCGTACAGCAAGGTGACCTGTCCGTCAGAATAGACAGAGACCTGATTGGCAAGGTCTTTCAATGATTCCGGCGTGCGGTAATCTTCCGGGTGATCCTGCAGCAACTCTGTGGCTTGCTGGTGACTGAGACCTGACATAAGTCCCCCGCTTAAAAGTCGAATACTGCAATGTGGGCGGAATAGGCTGGCGACAAAGAACCATCGCGGTAGGCCCGCAAGGCATCTTTGAGGTCTGCCATGATGCTGGCGCGATTTGCCTCAAACCCGGCTTTGACATCGGCCTCCGGTTCATGCATGCCCAGCCAGCTCCAGCTGGTTTGCCACTTGTCGCCATCCAGGCTCTGCCCTTCGCTATTGAAACGCAGCCGCAACAAAATACCTTTCCAGAAAAAACTGAAATTCTTTTGGGAAGGCTGTTCACGGTCGTAGGTCATGTAGCGCAGATAAATATTGCGCTCGCGGTCTATCACCCATCTGGAGGCTGTCGCCATGGGAAACTGTTTGTCGATCTCGCGCAAGCCAAAGGCCACGACATCGGCTTCCGGGATTCTTTCATAGACAAAGGCCACTGGTGGTTCTCCTGATGTTTCAGTTAAGCAAATGAATAAAATTACGTTCCAGCGCTATCATAATGTAGCAACTTTTTTCGCTGCTAAGCTAATAACAAAATCCTGAACATGATGCAAATCTGCTTACACATTGTTGCGCTTTAATATAAAACACACAATTACTTGATTGACACGCTTACACCTGTCATGCACCATCCATTTACTTTAATGCATCATGCGCCCAGATACGACGCCATATTTGGGAACAGTCATAGCTTGACCAATTTCAACAACCTTCATCCAGCGACCACATGAAAAGCTCACCTTCTCTGAAAACTCTCAGTCTGCTCTCAGTCAGTCTCGCATGTATCGCAGCTCCTGCCCTGGCTGCAGATTACAATCCATTTCCCAAAGCCGGTGTCTATGATGCCAGCGACAATGGCTTTGAACGTCTGTTGACGGTGAAGCCTGATGGCAAGTTCACCCTGGAAGTGGCAGAAAAAAGCAAAACTGGTAATTCGCGTAGCGGCTCAGGCGAAGGAAAACTGGCGGATGCGCCCGGTGGATGGAGCTTTAGCGAAGGCCGTTGCAATATGACCCTGAAACGCGCTGCGGGCGGCATGCAATTGCATGTAGAAACTTGCGCCAGTGCCTGGGGCGATGTGCCATTCGACGGCAAATACAAATACCAGGGTGAAGAAGTCGCTGCGGCACCGGTCAAGGCTGCGCCCGCCCCTGTCCCTATGCAAAAAACTGCAGCACCTGCCCCTGCAACAATAGCAGCCGCCACACCTGCTACAGCCATGACGGCAGCGCCAGCTCCAGCAAGTGGCCCGCTGCCCTCCCGCAAGGAGTTGATGGAAAAATGGGCGAATATTGCAACCGACGGTATTGCCGGAAAAAGTGTGCTGGTCTGGACCAAGTCCACCGGCAGCATATCACCAGACACCACGCTGGAAGCTTATTCCCAGGCCGCCTTTGTCGTAGATACAACGAGTGATTACCAGGCACTGTCAGCAACTGAAAAGGCCAAGTTGCCACTGCGCCTGATCAATATCCCTTTGCCTGCGACCGGCCCGAAGGAAGGACTGGAGTTCGAGGTTGACTGCAAGTTTGGCAAATCCGATAAAGTCATCGCAGTTAATGTCGCCAGCCAGGCCAAGGGAAAACCAGTCACACGCAAACGTGCAAGTGCCTGGATGCTGAATAACAACTTCGAAGTAGTGGAAGTAAAACCGGCGAACAAAGCGAAATGCCCGACCGCGCAGGCTGGTTACTAAAACCGGAGTTTGACGATTGAAACTGGAATGGCACCCTTGGTGGGTGCCATTTTTTTACCTGTTTTTAAGAAAATTAATTCAGGCTGGAGCATGTCTGCTGACGATATTTTCCTTACCTGGCTTTTGTCGTTTTGCTGGTCTTCGCTAAAGGTTTGGCAGCCGCTTTAGGTTTTGCTACTGTTTTTGCTGCTGGTTTGGCCGCTGAGCTGGCAACTGATTTACTTCCAGCTCCTGCCTTGCTGGCAGGTTTGGCTCTAACACTTGCGCCAGCTTTTACAGTTTTGGTCGCTGCACCAGCTGTACTTTTGCCAGCCGTTTTTTGTACCGGCGCGGCTTCTGCTGCCGTGCTGCTTTCCTGCTCCCCTTGGATGGCCTTGCTGACGGCTTGCTTGAACTGTTCTTGCAACAGCCCCCACCAGGCGGCGGGGTTGACAAAGGGTGTGCTGGCATCTGCTGAGTCTGCCTCTTTAGTAGCTTTGGCAGCATTGGTAGCGTTGTTAGTTTTAGTAGATTGAGTGAGCTCTTCTACCGGCGCTTCAGCCTCTGCAACAGATGCGCCTGCTTCCGGCGGCATGTCGGCGCTATCTTCGTCCACCTCATCATCAGGATCAGGTTCATCGACCTTTGTCTTGGCCGTATGTGGATGCATGGGCCAGTCGGCATTGCTATTGCTGTTACTGTTGCCCGAATTGCTGGCTGTTGAACTTGTTGTTGCCTGCTCCGCCATCGCACCAGCCTGCTGCGCGTGCTGGGCAAAGCTTTCACCTATCGATTGCAGCGCAGCCAGCGTTGCGCGTTGCACTTCGAGTGCCTGTATGGTCCCGCGCAGCATATTCATGTTGACTGTCAACCAGGATTCGACCGTCTTCAAATCCTGGATTTTCTTGTCCAGCTCATCGACTGACATGGGAGGGGCAACCATGCCGGGCACCTGCATATTGCCCCAGAGTTTTTTGACGAAAGACAGGGTATCGCCCATGGCATTCATGCCGGGAATCTCGGAACCAGAAAACGGATTACTCATACGATTCTTCCTTCATATTTTCAGGGTTGCAGTTTATTTAATTCTAAGCATCTTGCATGAGCTGGGCAAGGCCGTCAATCGCGCATCGAAATATCGCTCGGTTTTAAAACCGTAGCCACTGCCCTCATTATCAAAACGCACACCACTCTCGCCCTTCTTTTGCATGACCGAGACATACAAGGGCTGTATCAGTTGATGGTCTTCTGCCCGCATGATGGCGTCATGGAAGGCATTCCTGTAATGCGCGCCTTCCATGGCATGGGCCACGGCTGCTGCTTCGGTCGTCCTGGCTTTTTCTATCGCAGTAACCAGCATCTCCACCATGAGCTGCATGCGCAGATGCACATAATCATCACGCGGGTCGGGATAGCGCTGACGGAACTGCTGATAAAAGGCGTCGCTGTCAGCCCCACCGGCGTTGGGGTGCCACTCCGCCACCGCACGCACCCTGCCTATGCCAGCATCGCCCAGTGCCGCCGGTGCACCCAGGCCATTGCCATAGAAGGTATAGAACTTGGTCACCATGCCTGCATCCTTGGCTGCCTTGACCAGCAGGGTCAGGTCATTGCCCCAGTTACCGGTGATCACGGCATCGGCACCGCTGGCCTTGATCTTTGCCATATACGGCGCAAAGTCCTTGATCTTGCCTATCGGGTGCAGGTCTTCACCAACAATCGCAATATCCGGTCTTTTCTCGGCCAGCATGGTACGTGCTGATTTATTGACCTGGCGGCCAAAGCTATAGTCCTGGCCTATCAGGTAAATCTTTTTGGCGCGGCTGTCAGCCTTGATGACTTCAGTCAGCGCATGCATGCGCATGTCGGCATGGGCATCGAAACGAAAATGCCAGTAACTGCATTTTTCATCGGTCAGTGCCGGATCGACCGCAGAATAGTTAAGAAAGAGCAGGCGATTATCCGGTGTACGCTGATTATGTTTGTTGATGGCATCCACCAGTGCCAGGGCAACAGCAGAACTATTACCTTGCACAACAAAGGGAATATGCTGATCTGTTACATGCTTGAGCGCAGTCAGGGAATCTTCTACTCCCTGTTTGTTATCAAAACTGCTTAATTGCAGGGGATGTGCACCATCAGGCAGGCGCACGCCGCCACGCGCATTGACTCTTTCTATGGCAATCTGCAAATTTCTTTGCACTGCCTCACCGGCATTGCTGAAAGCGCCGCTGAGGCCGTCTATCATGCCTATGCGTATTGGAGCAAGAGCGGAGCCGGGCTTGGTGTTTCCAGGATTTTGCGGCGTCACCGCCTCGACATTCTGTAGCAGGCACAGCGCCAGCAACATGAGGGAATATCGTTTCAAATAGTTTGTTATTGTCATCGGCATCAGATTAATCCTGGCATATCCAGCATGATTGCTGCAAAAAATGCCATTTTACTCCCTGGCAAAATACCTCAGGTCATCCAAAATTTATCTACTGCGTTTACACTAGCAGGATGAATGCTACCGCCCCTCAATTTGATACCATGTTGTTGACCCGCCAGAATATGCTGTTTTTGACGCTGGCAGTATTGCTGCACCTGTTTGTCTTGTATGGCCTGGACAGGGACGTGATGCCAGACAAGCCACGATTGCAGGAAAACCCCATCGCAGTGCAATTCAGGGATATCCCTGAACAGACGGAGCAAAAAACCGTCAGCCCCGCCCCAAAACCAGGCCCACAAGCAGCGCCTGAAGCAAAACCGCCCTCTGCGGTGAAAAAGACGGTGACGCCTGTGGTCAGCCCTGAGCCGGAACCCGCCCCCGCGCCTGAACCAGCTCCTGTAGCACCTGTTGAAGTGAAGGATAATACGCCTGTACTGGCAGCAGAGACCAAGCCTGAAGTCAAGGCAGACGAGGCCAGCGGCACGCCTGGCCAGGACAGCAGCAATACGGAGGGGCCGCAAACCTATCCTGTGCGTGCGCCCCAGACCGGCACGATCAGCATGCGCATCGTGCGTACTGAACCTAACCGCAGCCCGGTTTATGGCGACGGTGAGATTAACTGGGAGTTCAAGACTGGCCGTTACAAGATGAGCATCAATGCCTCGCTGGATTTGTTACTGACCTCCATCAACCTGTACCAGATGCACAGCGAGGGCCTGATTGATACGTATGGCATCACACCTGCGACCAGTTCAGAAAAACGACGCAACCGCAGTGAGACGGCGACTCATTTTGACCATCAGAAAAAATCTGTCAGTTTTTCTTCCTCAAATAAAACGGCAGAAATAAAAGATGGTGCCCAGGACAAGGCCAGTTTCCTCATGCAACTGGCTGGCATAGGCTATGCCGATCCCGAGAAATTTCAGCCTGGCCGTGAAATCCGGTTGCAAGTCGCTGAAGAAAGGGATGTCACCACCTTTGTCTTTATTGTGACCGCGTATGAAGAAGTCGAGACCAAGGCAGGCAAGTTCATGGCCTGGCATATAGTGCGCCCGCCCTTGCCTGGTTCTTATAATTCCAAGCTCGAAGTCTGGCTGTCACCCGACCAGCACTGGTATCCGGTGCAAATACGCAATACGGAAAGTAATGGTGCCGTGACTACCCAGACCGCGACCAAAATCATCAGCATCACCAATATGGAAAGATAATAATGCGCACCGCAAGAGCCCCGCTTTTCACTCTATTTCTTACCCTGCTGCTAGCATCAGGCCTGAACAGCCCTGTCATGGCGCAGGGACATGAGACTGCCACCAAATATGCGACGAAGCTGCCACCTTCGATTGAGCTGCAATACAGCATCAAGGCCAAACAAAGCGGCTTGCCGCTGAGTGGTTCAGCCTCAGTCAAATGGCAAACCGGCGACCAGAAATACAGCATCATCACAGAAACCCATGCCATGCTGGTCGGCAAAATACTCGATGCGAGCAGCGTGGGGAATATCGATGATTTTGGCCTGGCACCCGACAAGTTTGTCGAAAAACGCTTTCGCAAACCCGCCACCACCACCAGCTTTGAGCGCGACAGCAAGACCCTGCGCTTTAGTGCATCTGCTGAAACCTATGTACTTAAAGGGGGAGAACAGGACAGGACCAGCGCCAGCTGGCAGTTGATTGCCATCGCCCGCGCCGCTGGCGATGCTTTCAAGGCAGGTACGGAATGGAAGATGCTGGTGGCTGGTCGCCGCGATGCCGACCCCTGGACTTTCAAGGTCGTCGGGCCGGAAAACATCAAGACCCCGATGGGCGACATGCTCGCCATCCATGTCAGCAAGGCACCACCTGCTGATTCCAAGGATCAGCAACTGGATTTATGGCTGGCGCCCAGCCTGGAATGGTATCCGGTAAGGCTGAAGTTCAGCGATGCGGATGGTGATTATGTCGATCAGGTGCTGGAAAGCCTGAAAAAATAAGACCGGGCTGCACGACTATTTTTCATGTGCCTTGACAACCGTGACCGTACATTCTGCCTCGGCCACGACTTGCGCAGAAACACTGCCCAGATAACGGCGCAAGGCAGAGCTGCCGCGTGAACCTATAATGATGTGATCGACCCGGTTGCTGTGGGCATAATCAATGATGGCGCTGGCTGGATCGGGTGCTTCCAGCACATGAAAGGTGATCTTGTCGGGGTTCAGGTTCAGCGGCCTGGCCCAGTGCTTGAGATCAACCAGTTGTTTGACATGGATGTTCTCACCCTGCTGTATCAGGCTTTCATCCATGCCTATGCGGCTGACCTTGCGTATGGTCAGACAGGCCAGGCGCGCACCGGGTTCGGTTTGCAACATGCGTCGTGTGATATTACGCAGGCTGGCTGCCAGTGCTTCTGAACCACCGGTCAAATCCAGCGCAGCGACGATGATGGGCGCGCGGGATAATTGATCTGCTGCGCCTTGCAACAAAGCCGGCTCTGCCCCGGCTGCCTGAAAACGCCGTTTGAGTACTGACAGATAACCATCCTGCCCCTGCTTGTCGGCCCTTGCCGTTAATTGCAACTGATCTGGATGCTGCAATAAAAAAGCCAGTTGGGCAGCCGTATCAAAGCGGGCCTGCGGCTCCACTTCCAGGCAGCGCAAGATAATTTCCTGCAACCATGGCGGTATCTCACTGCGATGGCTGCGCGGTGGTAAAGGGTCGCGGTACAGGCGTTTTTTTAAACCGGATACTGAAGTCGGATGACCAAAGGGCCGCTGCCCGGTTGCCAGGTGATACAGCAAGACCCCCAGCGAAAACAGGTCACTGCGCGGCTCATTGCGCACGCCCATGACCTGCTCTGGTGAAATATACGGGCCAGTGCCCATGGGCAGGCGGAATTCTTCATCCAGCAGATCGGGCAACCTGTCATGCCGCGACAGGCCAAAATCGATGAGCACCGCCGTACCATCGGGGCGAAACATGATATTGCTGGGCTTGATATCGAGGTGAATGACATGCTGCTTGTGCAGATCCTGCAAGGCATGCGCGACCCTGATGCCGATATCGACTACTTCGGCCAGCGGCAAAGGTGCATCTTCAAAACGGCTGCGCAAGGATGTACCGGCAATCTGCTCCATGACGATATAGGGCTGGGCATCAAAATCACCAGCCCCAAAATAACGCGGCACATGCCTGCCCTTGAGCTTGGGCATGATCATTTGCTCGACTTCAAAGGCGACGATGGCGGTTGGGTCATCTGTTGAAAACAGCAGGGGCACTTTCATGATCAGCGGGCTCTGCTCTGCCTCACCCTGTGTCGATGCATGACGATTACGCAGGTCAGTGACGCGCCACAGGGCAGCCATACCACCGGTATGCAATTTTTCTTCAAGGCGGTAGCCGTCGAATTCCATACCGCTTTGCAGCTTTTGATGTGGGTGAGTGCTCATATCCACCCTGGCTCAATTACCATGCAGCAGTCTGTGCCCCAAAGCTGGTGGCAGGCCGGCAGCAATGATTTTCTGGCAGGCAGTTTCTGTATCGTAGGGAACGCGGTAATAGGTCAGTTCCTGGTCTTCAGTATCAAAAGTCGCGTAACAGGCGGCAGGGTTGCCATCACGCGGCTGGCCTGCCGAACCGGGGATGACCAGCCAGCGCCGCTGCCTGCTCAATGGTATGCCTTCTTCAGGTACTGGAATGAATTCACCGGTCTTGCCAGTCAGACTGATATGGTAGAGGGTGGGCATGTGTACATGACCACAGAAAGTAATATTGGCCTTGGTCGCATGCATACTGCGTGTGGCTTCCATGACGCCGTCTATGTATTCCCATTTCTCCGGTGCCCATGCATTCGCGTGGACGAACAACAAGTCTTCCCACTCTATGCGGTAAGGCAGTCTGGCAATGAAATCGAGTTGCCCGGGACTGAGCTGGGCACGTGTCCAGTCGACCACGGTCCTGGCAGTCGGGTTCATGCCCTGCCTGTCACTTTGCAGCAAACCGGCATCGTGATTGCCGATCAGCGCCCAGGCACCCTGGCTGACATATTCCATTACTTTATCCAGCACCCAGCACGGATCAGCACCGTAACCGACCAGGTCGCCGAGGAAAGCATAGCGCGTCACCTTGCGCTGTTGCGCATGTGCCAGGCAAGCTTCCAGTGCTTCACGGTTGGCATGCAGGTCGGTGATGATGGCAATCAGCATAGTGGGGCTTCATTCATGGTGTATGCACCTATTCTAGGCCTGCAAGTTAACGGCAAGCTTACAAATCAAAGTTACCGCTGCGGTAATACTCATAACCGCGGGCGCGCAAGGCGCAGGCAGGACAGGTACCGCAACCATGACCCCATGGATGCATGTCGCCACGTTGCCCGAGGTAGCAGGTATGCGTGTCTTCGCGTATCAGATCAACCAAAGCATTGCCACCAAGTTGTTCTGCCAGTTGCCAGGTCTGGGCCTTGTTGATCCACATCAGCGGGGTTTCCAGCTTCAGGCGGGTATTCATGCCCAGGTTCAGCGCTACCTGCAGAGCTTTCATGGTGTCATCACGGCAATCGGGGTAGCCGGAAAAATCGGTTTCACACATGCCACCGACCAGCACATTCAGCCCGCGGCGATAAGCCAGCGTGGCTGCGGTCATCATGAACATCAGGTTGCGGCCTGGGACAAAGGTATTCGGCAAACCGTTTTCCTGCATTTCTATGGCGATGTCTTCTGTCATGGCCGTATGCGAAAGCTGGGAAATCAGCCCCAGGTCTATCATGTGATCTTCACCGAGGCGGCTTTGCCATTCGGGTGAAAACTGGCGCATTTTCTCTATCAGCACAGGCCTGACACTGAGTTCTATGGCATGACGCTGACCATAGTCAAAACCTATAGTCTCAACATGGGAATAGCGGGACAGTGCCCAGGCCAGACAGGTGGCAGAATCCTGGCCACCACTGAACAACACCAGTGCCCGGTCTTTAGTGGTTAAATTATTCATAAATGACGGAAAATAAAGGTAAAGCTATTGTAAAAGAATGAAATACTTTGTGTATCAGTCAGTCTTGATGTTATGTTTCTGTTGCAAAATATGCTGAGGTCAGCCCACGCACTGCAATCCCGCATCATAAGCCAGGACTCTCTCGTGCAAGCTCATGAGTTTTTATAAAAAATTTCTTTCTTCTTCCATCTTATCGGTCATCGACCAGGGCATGCTCAGCGCCCTGAATTTCGTCATTGGCATTTTGCTCATGAATCTGGTGGCCAAGGACGACTATGGCCTGTATGGGCAATTGTACGCCGGTGGCTTGCTGGTCGGCCTGATTGTTGATTCCTGGATAGCCGGCCCGCTGACCACGGTTGCACCATCGGTCCACGGTGACACCCGTAAATCCCTGTTGCGCCACTATTGGTACAAACAGGTATTCTGGACCATGGCGATGGGCTCGCTGGCTTTCGTGATTGTAGAATTCGTCCCGGCAGCAACTCATTACAGCAACAAGAGCTGGCTGCTGGGCGTGGTATTTGCCACTTACCTGTTTGGCAATGGCATACGTGAATATGGCCGTACGGTGGGCTTCATACAGTCCGATATCATTTCTGTATTGCGGCAAGATATTTTATATGTAGGCCTGGTCGGCATAGGCCTGGCGTCCCTGTATTTCAGCAAGCATTTTGACCTGGTCACGGTATTTGTGCTGCTGGCTGCCTCATCTTTCCTGTGCACGCTGGCCAGCCGCCAGCACTTCCTCGCACATACCTCTACCGATGTTGAAGCCCATGCGGAAGAAGAAATTCGCCAGGCCATCAATGATCATCAGGAAACCATCTCAGGCCACGGACGCTGGGCAGTGTCTGGCGTCATCGTCGGCTGGCTGTCGAATTACAGTTATGTGTATCTGTCCGGTGCCTGGCTGGGGGTAGCGGCAATTGCCGACCTGAATGCCTCGCGCCTGATGCTGATGCCCATACCGCTGGCGGTGGCAGCCTGGTCGCGGGTAGCCAGGCCGGAAGCCAGCCGTCTGATGGCAGAAAAAGACTGGCATGGCCTAAAGCGCCTGACCCTGTTCTCCATCGCCGGGATAGAACTGGTGGTACTGGCCTATGTTGCCCTGCTCCTGACCTCACTGCCCTGGCTGGAAAACCATGTCATCAGCGCCAAGTACAGTGGGCTTGATCCTCTGGTCATGATGTGGGGCGCGTATTTCGCCATCAATGCGGCGCGCTGGGTGGGCACCTCCTGGCTGTCCAGTGGTGGCGCCTACAAGCAAATGTTTTTCCTCGGCAGCGTGACGCTCAGCATGGTATTACTGATCACCGCCTTCAGTATCCCGCGCATGGGGGCACAAGGCGCTATCCTGGCACTGATCGTGGTCGAAATATTTGAACTGATCGTGGTCTGGCGTTTTATTCTGCCACGTCTGCAGAAACAGGCTTAACCTGGTGGTCTGAACTGGCAATCGCATCAAAACGTCGCTGCGGTGCTACAGGTGTGGCGATGGCTGCCAAGCTTTCCTGCTGACGATAACTGTAGCGGTGCAGCAAATGCCTGCCGATGAAATCGACCAGGGCCAGTTGTGACCAGCGTGGCGTAAAGGTATGGTCAGCCCCTTTGAAAAACTTCAGGCAGATACGCTCGCTCTGCCCCAGCAATCTTGCATGCCTGCCAAATTGCTCGGTCATGACATCCACTGCCGTATCACTGGCTTCATAAATCAGTACCAGCTCAGTACCCCGGGCCTCGAGATTCTTGAAATTACGCGCCACTTGGCCAAGAAAGAGATTGCTGTGCATCAGGCGGGTGCCCAATGATTGCCATTGCGTGCGCAAACGCTTGCCTATGCGACGTAATAAATTACCGGTGATCTGGCGAAAATCCACTTGCCCTTTGAGTACGCGTTTCCAGGTATCTCCCCTGGCCATAGCATGCACATAATAATGTGTGGATTTGATGGTGGCTTTCTTGCGTGCTTCTATGGTGTCACCCGCACGCCAGCGATAGGTCAACTGGTTCATGAGTACCAGACCGCTGACACGCTCATCCCTGAGTCCACTCAGATAAGCCATATAGGCTCCGGAGCATAAACCTGTCAGTACAAAAGACGGGCTATGATATTTACCCTGCATGAAATACATGGCGCTACTGAGATCATCGACACTGGATGCGGCATGGACGTCATTTTCCTGGTCGTCCGGCGTAGTCCTGCTATAGCCTATACCCGACTTGTCAAAGCGCAGGACATAAAAGCCCTGGCCGGCGAGGCTACGTGCGAGAGTGACATACAGGCGGTGATTGCCAACCCTGTGGTTGGCACCGATATTGCACAGGATCACGGCGGGCAAGGCAAACGCATCTGCCCCGGTCTGGTGGCTGACTATGCCTGTCATCCCTTCAAACTCGACCAGTTCCTCTTCGACGATGGTATTGGCAATACGCAGGCTGGCGATATCATTTGTCACGGGGATATCCCTGCTGGCAATTTCGTGCAAGGGGAAGTAGCGCGCCAGCCAGGTCTGCATCTCTTGCCAGATTGCATGTGGCACTTCAGTATCATGAGCGTCTTCACGCATCATCGCAGCATAGCCCGGTAATGCTGACAATTGCAGGGCATGGTCATGATGGTGCCAGGCCTGTACCAGCCTGGCCTCCTGACCTGTAATATCATCACGTTCTTGCAAAAAGACCGGCATGGCTGGTGCTGGCAGCTTGCTCAAGTCCAGCTTGCCCAGGCTGCTGCGGGTAGCTGCGCTGAACTCATAACCGGTCAGCTCATCATCCGTGACCACATGATTGGGGTCTATGGTCTGCTCGGTCTCCACATCTTTTTGCAGTGAACTCATGCTGCGCAAGACCAGCATTTCACGCGCATAGGCACGACCCGAGATGACTGGTGCCATCAACATGAGAGCCTTGGCATCGATGCTGGCTGCCACTGTCGCTGCCAGCAAAGCCCCGAGACGTAAACCAAACAGGGCGATATGTTCTACACCTGCCATCTGACGCAATTGGGTAGCAGCCTGGCGTATATTGTTTTGCCACAGCTCTATGCGCTCGCCCCCAGCATCAGCAACATCAGCAGCATCACCAGTATTGTTATAGTCAAAAAAGCAGACATCAAAACCGGCTTTTGCCAGATGCGTGGCCAGGTGCTTGTACGCCAGGTAAGACACCATATACTCATGCCCGAAGGGTGGGCAAAGCACCACACCGCAGCGGCGACTGCCACCTGCATCGCGTATGCGGGCAGGATGGTACCAGCCCAGCATGGGGGAAGCCGCATCACCAAACCAGAAGGCTTGTGGCGTATATAAAATGTCTTTGCTGGGATACTGTTGTGTTGCCAAATCTGCCCCGCTAATTTACTACATTAGTTACTACAGTAGTTGCTGTACTAGCCGTACTATTTTCCAAAACCGCCCTGACACCCGTCAGCGCATTCTGTGCCTGCACCTGCCCAGCTTTAACAGACTTGCCGTGAATGGCAGCCAGGCGCACTTGCCTGCTGCTGCCAGGTGCCATATGAAAATAATTATCTTCCGGGAGCATGCCCGGGATTTGTATGCACACTGCCTGAGCCAGTTTTTGCGTACTCAGATGCAGAACATGGTTACCATCCGGATCCAAACTACAATGCGCACGCAAACCCACATCGGCCTGCGCTGCGAATTGATGACCCTGCGGGAAATGAAAGTCATTGGCGATGATCTGCTCGCAGTCATACAAAACAGTCTCCACCACATCATGCCCCGCGGGCCCGAAGCGATAGGCATAGCTGGTATCAATAAAATGCGGCAATAGCGCATAGTCCTGCACTTTGCTTACACTATGCGCCGCCACCTGCATGGCAATGCGGCCATGGGCCACGCGGGTTTCTGACTGCCGGTACAAATTCAGTTCCAGCTCACCCTCGAATGCCTGCGGTCCGTCATTGATGACGTGCAGGCAGAGTCCATTCAAACCTTCGTCAGTGATCAGCACGGTCAGCGCTGCCATGGCGCGCTTCAGATAATAATAGGCCGCCTTGGGTTTGCCATGCGCATCAATGATGCCCCAGCCTGCACCTGGCCGCAGGTCCCGCCAAAACCAGATCAGGGCACCATGACAGGTCGAACCACTGCGACGCCATTCAGCGATAGTTTTCGCCATCACTTCACCGGTCGTACTACGTGCCAGTGACAGATAGCGTTCACGTTCAGCATAGCGCAGGCTGGCTGGATTTACCTTATACAGCTCTGCCATATAGTGATCGCGCACGTCTTCAAAATCCCAGCCCGTGCCATTGTCACGTGGAATGCCTTGCTTCCATGCCGGATGCGGACCTGGTGTTTCGCCATTGTTGAGCATGCTGTCGATCAGATCGTCGTCGGGCATATTCGAAAAACCCAGGCATTCTGAGGTAAAGCGCACTACACTGCGGCGTGCATCATCAAGTGGCCGCAGATAGGCACCAACACCAAAGTAATGAGCAACGCCAGTATCAAGCTGGAAAGGCATCACACCACCACTGGGGCTGGAAGGCCAGTACTGCACATCGGGCCTGTATTGCTCACACAGCGCAGGCAGGGTCTCTGCAAAAAATGCATTACGCCAGAGTTCTGCAGGCTGGCCCAGCATGGCTGCCTGTTGTTCCACTTCGCTATTGCCGCAAACAATGGCAATGCAGGGAGAGTGCTGCGTACGCTGCAGGAATTGTTGCACTTCGCTTGTGATACTTGCTGCAAAGGCCTCATCACTGACCGGGTAATCCATGTTGGCAAACATGCAGTCTTGCCAGACCAGGATGCCGAGTTCATCGCATAGCTGGTAAAACTCTGTGCTCTCATACACCATGGTGCCGACCACACGCAGCATATTCATCCCTGCATCGCGTGCCAGCGTCAGCATGTGACGTAAATCAGCGGCTTCATTTTGCAGGGAGATGATATCAACAGGCGTCCAGCAGGCACCACGACAAAATACAGAAACCTGATTCACATGCAGATGAAAATCGCCATCACGCTGATCCAGCTTTATATGACGGAAACCCGTATGTCCAAGATCAATAACACACTGATGATCAGCAGAATGGATGTGCAATTCCAGTGCATATAAAACCGCATCACCATGCGTATGAGGCCACCATTTTTTAACTTCTGCTATGTGGCACAGGCCAAGAATGCGGTACTGGTTCTGACCCAGACTTTGCCAGTTCAGTGCGTAGTCTTGCCCGCTTATCTTGATGGTACAAGATGACAAGGCTTGCCTGCTTTGCACAAGTAATTCGATTTCCAGTACACCATCTGCACCAGCAATCCTGGAGCTTATATTTTTTTGTGTAAGTTGTATGGCACTTTGCAATTCCAGCAGGATGGGCCGGTATGGGCCGACTGGCGCAACCAGTGGTGACCAGCCCGGCATGCGTCCCAGCAGGCTGGTGCGCATCCAGCGTAATTGCTGTTGTTCGACCAGCCGCGTTTTCCAGCGCGGGCGCGGGCGGCGTTGTGCCAGTTGGGTATTCAAGGCCAGGAAGCGCAGGCTTAAACGACCTTTGCCACTGATGGCATGCGCAGCCAGATCAAGTCTGTGGGCGATGAACATATTCTCGCTACGCAATATCAGGCTGTCATTCCAGTAAACTTCTACATGCGTAGCCAGACCTTCAAAATGCAGGCGGGCAGCATTGTCAGGCAAATCCAGATCGCAGAAATACCAGACATCAACCTCATCGAAATTGTCTTTGCCGTATTCAAACTGCCCCGCAACACGCAATGCGCTGGCAATAGTGCCAGGAACTTGCGCCGGTATTTGCACAAACAATGCAGCAGGCAAAGTGGATGGCGAAATCATGCTGCCGCCAGTCACCTGTACGGCATGCCAGCCAGTATTAAGTGGAATGAATATTTTTTCTGTCATGTATGCAATTCACTGGCCAGCCAAACTGTTATCAAGTGCTGTCATACCCTGTTGCCAATGCACCGCCAGTTGTTCCACCAGCGGTGCCAGGTCCACCGCTTTTTTACCCATGACTGCTCTGGCGGTTTTCAACAGGAGGGTCTTGGTGACTTCGGAAATGGCATCAAATTCTATTGCTGCCTGTTCAAACTGCAAGCCCTGATGTTGCTGCAGCCAGCGCAGGTAATGCGCACCCAGGCTAAAGCCTGCACCGAGTTGACGCAGGCAGGCAAATGCATAGGCATGATAAGCCGCCATGCCCTCTTCTTTCAATTGTTCTACATCGCGGATAAAGACCGGCAGGAACAGGCTGACAGGGTTATTGCGCGGGCGCCTTGCCAGGTATTTGCGCAGGAGTGGCAAAGAAATCGCGGCCAGTTCTGCATCCGTCTTTTTCTGCACCTGATCAAGGCGTACAAACTCGGCAAACAATGGCATGAATGCCGCATCATGCGGCTTGCCTATCCTGAAGGTTTCTACAAAATCTTCGCCCTGTAATTCATGATAGCTGCTGTTATGGAAGTAACCGAGCTTTTGCTGTTCAAGATCGATTTCCTGTATCGCTATCGTGGTCTTGACGTGATTCGTGCGGTAGTCTGTGCCTGCGGTATCCGGCAGGTAAAATGAATCTGTTTCTGTCAGCACCAGGCGGCCACGGTCCAGCTGTACCATGGCATTGCCGAGCAGGCCGCGCCAGACATTGAGTTCCTGCACATCAATGCCATACAGGGCAAACAAGTCTTCATGCGGTGGTTTGTAAAACGTCCACTGATCACCATCAAAATCATTGGCAAATACCATGGGCAGGCATGCCAGCGGGTTCAGTCCCTGCGCATGCAAGACTTCTATCCAGACATCGATATAGCAATTGGTTTCTGCCCAGGCGCGGTCGGCACCATGCAGGGCATGAGGCTGATAGGTACTGGCAATAATCGGCTGTAAAGCGTGCAGGCTCATGACCACAATATGTCGCGAGCAGTTTGGGGCCAGTTCTCTGGCTGCATGCCATGCGTCTTGAACAAGGCCATGACTATGCGTTCCAAGCCAAAACCCAGGCAGGCAGTGTGAGCCAGTTCACCATTCTGCTGATAAATCTCAAACAGTTTGCCGAAATGATCCTGGTGATAATTGAAGGAACATACCGCGGTCGGTTTGGCTTCGGAGATCACTGGCACCAATACTTCAAACTTCAATTGCTGTTCACGCTGGTTTGCTGCCAGCATGCGGCCACCACGGCCAAAAAAAGGATCGGAGGCGACATCTGAATGCGCAGGCAAACCCAGGGATTTTAAAATATCCAGGCCGCGCTGCAACCAGACATCGCGCCAGGCTACGACCATGTCGGGCGTGCCGACACGGACAAATTCACGCACGCGGAAAGACTGCATGCGGGTAGGCTCAGGCGAGGGCTCATTCCTGAATACCCAGTTTTGCATATCCACCAGACGGCCTTCTGCCGGAATAGTGCCGGTGAAGCTTGGATACACCGGGTAGCAGGCAGCGGGCGTCAGGCAGACTGCAGTCATGGTTTGCAAATGCGTCCATGGGCGGCCTTCATGGACGTTTTCCATGAGTTCTTTATGCTGTGCTTCATTGCCGGTAAAACTGAAAATGGTGCCCGCCAGTTGCGGGAAAGAATCCAGGTATTCACTACGTTCCAGCACCTTGCGGTCCAGACAGGGCGGGAAAGAAATTTTGACCGCACCATCATTAGCAGCCACGCGGCTGACATAATCATCAAAACGGTGCAGCACATCTTCAAACACCGGGCCGCGACCAAAAATGCCTTGCACACCGACGGGGATGATATGCCCGGCGGCGACCAGATCATCGGTCAGGCCTTCAGGAGAAAAATCGATAGACATGGTGTCCTTCCTAATCGTCTTTAAGTACCAGCAGCAAGTTGGCATTGGTGGCAAGGATGCGGTCATTGCCGACCATGATGGCGGCTGAATGTGCATCGCGCAGGTGGCGGCTCATGCTGAACTTGCTGTCGTTCTTGTAGCCAAGGATGCCGCAGATGGACAAGGCCTTGGTGACTATATTCGGCAAGGCCTGGGTTGCATCTATCTTCAGGTTATTCATTTTCAGTGAATAACCCATGGAAGTCAGCGTGCCAACCGCCGCGTCATCTGCCACAGACAAAGTTTCATACTCGGTCAGACAGGCCTGTACTGAAGTACGCAGGCTTTGCATCATGCTGACCAGTTCTGCCAGGCGCAGCGCTGTCGGCGGCACTGTGCCTGGATTGGCACGGGCCTGGCCACGTACAAAGGCCCTGGCTTTATTGACTGCGGCTGCGGCACAGCCCATCCAGCAACCACCCCATAGCAGATGCGATACCGGCACCACGGTTTGTGCTGACATGTCACCAAAGGGGACATCGATAATCTGCGCCACATCGCCAACAGAGCTCATGAGGAAGGGCGGGCTGCAAGTGCCGCGCATGCCCATGGTGTCCCAGCCACCTTTTTGTTCCAGCGTGTAATCGGCTTTGCGTACCAATATCAATGATTGATCGCTATGGGCCGCATCGGGATTGCGTCTCGCAGTCACCAGTAAATCATCGGCCTGAGCACCGTAAGAAATCGTGGTCGCATCCTTGACTAGCGTGAAGCTCTGGCCATCCACCTCCACCGCACAATGACTGCGGCGCATTTCACCACCGACACCAACTTCTGAAGTCACAGAAGCAATCAGATACTGATGCTGCACCAGTTCGCGCAAATAATTCTGGTACCAGGGATTATCCAGCGCATGACGGACTATGCTGATCACCTGTATCTGGTGCATGGCATAGATCATCGCTGTCGATGCACATTCACGCGCGAGGGTTTCAACGATTTCTACCAGTTCACTCAGGCTCGATCCGGCACCACCCAGCGCCACCGGTACATAGGCGCTCAGTAATTTCTCTCGCTTGAGGGCAGTCACCGCCTCCAGCGGGAAGCGCGCGTCCTGATCAACTGCATTGGCATGGGGGGCGGCAAATTCTTTGGCGACCAGTCTGGCCGCCAGTATCATGGGAGTGGCCGGGGTATCCATATCATGCCGTCAATTCTTGTATCGCTGCGTGGATGGCGTTGATGCTTTCAAACACGCTGCGCTTGAGCATGCGGTCGGGGAATTCGAGATCAAAAGCATCTTCCAGTGCCAGCATGACATTCACGCTGGCATGTGATGTCATTCCTGCTTCATACAGGTCGGCATCCTCTGCGAGGGCATCAATATCGGCAGAAAATTTGCCATGCTCTTTTAATACCTGGCGTATCTGTTCTTTGCTCATGGTGACCTTTCTTATCTTTTTTTAGCGAACAAATTTTTTCGAAATTAATTCGAAAATAACTCGCAAACGCGCTTGAACGGCACACCTGTCACAGGAAAAGAACTGAAGGAAAACATTCTCATCCATGGTCGCAATGAGACAGCAGCGGGCATGCCTTAAAGTTAACAGGATAGCCGAATGCCTATACAACCGAAGTTAAATTTGGTTACGTTTTACTTGCCACAAAGAAAGAGAAAATACAGGAAACTCTGTACTGAAAATTGTCCACCCCACCTGCACCTGCAGGGGGCGGACAAAGAAAAACTTGAGGTCGGTATGTAGAATAAAACTGAAGAAAAAGCGATTTATTTGGTGCGCAGGATCAGGCTGTTATTGGCGTCTTCCTTGTATGCATACGAGACCTTGCCGCGCCTGATTTCCCCTATGAAAAGCATGTTCCTGGCGACTGCTTCATGATCGTTTTTCGAGAAGGGCTTTTTATAGCGCGAGATGACGGTGGAAGTAGTGTCGTACTTCATGTCTTCGAGTGCCATTTTGATCTTGTCACCATCCGTAGAATTTGCTTGCATGAGTGCCAGGGTCAGCATTCTCAGGGCATCATAAGTCTGTGCGGCTGATACAGCAGACGGGATGGATTTAACATTATTTATACGGAAGTAGTTGAGGACAAATTCATTACTGCGGCTGCTGGCGTCATTTTCTATGAAGGTCACCGGCATGCGCGCACCTTCGGCATTATTACCAGCGAGTTCAACAAAGCTACGTTGCGACAGGGTCCAGGAACCTGTCAGCGGCACATTGAACTTGATCTTGCTCATGCCATTGGCAACCATGGCAGCCTCAGAACTCAGGCAGTACAGCATGACCACTTGCGCACCAGCCTGCTTGGCCTTGGCCAGTTGTGCACTCATGTCCTGGTCACCGACCTTGAAACTCTCGACCGCGACGGGTGTGATTTTACGATTCTGCAATTCAGCCATCAGGTTTTCCTTGCCAAAACTGCCGTAAGGGCTGTCATCATGCAGGATGGCGATCTGGGTCAGCTTGCGCTTGTCGATGACGTCGGCCAGTATCACTGATGGCTGCAGATTATCACTGCCAGCGAGACGGAATACATAACTGTCAGGGATGGCTGGTGGCATGAATTGCTTGGTCACGGCAGCACCGGTGGCGGCGCTGATGATCAGCGGCTTTTTACTTTCCTGGAAAACCTTGGCCGCCTGCAGCACCACGCCGGTATTGGCATAGCCGACGACAGCGACGACCTTTTCCTTGTCTATCAGTTCTTTTGCCATGGCGGCACCGATGTCAGGCTTGGCCTGGTCATCACGCTCGACCAGTTCTATGCGCCGTCCCATGACACCACCTATCTGGTTGATGTCTTGCAGGAACACCCTGGCACCACCGCGTATGCTTTCACCCATATCGGTAGAAGATTTACCGGTAAACGGGCCTATGATGCCTATGCGTATAGGCGCTTCTTCAGCATGAGAAGTCGCTGGCAAGGCCAGTGTCAGAAAAAGTCCAGCTATGAGTGCAGAAGTAATACGCATACCTGAGTCTCCAAAATAATTGTCTGTTTGCAATAGTTTGCATCAACTTGGCCTGTTAAGTATGAGATTTTCATGCTTGCTTACAATTTTCAGACAGACTTGCCTGAAATTGAGAGAAATGGCACATTACACAGGCAAGCTTGGCTTATTCGTCCATTGAAGCACCTTTCCCCAAAATTCATCATGCATCCAGCCCATCTGATACACCAGGCAGCAGAGCTCATCACCCAGGCAGACAGCCTGGTGATTGCGGCTGGTGCAGGCATGGGTGTCGATTCCGGCCTGCCTGATTTTCGCGGCAGCGAAGGCTTCTGGAAAGCCTATCCGGCGCTGGGCCAGGAAGCCATCCCCTTCTATGAAATTGCCAACCCGGCAGCTTTTCGCCGCCGTCCTCTGCAAGCCTGGGGCTTTTATGGTCACCGGCTGGCGCTCTACCGCCAGATCCGGCCCCATGCGGGCTTTGACCTGCTCAGGCAATGGGGAGCCAGCAAACCCCACGGACAAAGCGTGTATACCAGCAATGTAGATGGGCATTTCCAGCAAGCCGGGATGGACAATGCGTTGATCCATGAATGCCATGGCTCCATCCATTATCTGCAATGCCTGCTACCTTGCCGTGACAGCATCTGGCAAGCAGACCAGTTTATGCCAGAAGTCGATGAAGTCAATTGCCAGCTCATGAATACTGCGCCGGTCTGCCCGCATTGTGGCGGCATGGCCAGGCCGAATATCCTGATGTTTGACGATGCCGACTGGAATTCACAAAGGCAGCAGCAACAGGCAGAGCGGCAATCAAACTGGCTA
Organism: Undibacterium sp. YM2; assembly: GCF_009937975.1. NCBI lineage: Bacteria > Pseudomonadati > Pseudomonadota > Betaproteobacteria > Burkholderiales > Oxalobacteraceae > Undibacterium > Undibacterium sp. YM2. Next base: position 5,587,090 of record NZ_AP018441.1, read on the forward strand.
AGCAAGGTCAAACGTCCTCTGGTCATAGAAATCGGGGCAGGCACGGCTGTGCCCAGCGTGCGCAATTTCAGCCAGCGCATGCAAGCCCATTTTGGCTGCCGCCTGCTGCGTATCAACCTGCGCGAACCGCAAGTACAGTATGCCCAGGATGTAGGCCTGGCCATGGGTGCGCTGGAAGCACTCAGTGCGATACAGGCGGTGCTGCAGCAAGAAGAATAAACTCAGGCGATTTGCCTGCCGTCACGCCATGCAGCGATGACAACGGGCAAGTTATCCAGCATGCGCACGCGGATAAAATCTGCCTTCAACCCCACTGCGATCTCGCCCCTGTCATGCAAGCCCAGTGCCCGCGCAGGGGCACGGCTGACGGTGGCAATTGCCTTGGGTAAAGCATAGCCATCTTCCTGCAACATGAAAGCTGCCTGCAACAGACTGGCCGGTACATAGTCGGAAGACAGGATATCGAGCAAATCATGCCTGGCCAGTTCGCCAGCCGAGACATTGCCTGAATGCGAGCCACCGCGCACGCGGTTGGGTGCACCCATGACGATGGCAAGGCCTTGCTGCCGCGCCATCTGCGCCGCCAGCAGGCTGGTCGGGAATTCTGAAATACTGACACCGTCAGCCACGCCTTCATGCACATGCTCTGCGGTCGTATCATCATGTGAAGCCAGCGGGATAGGTTGCGCATGTTGCTGGCATCGTTGTATGACGAGCTGGCGGTTTTCTGCCACATGACGCTGCTGGCGTTCCAGCAATATGCCCAGCATCTTGTCGACTTTCTGTTCACTCCAGCCGCGCTTGCCAGTCACATAAGTACGGTAATGCGCGAGGTCTGTCCATTGACGCTGGCCAGGCGTATGGTCCATCAGCGATACCAGTTTGAGCCTGTCATCCTGCAGGAAGGGAGAGAAAAGGTCCAAGAGATCCGGCTCTGCCAATTCCAGCCGCATGTGCAAAAAATGCTGAGCACGCAATAAGCCAGCCTGTTCTGCAAGCCGCAAGCCTTCTACACAGGGTTTCAGGGTTTGCATGCGCACACTGTCAGGGTCGATGTCACCTACCGCTATTGCGTCAAGCACGGTAGTAATACCTGAGGCTGCGATTTGCGCATCATGCGCGAGTATCGCGGGCATCACGGGCCAGTGCACCTTGGGGCGTGGCATCAGGTGCTTTTCCATATTGTCGGTATGCACTTCGACCAGGCCGGGCAACAGATAATCGCCCTGCCAGTCTTCACCTGCCAGACCTGCTGCACCATCCGCCAGTTCACTGATCTTGCCATGATGGACGAGCATGGAGCCACTAAACATATTATCGGCGGTGACGATGCGCGCGTTGCGTATTGTTAACATTGCGGTGGAAATGAGACTGGAATCAGGGGAAGAATTCATGGTGATAATGAGCTGTCGGTATGCCGTCACATTAGCATGATTTTGCCCATGAGCCAGCAAGGCCAGACACAATTACAGGCTGTTCAGCAATCCATATCAAGAAAACATCTTGTTAGCTTAATCATCACATTTAAGCAATATAATTTTACTTTTTTTACTAAATCTTGTTTAGCTGATGCGCCTCAATTTCATACTTTGTCTTGTACCATGACTGTTAGAGTTAATTTGCAAGATGCGTAGACTCTCGATGTTGATCACATAATAACGGGTGGAAAATATGATGCGAAAAGCAATTGGTGGCATGACCGCCATGATGTGCCTGGCCCTGCCCCTGCTGGCACAAGCAGGCGATACCTTAGGCAAAATACGCAAAACCCAGACCCTGGTGATAGGTATACGTGAAACTGCACCATTTTCCTATACGGATGAAAACAAGCAGCCTCTCGGCTACTCTGTCGATCTTTGCATGAAGGTCGCAGATGCCATCAAAAAAGAACTCAAGATGCCAGCGATGAAAATACAGTTTTACTCTGTAGATTCAACGACACGCTTCAGCGCCCTGCTGGAAGACAAGATAGACCTGGAATGTGGCAGCACGACCAATAATGCAGAAAGACGCAAGAAAGTCGCATTTACGATTCCACATTTCTTTTCCAGCGTACGCGCTCTGGTGAAAGCCGACAGCGGCATCAAGAACTGGCCGCAATTACGCAACCGCACTGTAGTCACGACCAAGAGCACCACCACCGTCAAACTGCTCAATGACAGGAACGACACCAGCTCACTGAACATCAAGCTGGTAGAAGGCAATAGCGACCAGGATTCATTCAGGATGGTAGAAGAAGGCAAGGCCGATGCCTTCCCCATGGATGATGTCTTGCTGTACAGCCTGCGCGCTGAATCCAAGGCACCAGCATCCTTCGCCATTGTCGGCGACCCTCTGTCTATCGAGCCTTACTCCATCATGATGCGCAAGGATGATCCTGCTTTCAAGAAAATCGTCGATAACGAGATGCTGAGGCTCATCCATGAAAATGAAATCTACCGCATCTATGAAAAATGGTTTACCAAACCGATCCCACCGAAGAACATCAACATGAATATGTCCATGGGCTTCTTGCTCAGGGATTCTTTGCGCTTCCCTACGGATCAGGTTGCTGACTGATCTACGGTAAACATAGGCATGACAAGATATGCCCTGTATTTTGCCCCGGAAGCCAGATGGTGGCAGCAAGGCAGTAACTGGCTGGGGCGCGATGCCGCCAGCGGCCAGTTACTGGCCCAGCCCATTATTGTCGGCCTGGATGCAGGCTTGCAACGACAACTGAGCAGCGACGCACGTCGCTATGGTTTTCATGCCACGCTGAAAGCACCTTTCCAGCTTGCAGAAGCTTTGACAGAAGCAAACTTGCGCCAGGCCCTGCAAGAATTTTGCGCTCAGCAAAGCATCATCCAGATAAATGCGCCACAGGTGCAATGGATGGGCAAATTCCTGGCTTTGCGAGCTACTGGCGACCAGACCGTGCTGAACGATTTTGCCTTTGCCTGCGTCCGCCACTTCGATCATTTTCGTGCGCCCATGAGTGCGGCTGAACTGGCACGCCGTCAGAAAATGCCATTGAGCGCCCGACAAAATGAATTGCTGCTGGAATGGGGCTATCCGTATACTGCAGAAGAATTCCGCTTCCACATGACGCTGACGGACAGGCTGGATGCAGGGGCAATTGCAGACAGTCTGCATACTGCTGCGATCCAGCATTTCAGTCTGTCAGAACCCCTGGTCATTGATGGTATTGCCCTGTTTATAGAGCATGAGGCTGGTGCAGATTTTGAGCTGCTGGCGCGCTTTCCATTTGGATGAATCGCGAATATCCCCCTCACATTGCGTATCTGGCGACATGCTCAGCCAATAAGGCCAGCGCATGGCGCACCTTGGCAGGCTGCTCATCACGACGTGGCGTAATTGCATGCATCACCAGGTCAGGCAATTTCCAGTCCGGCAAAACCGCTACCAGGCTGCCATTCGCCAAAGCCTGGTGGTCATCTTCACTGACTGCAATGCTGATCCCCCAGCCAGCTACACATAGCGCATGCAAGGCAGTGACCTGGGTAGCCCTGATCCTGACTGGCAGCTTCATTTCAATGTTGGCCCTGTCTGGGCCTGACAACTGCAAATGACGGCTAGATGCGCCACCGAGCCAGACATGTTGCTCCAGGTCCTGAGGATGCTGCGGCCAGCCATGTTCATTCAAATAGGAAGGCGCTGCGCATAACTGGGCAGGCATGCTGCCCAGCTTGCGTGCCACCAGACTGGAATCGGGCAAATTGCCTACCCGCAGCGCAATGTCTATACGTTCATCAATCAGGTCAACCACGGCATCATCCACCAGCAGGCACAAACTCAGCTTCGGGTATTTTTGCAGCGGTGCCAGCGCTTGCGCCAGCATGCCACCAAAGCCTATCGGTGCGGCGATACGCAATTCACCCTGCGGCTCATCCCTGTGGCGGGCCAGCGCCTGCTCGGCAGAACGGGCAGCGGCCACCATGGCGGCACAACCTTCAAAATAGCGCGCACCGGCTTCTGTCAGTGTCAGTTTGCGGGTTGAACGATGTAACAAGGACAAGCCCAGGTCAGCTTCCAGCGCCCGCAAATGCTGGCTGACTGCAGACGGCGTCATGCCCAGCTTGCGGGCTGCACTGGTCAATGAACCCGCGCTAACCACTTCGGCAAACAGAGCCATGCGTTTGTACTGTTCCATATTTACTCCACACAAATCATCAATTTATTAGCACAGCTTCACAGTGTTAGTGATTTTTACCATCTATTCAATAAATCATGAAGCATTCAAACTATAAAGCATATACACACAAAGGAGTTTCAAATGAAAATCGCATTAATTGGCGGCACCGGTTTTGTAGGCACACCCGTTTTGGCAGAATTGCTGAGCCGTGGACATGAAGTCACCCTGCTGGTACGTAACCCATCCAAAGTAGCAGCGCAAGCCGGTCTTAGCGTGGTAAAGGCAGATGTACTCGATGCAGCACAGGTCACACAGGCGGTAGCCGGGCAAGATGCCGTGGTCAGCGCCTACAACCCTGGCTGGGGTGAAGCGCAAATCCATGATCTGTTCTTGCAGGGTACACAAGCCATCTTTACCGGCATCAAACAGGCTGGCGTCAAACGTTTGCTTGTGGTTGGTGGCGCAGGCAGCCTGTTCGTCGCACCTGGCGTGCAACTGGTGGATACACCTGAATTCCCGGCAGAATACAAACAAGGCGCACTGGCCGCACGAGAAGCCCTGAATCTCATCAAGAAAGAAGATTCACTGGAATGGAGCTTCCTGTCGCCACCGATAGGCCTGGCACCCGGCGAGCGTAGCGGCCAATACCGGGTAGGTGCAGACAATCTGCTGCCCGGCGTTGCTGATGCACCTGCGGGTATATCTGTACAGGATCTGGCTGTTGCTATCGTGGATGAACTGGAAACGCCGAAACACATTCAGAAGCGCTTCACCGTCGCCAATTAATTTTCTTCTGATTACCTATCATGCCCAATGCAATTTCGACTACACCAGCATCAGTGAGTGCCAAAGCTGATGAAAATACTCAGCGCAAATTTTTATATGCCGTCACTGCACTGGGTTTGGGTGCATTTGCGATAGGCACAGGTGAATTCGCCATGATGGGCTTGCTGCCTGAAGTAGCCAAAGACCTGGCGGTATCCATACCAGAGGCTGGCCACGTCGTCAGTGCCTATGCCTTTGGTGTGGTCATCGGTGCTCCCTTGTTTGCCGTGCTAACAGCCGGTTGGCCACGCAGGACTTTGTTGATCGCGCTCATATTGCTATTCGCTGCCAGCAATTTTGCAGGGACGCTGACTACCGATTTCCTCTCACTGAATATCGTTCGCTTTATTGCTGGCCTGCCGCACGGTGCCTACTTTGGTGTCGCCACGCTGGTCGCTGCCAATATGGTAGCACCACAAAAACGCGCCACGGCGGTCGGCTTGGTCATCCTGGGCCTGACCAGTTCCACCCTGCTTGGCGTACCAGCAGCAACCTGGCTGGGGCAGACTTGGGGCTGGCAGGCTGCTTATGTTTTTGTCGCCTCGCTGGCGGTAATCAGTAGTGTCGCAGTGTATTTCGCCGTACCAGATGTGCTAGCAGCAAAAAATGCAAATCCCGGAAGCGAGCTCACTGCGCTGGCCAACAAACAGGTCTGGTTGACGCTGGGCATAGGCGCGGTCGGATTTGGTGGCATGTTTGCCGTGTTCAGCTATATCAAACCCATACTTACGGAAGTAACGAAACTGTCTGCTGACGTCATCCCTTTGATACTGTCACTGTTTGGAGTAGGCATGGTGGTGGGCAGCATGCTGGGTGCGCGTCTGGCAGACAAAAATCTGTTGCATGCCATTGCTGGCCTGTTGCTGTGGAATGCTGTGGTTTTAGGTGGTGCCTCTATCGCGATGGCATATACAATATCAGCAATCATCTGGGTATTTCTACTCGGCACCCTGGTCGCTATCGGCCCAGCCTTGCAGATACGCTTGATGGACGTGGCAGGTGATGCGCAAACCCTGGCCGCTGCCCTGAATCATTCTGCTTTCAATGTCGCCAATGCACTCGGTGCCTGGCTGGGTGGCGTGGTCATCACGATGGGATATGGCTGGACCTCAACTGGCTGGCTGGGCGCATTGTTGGCACTGGGTGGGCTGGCTGTCTTTGGACTGTCGATTAGAAAATAAGGTTAGAAATAAGGTCAGTATTCAGTCACCTCAAAAGCAGTCTACAATGAGAACAGAGAAATGGAATAAAGTCCGGCTCGCTATTGTCAAGGAGAGTGCACATGTCCATCACACCAGAGCAACTGCAAGAACTGATGAAAGAAGTGGAGCAGGAAGACCCGATAGATTTTGCTGACCTGCCCTTTGAAGAAGATGAGCTGCGCGCCATCACTGCCCAACATCTGTGCGACATGGCAGATGCGATGAAAAACTTCAGCAATGAAGACAGGCAGGTCACCTTGCTGGCAGTCGCAGCAAAGCTGGTGCTGGAAAATCTGGTCCTGCATGTGCAGTTATTGCGCCAGCATGACATCCCACTGAGTCAGCAAGTCAGCAGCCTTTTGCAAAACATCAAAAAGAAATAAATCATTCACCATTAAACCGCATGCCTGAATCCACACTCGCTGATACCAGACCAGCACGCCAGTTCCTGCTCATCCCCGGCTTCATGTGTGATGCCAGTTTATGGAAATTCATGTTGCCCGGGCTGGAGCAACTGGGGCAAGTGCATTTCGCTGATCTGAATGAGGGAAACAGCATAGAAGACATGGCAACACGCCTGCTCCCGGTATTGCCTGACAAGGCCATCATCATCGGTTTTTCTCTGGGTGGCTATGTAGCGCGCCATCTGACATGGTTGGCGCTTCAGCAAGGAAAGTCGATAAATGGCCTGGTTTTGCTGAACACCTCAGCACGCGCCAGCACAGCAGATGAAGACAATAAAAACCGTCAGCAAATCAAGCTGCTCGAACATTATCCCTACAAGGGCCAGACCATGACAGCCCTGCGCCGCGCCCTGCATCCTGAGCGCCAGTATGATGCTGTCATGCTGGCACATTTGCAGGCCATGTCACTGGCACTCGGCAAACAAGTCTTCTTGCAGCAACTGTCCATCGTACGTGCCGATGGTCATCATGAACTGCCTGAAATTACTTGCACTGCGCTGGTCGTCGCCAGCAGGAATGACCAGATGCGCACATTGGCAGAATCAGAAAAACTGGCCAGCGGTTTGCCATATTCCAGCCTGCATATCGTTGAAGATTGCGGTCACATGTCGCCCTTGGAAAAAGCACCGGAGCTGATAACTGTGCTGGACAACTGGCTCAAGCGCAGCAGACTTTAACTCACCGAACTGGCCTTGATCGCAATCACCTTCTTCTTTTTCTTTGCCAATGCTTCTTCATTTTCATGCAAGGATGCTCCCCAGAACTTTGCGAGGCTGGGACCATTCCTGATTTGCCTTGTTTTAAACAGGTATTCAGCAATTTCATGGAACCAGACGCGCCTGCCCATCCTGGTATACCAGCGCATGGCATGGGCAAATGCCGGGTCGCGGCCACTGAGTATGCGCCAGATTGCTTTTGGCCTGGCCTGCATGATGACTTCCATGGTTTTTACCCACAGTATCACGCGCCAGGGCGGTACTTTATTAGTGGCCAGTACCTGATGCTTGTAATCCCATTTGCGGGTATCGGTCTGTATGACGCGACGGTTTTCCACGGTAGGGAAATAAGACGTCCAGCGATGTGGTGTCACGTACAGCATCTGTATCTGGTCAGGATCGTAGCGCAATAAATGTTTTAATGAACGCCAATAGTCAGCATCGGTTTCTTCTTCAAAACCCACCACATAAGTCGCCATGGAGACTATGCCATGCTGGCGCAGCAGGCGTATGGCTTCCTGGTCTTCGCTGGTGGTGCCACCTTTCCTGATATTTTTCAGTACTGCCTCGTCATAGCTTTCTATACCAAGCAAGAAGCGTATGACACCTGCTTTTTTGTACAAATGCAGGATATCGGCATCCCGTACGATGTCACCCGTGCGGGTCGAGCCTACCAGGGTCAGTGGTACGTTCTCGGCAATCAGGGCTTCCAGAAAAGCCTTCCAGGCTTTGCGGGAACCAGTCGGTAATTCATCGGCGAAATTGATCAGCTCTACCCCATGTTCGCGATAGAGGCGTGCCAGTTCCTGGGCAAACTTGACAGGATCACGGTGACGCCATTGCGTCCAGAAACCACGCTGTCCGCAGTAGCTGCACAGATAGGGGCAACCACGGGAAAACTGCACGACCACGGCGCGCATATTACCCCAATAGGAATAACGACTATGGTCTATGAGTTCCCAGCCGACGCGATAAGCATCAAGCTTTTCTATCATGGCCGCAGCGGGCGTGGCAAAGGGCAGGCCATCAACGCGCAGGGCAATGCCATCGACTGCCTGCACGTCAGCGCCTGCGCTGAGGGCTTGCACCAGCAAAGTAGTCGTCCGCTCCCCCTCACCCTTGACGATATAGTCGATAGCGGCACACTCATTGAGTACGTCTTCCCAGTGATAGGTAGGAAAAACACCACCATAAATCAGGCTGATATGTGGCATGCGCTGCTTCAGCATGCCTGCCAGTTCAACGATAGTGACATGCACGGAAGTAGAGCCGGAATGTCCCATCATGATGATATCTGGCTGCGCAGCCACCGCATGAGCCAGGATAGCTGGCAAAGGCATGGGGCCAAATTCAGCATCCAGCAATTCCACCTCAAAGCCAGCATCTATCAAAGGCCCACCGACGCTAAGCAAGCCTAGCGGCGGCAATTGCTCACGCGGTATGCGGCTGCCTATGGCAGTATGCGGAGGATTGATCAGCAGTAACTTCTTTGCTGGCTGCTGTCTGGCTTTGAATGGCAATATATTGTTGTTCACCGTGATGTCTGTAGCTGAGTGGTCTTGCGCTACATTCTACATCCACACTGCCTGGTGCTGCCCCAATACTGGTGCAGGCAATGCAAAATGCGCGGGTGTCACGCTCATTTTTTCTACCGGCGCAATCGCCTGCACTTCTCCAAAACCTGAGCTTGATGTCTGTAAAAAACCGGCGATTTCATCTTCTCGCAACTCTGCAGCATTTTCATGCAAACCACATCTATGCATGGCTTGCAACCAACGCCCTGTCTGCGCCAGCGATACCCTGACTTGCCAGCTACCGCCTTCTACAGCACGTTTTTGCAGGGCCAGCATGGTTGCATAAGCCAGCAAATAACCTGTTGCATGATCAAGTGCCTGGAAAGGCAGCTTGCCTGGCGCTGCATTGCCAGCCGCCCGCCCTTCGGCATCGGCAATGCCACTGACAGATTGCACGAGGCTGTCAAAGCCACGCCGGCTTGCCCAGGGGCCGACATGGCCATACGCCGACAGGCTGACGTGTATCAAGCCCGGATTCAATGCGCATAATTCTTCCGCAGAATAACCAAGACCAGCGATAGCGCCAGGGCGGTAAGCCTGCATGAAGACATCCGCACCGCGTATCAGTTCATGTAGTTTCTGCCGTGCATCAGCGTTTCGCAAATCCAGTTGTGCTGAACGCTTGCCTCGGCCAGTATCGAGCACCAGCGGCATGATATTTGGCAGATGTGCTGCGCTGATGGCCAATACATCAGCACCATGTTGTGCCAGTGTACGCGCACCTACGGGAGCGGCAATCACTCTCGACAAGTCCAGCACACGCACACCACTCAGAGGGCGCTGCCCGCCTTGCTGACCTATAGCTACGACGGGGCCATCAGCTATCCTCCTGACTTCAAACAATGGCAATTCAGCGATAGCCTGTGCCTGCGGATGTGCCTGCCACTCTTGCTCTGTACGTATCATGGCGGCACACATGTCTGCATCAGCAAGCACCTGCTCCAGCTCAGCTGCTTTCCAGCCTTCAATGGCTTTGGCGACTGCGGCGCGCTCTTCGGCACATTCTAGGATCGCCAGCACACCATCACGATGATGCGGAAAATTGGTGTGCAATTGTATCCAGCGGCCATCTCCGGCCTGGTAATAACCGGCAATCTTGCTCCATGGGTCATCAGCAGGTTTGCCATTGATGCTGAGATAGCGGTCGCTCTTGAACATGGCCAGGGCGTGCCTTCTGTCTATCGTGATTTTTTGCGCAGTACCACCACGTGCCTGCCATAGTTGCGCAGCCATCAGGGCTTGTACGGCTATGCTGGCAGCGGACACATCACCGACCGGAAAAATTGAGGGCAGTTGCGCGCTATCACCACTGAATGTTACCTGCTGCAAAGCCTCAGACTCACCACCGCCCATTTCCCACAAGGATGCCAATAATGCTGCTGCCGACATGATGCTCTCCCCAATAAAATCAAATTAGCGCACAATGCGATAAACCGTCCATGCAGGCAGTCTAGGATCTGTGTGTGGACATGGTCAATCTTGATTCTGCCTATCAATATAAATTAATCGTGGATAACACTCTTACTGCCAGACAAGCCGCCGAATTGCTCGGCATCAGCCTGCCGACCTTGTATTCCTATGTCAGCCGCGGTTTGCTGCAATCGCACCAATACCAGGGACAAAGAGCGAAACGCTACTTAAAGGAGGAAGTCTTGCGCCTGCTGGCCCGCACCACTGATAGCAAGCGCGCAGGCGGTGCAGCAGAATCAGCGATAGACTGGGGGGTGCCTGTCCTTGAATCCAGAATCACGCAGGTGACTCATGGCAAGCTGTATTACCGTGGTCACGCAGTTGATGACCTGGCAAGCACACATACGCTGGAACAAGTCGCACTGATTTTGTGGGACAGCAACATCCGCCCGATCTCCCTCAAACTTGTTTGAATGATCTGACTACGCTATGGCCCAAACTGCTGGACTTGACGCCGCACCTTCCACCCTACGAAAGAGCCATCTGCATCTTGCCTCTGCTGACTAACACAGTAGAGGAAATGCCAGGCATGCATACTCACCAAAAGGCCATGTTATGGATGCACCTGACCGCAGCAGCACTATTGGGTATCGCACCTGACTATCAGGCATTTCATCAAAAACTTGCGGCAGCATGGCAGTTGAATGAGGATCAAACAGAACTGGTACGCGCGGCCCTGGTTGTTAGTGCAGACCATGAATTGAATGTATCGACGTTTACCGTGCGTTGCGTTGCCTCTGCGGGTGCGAATATGGGCATGGCATTGGTGGCAGGGTTGGCTGCGCTCTCGGGCCCCAAGCACGGTGGTGAAAGTCTGCGCGTCAGCCGCATGTTGCGTGCGGCAATGGCGACACCGCCAAGTGACATAAGCAGCTTCTTGTCAAAACGCCTGAGTAAGCATGATGCGCATGAGCATTTCTCACCCAGGCTGCCGGGTTTTTCTCATCCGCTTTACCCTGATGGCGATCCACGCGGTGCCCTGCTGATGAAAATGCTGGACAGGAACAGGCATGCAGGCTTGTTTGCCATTGCTGACATGGCAGATGACCTGACAGGGCAAAAACTGAATATAGACTTTGGCCTTGTTGCAATTGAAATTGCTTGCCAGTTACCACCAGGTGCCGCGCAAATCCTGTTTGCACTGGGCCGCACGGCAGGCTGGATAGCCCACGCGATGGAGCAGATAGAAACCGGCCAACTGATACGCCCGCGTGCCAGGTATGTGGGCAAGTTTCCTGACATTGGTGCCGTATAGATCAGGGTTCTGTAGCAGGTAGATTGGGCTCATCTGGCGTATACGCCAATATATCGCCAGGCTGGCATGCCAGCACTTCACAAATTTTTTCCAGGGTATCAAAGCGTATCGCCTTGGCCTTGCCAGTCTTTAATACGGACAGGTTTTGTGGCGTGATATCGACGAGCTCAGCCAGGGTATTCAAACGCATCTTGCGCTGGGCGAGCACGACATCCAGATTAACAGTAATAGGCATCGCGTCCTCAGATAGTCAGTTCAGCTTCTTCATTGAGATCAACACCTATTTCAAGTGACCATAGCAAGAGCAGGCAGGCACCCAGCCAGATAAGTTGGTCAAATGATTTGCCCAAAAAATAAGTAAAGCTGCCAGTGGCTTCGTGACCTGGATAGACATAGCTCAATGCTATCGCAATCAACTCCACCACGAACATGATAGCAACCAGTACCAGGTTAATGTTGAACGCTCTTTTTGCATGGAACACTGCCTTCTTGTTGAAAATTTCCCCCTCATGAAAACAGGTCAGCAACTGATTGATATGTATCAGTACCAGTTCTATCATGCCAAAGAAAAACAGTGAGGCCAGTACGGCTACTACTTTCAATTCTGTACTCAGGCCTTCCCGCAATTGAGAGAAAAAACCATTTTCGACGACGACCGCTTTGGAAAGATAGCCCATCACCGTCAAGTCACCCGAAGATGCCAGCATGACGATAATTGGCAAGGCAATAGCCCCTATTCCGACAACGATCATGGTCAGCACGTTGAGGAATAAAAAATACCTGCTCAACTTGCGAATATTGCTAATCCTGGCATGTTTCTGAACTTGCATTTCGAACTCCTGATTGAATTAATGATGAGAATTCTACGCCAACAAATTCGAAATACAAGATTTATTTATCGTTTGTCGATAAATAAATGCCGAAATATAATAAATCACAAGAATCAGAGAGACAAAAGAAAAAGGGCTGCATGAAGCAGCCCTTAGCAAAAACCAAGTTCAAATCACATCATTACCAGGCGTAAGCAGCCTTCGCATAGTAGTAACGGCCATTGAAACCATAAGGCGAGAATGTGGAATAAGGCAGGGTTCCACCAGAATTCAAATTACCTGCCGATGTCACCTGGTCAGGATATTTGTCAGTCAGGTTATCGACACCAGCACTGATAGTCCATTTACCCAGTTTGACGCTGGCGGCCAGGTCCAGCACTGTATTGGCGCTGTATGTCTGGTCCAGTGCGACACTATTTTGTGGTGAGACAAAGCTACCGTAGCGGGTGACCAGGCCATGGATATTCCAGTTGGCAAAGGCATAGTCAGCAGAGATGCTGAATTTGTCTTTTGGTGTTGCCTCAGTTGCGCGGTTAATGGTTTGCCTGTCTATCAGCAAGAGATTGTTTTGCGTCAAAATCGCCGGATTGGCGGCAACATTTTTGACCGTTGTGTCATTGTGATTGTAGGCCACGGTAAAGCCCAGCTTGTCTGTGCCAGACAAGGGGATCTGATAAGAGCCAACGATATCAACACCACGGGTCTTGGTATCAAGCGCATTGGTGAAATAACGCGCTGCACCTACCAATACACCTTGCTGCGCCAGTACACTTTGCAAAGCCGCAGGCAAGACCAGGTTACCAGAATACAGGATACGATTATCAATATCGATCTGGTAAGCATCTATGCTCAGTGTCGCATTCTTGCTTGGTTGCAGGACTGCACCAAGGCTGTAGTTACGTGATTTTTCTGCTTGCAGCGGTACTGCACCCAGGGCCTTGGCAGCAGCCGTGGCAACGCCAAAAGTACCGGTATCCACCAGTTGCGATGTACCGTTGATGGTGATCAGGTTAGTCGTGGATATCGTGTAATTCTGTTGCGCCAGTGAAGGCGCGCGGAAACCATTTGACGCCGCAGCACGCAAGGCAAATTCTTTGGTGAATTCAAAACGTCCAGACAATTTTCCAGAAGTGACGCTGCCAAAATCACTGTAGTTTTCATGACGCAAAGCCAGCGATGCACTCAGTTGCTTGCTCAGTTCAGCTTCGATATTGGCATAGATGGATGCGCTGTGGCGGCTGAAGCTTCCTGCATTCGAAGGCTGGAAACCAGAGAAGCCCTGGGCACCACTACCGAAATAAGAATTCGCCTCACCCGCACCAATTTCATATTGGTCGCGGCGGTATTCTGCGCCAACGGCCAGCGTCAGAGGATTCGCCAGGCCGGCAAATTCAAATTCTTTCGCTGCATCAAAGTTTGCCAGGGTCTGGGTATTTTTCAGCTTGCCTGCATAAAACTTCGTAGGGCTGGTGGCACCCAGACTCAGGTTGACGGTATTGTTGACGTCGAGACTGAATTCGCTGGAACCATAATTGACGCTGGCATCCCAGCGCCAGCCATCAGTACGGCCCTTGATACCACCGACAACAGACACGTCAGTATTCGTGCCCGCTTCATTCGGCAAGAAGCCATTTGGGTACAGCGGGGTGCGCAAAGTCGTGCCTGTGGTGTAGGCTGTGCGCCAGGTCGCGGCGGCATCTGTGCTGCGGCGGCTGTAGTTGGCAAAGCCGTACAATTCCAAGTCTGTTGCCAGTGCCAACGAGGCATTTGCACCCAGATTGGTTTGTTGCAGTTTGGGGTCGCCCTGTACCTGATTGACTCTGCCATACAGAGGTTCCAGCGGATTACGGAAATCAGCACCAGCGCGGTTGGTTTCATTCTGGTTGCGCTGTTCTGCGGTAAAACGCGCCCAGCCCTTGTCGCCCAGTGCCGTGCCAAAGTTGGCGCTCAAACTGCCCTGAGTACCATCACGCTTGCTGTACTGACCGCCACCAAACTGCACTTCGCCACCATTCGCCCCTTTTTTGAGGATGATGTTGATGACACCGGCAATCGCATCTGAACCATATTGTGCTGCTGCACCATCACGCAAGACTTCTATCTTTTCAATCGAACTGATAGGGATAGTATTCAAATCAGCCGGTGAAGAACCGCGCCCCGCCGTGCCATTCACATTCACCACAGCCGAGGTATGCCAGCGCTTGCCATTCACCAGCACCAGAGTCTGATCAGGTGACAAGCCGCGCAATTGTGCCGGACGGCTGGCAGAAGTGCCATCTGCCACAGCAGGACGCGGGAAGTTCAGGGAAGGCAGCAAACGGCTCAATACCGCGGCCAGTTCACCGGAACCAGTCGATTGCAAGTCTTTGGAAGTTAATATATCAACCGGCGCTTCAGAGTCAGACACTGTTCGCTTGATGCTGCGCGTGCCAGTCACAATCACGGTGTCTGATTGTGGCGGGATAATTTCTTGTGCCTGTGCAGACATGGCAGATAAGGCAGCCAACAAGGCTGTTACCAGCAAGGCATTTCGTCGCTGCGGCAAGTCTAAGGTTGAATTTGAAGTTACTTTCATACAGGATCACTTTCTATGCTAATGAGCTTTAGGTTGAACCGATATTACTTCCTTGTGTATAGACGACAAACGATTGTTTTCAGCTAAAAACATGAAAAAATCATATAAGGCAAAACACTTTATCTTATTTCCCACTCATGCTGCAAAGCGCACAGGTATTCTTTCCAGCAAGCCGCTGCCATATACCTCATGCGATTGCATGGCATCCAGATGGATATAACCTATGTGGCAGTGACAAGTCGCTTTGCTACAGGTTTCTTTCTTGAGCATGCTGGCCAGTGGATCAGTGAAAATATTGCCTTTACGGGTCTTGATGAAATGGCAGCGGAACAGGTCGCCATTCCCCTCTATGGACACCACCTCACTGCCAGCCTTGCAGTCTTTGCCCATGCTTTCATACCAGGGCAGGTTCAACCTGAACAGATAATCGATGTCTTCAAGAAAAGCGATTTCTTCTTCCGAGTAATAATCCACTTCACGTTTATAGGCATTGATCCACATATACACATCCTGCGGCAGGCGCTGGCGCAGAGAAGTAATTTGTGGGAAGTGTTGTTTTAGTCCCACTACACCGACGCTATGGCGTATCTGCAAGGCAGCCAGTTCATTACATTTCCCGATGAATTTTTCTTCGGTCACAAAATCGGGGTGATAGGTAGTCCATAAAGCCGTGGTCTGTTTATTGCAACGTGACAGCCATTGCGTATTCCAGGCCAGATTAGTTTGCGCCGCCACCTTGCTGACATGCGGCAGATGCGACAAACGTATCACTGCTTCCTGATACCATTTACGCACCAGGGCTTCACCGTAGGGTGTAATAAACACTTCCATGGGCTGGTCTGCACTGCTGTTTTGCTCTACCCAATCGACAAATCTGTCCAGGTCTTTTTTATCCAGCGCCTGCAGTTCACGGCTGTTTTTTTCTTTGGCAAAGGGACAGTATTCGCAACTGTAATTGCAATCTGTCAGGTGGCCGCGATAAATAATTTTCAGGCTCATTTGCTGACGTACTCCTGCATCTTTTGTTTGACGGCTGGCGAAATAAACCAGTGGCCGATGAGATCAGAATAAGCCATGCCTTCGCCTTGCAGTTGCATGCGACCGGCATTCTCTTGCGCCAGATTCATTTCCAGCAGAGCCTGCAATTCAGGAAAATCCGCATACACATCCGTACCATAAATACCTTGGTAATGCGCAGCATCCAGCCCTTGCGCTTTAAGCAAAGACTTGATCAGGTAACGACGCTTCCTGTCATCCTCAGACAGGCGTATGCCATAGCTGGCTGCCATGAAGTCGGCGCGCTCCTTCGCAACATAGTCATCGATGATCGCTGCTACATTGGGTTTGGAGACGGCATATTCTGTCGAGTAATGCACATCTGTTGTGTAAGACCTCGCATTCGTACCCAAGCCTATCATGCCATCTTCCTGGCATGAATATTCTGAACTTTCACGCAAACCAGCTACCTGCTTGCGAAACAGGCGCATGGAATCCTGCGCGTAACCGTTGGCCTGCAAAAAGTCACGCCCTATGCGGTATAGCGTGCTGCGTATGTCTTGGTTTTGTATGCTGATATGCTTCTTGAATAGCGAAGTCAGGGGGCGCACATACAAGGGGTACAGGAAGATTTCCGTCGGTTGAAACTGCACTGCTTTTTGCAGCGATGCCAGCCAGGTTTCCACCGTTTGCCCTGGGATGCCATAAATCAAATCAAGATTAAATACCGGGAACTGGTAGCTGCTGATTTTCTCTAGCAGCGGTTCCATCACGGTTTCTGGCTGCACCCGCCCTACCGAACGCGCTTCAGCTTCGATAAAACTTTGTATGCCTATGCTGAGTCTTTGCACACCATGTTGCGACAGAAAAGTCAGCTTTTCATCATTGATGGTATCAGGTGAAATCTCAAAGGAACCTGGTGTGTTTTTCAAGTCTAGGCCCAGGGTATCGATGTAAATAGTAAACAATTGCTCAAGTTGGCTGATGTCCAGATGACTGGGTGTACCACCACCGATGGCATAACCGGCAAAGTTGAAATCACCCAGGCTATCCCTTACGACTTCAGCTTCCAGCTGTATCTTTTTAAGGTATAGATTAACCAGATCTTCCTTGGGATGCGACACCGTAAACAAATTACAGAATGAGCATTTCATGCGGCAAAAAGGAATATGCGTGTAGAGATACAGCGCATGCTTTTTCTCTGTTGCCCACAATGTTTTCAAATCCAGTTTTTCTTCAAACGTCCTGTACGCAGTCTTGTGCGGGTATGAATACAGATAACTTTGAAAACGGTTGGTTTCTTCCAGATAACGACGAAATGTATGAGCTATCTCTGTCATGCCAGGCTCCCTCGCCTCAAATGAAAATCTGCATAGGGAATAATCCAGACTTTTTCATGCCCCAGCCTATGCCCTGTATAACCGTCTTCACCGTAGGTTGTGCCGTGATCAGAACTGATAATCACAAAGGTATCACCCATCTGATTGAGCGCTTGAAACAAGGGAGGTAACTGGCTGTCTATATAACGCAATGCCGCAGCATGACTGGCCAGGCTGTCGCCAACTGAACCGGGCAGGTAATGACAATTGGGTTGGTGTAGTGCAGATAAATTCATAAATAAAAAAACTTTTTGATCAGGTTTTTGTTCCAGCAACTCTATGGAAAATTCAACTTGATGCCTGGTTGATTCAGGATCGGTCACACCAAACTCTGGCTGCCAGTAACTTTCCTGAAACAGATTGGGCAGGACACAGGACAAGGGATTTTGTTTTTTGAAAAAGCCGACTCCGCCTATGCAGATAGTGCGGTAACCGATGTCAGCAAAGCCGCTGACTATGTCTGGCGTATCGAAACAATAGCTGGATGTACCCGTGGTTTCACTGCCCGCGAACTTCAATGAAAATAAACGCTCATGCACGCCCGGCCTGGCAGGTGTGGGGAGAAAACCAGCAAAAAAAGCACAGTGCGATGCGTAGGTAAAAGAACCGGGTGCATGGCGCTCTTCCCAGCCCGCAGGCAATATACTGGCAAGAAAAGGGGTGCGACCTGTCGCAAGCTCTTGTTGTGCGACGTCATAGCGCAGGGTATCAAGCGTAATGATGAGGACATTGCTCTTGCCCACTATCTGGTTCATATCATGCATGCCAGAGCCTCCTCAAGGTCATGGATACCTGATAACACA
The DNA here is from genome assembly GCF_009937975.1 of Undibacterium sp. YM2. Classification (NCBI taxonomy): domain Bacteria; kingdom Pseudomonadati; phylum Pseudomonadota; class Betaproteobacteria; order Burkholderiales; family Oxalobacteraceae; genus Undibacterium; species Undibacterium sp. YM2. Next base: position 5,605,314 of record NZ_AP018441.1, read on the forward strand.
CGGTCTGGTCTGACTGCCACGGTTTCGTTTTCAGGGCTGACGAAAACTGTTTTTAATTGCATGGCCATGGCTGGCTGCATATCATTGATGTAGTCGTCCCCTATCATGACTACACTGGCATGGTAAGCGTAACTCAAAGCATGTGAAAACAAGCGAGTATCAGGTTTGGCATAACCCACCTCAGCAGAAATAAAGATATGCTCAAAATAATCTGTCAGACCTGCACTCTGTAATTTGCGACGCTGCACATGTGCTGAACCATTGGAAATAATCATGAGCTGGTAATCAAGAGACAAACGTTCCAGCATCTCACTAAGCACACTATCTGGCTTCACAAAATCTGGCAGTGACATATGATCTTCCCACAAGCTTTCTGCGGTGTAAGGAAGTCTTGGGAAACGCTGCAGTAATTCCTGGCAAAAGAGTTTACGGTCTTTTCTGCCATGGCAGTCCAGTGCAATCATTTCTGCTTGTAGCAGCGACATATCTTCACCAGAAAATGCAGCCTGATTCCTGCTGATGAAATTCTGTATATAAGCATTGAAGGCCGCGTCCCTGTCTACCAGGGTATTGTCGATATCAAACAGCAGGCTGGCTTTGTTTGCACTAAGCATAGGCCAGCCTCTGTCTTTCCAGCACTGCATTGATTTCTGCCAGGTAGGTATTCTCGCCATTGTGCAGCAAATTAGGCAGCAAATCGCCAAAGGCATTGGCTTCCAGCAGCACGGGGGATGTATCATTTCTGGGTAACAGGATATCCAGTCCGGCATATAGCGAGCGCGGAAATGCATGCATGGTTTTTTCCACCAGGGTATCGATCTCTTGCCAGGTCGATGACGACAATTCCAGCTCATCGACAGCGCAGCGCTGGTTACCCAGATGCAGATTGGTCATGGGGCCGCGACTGAGTCTGGCAATTGCATGCCTGCGCTGACCTGCTATGCCCACTACCCGCAGATCGTAAGAACTGTCTTCATGCTTTGCCTTGGGCATCCAGCTTTCTACCATGGCACCCTGGGCGAACAAGAAATCGAGAATGTTCTGTATCTTGTTTCGCGCAGTATATTTTTTTATTTTCAGCGAATTGTAATAACGGTCACCATCAATACCATGCACGATCTCTACCGTAGAGTAAGCCTGTTCTTTACCGTTTCTTTTATTGTATTCATAAGCGACGATGCCCGATGCAGAAGAGCTGGAATTCAGTTTGATAAAAAAGCGGCTGTACGCCTGCGTTTCTGCGTAAGCGAAAAATTCATCGTAGCTGGAAAATACTGGCAGACTGGGTAGCGTATGGTCAGCCAATATTTGCTTGCACACGGGCTTGTTAAACATGCTGACGATATCATCAGGGTGATTGAAGCAGTTCAGCCCCGCTATCTGCTGTGCTATTGTTTCCATCAATTGAGAAAATCCCCGGAACCATAGTCGCGGATGATAAATCCTGCCACGTTCATCTTCCAGCCCGCTGGCATTTTCCAGACCACCAAGGGCGAGTATTTTCTTTTCCACAGCAAAATTTTCACCGGGTGATTCAATCCTTACCGTGTCGCCATCCCTGAGTACATCAGGCAGTTTGCACTCACCATTCAAAATGCTCAGGTAGGGGATGACCAGGGCAGTATCCTGCCCTGCTTGTTGCAATGCTTCCTGAAAAAAATGCACGCGGCGGTTTTCAGGATTGCCTAACAGTACAAAACGGGATTTCTGTTGCATCTGTCTTATTCTGTGACCGCAGGATAACGCCATTCATCTTCAGTGTCTTGCTGGTCAGTGACATCCACCAGAATAGACAATTTTTTGAATTCCTTGATCATGTCATTCGACAAATAATGATAGTGCAAGTCCAGTTTTTTAAGCCCGGCTATCTTGCTGCTGTCCAGCAAGGCGCGACCACCTTCGTCACTAAGTGTGCCCATGGACAAGTCCAGGGTTTCCAGTTGCTCCAGCACGGATGCCTGTGCTATCTCAGCTGCAATCTCATTGGCGATTTCACTATCTACCAGGCCCAGGTGTTTCAGTTTGGGGAACAGGTCTTTTTGCATGAAAGGACGCAAATCATCAAGCTTGCCATCAAAGCCATATTCATCGACACCGATATACAGTTGCAGGTATTCGAGATTGGGCAAGTGGGCAGTCGCAATTTTTTCTATGACCTCTTTGGGCAGGCCACCACATTCTATGGTCAATGCTTTGAGATGCTCATGCTTTAGCGGCTGGGAAGATAAGACCAGGTCTTTCGAACCCTTGATGTGCAAGCGTTCCAGCGCGGGAAAGGCTGCAAACAGTTGAGTGTAATCGGCCTGGGTGATCCAGGAGATTTCGCACTCTTCAGAATCCATGTCACCGACAAACAACTCTTTCAATTGCGGCAGTTTGCCTGGATTGGCGATCAGCAAGTCCAGGGATGCTTGCGGCCCTTCTTCATATGCTTCTTCCCAGGCGGCGATCACCAGTGACTCAACATCTGTTGCCTGGCTACTGTCCAGAAAAGCGGTGACTTTTTCCAGCAAGGTCTTGCCTTCTTCAGCTTCGTCGTAACTTACGCCTATACGTCGCGCTACTTTCTTGGCGCTGGCACCGGTTTTTTCTACATAGCCTTTTTTGGTTTTTTCACTGATCAGCTTTTCCATTTCCTTTTGCGCTTTTTCTGGCGTATCGAAGCTGCTGATTTTTTCCTGACCTGTGGTACCTATCTTGCCGTACTTCACATTCAGGGTATTCGCTTCAATTTCAATCTGCCAAAACTTGTAAGACTTGGAATCCTGGTATTCAAAATAATGTTTCATTGCCTGACGCCTTTAAAATGTGCGGTTGGTCTCACGAAAGAATGATCAGCAACTCATTTTTCGCGTTGGGGAACTGCAAAATATCTTGTCTTTCACACCAGATAATCGGGTTCACATTGCGCCTTGTCAAGCAAGAAAATCAATTGTTACATTGCATGTTTTGAGCATTTGTTTTCCTGTGAAGATGAGTCAATTTCTGAGACACAAGCTCCTGCAGAGGCTGCTTTATTCAAGCTGTAATGGCAAAGCAATTAGTTGCCGCTATTCACTGCCCATCAAAAATATTTTTAAAAAAAATTAGGCACTTTTAAAGTAAACGTGTATATTCCGTCCTGTACTTGCATCAAGTCCTTAATTTGTTGGTCCCAATTCCGCATAGCTTTATCTCTCTGGCTGTTCTGTCTTTTTTCCACTGGTTTTATCACTTGCTTACAAGTCCATATCGGGCAATTTTGCCTATGGTTTTATCAAAAGGAAAAAAACATGAGTACTCAAACAGGTATAGTTAAATGGTTCAACGATGCCAAGGGCTTCGGCTTTATCGCTCCTGATGCAGGTGGTGCAGATTTGTTCGCCCACTTCCAGGACATACAGTCCAGCGGCTTCAAAAGCCTGAGCGAAAACCAGCGTGTGTCTTTCGAGCGCACAGCCGGTCCTAAAGGCGACAAAGCCAGCAACATCCAGGTTCTGTCCTAATATCAGACCAAGGTCTTTATTGACCTTGTCGGGTGAATTCAATTTGCCCGGTCGCAGCGCTTTTGACTAATTTAGTAATACCGGCCAGTGACACCACGCAGATAGCATGGGTTGCTGGGAATTAGTCAATCGCATGGCGACACCCTTCATCTGTCAGTGTTCATGTCTCGTACAAAATGCTGATGCGCAGAATGATACTTACCGGCTCTTGGTACCACGCAGATAGCATGGATCAAGAGAAAATGGTATTGTCGTTAAAGGATGCATAGTGCATCCTGTGAACAAGACCGCAGAGTAAGCTCAGCCTACTCCAAAGCGCCTTCATTCTCACCGGCTGGATTTGCATGTCTATGTATATGCGAACCGGGAAATGGTGTAGTGAAGTGTTGAAGGATCTCATTCGTGGTAAATCCTGTCATGGACCGAACTATAGCGGACCAGCAGGAACAGGCAAACACCCCCACATTACACCGCGCAGATAGCACGGGTGATACACCAATCAATGACACCATGCAGATAGCATGGGTTGTTGTCAGTTTGCCGGAATGAATGGAATGCCCACCTTTGGTGGGCTTTTTGCGTTTACGCCTATGCGCTTACTTCGGGTGTAAGCTCATACATCCAGCCCTCAGTTTTGTGCATGGAGATGGGCTTCGATCAATTGAAGGCAATGAAATTGCTACGAATACCCATCACCATTCCAAGCTTTCTGTGGAGGGACTTTAAACGCAGAATGCAACAGCAGGCATGCGATACAAAAAAATAATCAGCCCAATTCTTTTGCCACTACAGCCACTGATCCGGCATCCGGCAAATGGGATAATTGTGCCAGCATGTGGTCTTTGATGGCTTCATTGATTTCATCAAAACGAGCGGGTACAACATTCAAACTGGCAGCAATGGCGCGCACTGTCGCTGTTTCAGCATCACTGAATGTACCATCGGCAAAGCCTGTCATGACACTCAATGCCACGACCATTTCACGTTCTTGCTCATTGGAAAAATCTGTAGCTGCCAGTGTGTAATCTGCAGATGCGGCCAATACTTCATCGAAAGAAGGGTGGCTTGCCGCACTGATGCTGCCTTCATAAAAACTCTTGATCAAGGCAACTTCTGCTGGATGGATGCCATCTGTTCTTGCGACCTGCAACATGATTTTGCTGGCTGCGATAATGGCGCTATCACTCAGGGATTGCGGTGCGAAAAATGGAAACATGGTTTTCTCCTGGATATGGATAAAATTTAAATAGCGTTGCGCAGGACTTGCAATTGCTGCTGCACTTCCTGCGGTGTCATATTCTTGAAGCGGTCAGGCAACATGGAGCGGCGTGAAGTTTCAAACACGGCCAGCATTTCCATGAAGGCGATCATTTGTGTTTCTTGCGGTGGCATGAAGTCGGCCACTGCCATCTCAAAGATGGCCGACGTAATTTCACCATCGCCACGCTTGGCAAATTCCAGCGCCAGCAAGGCTACTGCTTCCAGATCGGCATTCGAATAACCGCGCAAGACGTCAAACACCGGCAAGGTATTGGCCCAGTCTATCGAACATTTGACGTCGTAACGACTGAGTATCGCCTTGACGATGTCGGCGCGTTCAGTGGCAGTGTCGGCGTAAAAGAAAGGGATTTTCCTGTCCAGGCGGCCGGGGCGTTTGATGTCGGTATCAAGCTTGTCCGGGCGGTTGGTCATGAGGATGAACAAGACCTTGCCACGGTTCTCGGTATCAGACATGAACTCCTTGAGGCGCGCAATCACACGTGAGCTGGTGCCGCCGTCAGAGTCATCGCCCTGCTTGCCAAAGCTGCGGTCGCCTTCATCAATGACCACGGCGATAGGGCCCATGGCCTTGACTGCGTTCAGCACACGCTCAAGATTGGCCTCTGTCGAGCCCACCCATTTCGAACGGAAATTTTTCAGGCTTACGCCTGACAAGCCAGCCTCTTTCAAGAAAGCCTTGATGACAAAAGTCTTGCCCGCACCCATCGCCCCCACTGCCAGCAAACCCATGGGTGATCTTGCCTTGTCGCCGGACTTAATGGCCTTGGCAATTTCCATCAACTCTGTCTTGATGTTTTCATTACCACCTACGGCGCTGAGATCATGCTTGGGTTCGATGAATTCGATGAGGCCAGCGCATTCTTTTTCTATCAGTTCACGCTTGCGCTTGCGTACTATTTCCATCATTTCGGAATAGGGGTCGACATCGACATCTACAGCCAGGGTCTTGCCCGGGTCTATCAAATGGGCGATTTCTTCCGGTGTCATGCCAGCCGTGATGGCGGATAGTTTTGCGGCACGGTCTTCTGCATTGGCCTGGCCTTGCAAAAGACTGGCGATGAGCTTGGTGCGTTCTGCTTCACGCAAACCTTGCGGGCCTTCTGCCGCGACGATGCTGCTCAGTTGTATCACGCGCAGACCCGCAGTTTGCTTGGCCAGCAATTTGACTTGCTGCTCTTCCATCCTGGGGGCGTAATGCCTGACTGCTATTTCACGTTCAGCTTCTTGCGGTATCGGCACTTCTACTGCCGCCACCTTGGGATTGGACATGATGGCCTGATTGATCTCGGCCAGCGATTCACACAGCAGAATAACGACATTGTCTTTTTGCGCCAGCGCGTCATCGAGTGACCAGCGATGCAGGGTGGTGAAGGCGATGCGGTCTTCCAGCGACATCATTTGCGGATCGCCATTCGGGAAGATCGTGCCCGCATAAGGGAAGATCACGGCATTCGACGCATGTTCACGCATGCGGCGTTCTACCGATTCAAAGATGCCCGGCAAACCCTTGTCAGCCAGATAGCCGTACAAGACTTCTTTCTCTTCTGTCGTTGCGCCTTGCAGGAAACGTACGCCACGGTCAAGGCTGATTTCCATGATGCGGTTCTTGTTTTCCTTCAGCAGGACCTGGGACAGGAACTCAGTCATGCCATGGGCGACGCCATCGACCAGATAGCGGTCAAAGACATTGCCATACAAGACGAAGACCGAGGCTTCGCCTGCCAGATATTTCTGTCTCAGCTGTTCTGCCCAGACGGGCAGCGTGCGCTTGCTAGTGCCAGTTTCGCTCATGGATGTTTGCTCTGTCTCTTCGCTTTAATTATTCACTGGTGTTGCCGGATGTGGACAAGCCTTGCCAAAACCAATTACATGGTCTTGCCCCCGCTGTTCGCTTCTGCCTGGCCAGCACGGGCTTTTTTCATGTCTTCGAGTTGCTGCTTGGCTGTCACTGCACCACTGCTCTGGCGCAGTTTGGCCAAACGTACGTCGAGATCAGAGCTGCGCAATTCCTGACCCAGGTTGGCTTCAGCCACGGTGTTCTTGATATGGTCACGCACATTGCTGAGCGCCTTGACTTCGGCATCGACAGACAGGCCTTCGAGCTGGTTCTGTATCGACACCCGAGCTTGTGCACTGTGCATTTGCGCCAGCATGCGGTCTTTTTCTGCCTTGAGTTTATCGATCTCACCTTTGACTTGCAGCAGCGAATCCTTGGCATCGTCTGCATCGGTCTGGGCGATTTTCATGTCTTCCTGCAGAGCAGCGACGCTGGCATCGAGGGCATTTTTCTTTTGTATCAGCACGACTGCCAGATCATCCTGGTTGGTGGCGATTGCACCTTCCAGATCGGCAGTGATGGATGCCAGTTCTGCCTGCTCCGCCTTCAGGCGCGCTTCTACATCCTGCCTGCGGCGTATGATGGCTGCAGTCGCGGCCTTGAGTTTGGTGTACTTGCTGATCATGGAATCGATGGAATTCTGGTAGGCGATTTCCGGGTGGCGTTTTTCCACATCGGTAATCCACAATGAGACGAAGCCTGACCAAAGATTGGATAAGCGGGCGATGAAATTACTGTCAGACATGTTGATCCTCTTTTAGGTAAATAAATGACCTGAATTGACTATAAGTTGAATATGAGTTGATAGTGTTATCGAACTATCGCTTCGAAAAAAGTTTTGTGATGCTTGGCAAAAGTCTGGAAGCCATGATCCAGGCTGGCACGCATGGCTGCATGTTCTTTTTTGGGGCTATAAGTAAAGGCCAGTTCGGCACCTTTGGTGGCCCATGCAAAATGGTCAGCCTCGGCTGCGCCGCCATGACCACTATGTATCTGCAACCATTGATAACATGGATGGTTTTGACCGGCGATTTCCTGCTTGGCCTTTTTCAGGAAACGGGTGACTTCTTTTTGTTCCTTGCGCAGGTATTCATCTATCATGGAGAACTCGCGGTCAGCCAGAATTTCTGAGCCCAGATGGTAGCCTATCGCTGCCATGATGGCGTCCCTGCTGTCTTCACTGCCGTTGCCATAACCCTGCGCAACCTTGGCATTCAGGGTCTTTAACCAGGCGGGTTCGTTGAGCATTTTATTCAGCTCCGCAGTGGAAGCGGCATAGCCTTGCTGACGTGCATAACGCAATAAGCCAGCCAGGGTTGCCTGCGCCAGGCAACGGTGGGTATCGCGGTATTCGGTATCGCGGTCATCGAATTCATCACGTGCAGCATCAAAGAAAAAACTCGCGATAAAAACACTGCGGTCATTCAGCAAGCGTTCTGCCACGGTCTGATCGACAAACATGGTGCGCGAGCGGCCTATCTTGCCGGACAATGAAGCCACGCCGGAACCAAAGAAACCATTCCAGCTGGTATAACGGGCAAAGAAACGCAGCAAGCCTACCGCACCTTCTGCGCCAGCGAGATTCAGCGCATTTTTTACCCTAGCCTGTGCCAGCTCGAAATCTGCCAGGCCCTGTAAATCTTCCTGCGTGATGATGCTGTATTCCATGATCTTCGCTTTCCAGTGTTTACTGAATATTTTTTACTGCGTATTTTTCTGTGCCTGCGGCTGTACTTTTACCCCAGCTGCAATGCGGCTTTGCTTGCGGTTTTCCAGCTCTTGCGAAATCACCGGCATGGTATCGCGCAAGGCGCCTTCGAGTTCCGCCTCCAGGTCTTCTTCCAGCCCCAGCTTGGCTATCGATTCTGCGAGTTTGGAATCAACGTCGGATGAAGTCGGCGCGGTCATGATGGTCTGGTAAATCTCATCCATCTGGTCGGGCATGGAAATGATGGCGGCTTCTATCGCCGCCTTGCGACTCAGCATGCGGCGCTGGCGTGTGATGAGCGAAAGATAATCATTACGCGCTTTTTGCAATTGCAACTGGTCCATGCCCGGTTTGATATCCTGTAAATCCTGATCGATGCGTTCCAGACGTGTTTCCACTTCTTTCATGTTGACGGAATTGGCCCGCTCTTCTATGACCGTCAACGCCAGCCACATGCTCAGGTAATCTAGCGTAGCATCATCAAGTTTTTCCACATCATTCATGGACAAACTGGTGCGGCTGTCGCTGGCATATTGGTAAAGTGAAGCAACATGCTGCAGCATGCGTTGATAAGCATCCATGGAACCAAATACCTTGAAGGCGATGCCTTCGCGTTTGTGGATTTCTTCTAGGAAGTGCTGTCTGGAAGCGGCCCTCTCCTGCTCGCGGTATTTCTTGTCGACGGTGGCGCGAAAATTTTCTGAATACGGGATAAACATGGCAGCGATGGTTTCCCCGGCCACCAGACCTATTAGGGGTATCAGCGCGGCATTGAAGCCGTAAGGTATGGATATCAAGACGCTGGCGGCGACCGTGCCCAGCACGGCAAACACATTGCCCTGGCTGTACAGCATTTCCTTAACGTATGAAACTTGTTTGATCTGCACGTTTTTATTTCAATTCTTTATTTCAATTCTTTATTTCAAATGGTGACTCTGAGCGTACCGCGTCCGGGACTGAGTTTGTGTAGTTGTGTCAGTACACGTTCCTGCATGTTGACTGCTTCGGTAGAACGCTGCCATACGGCTGAACGCGGGCGGCTCTCGGTAATTTCAAAGTCGTCAGCAATCTTGGCGGGCTGGGTAGAAAGCACGATGACACGGTCACCCAGCAACAAGGCCTCAGTCACATCATGCGTAACGAAGACGATCAGGCAGGGGCTGGTCTTGTGCAGGGTAATCAGCAGTTGCTGCATTTCTTCACGGGTTTGTGCATCGAGTGCGCCGAAAGGCTCATCCATGAGCAGGATACGTGGTCGCAATACCAGCGCCCGCGCCAGTGCCACGCGCTGGTTTTGGCCGCCGGATAATTGTGCAGACGACAGGTTTTTTTTATCTGCCAGGCCGACGGCTTCGAGCATGTCATCTACCCGCTTTTTCCATTCAGCTTCGGGAAATTTTTTCTTCCACAAACCGAGGCGAAACGGGAACGCGACATTTTCATAAACAGTCAGGTCTGGCCGGTTGGCGTAGCGCTGGAATACCATGACGGCATCATCATGCGGCCCGTCACATGCTTCGCCATTGATATGCACGGAACCAGATGTGGGTGACTGCACACCAAAAGGACGCACCCCACCCATCATGTGCAGCAAGGTACTTTTGCCGCAGCCTGAGGGGCCCAGCAACATATTGATGGTGGGCTTGTCGAAAGACAGGCTGATGCCATCAATCACACGGGTCACAGGGCCATCTGCATTGGCATATTCCTGCACGATTTCATTGAGTTGCAGGCTGATGTCGGTGCTGGTCGTCATTGTGCTGGTCGTCATTGTGCTTGCAGGGCTGGTGTCTGCCATAGTATCAGTCTTGGTATCCATATTCACTGCGAAGTTTCCCATGGATAGAGTTTTCTTTTCAACAGGCGCATCAACTGGTAAGTCACCAGTGCCAACGCGATGATGACGATGATGCCGGCAAACACCTGATCCATGGCGCTGAAGCGGCGCGCGTTCTGTATCAGTTGGCCCAGGCCTTCGCGGGCATTGACGTATTCAGCGACGGTAATATAAGTCCACATGACCGAGATACTGACGACGACAGCGTCAGCAATACGCGGCATGGCCATGGGCAATACGGCTTTTTGTATGCATTCCCACGGTGTGGCACCGAGGTCACGGGCGCTGATGTAATAGCTTTGTGGCACGGCCTGTATGGCATCGCGCACCATGGGCACCAGGTACACCACGGCACCGATGAACAGGAAGGCGATCTTCATGACCTCACCTATGCCCAGCCACATGACGAGAATGGGCAGCAAGGCAACCACAGGCGCAGAACGGAAAGGATCGATCAGTGGCGACAGCAAGGCATTTAAACGCGGTGCTGCACCCATCACGACACCCACTGGTATGCCTATGGCGATGACCAGCAGGCCAGCGGCCAATACCCTCCCAGCCGACCACAGGGTGGCATTGAACAACATGCTGTTACCCTCATTCCATGACAGGTAGAGCATGGCTTGTGCCACGGCCCAGGGCGATGGCAGCCTGGTCGGGCTGACCATGCCTGATGCAGCAATGACTGCCCACAGTACCAGTACCGTGGCCACTGATGCTATGCCGAGCTGACGCCGCAAGCCAGGCGACATGACGGCATAGGGATTCCAGAATGTCGTCATGATGCTTAACGTGCGAATACGCCGATGCGGGTTGTACGGTTCAGGGCGCGGCAATCTTCCAGTGCCAGGCCATCCGCTGCCGGATTGCCTTCATTACACAAAGGTTTATCCGGGCCATTACCAACGATCTTGAAACGTGCTTTAGGGAATTCCCATTGCTCATTCAAATACTTCACCACGGCCGCAGCACGGGCTTGCGACAGACGCAGGTTGGAGTCACGTGCACCAACACCGTCGCTGTTACCGCTGACTTCAAAATAGGCGCTGCCATTGTTTTCTATGAAGGGCACCATTTCTGTATCAACGACGCGCTGGGCTTTCTTCGTCAGTTCGGCACTGCCGGTAGCAAAACCGACGGTGACTGGCTTGGTGACGCTGGCGGCCTGTTGAGTAGCCACTTTTTGCGCAGTCTCTGTAAACTGGTATTGCGGTTTGGCTGCTGCTGTTTCCACTGCCGTATTCTTGGCCAGCATGGCTTTGATGAAGCGGTAGTCAAAACTCTCTTGTGGATTGACGACGGGCGATTTTGGATTCGCCAATGCACCTGCAGCACGGTAGATGCCATCAAAACGACGGTATACGCGGTCATAGTGATTGGTGCCGCCAACCAGGCCCAGGATACGGGCATTGTCTTCCAGGCCTGTCCATACCAGGTTGTTGAACAGGGACTTGATGAAAGGCTTGCCTTCCTGCTTGGCCAACAGTTTAAAAAATTCTTCCGTATTCACCAGGGCATCGACGGCATTGTCAGGTTTTGCTCTTGCCTGTGTCACGCCTTCCATCCAGCCTTCCACAAATTTCTGGATGACAGGGATGTTTTCTTCTTTTGCCAGTACGCGGCTGTCACACACCATGATGTCAAAAATCAGGTTGGTAGCAGTCTTGGTCGAATACACGACATGGCCACCTTTGACATTGCGCAGTGCCAGTGACAAATCAGGGTCCCACAGCGCGGCGGCATCGACGTTGCCGGATTCCAGTGCAGCGCGTACACCCGCAGTACCCTCATCAGCATTGATGAAGACAAACTTGACGCTTTCTTTCTTGCGCGCAGTCATCGAAGAATTTTCTATCGCATCAATCAGCATGCCATGCGAAGGAGTGAACTGCAGTACGGCGACCGAATGACCAGCGAGGTCTTCAATAGTGCGTATGCCACCGTCTTTGGCGATGACAGCATCGGCACCCTGGGTATTATCAACCACCATCACGGCACGCGCATCCAGACCCGCATTGCGCAGATTAGGTTGTTCCTGCGCCCAGGAGTCAGACGTACGCCACGCGCATTGCGCAGCGCCAGACTCAAACACGGTTGCCAGCGCCGGGATGTCATCCTGAATGACGAATTGCATATTCACGCCCTTGGCTGCATATACAGAATTGGGCTGGGTAGTCAGGCTGTTGCCATTGGCAACCAGCGCAGGTGCATAACCATGGAAGCTGACGATACTGACCTTCAAGGGATTGCCACTAGAACCGAGTGGCCCGCTGCCCGATACTGGCGCAGGAGCAGGCTTGCCAGAAGGCGTCACGCCATTGGCTTTGCCGCTTGCAGGTGCACTGGCGGAAATTGTCGTACCGGATTTTGCATCAGCCCGGTTGGCCCACCAGTCCTTGAGTGCCAGATTCCAGGCCGCAGAGCCTGCGGCTCCTAGGATAATCACTGCAATAAGTCCTTTAGCAAGAGGGCTAGCTGTAGCCATGGTCATTCCTTGATGATGTGTTGTTAGTCAGTGTGAGGTCGGTGTAAGTTCGGTCTGGATTGTTCTGAACTCAGTGTGAAAATTGCGCAGGGATTTCGCGCAATCTTTCTACTTCTGCCTGCAGGCGCTTCACTTCGCGCTCACAGTTTTCCTGCGCAGCTTTTTGACCACCTTCCAGATTGGTGATCTGTTCTGCGGTTTTTTGTATCTCGCGTGCCAGCAGTCTTTCCATTTCAGCGATCTGCTTGCGGATTTCTGTAACGGCTCTTTCTTCTGCCGCCTTCAAATCAGCGACTTCAGCAATCACCTGCTGCTGGTTGGCGGTGAGCTGCGATTCAAGTGCTTTTTGATAGTCTTCCAGTGCGGCGATTTTTCTTTGCGCATCAATGATGGAATCGTCGATAGTCCAGTTATCGTCAGCCGCATCCATGGCATGCACTGCTGCCTTGCGGGTGGCTTCATCCATGGCGCGCAAGCCGTCAAGCAGCCTGAGCAGGCGTTCAGCCGGGAAAGGGGAATCTGGTATCTGGGCGCTTTTGAAGATATCTTCAAAAGATTTACCACCGGCGACATCAGCCGCCGCGTAGGCGATGGGTGGATTGATGGGTGGAGCCAAGGAAGTACCAGCGTCACTGGTGTCCGGCAACGGCGGCGGATTGGTGCCCGCAGTTTCATCGGTAAATTCGCTGGCAGCCTGGTTTATCAGGAGTTCGTCGCCCGGCGCCACACCATGCAATTTCAATTTTTCTTCATCAGATAACTCGACCAGCTTGGCAGCAGCCAGAAACTTCAGGATACCTTTCACGCGAATTACCTCTTCAGAAAAATCTATGTGTGCAACAAGATACAACAGGCTGGCATAAATTGCCACTTTGATTGCATGTGCCGGTCGCTTGAAAACCAGCTATTTGTCTCTGGGAGAACACAGTATCATCTGTCCATTGTGCGAGTAGTGCACCATGTATGGGATTGCACCGGAAATTCAATAGCTATTTCACAATATACTTTTCTACAGGCCATTTTAATTTCCCAATGGCAAGTAAGCTAAAACAGTTGCTTGCGCATGCGACTTAATGGTGCAACTACGCCGCCAGGCAAATCCAGATTGAAGCGCTCAAATACAGTAAAACCACAAGCCAGGTAAAGCGGTTCACCCGGCATGGTGGCGGCAAGCTCCAATACCCTGAATCCCGCCGCCTGTGCCTGGGTGCTGCAATGTTCGAGCAAAAGACTGCCCAGGCCACGGCGCGCTGCCTTGGGCTCGACAAAAAAAGCCCGTATGCGTGCAGCATCGGTCGCCGGATCAAGCAAGTTATCCACACCCTGCTTGGCCTGGTCACCGCCAAACAGGGTCTTGCGCTTGCTCCAGCCACCGCAAGCCAGCATGCTGCCCTGCTCTTCGATGACAAAATAAGTCTGGTCATGGATGAGCTGGCTATCGACACCAAACACATGCGTGAGCAAGGCCTGCGCCTGCTCAGGCGTATAAAAGGATGCGCTAAGCTGTATTGCCGAGCGGGCGATCAGGGCCTGCATGGCGATGATGTCGGCTTCCGTAGCGCAGCGTATCTTCACATTGTCATTCATCACTCTTCCTTTTCCAGACCTGACAATGCAAGTCCGCAAGATTTGTCAAATCCCTTCATGTTAAGGTGAGCACCTCGCTGACTAGTGCATTTCTTAATCATGGATAAGCTGGATTTGAAGAAGCAATTTAAATCTGTATATCAGGCATCTGCCACTGCGGTGGCTGAAGTGGATGTGCCTGACTTTCATTTTCTCATGATAGATGGCCAGGGTGATCCAAATTCATCCAGTCATTATGCGGCAGCTGTGGAAGCCCTGTTCACAGTAGCTTACACCCTGAAGTTCATGGTCAGAAAGAGCAGCGCGGCAATTGATTATGCCGTCATGCCGCTGGAAGGCCTGTGGTGGGCCGAGGACATGGCAGCTTTTGTGGCGGACCGCAAAAGCGAATGGCAATGGACCATGATGATCATGCAGCCCGGATTTATCAGCGCAGAGATGGTAGCAGCCGCCATCGTTGCAGCAGACAAGAAAAAAACTCTGCCAGCATTGCAGAATTTACGTTTTGAAAGTTTCAATGAAGGGCATTGCGCACAAATCCTGCACAAAGGCCCTTTTAGCGAAGAAGGGCCGACTATAGACCGCCTGCATCAGTACATCAATACCAACGGCAAGCTGACAGGCAAGCATCATGAGATTTACCTGAGTGACATACGTAAGGCCGCACCGGCAAACTGGAAGACCATCATACGTCAACCGCTCAACAAATAAGACCCGCTAACAAGGAGCAGGAAAAACCATGCAAACAAAAATCACCGATAAAGTTGTGGAAAAAGTTGTGGAAATAAGTGGCTTCCAGATCAGTGGCCTGCAAGTACGCACCCGCAATGCCGATGAAGCTGATAATGCCACCGGCAAGATAGGACCCCTGTGGGGCCAATTCTTTGCCAGAAATTTGCCAGAGACCTTGCCAGCCAAAACCGGCGATGGAAAAATCTATGGCGTGTATTCAAATTATGAAAGTGATGCGAATGGCTGGTTTAACGTAACAGCCGGTGTCGCGGTCATGGCGGCTTCAGCAGAGCTGGCCAATGTCAGCATCGCTGCCGGTCGCTATATGGTATTCAATTGCGAAGGTGAAATGCCTGCTGCCATCATCAAAGGCTGGGGTGAGGTGTGGTCTTATTTTTCGGGTCAGTCAGAATACCAGCGCAGCTACCTGACTGACTTTGAAGAATATCAGGGACCTGCACAAGCGGCGATCTACATCGGTATAAAATAAGCACCAACCACATTTCTTTACAAGGCCAGCATGTCCGCATTGTCCACCAATCCAGCCCTGCAAGTCAGTTATGAACGCCGTCTTTCCCGCGTCACCAATTACCTGCATGCGCATCTGGATGAAGACCTGGATTTGAACAAGCTGGCCGACATCGCCTGCATGTCGCCTTATCACTGGCACCGTATCTATCGCGCCATTCATGGCGAGAGCGTGGTGGCGACGGTCAAGCGCCTGCGCCTGCAAAGAGCCGCCACCCTGCTGGCGCGCAGCGACATGGCGATAGATAAAATCGCAGAATTTTCTGGCTACCCCAACCTGCAATCTTTCACCCGTATTTTTGCATCTGTGTATGGGCAACCACCGGCGCGTTACCGCAAGGAGGGCAGCCACCAGCAATTCCCTCTGCCGGATGAACTCAGTGCTGACCTGCATTTCCCGGTCAGTATCACCAGCATAGCCCCGGTGCAATTGCTGGGCATAGATAATCTTGGCAACTACATGGGCATCAGCAAGACCTTTGATATTCTCACCGGTTGTGCCGCATCAAGGCAATTGTTCAGGGAAGATACCCGCTGGATAGGGATTTACTACGATGATGCAATGACGGTGGAAGAAGACAAGCTGCGCTCAAAAGCCTGCATCAGCGCACCGCAGCCTTTGCCGGAACAGGCATTGCAAGAACCCCTGTCTTTGACAGAGCTGCGCGGTGGCAAATATGCCGTGCTGACTTACAAGGGGCCTTACTCTGACATGCAGCCGGTGTATCGCTGGTTCTTTGGCGTCTGGCTGCCTGCATCCGGTGAAGAGATAGACGATGCGCCGCCGTTTGAAGAATACCTGAACAACCCGCGTGATACTGCACCCGCAGATTTACTGACAAATATCTACATGCCCTTGCGTTAAGCGAATGGAGATAGCGCTTCATCATTGAATTCCCTGACCAGGAAATCAATGAAGGCCCTGGCCGCCATGGGCAACCTGCTGGACGGCACGTACAGGGCATACAGGCTGATCAATGGAGCCTCCTGCCACTCACCGAGTATCTGGACCAACTCACCCCGTGCCACCCATTGTTGGGTGATGAAATCCGGCTGCAAGATTATGCCCAGACCATCGGCGGCGGCTTGCGTCAGCATCTCGCCATTATTCGAACACAGGGCACCGCCTACGCGTACGCGTTTTTCACTGCGGCCATCACTGAGCAGCCATTCCGCCCCGGTCAGGTTGTGTCCATAATTCAGGCACCTGTGCTGGGCAAGGTGTGCTGGCTCTCCGGGTATGCCATGCTGCTCCAGATAAGCTGGGCTGGCATACAGCGACCGTTTAACGGCACAGATGCGGCGTGCTGCCAGATTGGAATCACTCACATGGGCGATGCGCAGGCTCAGGTCAAAACCCATTTCTATGGGATTGAGCATGCGGTCGTTCAGGTCCATGCGTAACTCAACACGCGGATGCTGTTTCAAAAACTGACTCATGCGCGGTGCCAGCATGATGGTGCCAAAACTCATGGGTGCATTTACCACCAGCTTGCCAACAGCCTGGGTACGTCTTTCAGTCAGGGCCAGGCTTACTTCATCTGACAGTGCCAGGATAGAGCGCACGTATTCATGCAGTTCTGCACCTGCGCTGGTCAATGACAAAGCGCGGCTGGTACGGTTCAGGAGCTTGACGTTATAAGTTGCCTCGAGCGAGGCCACCAGCTTGCTGACCTGTGAGCGCGTCACATCCATTTCTCGTGCAGCCGCAGCAAAGCTGCCATGCTGCCAGGAAAGGGCAAAAGCGCGAAAGGCATCGAGTCTGTCCATGCAATGTTTCCAATCTGGATACTTAATGAAGACATTTTACTATCTAGTGCACATTATGGAAACAATCTACAGTACACATGTCTGGACACAAACCAGCAAGCCCCTAAAAACCCAGCATTTCAAATTAACGGAGTACACATCATGAGCAACCCAAAACTGGATTTACTGACAGCCTCCAACCACAGCCTGATCCTGATTGATCATCAGCCGCAAATGACCTTCGGCGTTGCCAGCGGCATAGACCGCCAACTGCTGAAAAACAATGTGATAGGCCTGGCCAAGTCTGCCAAGGTATTCCGGGTACCGACCGTGCTGACTTCAGTAGAGACTGCCGGTTTCTCCGGTGAAATCTGGCCTGAACTGCTGGCCGAGCTGCCAGACAACAAGATTTTTGAACGTACCTCGATGAATACCTGGGATGATGAAGCAGTCAAAGCCGAGTTGAAAAAATTTGGCCGCAAAAAACTGGTGTTTGCGGCATTGTGGACTGAAGTCTGCCTGACCTTCCCGGTGCTGGAAGCCATGCGAGATGGCTATGAAGTGTATTTCGTTGAAGATGCCTCTGGCGGCACCTCAGCCGCTGCCCATAACATGGCCTTGCAACGCATGATACAGGCAGGTGCGGTGCCCATGACCTGGCAGCAGTATCTGCTGGAACTGCAACGCGACTGGGCTAAAAAGGATACCTACGAAGGCACGACAGGCGTGGTGGTTGAACATAGCGGCGCCTATGGTTCTGGCATAGATTATGCAATCACCCATGTACACAAAATGGCTGCACGCAAAGTCACGCATTGAATCACAATGAGTGACAATGAGTAGTACCCGAAATGCAGCCTATGATCAATCTTAACGACAACTGACATCATGATCGCTATCGCCGACACACTGTACCTGAATGGCCGTTTCACTACCCTGGACAAACAAAACCCTCAGGCAAACGCGGTAGCGATTACCGATGGCAAATTCATCGCCGTCGGTGATGCCGCAGAAGTGCGCCGTCACATGGGGTCGAACACCAAGGTCATCGACCTCAAAGGCCGCGCCGCCATTCCCGGCTTGCACGACAGCCACACCCACCTGATACGGGCAGGCTTGAACTACACCATGGAATTGCGCTGGGATGGCGTGCCCTCCCTGGCAGACGCCATGCGTATGCTCAAGGAACAGGTGGCCCGTACCCCGGCCCCACAATGGGTGCGGGTGGTTGGCGGCTTCACTGAGCATCAGTTCGCAGAAAAAAGGTTGCCAACGCTGGCAGAAATCAATGCTGCCGCACCTGATACGCCTGTGTTTATCCTGCACCTGTATGACCGTGCGCTGCTCAATGGCGCAGCCCTGCGTGCAGTCGGCTATACCAAAGACACACCTAGTCCGCCGGGTGGTGAAATCGAGCGTGACAAACAGGGCAACCCGACCGGGCTTTTGCTGGCCAAACCGAATGCCATGATCCTGTATGCAACCCTGGCAAAGGGACCCAAACTGGACCCGGATGCGCAAGAGATTTCTACCCGGCTGTTCATGCGCGAGTTGAACCGGCTCGGCATTACCTCAGTCATTGATGCGGGTGGCGGTTTTCAGAATTACCCGGATGACTACCGCATCATAGAAAAACTGCAGAAGGCAGACGAGCTGACTGTACGCATCGCCTACAACCTGTTTACCCAGAGACCTAAGCAGGAAGTAGAAGATTTCCAGACCTGGAGTGATTTGCTGCCGCCCCTGTCCGGCGATGCGATGTACCGTCACAATGGTGCGGGTGAAATGCTGGTATTTTCAGCGGCTGACTTTGAAGATTTTCGCGAGCCGCGCCCAACTCCTGTCGATAGCATGGAAGATGAGCTGGAGCGCGTAGTACGCCTGCTGGTGGAAAAGCGTTGGCCTTTCCGCCTGCATGCGACTTATGACGAAACCATCAGCCGGGCACTCGATACCTTTGAGCGTGTGAACCGCGATATTCCATTCAATAATCTGCACTGGTTCTTTGATCATGCAGAAACCATCAGCCCGCAAAACATAGACCGCGTCAGGGCCCTGGGTGGCGGTATCGCGATACAGCACCGCATGGCCTATCAAGGCGAGTATTTCATCGAGCGCTATGGTAGCCAGAAGGCAGCGCATTCACCCCCGGTGCGGCGCATGCTTGATGCCGGCATTCCAGTCGGCGGCGGTACTGATGCCACCCGCGTTGCCAGTTACAACCCCTGGGTCAGCCTGGCATGGATGATCACTGGCAGGACCGTCGGTGGTACTAAGCTGTATCAGTCAGATAATCTGTTGGACCGTGAAACCGCCTTGCGTCTGTGGACCACAGGCAGTGCATGGTTTGCCAATGCAGATGGCAGACAGGGGCAGATCAAGGCCGGACAACTGGCGGACTTCATCGTGCCCTCAGCCGATCTGTTTGCCATTCCTGAAATGGACATCGCCAGCCTGGTGTCGCACCTGACCGTTGTTGGCGGCAAGGTCGTGCATGGTGACGATGTGTTTTCTGACCTCGCACCACCGATGCCACGGGCAGCCAATGACTGGGCACCAACCAATGTCTTTGGTGGCTACTGGCGCGAACCGCTGGTGCAAAAAAACAAAACCGGTCATCTGCAAAAACCTGTACAGCATGCCAACTGCTGTGCGAAACCCTGCCAGGTTCATGGGCATGGCCACACGTCCAGTTGGCTCAATCCCGTACCGGTATCGGATGAAAAAAGTTTTTGGGGCGCACTGGGTTGTGGGTGCTGGCTATGACACTGCCCTCTTCGATGCAGACACTGGCCCTGGCTATGCTGGCCAGTGTGTTTGCCTGGAGTGCCGCTGACAAATTGTTGCACTGGCAAGACGGGCTTGCTGAAGTCCGTGCGCAACTGCCTTTTGCTCCTGTGATTTTATTATGCGGCACCGTGTTCTTGCAGACTGCTGGCGGTTTGTGCCTGCTGGCAGCAGCCTTCTTTCCCGAGCAACCCCTGCTGCGTTATCTGGGCGGCTGGTCAGCGCTTGCCCTGGCTGGTTTCACCGGTATGGCAACGCTGCTGTTTCATGCATTCTGGCGCGAGAAAAATGCGAAGGAAGCAAGACGCATACTGACCGTGTTTCTGGAGCATCTTGCTTTGGCAGGTGGCCTGTTGCTGGCAGCCACGCTCTTGCTGAGCGCCTGAGTCACCCTACTGAAAACGGACAAACAATATGCCCAACAACACCTCTCCTGCAACACCAGCGAGTAACCCTGCACCGGCATTTAATGCGTGGATGGCACCCCTGCTCGCCCTGGTCGCTGCCTATGTGGATACCCTGGGTTTCATTGCCCTGTTCGGGCTATTCACTGCCCATGTCACGGGCAACTTTGTCCTGATAGGTGCAGCGTTCGTGCATGGTGGCAGCGGCATGACTTTAAAGTTCCTGGCATTCCCGGCCTTCATCGCCGGTGTCTTGGTGGCCAAATGGACACACGGCTTTTTGAGCGCACGTGGCAGCACGAGGGTATTAAAAACCTTGCTGGCGCTGGAAGCCCTGTTCCTGTTCGCGTTTGCCATGACAGGTATTTTGCTGCGGCCTGACCTGGATGCCAACCCCGGATACACCGCCATCGCCACCGGCATGCTGGGTGCGCTGGCCATGGGCTTGCAGAATGGCACCAGCCGCCTGAGCCTGTCCAGCCTGGTACCTACCACGGTCATGACCGGCAATGTGACACAGATCGTGATTGACCTCGTCGATGCCGCATCAGGTAACATTATAGCGCGCGAACGCATACGCCGCTTCATACCTGCGGTTGCGGGTTTTGTAGTGGGTGCGGTCGGCGGTGCTCTTGCTTACGCCGGCCTGGGCTTTATTGCCGTCCTGCCTGTCATTGCGGTGTTGCTGGTACTGATTTATATTGCAGACCCGATTATTAAGCCAATTATTACAGGCCCGCGCCAGTAATCCGCAAGGACGATATCCAAGTGCAGATTGCAGACTACGGGCCGCATTGCCTAGCCAGGCACGTCGCCCTTGCGCGTTACTTTGCCAGAACCACCTATGGACTTGCTGATTTTTGGATCGCCATAATAACTGACGTCACCGGAGCCGCCTATGCTGACATCCAGTTTGTCCCTGGCCCAGACCTGAGCTGTGCCCGAGCCGCCTATCTTGATCTTGACGTTGCGCGCTTCCAGTTTGCCCAGCTTGATATCGCCAGAGCCACCGATAGTGCCAGCCACATCATTGACATTGCCGGCAGCCACGAAATTGCCGCTGCCGCCTATGACCACACTCAGGCTATCTGCCTGCAGGGCCTTGATCTGTACATCACCTGAGCCACCTATCTTGGTCTGCAATTCTTTGCTGGCCAGCTTGTCGGTCCAGACCTTGCCTGAACCACTGACAGCGATTTTTTCAAGGTTCTTGCAATACACCACGATATTCATGGTCCTGGTTTTAGGGTAGGTGTTTTTGTCGGCATTGCGGATTTTCAGATAACCACTCTCAACCACAGTTTCTACCAGCGACTGCAGATTGTCGTCAGTCTCTACCTGTACACCTTCTTTATCGCCCTGGCGCAATTCCAGTCTGGCGGGCAAAGCCAGGTCTATGCCAGAGAAACCCGTGACGGTGCGGTCTTGTTTCTGGATATTGCCTGAACCTTCTACGGCCTTTCCTTTGAACCAGCCATCTGACCAGTCAGCGGCAGCGGGCAGGCTGGCCAATGCCAGCAAGGCCCCCAGGATGTAGCGGCGGGAAATCGGATTTTTCATCATAGTCTCCTTAATAATTGTTGCCTTGAGACTATCACTAATGAGCGAAGTTCCTGAAAAGGAAACTTATTTAGGCTGTGGCTTGGGTGCGCTATCGTTTTTTGCAGGCTGGGTTTTCAGGGGTTTGATGGTCACTACCTTGCCCTTGCTTTTGCATGGGTTGTCTGACCAGACCACACGGCCATCAACTTCACAACGAAATACCGGTGTTTGTGCTAAAGACAGGACAGGAAACAACAGGGGCAATACCAGGAGGAGAGATTTTTTCATGAAACACTTAGAGAAGAAATGCATGCACGATTATACCCTGTATTCTGTTTTCTTTTTTACATCTCCGTGACATTTACCGCAGCTTCTTGAAAACCGCTTATGATGCGCTGCACGAAGAACAATTGCTACGCCATGGAACGTTTATCCGGCGTGGCGGTCACAACACTTTTCCTCAGGAGACTTTGTATGAAACAATTTCTGCTCGCCATGAGCCTGATCACAGGTTTGGCATCCAGCCAGGCAGTGCTGGCCGATGATGCCTTGAAGGCTGCCATTGCCGGACAACAACGCACGCCAGCCAATGCCTTACGTGACGGCGCGCGTCATCCGTATGAAACCCTGACTTTCTTTGGCATCAAACCAAATATGACTGTGGTTGAACTGTCCCCCGGTGGTGGCTGGTACACAGAAATTCTGGCACCGTATTTGCGCGACAATGGCAAGATGATTGCGGCGCTGGGCGACCCGGCCGTCAGCAAGGGTGCTGCCAGTTTCAAGCAAAAAATGGATGCCAACCCAGCCATTTATGGCAAAGTACAGTTGGGTCTGTTTGCGCCTCCCGCCAAACTGGAATATGCGGCCAAGGGCAGCGTCGATATGATACTGACTTTCAGGAATATCCATAACTGGATAGGCAATGGCGAACCAGCGATGAAAGCCCTGTTCCAGAATGCCTATGACAGCCTGAAACCAGGCGGTGTATTTGGTGTGGTTGAGCATCGTCTGCCAGCCAGCAAGGTGCAGGATGAGAAAGCCAGCACGGGCTATGTGCATGAAAGCTATGTCATCAAACTGGCTGAAAGCGTGGGCTTCAAACTGGCTGCAAAATCTGAAGTCAATGCCAACCCTAAAGACAATGCCGACCATGAAAATGGTGTCTGGGCTTTGCCACCTACCTATGCCAACAAGGAAAAAGATAAGGCTCAGTATGAAGCAATCGGCGAAAGCGACAGGATGACACTGAAGTTCGTCAAATCTTAAGACGCCAAGCTCAACTGGCAAGTCTGGCGGTAACAGCTTATGATAGCTGTTACCGCCTTTTTTCTGGGAACCGCCATGTTCAGAAAATGCCTGCTGCTGATATTGTGCTGTACTGGCATGAGCGGATATGCCGCAGACAAATACATCGTTGATCAGGAACACACATACAGCAATTTTGAATACAAGCACTGGGGCCTGTCCCTGCAGCGCGGCCGTTTCGACAGAAATAGCGGTAGCATAGAACTGGACATGGAGAACAAGACCGGTAGCCTGCAGATTGCCATAGAGGCAGACTCCATCAATACTGGTTCAGATACATTCAATAATATCCTGCGTTCAACCAGTTTTTTCAATGCAGAGAAATACCCAAAAATCTTTTTTCAGTCGAACAAGCTGGTCTTTAATGAAGACAAACTGGTGCAGGTGGAGGGTGACCTGACCATCAAGGATGTCACCCGCAAGGTAACGGTAGATATCACCCAGTTTGATTGCCGCTTCATGATCATCTACCTCAAGCGTGCCTGCGGCGCGAACGGTTACACCAAAATACTGCGCAGCGATTATGGTGTAGGCCGCTACGTCCCCTTTGTCAGTGATGAAGTGACTTTGTCATTCAGTGTTGAGGCGATCAAAGAGTAGGTCTGTCAGGTATAGCGGATGACGATGGCACCCGCTACCGCCAGCAAAATAGCCGTCAACCGCCTGGCTGAGATTTTTTCATGCAAAACCCAGGCCGCAATCGCGGTGGCAAACAGTATCGAGGTTTCACGCAGGGCAGCAATGGCGGCCACAGGTGCCAGGGTCATGGCCCACAATGCCAGCCCGTATGAAGCGACTGAAGCAGTGCCACCTGCCACACCAAGAAAATATTTACCTCTGATGTATGCAAAAAATGCCTGCCTGTCCCTGAGCAGGACAATAGCCAGCAAGACCAATGCAGTCAGCAAAAAAATCCACATGGTATAGGCAGCGGGCGCACCAGACTTGCGCACACCTATGCCATCAACAACGGTATATCCGGCAATGAAACAGGCATTCAGCAAGGCAAAACCACGGCTTGCCAATGCCTGGGATTTGTCCCCATTGCTGGTCTGGCCAGACAGACTTAAGCCCAGTATGCCCAGCACCAGCATGCCCAAGCCCAGCCAGCGCAAGGTGGGTACAGCTTCACCGATCACACTGGCACTGACCAGGGCCACCAGCAAAGGTGCAGTGCCACGCATCATAGGGTAGGCCTGGCTCATGTCGCCATGCCGGTAGGCGGCAGCCAGCAAATAAAAATACGCCACTTGCAAGACCACCGAAGCCAGCATGAATGTCCAGCTTTCAAATGCGGGTTGCCGCACAAAGGGCAGGACTGCTGCACAAACCAGACCGGCGCCAGAGGTCACCAATACTGTATTAAAGTATTTGTTTGTGCCAATTTTTATTGCCGCATTCCATGCTGCATGCAAAAAAGCAGCAAATAGGACCACCAGCACCACAAAACCAGACATGCAACTCCAGCTCAAATCATGGGAATGACATATATTTTGCCACCATCAGGATTGCCTGTGTCTTTTTCATGTCCGGCAAACTGCAATTGCCGTTTGCTGGCATCCCATATCATCGCTGAACCATCATGGGGGTTGCGGTAAGCCTGGTGCGCATTCGCTACAAACCGGGAAATATCAGCTTCAGGAATTTTTTTCTCAAGTATCTCCAGTTGCAGCGCCACCAGCCGCATATAGCCTACCGTATCTATACTCTTTTCCAGGTAAGGGGTGTAAAAGCCTGGTATGCCTGCCTGCACCAGCATTTTCCCTGTCGGGTTATAGACATAATGGTGGAATGAGAATATGCCCGACCCCAGACGGTGCGTCTCCAATTCTGCCAGTTGTTTTTTCATGGCAGCCATATCGGGGGTCTGCTGTTTTGCGGTATTGATGAGTATGTCCCAATACTGCGCCAAAAGATTATTGGTCGCATTCGGCTGATAGCTGTATTTGAGCGAGGAGTGCACAGGCCAGCTTACGTCCCCGGCATCGGCCACTTGTGCGGATTGATTACTATCACGCAAATCCAGGTTAAAGTGCATGCCCGCCAGCGCTTCGTGTGCAAATGCTGCCGACAGGCTGCGCTCTGCATCAGACATGGGGCTGGCCAGTTGCTTCATGCGTTCAGGATATTGTGCAAGCAGTGCAGGGTACAGTGTCGCCAGTTCACTCACGGTGCGCACCTGTTTGCGCAAGCCTGTCATCGCTACCATTTTGGAATACATCAGATAGCTGTTCTTCAACACCAGTCTGGCATAGCGTTGATTATTTTCCAGCACTTGCAATCCAGTTTCCAGCTTGCCGTCAGCAATATCAAACACGGCCTGGGCTGTTTGCATTTCCATGGCTTTCAACAATAAACCGTACAAGGGAAAATCAGCATTGATGCTTGGCAGCAGACGCTCTTCAAAGCCGCCCATAGTTTGCATCTGCTCATAGCGCTGTAGCAGCAAATGATTGTTCTTCATTTGTTCTGACAGCTCGCCCCTGTGTGCCAGAGTATCCTGCACACAGTTGACGGCACGCTGACAATTTCTTTGATCCCAGCTGAATTTTATGCCTTGTTGCGGCGTGGTATTTTGTAAGGACTGGTAAGTCGCGCGGTTTTTCAGGTACAGGGCACGCTCGGCATTCGTCTTCTCTACACCGGCCTTGAACACATCTGTGTCTGCAGGTGCATCCATCATTTTCAGGATATAAAAACCATTCTGCGCATCCGGTAATTGCACTGTTCTTTCCTGCAATAAAACCTGGGCCTGATCTGTGAGGGTTTCATCTTTCCAGTTAATAACGAGGAATAAACCTGTCAGCACGAGCACGATAAGCAGCAACAAGAGCAAGGCCCTGATGCTCCAGCGACCCAACATTTTCAGTTTATTGCCATGAACAGGATGAACAGGTCCGGTGTTACCAGCTAGTAAGTTTGGCATAGATGATTTTTCAATTGGTTAATCTGGATTTCATCATGAGTGAGTAGCAACAACTGAGATTTGCCATTGCTACCCGCAGCGCTTGTGAGCCGCGTATGGATTATCAATATCCGGCCATGTACAGTCCACGGTTAAATTGCCATAAAAATACCGCTTTATTTGCAAAATTGACATGCATTGCGGCGGCGTGAGGAGCAGGCTATGCTGGCAATTCACTGTATCCACTTATTCTGAACATGTCTCTGCGCTTACGTCCTGCACAAATGATTGACTATGCCGTCATCGCGACCTGGATAGGGGATAGTAAGGCTTGCGCCCGCTGGGCCGGGCCAATGCTGGCATTTCCCTTCGAGACCGCCAGCTTGCCAGCGCTGCTGGCCAAACCGGATTCACACAGTCTGGTCCTCGTGGATAATGCAGAGCTTGTCCTCGGTTTTGCACAATTCTGGAAGCGGGATGCGCAGCGGGCGCACCTGGGCCGTATCATCGTTGATCCGGCAACACGCGGTTTGGGATATGGCGCCGTCTTGTGCGGACAATTGATGCAGCAGGCCCTTGTGACGACTGGCCTGCCTGTGCTGAGCCTGCGGGTCTATCGCGATAACCCGGGCGCACTGCATCTGTATCAGCGCCTGGGATTTATGACAGTGGAGGCTGATTCAGATGAAGAAGTACTGGCGATGGAATACCGGGGCGACCGCCCCGGTACCTGATTCACATCAGCCAAAGTAGCTGAAAGCATCCACACTGGTGGTATAGCTGGAACTGGTGACGGTACTGACATACACATATTCACCCTTGGCCTGCGCCGGTGTCACCGTAATGAGCATATAGCCGCGACGGTAGGTGTCGATATAAGTGATGTCATCGACCAGTGCCTTGATAGTACCTGCAAGTGTCGCGGGCGGCACCACTGCTGGCGGAAACACACTCTCAAAACCACCTGAAGTCACCGACATGCCAGCGAATTCTGCGCCAACCAGTGTGCCATCTGTCAGTGTCAGTTTGTTGAACCAGGCATTATGACTGTCACCTGACAGGACCAGGAATTTCTTGCCCGCAGTTTTCTGTTTTGCAGCCATGCTGAAGACCCTGTCGCGGGCATTCGGATAACCTTCCCAGTTATCGAAGTTATAGGATATCTTGGGGTTCTTCAAAGGATCAAGCAAGTCTTTTTGTGCCTGGGTCTGCGCCGCTACCTGGGTGGCCTTGGCCGTCAGGTAAGCTGTCACTGAGTCAGCACTGAGATTCGTCATCAATACGGATGCAGGCAATTGCACGCGGCCCATGACGGTCTGGTTACCCAGTACCTGCCAGGTGGCTTTGGACGATGTCATTTGCGTATCCAGCCAGGCTTCCTGGGTAGCGCCGAGCAATTGCTTGTTCTTGTTGAAGGCATAAGGCAGGAACTTGGGATCTTCTACATCGCGGCCCTGGGCATCGAGCATGCGGTCTGGTGCCTGCTCACGGCCTATCATGCGGGTATCAAGCATGTGCAGCGACAACAGATTACCAAAATCAAACGAGCGGTAAATCTTCAGCAGATTGCTGGTGTCTGGCGAGCGTATAGGCATCCATTCATGATAGACCTGACTGGCCGCTGCCTTGCGTGCAGCCCATGTACCCTGGGTCGCAGGATTGTGATTTTCTGCACTATCCATCCAGGCATTATTGGCAAACTCATGATCATCCCAGATGGCGATCATGGGCATGCGTGCATGCAGGGCTTTGAGGTAAGGATCGGCCTTGTGCAGGGCATGGCGGGCGCGGTAATCGGCAACGGTGACAATCTCACTCGCTGGAGCAGAAATACGGCCTGCAACTTGTGCCGTGGCTGGTGGGAAAACACCATCCTTGTATTCATAAATGTAGTCCCCCAGGTGCAGGGCAAACTGCGCACCAGATGACACGGCACTGTCATAGGCATTGAAATAACCGGCAGGATAGTCACTGCAAGAGAACACCGCCAGCTTGACCTGATCGACATTGCCAACCGGCAGGGTACGGGTGCGGCCTACCGGCGAGATGCTGTTATTCGGTGCGACAAAGCGATAGTAATATTCAGTATTCGCAGCCAGGCCGCTGGCATCAACCTTGGCAGTAAAACCGGTGGCAGAACTTGCTGTCACCCGGCCAGAAAACAGTACGCTGGCAAAACTCGCATCTGCCGCCATCTGCCAGGCCAGGTCAACACTGGCATCGGTCGATATTTTTGCGTGTGTCCACAAGATGACGCGGTCGGCCAGCGGGTCGCCACTGGCCACGCCATAATTAAAGGCTGCCATCTCGCCATTCAATACCGTCGATGAACCACCGCAGGCTGTCAACACACCGCCCGATGCCATGACGGCAGCGACGGAAGACATCTTGATGACAAAGCTGCGCCTGCCTGTGTTTTTGGGTAATTGCAGGTCTTTTTTCTGATCGTTTTGCATCTGGCTACTCCCCTGGAAAATGGAAGATAGTAGGGTGGCCTTGTGTCAGGGATATGACGCAGACGACGATTCCTTGAAGAAAGTCTAGAGCGTACACTCTAGCGAATTAAACAATGCCGGCGCAGGCTTTGTAAAAACTGGGCATAATGGGTTTTCCCGATTTTCTAATTTCCCCACACCATGAGGCTGCCATGATAGAAGTCCACCACTTAAAAGAATCACGCTCACGCCGCATTACCTGGTTGCTCGAAGAACTGGGGCTGGATTACACCGTCATCTCTTACGACCGTGATCCCAAGACACGTCTGGCACCGCCGGAACTGCAAAAGATACACCCGCTGGGCAAGGCACCTGTCGTACGCGACAAGGATCAGACCCTGATCGAATCCGGTGCCATCATCGACTACCTGATACGCACTTATGGCAATGGCCACCTGGCCCCTGCCGTCGGCGCTTCTGACTACAACCGCTACGTGCAGTTCCTGCACTATGCCGAGGGTTCAGCGATGTTGCCGCTACTGTTGAAGTTGTATGTGAGCCGCCTCGGTGAAGCTGGTGCCCCCTTGCACCCACGTATCAACGGCGAAATCGCCAACCATTTCGGCTACCTGAATGCTGAACTCGAAGGCCGTGATTATTTCGTCGGCGACAGCCTGACGGGCGCAGACATACAACTGTCTTTCGCTGTACAGTCAGCCGTGCGCGGTGCTGGCCGTGAAGCCTTCCCCAACCTGACCGGCTTTGTCGATATGGTAGCGGCTCGTCCTGCCTATCAAAAAGCAGTAGAGAAATATAGCGAGTAATAGCTATGACTTGGCAAGCGAGGATTGACAGGCAAGCTTGCTTACTCTATCTTCGCATTGCGGCGGACCCTGCAAGCTGGCGCTCAGACGCAAGTCCATAGTGCCTCTGCGGGGTTACCCCGCGGGATAAATTTACCTGGTATTTCATCGCGTGAGCCTGCCTGCATTCCATGCAGGACAGCTCACACTACACGAGACTGGTTGCAGGCTCTCCGCCGCCCCGCTGCCGACGATCATACGCTACTGCCTTCACTCATGGACATTCCCAAACAGGTCGCTTTAGCCATAGCAGACGCCTTACTGGCAGGTGAATGCAGCCATATCGCCTTGATGAAAAACATGAGCTGGGTATTGGGCAGGAAATGGCCGTGGATACCATCGCTGTGTCAAAAAATTGAACAGCATGCTGGCCCGCATTTTTATCATTACAGCCGCCATGAAATGGCAGCCTTGATACTGGACGACCATGGCTACTCCAGTGCCTGGCGCGACGGGGAAAAACCGCAAATCAAACAGTATTGCCTGCTGCCAGCGATCGCCCCAGAAAAACCGGCATGGCTGCAAGCCCTGGTCTTGCCTGAATTTAATAACTCCGCTGATCTGGCCAGACACCTGAACCTGACTGTCAATGAACTGGCCTGGTTTGCTGATCAATGGCGACAGGATGCGCAGGCAGCACCACAACTCGGACACTATCATTACCGCTGGCTGGAAAAAGCAAGCGGCGGCTGGCGCTTGCTGGAAATACCCAAGTCGCGCCTGCGCCATATACAAAGAAAAATCCTGCAACAGATATTGAACAAGGTGCCGCCACATGCGGCAGCGCAGGCATTTCAACATGGCCGCTCGAGCATCAGCCATGCGACACAACACACGGGGAAACGTGTCGTGGTCAGGCTGGATGTGAAGGATTTTTTTACGAGCATCCCAGGTTCACGCCTGCATGCCCTGTTCACCAAACTGGGCTATCCAGAAAAAGTGGCGGGTACGCTGGCACGCCTGTGCTGCAACCGCACACCCACTGCTATCGTCAAAGACAAAACCCGCTGCCCATTTGCTCAAGTCAGCTCTGCTCATCTATTGCGCAGTCCACATCTGCCACAAGGTGCACCGACCTCCCCTGCCCTCGCCAATCTCTGTGCCTACCGTCTTGACATGCGCCTGCAAGCTTTGGCGGATAGCATGCAGGCCAGTTATAGTCGCTATGCAGATGACCTGACATTTTCTGGTGATGAAGAATTTGAGCAATGCCTGCAACGCTTCATCCCGCAAGTGGCGACCATCGTACTGGAAGAAGGTTTTGTATTGAATTACAAAAAGACCCGCATCATGCGGGCCTCAACCAGACAGCAAGTCACCGGCATCGTCGTCAACAACCACTGCAATATCAAACGCAGCGATTTTGATACCCTGAAAGCTACACTGACTAACTGCCTGCGCCACAATCCAGCGTCACAAAACCGTGAAGGCCATGCCGATTTTCGCGCTCATCTGGCAGGCAAGCTGGCCTATATGCGCATGATCAATCCGGCGCGCACGGCGAAACTGCAAGCCCTGTTTGAACAGATCAACTGGTCAGACACGCCAGTGATGACTTGACTTTGGCTTAGCGACGGATTGCCGCCCAGGCAAGCATCGCCCATCCTGCCAGGAATGCCACCCCACCTATGGGTGTAACCGCCCCCAGTATGCGTATGCCAGTTAGTGCCAGCGCATACAGGCTACCACTGAAAATGATGACTCCTGCCAGCATGGCCCAGGCCGCCTTGCGCAACAGGGTATTATCCTGTTGCTGCAACATGATGCCCAGCGCCAGCATGCCCAGGCCATGCACCATCTGGTAAGTCACTGCCGTTTGCCAGATAGCCAGCATATCGGCACTCAGCATTTGCTTCAAACCATGGGCACCGAAGGCACCGGCAGCAACGCCTGTGAACATGAGGATGGCAGAAATGGCGATGAGGGAACGTGCCTGCATGATGTGCGTCCAGAGAATTCAGTAATGCACAATTGTAAGTCAAGATGAAATATGCTGATGCCAGCGCACTTTTTACACTTGAAATGGTTCGTTTTGACGAACCTGCATTTTGTTAACTAGACTGGGACTTGTTGACCATGGACAAAGCCGAATTCATCTATCGCATACAGTCAGCGTATCCGCGCATCTACCACGCCTGCCACGCAGACCACCAGCCAACACCGGCCAGCGGAGTGGCGATATCGCAGCGGGATGCAACGATACTGGCGCATTTGAATTCGACGGAAGCCATGACCCAGGCGCAACTGGCCAGGCATCTGGGGATCACCAAGTCAACCATGTCAGAAGCGGTTAAATACCTGATGGCTCAGGGCTTGCTGGAAATGGAGGTCGCAACAGACAGGCGTGCCCATCTGTTGCGGCTGACAGAAAAAGGCAAAGACGTAATGAGTAAAAGTTCAGTGCTGGAAACAGACAAACTGGCTGCCGTATTGGCTGAAATGACGGCAAAAGAAATGGAACAGGCGATTGCCGGGCTGGAATTGCTGGCGCAAGCCTGTTTCAGATTAACGACAAAGAGAGAGGATACCGGATGAAGTTTGCAATGATTGCTATCAGCGTCATCGTCGTGATCGGACTGATCGTATTCACCATGGGCATGCTGGCACCTAAAGACCACAAGCTGAGACTGAGTCGGGATTACCCGATTCCTGTCACCAGCCTGTATCAACTGGTACGTGATTACGAAGCCTACCCAGGCTGGCGCACGGGTATCAAATCCATGCAAAAAGATGGGGAGCTGCGCTACATAGAAGAATCAGGTCACGGCAAAATCCCTTACCGGATTATTGAAGACACAAGCAATCAGTTGATTATATCGAAGATCGATGACCCGAGCTTGCCGTTTTCCGGCACCTGGACATTTGAGTTTAGCGACAAGAATGGCCATAGCCAGTTGCGCATCACTGAAGCTGGCAGTGTGCCCAATCCCTTGATGCGCTTCTTTGCCACCTATGTGTTTTCGCATGAGAAAACCATGCAGACTTATCTGGACGATGTAGAAAGAAAATTCAAACAAAAAACCTGATCATTGCTGCAAATAAAACGGGCCGCCCGAAGGAGACCCGTTTTATCTTCATGCAAATTTAAATCAACCTACATCAGGCAGCTTTTTGCGCTGACTGTGCCGTATTGAATTCAGCAATCAGCGTTGCCTCTTTGGCCTTGGCAGCTTTGAAATGCCTTTCCTTGACATGACCATAACCGCGTATGTCTTCAGGGATGCTGGCGATTGCTACTGCCTTGGACAAATTATCGGCATTCAGCAAAGGCAGCAATTTGTTCAGGGTTTGTTTGTACTCGACTGGCAAAGCGCGTTCCATCTTGCGTTCATCGGTGTAACCGAAGATATCAAATGTGCCGCCACGCAGGGACTTGAACTTGGCCAGTACGCCAAAAGCTTTCATCATCCACGGGCCAAACTGCTGCTTGATCAAATGGCCCTTGTCATCACGCTTGGCCAACAGTGGCGGCGCGAGGTGGAAGTTGATGGCGTAGTCGCCTTCAAACATGTCGGCAATTTTCTTTTGGAATTTGCCGTCAGTGTACAGACGCGCGACTTCATATTCGTCTTTGTAAGCCATCAGTTTGAACAGATATTTTGCTACCGCTTCTGTCAGGCGCAAAGGCTTGTTGCCATCGACGATTTTGCTTTCTGCGGCTTTGACTTGCGCAACAAACTCTCTGTACTGGCTGGCGTAAGCGGCGTCCTGATAATCAGTCAGGAAAGCCACGCGCTTGTTGATGGTGTCATCCAGTGTAGGTGCGCGTTTCAGTTCTATGACTTGTGCTGGTGTCACCAGACGCTGTACGGCTGCCAGGTCATGCGCAGCCAGACGGCCCCAGTTGAATGCCTGTTTGTTGAAGTCGATAGATACGCCATTGAGTTCAATCGCACGCATCAGGGCGACTTCTTCCAGCGGTACCCAGCCTTTTTGCCAGGAATAACCAAGGATGAACATATTCGTCGCAATATTGTCACCCATCAGCGCAGTAGCAATTGACGCGGCATCGATCAGATCGACACGGTCGGCACCGCAGGCTTTGCGGATATCGCCTTCGGCTGATTCAGCCGGGAATTGCCAGTTAGGATTCTTGATGAAGGTCGAAGTTGGCGAACCATTGGCATTGATGGCGGCGTGGGTACGGCCCTCCCCCATGCGTGACAAGGCATCCTTGCCAGCCGTCACGATCAGGTCACAGCCTATGACCAGATCAGCCATGCCTGTGCCTACGCGTGTCGATTGTATGTCGTCCGCATGGTCAGCCAGACGCACGTGTGACATCACCGCGCCGCCTTTTTGCGCCAGGCCTGTCATGTCCAGCACGGAACAGGCTTTGCCCTGCAAATGCGCCGCCATGGCCATGATCTGGCCGATGGTGATAACGCCAGTACCACCGACACCGGTAACCAGTACACCGAAAGGTGTCTTGGTATCAGGCAGGGCTGGATAAGGCAGTGTATTCACATCGAGTGCATTACCTGGTTCAATTTTTGTTTTTGCCGGTTTCTTCAGTTTGCCACCTTCGACGGTGACAAAGCTGGGGCAGAAACCTGTGACGCAGGAAAAGTCCTTGTTGCAGGAAGACTGGTTGATCTGGCGCTTGCGACCGAATTCGGTTTCCAGCGGCTCGACTGACAGGCAGTTGGATTGCACCGAGCAATCGCCACAACCTTCACAAACGGCTTCATTGATGACTGCACGTTTGGCAGGGTCAGGGAAGCCAGGTTTGCCATCCTTGTCTATCTTTTTCCTGCGGCGGCGTTTTTCAGACGCGCAGGTCTGATCATAGATCATCGCAGATACACCCTTGGCCACGCGCAGTTCGCGCTGTACGGCATCGAGTTCGCTGCGGTGGCGCACGGTCACACCAGCAGCCCATGGATAATTCGCGCCATATTTTTCTGGCTCATCAGTGACGACGATGATGGGGCTGACGCCTTCCGCCGCGATCTGGCGCGAGATCATGCCAGGGTCCAGTGGGCCATCGAATTCCTGGCCACCTGTCATGGCAACGGCATCATTGAACAATATCTTGTAAGTGATATTGACTTCACCGGATACCGCAGCACGTATCGCCAGCAAACCCGAGTGATAGTAAGTACCATCACCCAGATTACAGAACACATGATTCTCAGTCGTGAATGGTGCCTGACCTACCCAGGTCACGCCTTCAGCGCCCATGTGGGTGAAGGTGGAGGTTTCGCGGTCCATCCAGGTCACCATGTAATGGCAACCGATACCGGCCAGAGCACGGCTGCCCTCAGGTACTTTGGTGGAGGTGTTATGCGGGCAGCCGGAACAGAAATGCGGCACGCGGTCTTTGTTGGGATCAGGCTTGGAAACGGTATTGAGCATCGCCTCCTTGGCTTCCAGATAAGCCACGCGTTCTTTCACGCGTTGCTCTACCGGGTGACCGGCGAAGTAGCGGCTGATACGCGAGGCAATCGCACGGGCGATTTGCGCCGGGCTCAGTTCATAAGTCGCGGGCAGCAGCCATTCACCATGGCCAGAACCATGCAGGTTGCTCCACTCGCCACTGTCATCGAACTTGCCAACCACGCGTGGGCGGACTTTGTCTTCCCAGTTGTACAGCTCTTCTTTCAAAGCGTATTCAAGGATCTGGCGTTTTTCTTCAACCACCAGGATTTCTTCGAGGCCGGTAGCGAATTCGCGTACGCCTTCAGATTCCAGCGGCCAAGTCAGGCCTATCTTGTACAGGCGTATGCCTATGTCCTTGGCAACCTGTTCATCGATGCCCAGGTCGGCCAGTGCCTGACGGGTGTCGAGGTAGGATTTACCGGCAGTGATGATGCCTATCCTGGCATGTGGACTGTCCCAGATGATTTTATTGAGCTTGTTGGCACGCGCATAGGCCAGCGCCGCATACCATTTGTAGTTATTCATGCGGATTTCTTGCGCCAGCACCGGGTCTGGTGTGCGTATGTTCACGCCATCGGCGGGCAAGACAAAATCCTCAGGAATAATCGGTTTTACGCGGTCAGGGTCGATATCGACGACAGCACCAGATTCGACGATGTCAGTCACGCATTTCATCGATACCCACAGGCCGGTGTAACGCGACATGGCGATGCCGTGCAGGCCATAGTCCAGATACTCTTGCACGGTGGATGGATACAAGACCGGAATACCACAGGCTTTGAGGATATGTTCACTCTGATGCGCTGCTGTGGAAGACTTGGCAGCATGGTCATCACCGGCCACGACCAGTACACCACCGTGTTTTGAAGTACCTGCCAGATTCGCATGCTTGAACACGTCACCACAACGGTCCACACCCGGGCCCTTGCCATACCACATGGCAAACACACCATCATATTTAGCGCCAGGGAACATATTCACCTGTTGCGTACCCCAGACTGTCGTGGCCGCTAGGTCTTCATTCACGCCCGGGTGAAATTTGACGTGGTGTTTGGCCAGATGTTTTTTTGCCTTGGCGGCAGTCAAATCGACATTGCCCAAAGGTGAACCGCGATAACCGCTAATATAGCCGCCAGTATTGAGGCCAGCTTTTTCATCGGCCTGACGCTGCAACATCATCAGACGTATCAGGGCCTGGGTGCCAGTCATGAAGGCGCGACCGCGCTCCAGCGTGAATTTATCGTCCAGGGAAATATTGTTGTCGATCAGCGCCTGCTGCTCGGCTTTGAGGGGTGCATTCATGGGGTCTCCGTGCTTTTTTATCGTTTGGCAATGGTGTGCGCAACAAAACAGAATCACCTTGTGAGTGAATCATATACTTATTAGTGTAGCTTGGTATTGTAATGGGTATGCGATCTCAAGCTACCATGATACGGGTCGCACATTAACATGCTGTATTGCCAGTCCCAATGGACAGTACCTCACAAAAAGACCAGTACAGTATGACTGACACTTTCCAAAAGTGTACTGGCCGGTCTGGATACAATCAAAATTTTGCTTTTTATGCATTTGATTTCTATCGTATCAATGACTGGAATCTGGGAGAATAGGTTTTATTAAAAGCAGCCACAAGATAGACGGGGACTGCGCCGCAGGAGCGGTTTTGCGTCAGACCACAAAGGCAAGGAAAATCATGTCCGGGAACAAAGCAACACTGATAGATAAGATCATGTATCCCTGCACAGTCTTGATGAGCAAACTCAGTTTGCGCACCAAGTTGCTGGGTATATTTATTATTTTGCTACTACCTTTGTTGTTTTTTGCCAGCCTTTCCCTGAACCAGATACGAATTGATGCCATCAATGCCCACAGCGGCCTGGCCGGTGTGGAGGCAAATGGCCTGGTCATGAACGTAGTCATCCAGACCCAAAAGCACCGTGGCCAGGTCAATCTCAAGCTTGCCGGAGATAAGCTGGATGATGATCTGGCAAAAACCCGGACTGAGCTGAAAAACAGCCTGGCCCAGCTCGACCAGTTCTTGCTTAATCATGCAGACCTGGGCCTGCAAGGTCCATGGAAAGCCAGTGCCGATGAACTGCAGCAACTGGCTGCGGGCCAGACTGCCGCCAATGTCAAAGACAGTGTCGCCCAGCACAGCCGCCTGATCAGGCAAAGCCTGCAATTCTCTGCCCTGCTCAGTGAAAAAACTGGCTTGCTGACGGATACCCAGAGCGCTAACTTTCTTTTGCTGGATATCTCCCTGCGCAAGTTGCCTGTATGGATAGAGCATGTGGCGCTGTTGCGCGGCCTGGGTGCCAGTTATATCAAGACAGGGACTATGGAGTTCCCGGAAAAAGCGGGCGTAATCTCTCGCCTTGATGCCTTGCAGGCAGCAATGAATGGAGTGACCGATCTCGATGAGGCAATGAAACGGGCGGGTGTCGATGTCAGCACTGCAGAACAGGCAGCTATCGAAGCAGCCCAGTCCTTTGCCGCACTCGCCAGGAAAAACCTGCTGGCAGAAAGCATCAGTGGTGATGCCAGTGCCTATTTTGCCCAAGGCACGCAAGCCATAGAGAAAACCCTGGCATTACAAACCCAGATGCAGGCCAAACTGGCAGGCATATTAAGAGACCGCAGCAGCCAGATGGACTTGTATCAGAACCTGGTCAGCCTGGGCACGGGGGTAATCGTCATCCTCAGTTGCTATCTGGCGCTGGGGTTTTACCGTGGCTTCATGTCTGCCCTGAACCAGGTCGGGCGCTCTGCCCATGCAGTAGCCGCTGGTGACCTGACCAATCATATACGTATCACCGGCAAGGATGAACTGGCAAAAACCGGTAACTTGCTCGATAGCATGAATGGCAACTTGTCCAGACTGGTGGCGAATGTGCGCAGCAATGCCAGCATGGTGGCGCAACTCGGTGAGGGCCTGGCGACCAATATCAATGACCTGACCGTCAGGACTGAGCAACAGGCATCGAGCCTGGAAGAAACATCGGCCAGCGTCGATGACCTCGCCGATACCGTCAAAAAGAATGCCGACAGCGCCAGGGCGGTCGATAACCTGGCAGCAAATCTGCGCCTGATCACAGAATCGACAGGTGACGACATGCGCGCCGCCGTCGATTCCATGAATGGCATACACCAGAGCGCCCGCAAGGTGCAGGAAATTGTCAGCCTTATCGATGGCATTTCTTTCCAGACCGATATCCTGGCCCTGAATGCGGCGGTGGAAGCCTCGCGCGCGGGTGAGCATGGCCGTGGTTTTGCCGTTGTTGCCAGCGAAGTGCGCAGTCTCGCACAACGCAGTGCCGACTCTGCGCGTCAGATCAGGCGCCTGATTGATGATTCTGTGCAAAGGGTGGATCAGGGTGTGAACCAGATCAGCAATGTCAACCAGACCCTGAGCGAGATAGTCACCGGCATCCGTGACCTGGCAAATAACATCAATGCCATCTCTGTAGCATCAAGCGAGCAAAGCAATGGCCTGTCACAAATCTCAGAAGCCTTGCGCCATCTGGATGATATTACACAAAGCAATGCGCAGATGGCGGAGCAGGCCAAACATGCTTCCATCAGTCTGGAAGAGAGAGCGCAGGCACTCACCAGGTCCGTCTCTGCCTTCAAACTGCTGCAAGGGACGGCAGATGAAGCTTATGCCCTGGTCAAAAAAGCTGTACCTCTTTACCATTCCAGGGGCAGACCTGCCCTGCAAATCATCACAGCCGATGCTGAAAAGCAGTATGCAGACCGCGACATGTATGTGTTTGCCTTTGACCGTAATGGTCAATATCTGGCTTTTGCAGGTAATGCCGCCAAACTCAAGGTCAACCTGTTTCATGTCGATGGCCTGGATGGCCGCAAGCTTGTCAGTGATGCATTTTCCCTCCCCGCAACTGGCGGCTGGGTCAGTTACACCATTGTCAATCCCGTCTCCAAAAAGACGGAAGCAAAGATCTCTTATATAGAGGCAGTAGAGGATAATCTGGTGCTTGGCTGTGGCGTGTATCAGGTTGAGTAATGCATGGAATGCCATGACCTGTGCTGTCTGAGGCTATAATCGCAGCATGAAACTCAAATTCACCAAAATGCATGGCGCCGGTAATGATTTTGTCGTTATCGATGCGATTAACCAGCACATCAATTTCACTCCTGCCCAGTGGCGGCTGATTGCTGACCGCCGCTTTGGCATAGGAGCAGACCAGATCCTGGTGGTAGAACGACCAGAAAGCCAGGACGTCGATTTTCGCTACCGTATCTATAACGCCGATGGTGGCGAGGTCGAACAATGTGGCAATGGCTCGCGCGCTTTTGTGCAGTTTGTCATCGAAAAAGGCCTGACCGACAAATCGACCATACGTGTGCAGACCATGTCCGGCATCATAGAGCCGCGCATGGGGGCAGATGGCAAAATCACGGTCAATATGGGCGCCCCCATACTGGAAGCAGCGCAGGTGCCATTCAATGCCGAAGGTCTGGAGTCCAGGCCTGAAGGACATGACAGCTTGTGGCCACTGGACATCAATGGCAAACAGGTCTGGATCTCTGCCGTTTCCATGGGTAATCCGCATGCAGTGCAGGTGGTAGCCTCGGTCGATGACTTCCCGGTCGCTGTCGATGGCCCGCTGATAGAGCACCATCCCCGCTTCCCACGCCGCGTCAATGCTGGCTTCATGGAGGTTGTGGATCGCCAGCACATACGCCTGCGCGTGTTTGAACGCGGTGCCGGAGAAACCCTGGCTTGTGGTACCGGTGCCTGTGCCGCTGCTGTAGCTGGCCTGCGCCGGGGCTTGCTGGATAGCCCGGTACGTGTCAGCATGCGCGGTGGTGAACTTTCCATCGCCTGGGAGGGTGAAGGCCAGCCAGTATTCCTCAGCGGTCCGGCAGTGACCGTCTTTGAAGGCGAAATTAATTTAACAGAAACATAATGAATTCCACTGATATCGCCACCTACCTGATACAGCATCCGCATTTTTTTGAAGAACATGCAGAATTGCTGGGTTCCATCAAACTGACCAGCCCTGTCATGGGTCGCGCCATTTCCTTGCAGGAAAGGCAAATGGAAGTCGTACGCGAAAAATATCGCAGTCTGGAATTGCGCATGGCAGATTTGCTGCGCATCGCCGAAGAAAACCATGACATCAGCCAAAAGTTCCAGAGCTGGACGCGCGCTCTGCTGCTGGCCCGCAATGACGTCGATTTACCCCATGTACTGACCCAGGGTTTGCAGGATATTTTCGACCTGCCGCATGCCACCCTGCGCCTGTGGGGTGTGGCTGAGGATTTTGCCCATACCTGGTTTGCCAGCACCACCAGCGATGATGCACAGTTGTTTGCCAAGGGCCTGACCACGCCTTATTGTGGCAAGAACCATGATTTTGAAGCTGCTGGCTGGATAGAGACAGACCAGCCGGTTGAGTCACTGGCCATGCTGCCCCTGCGTTTGTCTGGCAATGGCCCGACTTTTGGTTTGCTGGTACTGGGCTCACCCGACCCCAACCGCTATACCAAGGACATGGCAACGGATTTCCTTAGCAAGATTGCCGACACCAGCAGCGCTGCGCTGAGCTGCCTGGTGGATATCTAAGCATGACATGAATACGCAAGACGATTATCTGAGTCTTTATCTGGAAGTCTTGCGTAGTCAAAGACAATTATCGCAACACACGCTGGACAGTTACCTGCTGGATTTACGCGAGCTTATCAAACTCGCTGACCAGGCCGGGAAAACCGACCTGGCCAGCCTGACTACCCATCATATACGCCGCTTCGCTGCCCAAATGCATGCGGGTGGGCAAAACGCCCGCAGCATTGCACGCAAACTGTCGAGCTGGCGCGGCTTTTACCGCTGGCTGACAGAAGAACGCGATCTGGCCGCCAACCCGGTTGAAGGCGTGCGCGCTCCCAAGAAAAGCAAACCTCTGCCCAAAGCCCTGGGGGCAGATGATGCGGTGCGCCTGGTGGCCCACAAGGGCGGTGACCAGCCTACCGCACGCGCCAACCGTGCGATGTTCGAACTCTTGTATTCCAGTGGTTTACGGGTATCTGAGCTGGCCAGCCTGGATGTCGCGGCTGTCACAGAATCAGGCTATAGCTCGGCGGGCTGGGTAGATATGCAGGAAGCCGAAGTCCGCGTCACCGGCAAAGGCGGCAAGCAACGCATAGTCCCGGTAGGCAAACCCGCGCTGGATGCATTGCATGACTGGCTGGCGATACGCGCAAGCCTGGTCAAGGCTGACCCGCACCCGCTGTTTTTAACAGAACGCGGCACCCGCATTTCCACTCGCCTGATACAACTGCGCCTGAAAGCACATGCGCAAAGCCTGGATATCCCGGCGAATGTGCATCCACACATGTTGCGGCACTCATTTGCCTCACATGTCTTGCAATCTTCCGGTGATTTGCGCGCCGTCCAGGAAATGCTGGGCCACAGCTCTATCGCAGCAACCCAGGTGTATACTTCTCTGGATTTCCAGCATCTGGCCAAGGTCTACGACCAGACGCATCCACGTGCCAAGAAATAAGCGGTAATTAGCTTAACGTAACACCATTTCTACACGCCTGTTTTTGGCACGGCCAGCATCTGCAGCATTGGAAGCACGCGGTGCCAGTGGGCCTACGCCTTTGGCAATCAGACGCGCATCGGCAATGCCATAGCCTTTGAGAGCATCGACCACCGCCTGAGCGCGCTTGCCTGACAGCGTCATATTGTAGTCAAGCACACCCTGGGTGTCGGTATGGCCGACGATATACACGGCAGCGCTATTGGCTTTCAGGTATTTAGCCATCTCATCAAGCTGGAGTTTGGATTCTGGTTTGATGACGGCTTTGTCGGTATCAAAATACAGGCCATAGAAACTGACTGCACCATTTGCGGCCAGTTCCTTGCTGATGGCGTCGGCATCAACGGTGACTATATTCTGTTCCATGGCTTTTGGTTCCAGCACTTCTACCAGCACAGTAACCCTGTCATTGAGGCTTTCACTCAGGTCCCCCATGCTGCCACCAGAATTGAGTGCAGCATACACCCCTACATAAGTCGTCGCTGCACCAGTTCCCTTTTGCAGCAGTGCATAACGGATGTCCTTGGCGCCATCGAAAACGCCCTGAACATAGCGATTCCGATTTACATCATAACCCTCGCCCTGCACATGGGTACGTTTCTCATTCCAGTTGTATTTCAGGCTCTTGAAGGATGGGCCGCAGCTATCGTTATCACATTGGAATATGGGTTTGAAGCCTTTGCTGCTGAGGCTATCACTAAAATTACGGAACACTTCCAGCGAAGACCGTCCTTTGGGAGAAACATAGACAGTACGCGTCAGCGCACCCTCAGCTTTTTGTACCTTGGAAAATTTCTTGTTGCTGCTGTAATCTGGCTCCGTCGCCGGGCCAGCCGCAAAGGCAATCTCATCATAGGCTTTTTGCGTCTGCAGCAAAATACTGGAGCCCTGGTAACGGCCAGTCAGGGGATGGTCCTTGGCATTCGGTGCATCCTTCGTCAAGACTTTTTCATAGGCAGGATTGACGGCTGCCAACACCATGGAACTGGCAAACAGGGAAAGGACCAGCAGGGATGACTTCAGCGCATTGTGCATGATATTCCAGGCTCCTGAGAAATGACATTTTCAACAATAGCTTGTTAATGTAGCACAGGATTTTTCTGGAAAGTGGGTAGTGATACCTGCCAGCAAACTTAGTTACAAATTCAGCGCCAGGAAAAGAAAAAGCAGCGAATCCGCTGCTTTTCCTGATTCAACAACAAGACTCTTTTTTATGCTTTAGCCAGCTTGACACTGCTGACATCCGCTGTCAGGTAACCGACTGCAGAAGCGAAACGGTCTTTGTAGTTGGCGCGTACCAGTGGGTCCAGCGTCGGTTTGACGATGGAATGGATCGCCAGCCAGTCACCTGCGTGCTGGAAGTTGCTTGTGATATAAGTCCAGCCATTCAGGTCATCGACAACTGACAAACCAGTTGCTTCAGCGCCCGAAGGCATGG
Organism: Undibacterium sp. YM2; assembly: GCF_009937975.1. Classification (NCBI taxonomy): domain Bacteria; kingdom Pseudomonadati; phylum Pseudomonadota; class Betaproteobacteria; order Burkholderiales; family Oxalobacteraceae; genus Undibacterium; species Undibacterium sp. YM2. The sequence continues at coordinate 5,648,173 of NZ_AP018441.1, forward strand.
AGGCAACACGTGACAACTTCTTGGTATCGACGTTATAAGCCCAAAGGAAGTTATTCACGTGGTAGCTGCTGTCTTCACCGATAAACAAAGTACGCAGTTTTTCTGAGAACTTCAGATTGTCAGGTGCACCGATCTTGTCTGGATTAGCCAGGTTACCCAAGGCATCGGCAGCGATATCCTCACCGATCAGCAGGGTCTTGGTCACGGTTGGTACCCATTCACTATTGATGGCAGTGCCAGCCGTATCTTTCTGACCGCCAGCCAGGGTGTGCGCCAATACTGCACCGGCATTTACGGCTTTTTCCAGTGTCACGCCAAACGCTTCATTCCAGGCGGCATTGCCACGTACCATGGAGCTTTGCATGTTTTGCAAAGCTGAGTAAGCGATCTTGTCCTTGGCATTGACTGTCGTGCCTTCAAGCTTGGTCAGGGCCATGCTGCCACCCATGTAAGCTGCGTAGCGGTGGGTTTCCAGGAAGGCTGCTGCTTTTTCCATGCCTGGTTTGATCTTGATCCACTGCACTTTGCCACTGTAGTAAATCTTGGTGAAGCTCGCATCTTTAGGATCGGCTGTTGCCACTTCCATGATGTCGGCAGGCTTCAGGGTGTTGGCCATGGCTTCGATTTCTGCACTGGTGGCAGAGCCGAGCTTGATCCAGGTCAGAGCAGCACCAGCAGCAGCTGGGTCGATAGAGAAACCGGCACCGATTTTGGCAACATACAGGGAACCGGAAGACAGGTCTTTTTCTTTGTCGGCCACGAAAATGAAGATGGCACCGTTAGTCGCATCATCACCCATCAGTGCAGTACGGTTGTCAGGCATGACTTGTACCAGTTCATGCGACAGGCGGCCCATGCAGTAATGTTTTTTCGCTGTGCCAGTACCGTCAGGATTGACAGTGATTTCTGGCATGTGACCATAGTGGTAAGGATTAGCCTTATTCTCGTCACCAAACAAGTTCGCGCTATAGGCCTTGAACTGGGTATTGGTGGAAATCGTGAATGCGTCCGGCTCATATTCTTCACTCGACAGATGAGTGCCCCATGGGGACAAGCTCGCACCGCAAGTGATCCACAGGCCGTTGACCTTGGACATATCGACATTGTGATATTTCACAAGGGACAGTTTGCCGGTAGCCTGGTCTTGATCCAGTGTCAGTACGGCGATAGGGGAAGGCAGTTTGCCGTACATGTCGGTCGTACCATCTTGTGCCCAGGTGGTGTATTCAAACTGCACGACAGCGAATACTGCCTTGCCCTTGATACCTGTGACTGTCGGGTTTGCTACTGACAGCAGCGATGTACCATCAGGAGAGTCAGAGAAGAACTGGCGTTCTTTGCCTGGCACTGTTTTGTCGATGATAGGTTTGTTATTGATATCGTAGTAGCCGCCCGCCAGGATAGTGCCGCCGCTGCCATTTGGCACCAGGTCGCCAGTCAGGAAGAAAGGCTGGTAAGCCAGTTTGAAAGTTTGCGAACTGTTGTCGCTGAAATTGACGCTCAGTGTCGAACCCACAGTCGTGGTCGCCATTGCTGCTGCGTTTGCCAGAGATGGTGCTGGCATCGCAGTAAATTCTGCACCAACAAAATTCGCTGCGACTGGCGTTACCGTCGCAGGAGTTGCTGCTGTCGAGCTACCGCCACATGCACTCAGCAATGAGGCCGTGGAAAATGCGCCCAGCGGCAGCAAAGGAGCGCCAGCGAGGAATTTAAGTGCCTGACGGCGACCGGCTTGAGGTTGATCTGACATGATTCGAATTCCAAAAGTTGATTGCGACAAAATGAGCCAACCGGAGACTACTGGTCACCAATTGCGCGCCTGAATTTGCGATTAAAACCTTGCTATGGGTATGGGCAAGTTCGGGCAGGAGTATAAGAAGTGAATATGACAGGCAAGTGAAACGCGGGATTTTTTCTTTACAACACTTGCGCCAGGCACCCAAATCGCTTGCTACTCCTGGCCGGAAAATTCTTTGCACAAATCCCGCGCTGCTCTCTTCCGGCATCGCTGGCCAACACTTTTGCAACTGAATTGCATTTTTGAGGCATAATAAGCATATATAGAAGGCAGACGAGAGACGGTGTGTGGACTTTACTTAGACAGTAATTAGACCGTACTTAAACCGTAAGCAGCACGTTCTTGTCCCTGCCAGCAAACGATGGAATGACTATGAAATCACCCTCTACCAGAGCCAAACCGGCAACAACTGCCCATCATCATGGCGCAGCCTCGACACTGTTGTCGGGGGCTGGCGTGCGCGTAACCGATGCGCGCCTGAATGTCTTGTCTGAACTCTTGTCCAGCCACCGCGCACTGTCGCATCTGGAAGTGCAGGATGCCTTGCCCGACATGGACAGGGTCACCCTGTACCGCGCACTGGATTGCCTGACCGATGCCGGGCTGGCACATAAAATTTCTGGCGATGACAGGGTATTCCGCTACAGCACGGGTAGTGAGACTGCGGGCAACAAGGACCATCCAGCCCAGCATCAGCACGGACATTTCAAATGCACCCGTTGTGCCAGAGTATTTTGTCTGGATGATGCCAAACAGCCGCCAGGCTTGCGCGAGCAATTGCAGGCAACCTTGCAGACGACCCTGGGGCGCGGCTTTCAAAGTCACGATATAGAGCTGACCATCAAAGGCTGGTGCGCCGACTGCGCCAAATAGGCGAGCTTACGTAAATCTGTAGATCAACTATATTGAAGTATTAGAGAAAAATCATGGCACTAATCCCTACCACTATCCTGACCGGCTTTCTGGGTGCAGGTAAAACCACGCTGCTGAACCGTATCCTGCAGGAAGATCACGGATACAAGATTGCCGTCATCGAGAATGAATTTGGCCAGGAAAACATAGACAATGAAATCCTGGTTCAGGACAGCAATGAGCAGATCGTGGAAATGAATAATGGTTGCGTCTGCTGCACGGTGCGCGGTGACCTGATCGTTGCGCTGAGCAAGCTGATACAGCAAAAGAATGAAGGCAAACTGAGTTTTGACCGCGTCATCATAGAAACCACAGGCCTGGCCAACCCTGGCCCGGTAGCACAGACTTTTTTTGTCGATGAAGAAGTCGGCACCTATTACATGCTTGATGCGGTGGTCACGGTGGTTGATGCCCGCCATGGCATGCAGCAACTCGATGAACATGAAGAAGCCCAGCGCCAGGTTGGCTTTGCCGACAAAATCCTGTTATCGAAAACTGATCTGGTTGATGGCGGAACAGTGGCTGCACTGCGCGCCCGTCTGACCCGCATGAACCCGCGTGCACCGATTACCGTTGTCGACTTTGGCAAGATCGCCATCAGCGAAGTGCTGGACCTGAAGGGCTTCAACCTGAATGCCAAGCTGGATCTCGACCCCGACTTCCTGCGTGCTGAAGAAGCAGAACATGAGCACGATCATGAAGCTTGCGATGCAGATTGCACGCATGAACACCATCATCATAAAGAACATACTGAGCACGGTGACCATGCCCCGCAGGTACATAACCACCATCACGCCCATCATTCTGACGATATCGCCGCCTTTGTGTTCAAGAGCACGCGCCCTTTCAATACGGGGCAGCTTGATGAATTCCTCGGTGGTCTGGTGCAAGTCTTTGGCCCACGCATGTTGCGCTATAAAGGTGTATTACTGATGGAAGGCGCAGACCGCAAGGTCATTTTCCAGGGGGTGCATCAAATCATGGGGACCGATGTGGGTGCCAAGTGGGGAGAAAACGAATTACGTGAAAGCAAGATGGTATTTATTGGCAAAAATCTACCTAAAGACATATTTATTCAAGGTTTGGAGCATTGTTTGGTATAAACTAGCGGGCTATTGAAGTCAGACCTTGTCTGTCGTGCAAGTGGCATTCATGCAAATGTCATTTACTTTATCAATAAGGGGAGGATAATTGTCTGGGGCAAACTTGTTTCAGATTTGTTCTATGTATTAACCCGTCGTATCGAAAGTTAGCGAAGTGGCAACTAAATCATCTAAATCGACTGCTACAGTCAGCGCACCCGAAGCTCTGCTCACCGAGGAAGAAATCCTCAAGATGGGCGAGAAGGACTATATGAACGCTGCACAACTGGCATTTTTCAAGGCCCGTTTGCAGCAGCTTGAGAAGGATTTATTGAAGAACGCCGACGAAACCACCGAGCATCTTCGTGAAACCGTATTAGTACCAGACCCGGCAGACCGTGCCACGATAGAGGAAGAACATGCGCTGGAATTGCGCACCCGCGATCGTGAACGCAAGCTGCTGAAAAAAGTACAGCAATCCATCAATAGTATTGATGAAGGCGATTACGGCTGGTGCGAAGAAACCGGTGAACCAATTGGCGTACCACGCCTGCTGGCGCGTCCAACAGCGACCCTGTCTCTGGAAGCACAGCAAAGACGTGAAATGAAACAAAAGCTGTACGGTGACTGAGCTTTAGCATCAATCTCCAGCGCTTCTGATTCGCAAAAGCGTGCGGTGGCAACTGCGCGCTTTTTTATTGGAATTGAATGCAACCATGTTGCATGCGATTGAACTTTTATCAGATAATTGTTTCCAAGCCATGCAAGACCGTGCCATCCGGCTGTCATAATGCGGGTGTATTGTCGGTTTTTTGCTACAGATATTGATTAATTTTTGACCTGAATTTGACCCGGTATTTACTGGAAATGTAATCCCAAGATGTTACGCCCCACCCAGAACAGTATGAAAAACAGCAAACGATGGTTGCTGTGTGTTCTGCTGCCTGCGCTGTTATTTACGCAATGGCTGGGGCTGGCACATCGTATCTCGCATGCGGGCGGTGCCAGCAGCCAGGTAGTTACTGGTGTCTTGCCACAAACTGCACAACTGGGGACCTTCCTTTTCCAGTCCGGCAGCCAGGATGAGAATGGCAACACCCTGCACTCCTGCGCCTTGTACGATGCCGTCAGTGCCGCTGAATTCCTGCAACATATACCAGATGCCATAGAGCTGCTGGCTGGTAAGGCTGTCCTTGGCCCCAGCCCTGCGATGCTGAGCTGGCATGCCCTGCTCCAAGTCTCTTTTTCTTCGCGCGCCCCGCCTTCCCTGTTTGCCTGACCAGCGCCAGAACGGACTGAACTGTGCATCTGGCTATCCGGTTTTCCAGATGCTTTTGGCGTCTGGAATATCGCTGCTCTTTGTTTTTTATATCGCAAACAGGAAATAACATGGTTTTTCAACGCACTCTGATCACCAGCGCAGTGCTGGCACTTTTGACGCCTGTACTGACACCCGCCTCTCAGGCATATGCCCAGACAAGCCCCACCAGCGACTCCGCATCTGGCACCATCAATACAGTTACCGTCACTTCCAACCCGATCAGCTCTGACGAGAATATGCAAGTGCTCACTCCAGCCAAGATATTGTCAGGCCCAGAGCTCAGGGCCAAGGTTGGCACTTCACTCGGAGACACCCTGGGGGCTGAACTCGGCGTATCTGCATCCGGGTTTGGTGCCGGTGCCTCCCGCCCCATCATCCGTGGCCTGGAAGGCCCACGTGTCAAGATCCTGCAAAATGGCATGGGTGTGGCTGACGTATCGAGCTTGTCGAATGATCATGCGGTCGCCAGCGAAAGCGCGACTGCCCAGCAGATAGAAGTCTTGCGCGGCCCTGCTGCCTTGCTGTACGGCAGTGGTGCGATTGGTGGCCTGGTGAATGTCATCGACAACCGCATACCAACTATCCTGAACAGGAAAATGACAGGTGAAGGCGAAGTTCGCTTCGGCAGTGTCAATTCGGAAAAGAGCCTGTCATTCTCGCTGGATGGTTCCAGCGGCGTGATCGGCCTGCATGCAGACGGTGCCAGCCGTGAAACGGGCAACTATAAAATACCGGGCAATATCTCTTTGAGCGACCCGGGCTCAGGCAGTGGCCGAGTGCCATCCAGCTTCACCCGTGAATCTTCACTGGCTTTGGGTGCGTCTGTCATACAGTCCTGGGGTTATGTCGGTGCCGCAGTCCAAACCCTGAATGACCATTACGGCATACCAACGGCAGAACGCTCCTTCATCGACTTGAAGCAAAACCGCCTCGACATTGATGGTTTGCTCAATTCGCCATTGAGCGGTTTCGATACGCTCAAATACAAATTTAGTGCCACCGACTATAAGCACACAGAAAAAGCCGAGGACGGCACACCCGTCACCGACTTCAAGAACCAGATGCTGGAAAGCCGCATTTTGCTGTCCCACCCATCCTGGGCGGGCTGGCAGGGTAGCTGGGGCCTGCAGACTGAGCAGGTGAAATTCTCTGCCTTGTCTGCCACGACTGGCCGCGCCGATACGGTGCCAAGTACCAAGTCCAATTCAGTTGCCCTGTTCTTTGTCGAGCAAAAGCAGATTGCCGATGTCATGGCCAGCACAGGTATGCGCTTTGAAAATGTGAAGCGCACACCGGATGCAAGTACAGGCCTGAAGGCGCGTGAATTCAATTTATTCTCGGCTTCTGTTGGTGGCTTGTGGCAATTCGACAAATCTTATGGTGCGGGCCTGAGCCTGTCATGGGCGCAACGTGCCCCGGCGACAGAAGAATTGTATTCCGCCGGGCCACATGAATCGACTGCCACTTTTGATATCGGCAACGCCGACATGAAAAAAGAGGCCTCGCGCAATCTGGAGTTCAGCATACAAAAAACCCATGGCGTGCTGCGCTGGAAGATCAATGCCTTCCTGAACAAGGTCAATAATTACATCTATGGCCATACCAATGGCATCAAGGTGGATGAAGCAGGCATCCCTGATGCTGACGCAGAATTTACCTTGCGCAACTGGTCGCAGGCATCTGCCACCATACGTGGCGGTGAAGCCGAGATCAGTTACAACTTGCTGGGCGAAGGCTGGTCGGGCCGCGCTTTTGCCGATTATTCGCGTGGCAGCCTCGACAATATGGGCAACCTGCCATTACAACCAGCTACACGTGCCGGTTTTGATCTCGGTTACCGCACTGGTGCATGGCGTGCTGGCGTGGATGTCCTGCATGCCTTGCGTCAGGACAGGTTGGCCAGTTTTGAAGGTTTTGTTACACCGGCGTATACCAAGGTCGATGCCAGTCTGACTTATACCCATCCTTACCAGAATATGCAGCTGACCTGGTTTCTGATGGCGAAGAATTTGCTGAACCAGGATATCCGTCTTTCTACTTCAGTTTTGAAAGAAACCCTGCCTCAGCCCGGCAGAAATGTGCTGGCGGGACTGCGTGTCAGCTTTTAATGTTAAAAAATCAGCTAAGAATTGCAAGAAAAATGTAAGCAGATGTAATTGACGTTTAGGTTATTAATTCATAAGCTGTAGGTATGGGAGGCGGCATCCGCCCCCATTTCCTGCAAAAAAGCTGCTTTTTTGCAAGGTTTTCACCGATCTTGCGTAGCAATTAAAAGAACATTTGAAGAAAAACTGCCTGGAGTAGTTGAGCCCAGTCAACCATTGGAACGGAAATCAGAATATACTAAGCACTCGTCAAATTCGCTACCGGGTGGTCAGCGCTTCTATTCTTATTTGGGAACAAAGTGGGGATTTTTTCTCTTTTCGGTAAAAAAGGTGTCAAGCAAGAAGATCGCTCCACCGAGAAATCTTCTTCGAGAAAGACGCGCTCCAAGAATGGTAATACCGTCATTGGCGGTTTCCAGGACAGTGAGGTCTTTAGCAATTCGATTATTGCTCAGCGCCATATCGCCCGTGCTACCGAGAGAAAAATTGACGCCATAGAATTTGAAATGTCGCGTGACATCGTCAAGACCCGTCCGCCGACCATCACCAAAACCGATTTGGGTGCCCCCACCCAGCCGCTGGAAAGAAAAGCGCCGCCGGTAGAATTCCAGACCACGTTGCCGATGATGATGCCTACAGATTATCTGTTAGGGCAAAACTCGGAAATGTCGGCCTCTGCCCTCGCCTACAGCGAAACCGTGCCGGTACTCGAAGAAGCAGCCATCCTGTTTGCCAGTGGCCAGAATGAAGTCGCTGAACAGATGCTGGCGTCTGCCGTCCATAACCATGAACTCGGTGGTGCCACCGAAATCGGCTGGCAAATGCTGTTTGACCTGTACCGCATCACGAACGACCAGCACAAGTTTGAAAGCCTGTCGCTTGATTACGCCAACAAGTTTGAGACCTCGCCCCCTTTGTGGCCCGAGAACCAGGCTGGCAATGACAATGATGCCGAGTCACAGGGCGATACCACGGTAGCAAATGTCAGCTTCCCGGCCAAGCTCGATAGCAGCACCATCAAATCACTGGAAAAACTGCAGATAGCGGCAGGCAAGAGCAAAAGCCTGCGCCTGGACTTTTCCCGCGTCAAGGAAGTCGATCCCATAGGTTGCGGCCTGTTATTGCGCGCACTCAAGGGTTTGAAAAAATCCGGCCATGATTTGTTGCTGGTGGGTGCCAAAGACCTGGCAGATAAAATCCGCAGCATCTTGCTGGTAGGCCGCCGCGATGAGACCGAAGCGCCATGGCTGTTATTGCTGGAAATTTTGCAATTGCTGCATTTCGAGCAAGCCTTCGAAGAAGTCAGTATGGATTACTGTATTACTTTTGAAGTGTCGCCGCCTTCGTTTGAAGCACCAAAGAATAATATCACCAGTGCCCTGCCTGAAACCCCGGCACAGGAAGAAGCATCCGACCGCTACATGATGCCAAAAGTGGTTGAAGGCAAAACAGAATTCCTGATTTCCAATATTGCCATGCAGGCAGAACAGCACAACCCGCTGATCCTTGATTGCACCCGTCTGGAACGTGTGGAATTTGGTGCCTCTGCGCAATTATTGAATGGCCTGGCACCTATCGCCAGCAAAGCCGGCATGAATATACGCTTTGAAGGCGTCAATTACTTGGTCATGATGCTGTTCAATGCCATGGGCCTGAAAAACATCGCCAGCATTATCCCCCGCAAGCACTAAACTTTAGCAAGGTGGCCTTTTGTCATCATTCTGATGGTGATATGTACCCGCTTTGTTCACGCTTGCAATTCAGAAAAAACACCCCATTTTCTACAAATCAGGCAATCTGGCCTGCTTATACTGCCCGTTCATGACCCATGTTCGCGTGCAGGAATGGCACTATTTTTTGAGGTTCATATGGAACAATTTCACGGCACCACGATTTTGACGGTGCGACGCGGCAACCTGGTTGCCCTGGGCGGCGACGGTCAGGTAACGCTGGGCAATATCGTCATGAAGGGCACTGCCCGCAAGGTGCGCAAGCTGTACCACAACAAGGTGCTGGCTGGTTTTGCTGGCGGCACGGCAGACGCTTTCACCCTGATAGAACGTTTTGAATCCAAGCTGGAAAAACACCAGGGCCACCTGATGCGCGCATCGGTAGAACTGGCCAAGGACTGGCGTACCGACCGCATGCTGCGCCGCCTGGAAGCCATGTTGCTGGTAGCTGACAAGGATACGACACTGGTGATTACCGGTAATGGTGATGTGCTGGAACCTAACCAGGGCATAGGTGCGATAGGCTCGGGCGGCACCTTTGCCCAGTCCGCTGCGATTGCCCTGTTTGAGAATACCGACCTGTCGCCTGTTGATATCGTCAAAAAATCCCTGACTATTGCTGGCGAGTTGTGCATATATACCAACTTGTCGCACACCATAGAAACACTGGAATGAATTGGAATATGCAATGAACATGACCCCGCAAGAGATCGTCTCTGAACTTGACAAGCATGTGGTTGGCCAGTCCAAGGCCAAGCGCGCCGTTGCGATTGCCCTGCGTAACCGCTGGCGCCGTCAACAGGTGCAAGAGCCACTGCGCCATGAAATCACACCCAAGAATATCCTGATGATAGGCCCTACAGGCGTAGGTAAAACCGAGATTGCCCGTCGCCTGGCCAAACTGGCGGATGCACCCTTCATCAAGATAGAAGCGACCAAATTCACTGAAGTTGGTTATGTAGGCCGTGATGTCGATACCATCATCCGCGACCTCGTCGATATCGGCATCAAGCAAACCCGCGAGACAGCTACCCGCAAAGTACGTGCCCGTGCTGAAGATGCAGCAGAAGACCGCGTACTCGATATCCTTTTGCCACCAGCGCGCGACTTTGGTTTCCATCCTAGTGAAACCGAGGCGGCACCGGCTGACAATACAACGCGCCAGACTTTCCGCAAGCGCCTGCGTGAAGGTGCACTCGATGACAAGGAAATTGAAATCGAAGTGGCTGAAGGCGTGACCCATATGGAAATCATGGCACCGCCGGGCATGGAAGAAATGACCGAACAGATCAAGACCATGTTCTCCGGCATGGGCAATGGCCGCAAGAAGTCGCGCAAGCTCAAAATCAAGGAAGCGATGAAGCTGCTGATAGAAGAAGAAGCAGGCAAGCTCGTCAATGAAGAAGAACTGAAGCAGGATGCGATTCGCAATGTAGAGCAGAACGGCATCGTCTTTCTCGATGAAATCGACAAGATCGCTTCACGCTCAGAAACTGGCGGCGCAGAAGTCTCACGCGCTGGCGTGCAGCGTGACTTGCTGCCACTGGTAGAAGGTACGACCGTCAATACCAAGTATGGCATGGTCAAGACTGACCATATCCTGTTCATTGCGTCTGGTGCCTTCCATCTGGCCAAGCCGTCTGATCTGATACCTGAGTTGCAGGGCCGTTTCCCTATCCGCGTGGAACTGGAATCTTTGTCCATCGCTGATTTTGAACGTATCCTGACAGGCACCGATGCCTGCCTGACACGTCAATACCAAGCCTTGCTGGCAACCGAAGACGTGCAGATAGACTTCACGCCTGAAGGCGTTGAGCGCCTGGCTGGCATCGCTTATTCAGTCAATGAAACAACAGAAAATATCGGTGCCCGCCGTCTGTATACCGTCATGGAAAAGCTGCTGGAAGAAATTTCTTTCGATGCTCACCAGAATAGTGGCAAGACAGTCACCATCGATGCTGCCTACGTCAATGAACGTCTGGAGGCCTTGTCGGTGAATGAAGATCTGTCACGCTACGTGCTGTAATTTGAATTTACATTTGCAATCCGGGATTCAAGATGGCTAACAAGGCGCTGGCGACAAGACAACGCATGCAGTTTCGCGTTGAGCCGTCTCAAATCCCGGCCAAAGGCAGGGCTAATCAGGCAAGGAAAGTCTTGCCTGATTACCTGATTGCGAAAAGAAAACCCAAGCCCCTATCTTCACCTGCTACTGCCGCCAAAAAAACGGACAGTCAGGAAGAAAATTAAACACTCTTCAGGAACGCCCATGTTTGATACCCCTGCCGCCAGCGATAAACCCGATTACCCCATGCTGGCGCGCCAGTTGGCCAGCGTACTTGAGGGTGAACGCAATCTGATCACCAATGCAGCGCAGTTTTCTGCCTTCATCTACAGCAGCATCAGTGACTTGAACTGGGCAGGTTTTTACCTGTGCGCGCCAGCCAGCAAGCCGGATGCAGAATTCCCCAATGATTTACTGCTAGGCCCCTTCCAGGGCAAGGTTGCCTGCACCCGCATCCCTTTCAAACGTGGAGTATGCGGAACGGCGGCAGCAGAACGACGTACCGTGCTGGTAGAAGACGTGCATGCATTCCCCGGTCACATCGCCTGTGATTCAGCATCCAACTCTGAAATAGTCATCCCTTTGATCAAGGATGGTGAGATTTATGGCGTGTTTGATATCGACAGCCCGCGCCTGAAACGCTTCGATGCAGAAGACCAGTTGGGTCTGGAGAACCTGCTCGCCATCTTTACAGCAGCGACAGATTTAAGATAATAGCAATACCAGTGCCCTGAGGAATCAGCCAGAATGTGGCAAAGGGCAGACAAAGACCATGCTAGCCATGGTCTTTTTTGTTAAGCTATGTCAAAACTGCCTAATTCCTGTCTTTGCCCGGTCTTTGTCGCTCTACACTGAGTTTATTGAAACTGAGCAAAACTCAGAAGACCCAGGGAGATGGCATCATGGCAGGGTGCAGACGCCGGAAAATGCTACACATGCACAAGCAGCCTTTGCGCAGGCGTGATGTGATGACGCGCTTCATGGTCGATCTCGGCATCCATTATCTTGAAGTACTGGGGCTGGCCAAGGCCGTGCACTTTTTGCGCAGGCACCATGTGCCTGAAACTGTCATCACCCGCGTCCTGCATTCGCCCGCGTACCGGCGGCGCTATTAAGCTGTTCTAATACGTTCCCTAATGTGTTTCCTGTTTTGCATCTCTGGCCAGCAAGCGGCCGATCATCTCTTGCAATGAAATCCCGTCAAACAGTACGCCAGCTACGGCATCGGTAATTGGCATCTGTATGCCCAGACCTTGTGCCAGCGAACGTACTGCCTGTGCACAACGCACGCCTTCAGCGACGTGACCCAGTTCCTGTACGATGATATCCAGGGATTTACCCTGTGCCAGCGCCAGCCCTACCTTGCGGTTACGGGATAAATCACCGGTACAGGTCAAGATCAAATCACCTACGCCAGTCAGCCCCATCAGAGTTTCTGAACGGCCACCAAGGGCAACACCAAGGCGGCTGATTTCTGCCAAACCGCGGGTAATCAGGGCAGCCCGCGCATTCAGGCCCAAGCCCAGGCCATCGGCCACACCAGTCGCAATCGCCAGGATATTTTTGACTGCACCACCGACTTCCACGCCAACCACATCATCACTGGAATAGACCCGCATGGCATTCACATGAAGGGCTTGTACCACCAACTGACTGAGGTCTTTCGACTTGGAAGCGATCGTCAATGCACAGGGCAGGCCCTTGGCGACTTCTTGCGCAAATGAAGGGCCAGACAAGGCACCGAAAGCCACGCCCTGTCCCAGTACCTGTTCTGCCACCTGATGCGGCAAGAGTTGCGTGGATTCTTCAAAACCCTTGCATAGCCAGATAATGTTTTTTGGCTGGTAAGCCCGGCAAGCTTCCAGCGTAGGACGCAAGCCAGAGACTGAGGTGGCAATCACCAGCAAGCCATCAGCATCAGCGCCAGCGGCATGTGCCATGGCAGCGGCAAAGTCTGCGGTCACCTGCAAGTTATCAGGAAAAGGGAAGCCACTTAAATAATCACTATTTTGCCTGTCTGTCTGCATGGCAGACATTGCAGCCTGATTACGCCCCCACAGCAAAACATTGTTTTTTGCAGCAAAGGCAATTGCCATGGCCGTGCCCCAGGCACCTGCGCCCAATACGCTGATATTCATGCTTGTCCCTGACTCCTGCTTATTTTAATAACCGGGGCAGATGTAAAAAAAGGACAGCAGGCTGTCCTTTTTTGCAAACTGTCATCTGCCTATATATTCAGCCCGGGCACTATAGCACTATAGACCCCAGACTTCATTGATTTTGACAAAGCCTAACTGGCCGTCACGGTGTTTCACCTTGACCCAGCCACCAGCAGCAGGCTCGGCCATTTCCAGCAAGACATGCTTGTCGGCACTAAAGACCAGCGGGGCAGATTCGTCTGCTGCTGCCCTGATCTTGGCATTCGCGGCCCGCACTACCAGGCTGCGGCGGGTGATCAAATCCTTGGATTCAACCCAGCTCATTTCACCGCTGACATCTCTTACCTTGCTCCATGCGCCAGAAGTAAATACCACTTCCAGCGGCATGCCACGCGGGGCCACTGCCAGTTTCGCACCTTTGGCAGACGGGGCATCGTACAGGATGACTGGCGAAGCGCCAACGGAACGGAATTCCAAAGCCTGCGCCGCACTACTCGCAAGCAGTGTCAATAACAGCAAAGGCAAAGGCGTCAGCAGGCGTCGCATGGATATCTTTCATCAGGCCGACCTGGCTATAACCAGATCAGGCCCGTAATAATGAAGCAAATTACTGAATAGTCGTAGGCGCTTCAGTATTGGCATTTGCCTGTTCAGCAGCCAGAGTCAGACGTTGCGCGTAGAACGCTTCGAAATTGATTTCTGACAAATGGATAGGAGGGAAGCCAGCACGTGTGATCGCATCTGCTACGTTGGAACGCAGGTACGGATAAACGATATTAGGGCAGCCGATACCCAGCAGAGGATCGAGTTGATCTTCAGGGATATTGCGCGCTTCGAAAATACCAGCTTGCTTGCCTTCAACCAGGAAAGCGACTTTTTCGCCGACTTTTGCAGTAACAGTCACTGTGACTGTGGCTTCATAGATGCCATCAGCCAGTTTTTCAGAGCCTACGTCGACAGAAACTTCGATGCCTGGGGCTTCTTGTTCCAGGAAAATAGCTGGGGAATTTGGCTGTTCAAGCGACAAATCTTTCAGATAAACGCGTTGAATTTGGAATACGGGCTGCAGATTTTCGTCAGACATGTGAAACTTTCTAAAATTCTAAAAGATTAATAATGAACAGCGAGTCTGGCAGATAGGGCCGTTTCCAGCCATTTCAAGATCGCAGCGCTCTATTGTAGCAAGTAGTCTGCAAAAACAGCAATTTTGCTGCAAAACCCGTAGAAAATCCGGCAAAAACCTGCTTTTAATCAACCGGATTCAGCAAAGGATCAAGTTTACCCGCCCTGTCGAGTGCAGACAGGTCATCAAAGCCGCCCACATGGGTCTCATCTACATAGATTTGCGGCACGGTACGGCGACCGGTCTTCTTCATCATCGCTTCGCGCACACCGGGTTCCAGATCAACGCGGATTTTTTCTATTTCCTCGACACCCTTGGATTTCAACAGGCGTTCTGCCATCGTGCAATAGGGGCACACGGCGGTGGTATACATGACTACATGGGCTTTCATGATGCTCTCCTGCTTTACTTTACTGTTGGCAAGCCTTGCGACTTCCAGGAATCTATACCACCGTCAAGGCTGAACACCTGGGTAAAACCGGCTTTGCTGAGCAAACCAGCGGCACTGGACGAGCGCACACCTGAAGCACACACAGTAATAACCACATTGCTTTTTGATTTTTCTATCTCTTTCAGACGGTCATTCAGTTCTGGCAGTGGGATATGTTTGGCATTTGGCAAATGTCCGGCAGCAAATTCCTCGGCGCTGCGCACATCCAGCACCAGGGTCTTGCCCTGATTCATGTATTGTGTGGCTTGAAAATGCGACACCTTGGCACCACGTCTTTGTAAAGCAGGTATTAACAATGCACCGCCGCTGATCAGGGCAAGGGCTAACCACACATAATTGTAGTTGGTAAGAATGAAATTCACAGGATTCCAGTAGTAAAAATGGTTATCAGAAGCGCGTCATTATAAAATAGATGCCGCAATCGCATACTAAATCACTCATCCCTACTTCTCGCACACTATGTACAAAATCGTTTTAATGCGCCACGGCGAATCTACCTGGAATCTGGACAACCGTTTTACCGGCTGGACTGATGTCGATCTGACAGCAAAAGGCGTGGCCGAAGCCACCCAGGCTGGCAAGCTATTGAAAGAAGCCGGTTTTACTTTTGACCTGGCCTATACCTCGGTATTGAAACGTGCCATCCGTACCCTGTGGGGCACACTCGATGAAATGGACTTGATGTGGTTACCAGTGATCCATGACTGGCGTCTGAATGAACGTCATTACGGCGCGCTGCAAGGCTTGAACAAGGCAGAGACTGCAGCCAAATATGGCGACGAGCAAGTGCTGGTATGGCGCCGCAGCTACGATACGCCACCTCTGCCACTGGCAGAAGATGATGACCGCACGTCCTTCAATGACCCGCGCTATGCTGGCCTGGAGCGCAGCCAGATCCCGCTGACAGAATGCCTGAAAAACACGGTTGCCCGCGTCATGCCAGCCTGGGACGACAGCATTGCACCAGCCATACGCGCTGGCAAACGCATCCTGATCTCTGCCCATGGCAACAGCCTGCGCGCCCTGATCAAGATGCTAGACGGTATCAGCGACGACGATATCGTCAACCTGAATATCCCGAATGGCCAGCCACTGGTGTATGAGCTTGATGCCGACCTGAAACCAATTAAACATTATTATCTGGGTGACCAGGAAGCCATCGCCGCGGCCTTGCAAGCTGTGGCCAGCCAGGGCAAGTCCAAATAATAAGTATTGAATGCCATTTAACACCAAGTCTTCACCGCTTTTAATAGCAAGTTTGCTGTGCCTGGCTCTGGCAGGCACAGCATCGTCTGCCATGGCCGCCAGCAATGCCCGCGCCCAGCAGAAAAACAAGGCAGAAGCAGACCGGGCCGAGTTGCAAAACCGCCTGAAGTCCTTGAAAAACGATATAAATAAAACCGAGACTGCCAAGGACAATGCCAGCGATGCCCTGGCTGAATCAGAAAAATCCATCTCTGAAGCCAACCGTTCGCTGCGCGACCTGCAGGCAGAACAAGCCCAGACTGAGGCCAAAGTCAAACAACTGACAGAGCAGCAGCAGGCCCTAGCTGATAAAGTTGAAAAACAAAAAACACAACTCTCGAATTTTTTACGCCGCCAGTACATGCGCGGCGACAGTGACCGCATCAAATTGCTGCTGTCGGGCGACAACCCCAACCGCATCAACCGCGAACTGCAGTACATGAGTTACGTCTCGCAGACCCAGGCCAAACTGATAGATGGTTTGCGCATCAGCCTGCTGGCTGTGGAAAAAAATGCCGAAGAAGCGAAAGAAGCCAAGGCAGAACTTGATGAAATAGCAGACGAAGAAAAAAGTCACAAGCTGGCGCTGGAAAAAGAGAAAAAACGACATGCCACATTGGTAAGTCAGTTGGCAGAAAAATTATATGTACAAAAAAAACAGGCTGATAGTCTCGAAAAAGATGAACAAAGACTCTCCAATCTGGTCTCACAATTAAATAAACTGATTGAAGAGCAAGCCAAGGCAGATGCAGCCAAAGCGGCATTGGAAGAAAAACAACGGCAGGAAAGAATTGCAGCAGCACAGAAAGAAAGAGCAAGACAGGCGGCACAGGGCAAGAAACCAGCGAAAATCACCAATCCTAATGCGATTGATGATGACGAACCGCCCAGGCAGGCCAAGGTGGCGACCCCACCAGCAGGTGAATTTGACAAGCTGAAAGGGCAATTACGCTTGCCGGTGAAAGGTGAAATTCTTGCCCGGTTTGGCAGCAAACGCGCTGATGGTCCCAGCTGGAAAGGCATGTTCATCAAGGCGAATGAAGGTGCAGAAATCAAGACCATCGCCCCCGGCAAAGTTATTTTTGCTGACTGGTGGAAGGGGTATGGAAATATGGTGATTGTTGATCATGGCGGCAGTTACTGGAGCCTGTATGGCAATAATCAGGCAGTATTGAAGCATGTCGGCGATGTGGTAAAAACCGGGGATGTCATTGCCAGTGCCGGAAACAGCGGCGGTAATGAAGAATCAGGTTTATACTTTGAAGTACGTCATCAAGGACGTGTATTTGATCCTCTCAACTGGATCTCTAAATAGGCATTAGGTGAATCATGGGCAGCAAATTCAAGAATTTCGGTTTAATTGGACTCGGCATGATTGCGGGCGTGGCAGTTTCCATGCAGTTTTCTGCAGTGGCACAAAAAGGCACTGCTGAAACACTCCCTTTCGACGAGCTAAAAGACCTGACTAACGTATTCGGATTGATCAAATCTGCCTATGTCGAGCCAGTCGAAGACAAAAAACTGATCAAGGATGCCATCTCCGGCATGGTCGGTTCACTAGACCCGCATTCAGTCTATCTGGACAAGAAAGCCTACAAGGAACTGAATGAAAGCACACAGGGCAAATTTGTCGGCCTGGGCATAGAAGTCGGCATGGAAGACGGCTATGTGAAAATCATTTCCCCAATTGAGGATTCTCCTGCCTATCGCGCGAATCTGAAATCCGGCGACTTGATTACCAAGCTCGATTCTGAACCGGTCAAAGGCCTGACGCTGGATGAAGCCGTCAAGAAAATGCGCGGTGAACCGCATACCAAGATTACGCTGACGATTTACCGCAAGAGCGAAGAAAAACCCATCGTCGTCACGATTACCCGTGAACTGATCAAACAGCAAAGCGTCAAGGCAAAAATCGTCGAGCCTGGCTATGCATGGATCAGGGTTTCCCAGTTCCAGGTACCCACCACCGACGACATGTCCAAGAAAATCCAGGGCCTGTATGCACAAGACCCGAATTTGAAGGGACTGGTACTCGATTTGCGCAATGACCCGGGTGGTGTGCTCGACAGCGCCATCGGCGTGTCAGCCGCCTTCCTGCCCAAGGAAGTGCCGGTGGTCTCCACCAATGGCCAGATGGCAGATCAAAAAGTAACTTATTTTGCCCGCCGTCAGGACTACGACAGGGCAACACTGAGCGACCCTCTGAGCAAATTGCCGGAAGCCGTCAAAAAAGTACCTATGGTCGTGCTGATCAACACCGGCTCTGCATCTGCCTCAGAAATCGTGGCGGGTGCCTTGCAAGACTATAAACGTGCAACCATCCTGGGCACGCAAAGTTTTGGCAAGGGATCGGTACAGTCCATCATCCGCTTCCCGTTCAATAGCAGCAATCCAGACTTTGCCGTCAAATTGACCACGGCACGTTACTACACACCGAATGGCCGCTCTATCCAGGCCAAAGGCATAGTCCCAGACCTGAACGTCGAAGAAACAGCAGATGGCGATGGTTTCAATGGCTTGCGTGCGCGTGAAGCTGACTTGCAAAAACATCTGACGAATGACAAGGAAAAAGAAGTCGCCCGTCCTAAGGTCGATGAAGCCGAAGAAGAGCAACGCCTGATCGCGCTGGCGAAAAAGAGCAAGCCTCTGGAATACGGCGGTGCCGAAGACTTCCAGCTGGCCCAGGCCCTGAACCACCTGAAAGGTTTGCCAGTCAAGGTCACTGAAGCCAAGGTCATCGATAAAGAAGGCAAGGAAGGCAAAGACAGCAGCAAGGAAGCTGACAAGCCAGCCAAAACTGACAAAGCCGACCACAAGACCGAGCACAAAACAGATAGCAAGAAAAAATAAACCCTAAAATTAACCTTCATAAAAAGGCCGCTTACTCCAACAGCGGCCTTTTTTACGACGATGAACGATCAGCAACTCTTACGCTATTCCCGTCACATCTTGCTGGACCAGATAGGTATAGAGGGTCAGCAAAAAATCACGGAAGCACATGCACTCATCATCGGTGCCGGTGGCCTGGGTTCACCTGCTGCCCTTTACCTGGCCAGCGCCGGTGTGGGTACGATCACCCTGGTCGATAATGACAGTGTCGATCTGACCAATCTGCAAAGACAGATCATGCACACCACGGCAGCCGTGGGCATGGCCAAGGTCAGTTCAGGCAAGCACACGCTGGAAGCGATCAACCCTGAAATACGCATCATTGCCTTGCAGGAGCGGGCTGCCGATGCACGCCTGGAAGAACTGGTCAGCCAGGTCAGCATCGTGCTCGACTGCTGTGACAATTTCGCTACCCGCCATGCCGTGAATGCTGCCTGTGTCAAATTTGGAGTACCGCTGGTATCTGGTGCAGCGATCAGTTTTGATGGCCAGATCAGCGTGTTTGATAGCCGCGATGAAGAATCTCCTTGCTATGCCTGCCTGTTCCCACCCGACCAGCCTTTTGAAGAAGTGCTGTGTTCCAGCATGGGCGTGTTTTCACCGCTGGTGGGCATCATAGGCAGCATGCAGGCCGCAGAAGCCCTGAAAGTCATCATGGGCATAGGCCAGGCACTGTCAGGCCGCCTGCTGTTGCTGGATGCCTTGCGCATGGAATGGAATAGCATAGGCATCAGCAAAAATAGCCAATGCTCTGTTTGCGGACAAACTCATCCAGGCTAAATCTGTACTTTACAACTGCAGCTTAAAACTACACCTCACAACTACACTTCAAAATTCATCAAGGACTATATGTATACTCTTTACTATTGCCCTGGCACCGCCAGCATGGTCGTTCATCTGGCACTACTGGAAATTGGCGCTGCCCATGAATTGAAACTCGTCGATGTAGAAAAAAACCAGCAAAAAGATCCCGATTATCTGCGTCTGAATCCAAATGGTGTCGTGCCTACCCTGGTCATCGATAACCGCCCTTATCTGGAATCCGCCGCCTTGTTGATGCTGCTGGCAGAGCGCCACCCGGAAGCTGGCCTTGCACCCGCCGCTGGCACCGTTGAACGCGATCTGTGGCGGCAGTGGATCATCTTCATCAGCGGCAGCCTGCAATCGGCATTCCGTGCCTGGTTTTATCCGGCTGAACTGGGTTTTACCGAGCATAGTGAAGCCAGCAAAGCGGCCTTGCAAAAACGTATCGCAGCCATCTGGGACCAGCTTGACCTGCACCTGAGCAAGAATGGCCCCTATCTGCTCGGCGAGACTTTTTCCGGCGCAGATTTGCAATTGACCATGCTGATGCGCTGGTCACGCAATATGCCACGTCCGGCAACGCAATGGCCAGCCTTGAACAAACTCGCGCAACTGATCATCGCCCGCCCTAGCTGGCAAAAGATGGTGCGCATCGAAGGCCTGGAAACCTGGCCTAAAACCAGTAATTAATTCCTCCGCATGCAAAAGACTGCTCTTAATCTGTACAAGGCGACTCAGGCAGCGACCATGGACTTGCCCGAGGTCACCATCGCCGAGCACCTTGGTGTACGCACCCTGCATCTGTCTTCTGATGCGATACAGGGTGCCATGCGCATGGCCGTGCCTGACCAGATAGAGCTGGAATATGTGCAGCAAATGATGATGTGGATGCTGTTCAAATATAAACCGCAGCACGTTGTGCAACTGGGCCTGGGTGCAGCCGCGCTGACCAAGTTCTGTTACCGCAATTTTCCACAGGCCAGGGTCACTGCGATAGAACTGAACCCCAAGGTCATCGCCACCTGCCACCAGCATTTCAAACTACCGGTCAACGATGAACGCCTGCAAGTGCTGTGCATGAATGCGCTGGACTATGTCAACAACAGCGCCAACCACGGCCAGGCTGATGTCTTGCAAATTGATTTGTATGATGCCGCTGCCGAAGCCCCGGCACTCGGCAGCGCCGCGTTCTACCAGGCCTGTGCCAATTGCCTCAGCGATGATGGCATGCTGACCGTGAACCTGTTTGGCAATCCACAAAATTACCGCGCCAACTGCAATGCCAATATTGCTGCCTTGCAAGAGGCTTTTGATGCCGTGGTCTGGCTGCCACTGGTGCACGATGCCAACACGGTGGCCATCGCCTTCAAACAAGCCCCGTCAGTCGATTTTGAAGACTTGTATGAACGCGCAACGGCAATACGCCTGGCCTGTAAATTACCGGCTGCAAAATGGGTGAATGGTTTGAAGGCCTGGATGGCGGAACACACCTAAGCCGCTCGCGTAGTAACTATGCCCGCCTCTGCCGCCCATTGCTCCAGGTTCTGGCGTTTGATGGCGGCTGCCATCAGGTCAGGGAATAAATCCGGCGTGCAGGCAAAGCAATGCGCCCCCATGGCCGTCAGTGTGGCGGCGTTGTGGTGGTCATAGGATGGTGCGCCATTATCATCAAGTGCCAGCAGGCAAATCACGCTGACGCCATTGCGTATCATGCTGGCTGCCCTTTGCAGCATTTCCTTGTTATTGCCGCCTTCATACAAATCACTGATGAGGACGAAGATGGTTTCCCTTGGTCTTTGCACCAGCCCCTGACAATAAGCCAGTGCCCGGTTGATATCGGTACCGCCACCGAGTTGCGTGCCAAATAAAACCTCTACCGGGTCACTCAATAAATGGCTTAAATCCATGACCACGGTATCGAATACCACGACAGAAGTGCTGACTGATTTGATACTGGCCAGCACCGCACCAAACACACTGGCATACACGACCGAGGGTGCCATGGAACCGCTCTGGTCTATGCACAGGACGATATCGCGCAAGGACTGGCCCTTGCGGCCAAAACCTATGCGCGTCTCAGGGATGATGGTCTGGTAGTCATGCTGGTAATGCCTGAGATTGGCCTTGATGGTACGCATCCAGTCTATCTCGTTGTGGCGTGGCCTCAGGTTACGTACCGCACGCTGCAGACTGCCGGCCACGGCCTGGCGCAATGGCGTGCCCAGCTTTTTCTCCAGTTCCTGCACCACCTTGGCAACCACCTGGCGCGCAGTCGCCTTGGTTTTGTTGGGCATGACACGGTTCAGGCTCAGCAGGGTGGCGACCAGATGCACATCCG
This sequence comes from Undibacterium sp. YM2, assembly GCF_009937975.1. Taxonomy (NCBI): domain Bacteria; kingdom Pseudomonadati; phylum Pseudomonadota; class Betaproteobacteria; order Burkholderiales; family Oxalobacteraceae; genus Undibacterium; species Undibacterium sp. YM2. Next base: position 5,670,195 of record NZ_AP018441.1, read on the forward strand.
CCTCTACGGCCTGCAACATTTCTGGCTCCAGCAGCATTTGCTGCAAACCCAGGCGATCCAATGCATCCCGCTGCATGACTTGCACGACAGAAGAAGGGAAATAATCACGGATATCTCCCAGCCAGCGTGCGACGCTGGGCGCGGATGAACCCAGGCCAGCACGCTTGCCTGACTGTTGCTCATTCGGCTCATAAAGAGCGTTTAAAGCACGGTCTATGGCCAGGTCTTGCTGCGACAGGTCTGAGCCAGCTTGCTCAGCCTCGCTGCCCAGTACCAGTCGCCAGCGACGCAGGTTTTCTGCTGAACTTACTGTTGCATTTTCTATTAAATTTTCTGTTAACTTCGGCTCATTACTCATGCATTTGCTCCCGGCTGATCATCATGCAAAGTCTTGCCTAATATAGCCTGTAATACCGGTATCACCAGTCTTGCCCTGCTCTGGTCAAGCGCAGTGTCGGTATGTAGCGTCACTGCTGCTGCGCCCTTGCTGGCGACAGCGCGCTCACCGAGTTGATAGCGCTCGGGTCCGGCAAAACTGGAGAAGGTACGGCGCAGCAAGGGCAAGAGTTCAATAAAGGTTTCTGCACCAAGACTGGCCATCCAGGAATTGATCAACTGCCATAGCATGTCATTGTGTATCAGCAAGGCACCGCTGCCTTGCAAGAAGCCTTCTATCCAGTGCGCAGTCAGCAGAGGCGTCTGCGCATGGGAACAATGTACCGCCAGTTGCTGGCCAGCCTGCTCTTCGCTCCACTGCCCTTGCTCAGTCAGTATGCGGGCACAGCGTCCAGCGATCAGGCCATGTGAACTCTCCTGCCTTGCAGTCTGTACCAGCGAGGCAAACCAGTTGTTCAGGTAATCCTCATTCTGCAGCATGCGCACAGCCTGGTCGGCGGCGATGAGGTCCTTGACCATTTGTGCTGCAGGTTCATCAGCCAGGCCTCTGGCACCAACTGGCAGGGCAATACAGATGCGGCTCAGCAGCTTGCTGACTACCAGTTCCATTGCCGCTGTATCGGTATTACGTACATTGCCATAACGCATGGCATTCGCCAGCGCTGGCAATGCCGCCAGCATATAGCCAAGATCAGGAGTCAGGGCACTGACCTCCTCTAGCCTGCGCATGACGTCATGCAGGGCCATGCCGAGATTGGCGAGCAATACCCGTTCTACCAGTTTGGTCAGTTCCGGCAAAGTCTGTGCCCGTCTTGCCATGTCGATGACATAGGCACTGGCTGCAGTTTCCAGCGTGCTGCCCCAGATATTCGCTTCTATGAGCTTGATCGCAAAATCAGGTTGCCATTCCAGCCGCCATGCTTCATGAAAGGTGCCGGTTTTGCCGCGCAAGTGCTGGCGCTTGCCCCAGTCTATGCCCAGCAGGGAAAGACGGTAGAGCAGATTACTTTTTTCCAGATGCGCCGCTTCGCGCAAATCCAGTTCAAGATCAGTGCTGTCTGCACGCACTGCCATGCGGAATTTCTTTTGCAGCAAGGCGACGTTTTGCGGCAGCGGCAAGTTCGGTGCATCTGCAGGCACGGCACCGAGCCTGTCATTGAGTAGCAACTCCCTGCGTATCAGGCGCAGCGGTGCATCACTGTCATAACAAAACACGGCACGCGTGGCTTCCATGATTTCATCAAGGCCAGGACGATGACGGTCACGCAGTGCTGCCAGCGTATCTGCCAGGCGTGTGGCCTCAATAATATGGGCCGATGAGGCATCAAGATCATGCTTGCGCAGCAAATTCGCCACGTCACTCAACCAGAATAAAACCGCCTGCTCTGGCTGATGCCATAAATGATGATACCAGCCAGGTGCCTCGACACCTGCACCATAGCCACTGGCAAATGCCAGCCTGCCATAGCTCCAAGGTGTCCAGGTGGCAGCAACTTTTACCTTGTCCAGCCCCTTGAGGATGTCAGCATCGTGTTTCGCGGTCGGCATCCTGGCCAGTGCAGGCACATGATACGCGCCACAAACAACGGCAATTTTTTGATAACCGGCTTTTTCCGCCTGACGCAGCATTTGCCGCATATAGGCTTCACGACGTACTTCAAGTTGATCCTGAAGTTGATCAGATGCCTGCGTGATTTCTGTACGCACGACTGTCATCATCTCAGCAATTGCGGCAAACAAATCCAGGCTGTCTGTGCGCTGCTCTACCAGATGATCCCACCAGGTTTCTGTATCGGCAAAGCCAGCAGCCTGTGCCAGTACCAACAAAGGATCGGCGCGCACCAGGCGAGCCTGCAGATCCAGCTCCTGAACGGACGCTACTTCTGCATTCTCTTCTTCATTCTCATCTTCTTCGCCTTCATCTTCCTCTGAAGCCTCGCTTTTTTCTGCAGGCAGCAGACGGAATGCCTGCGGCAAGTCACAGAACTGCACAGGGATATTCCCGGCCACGGCAAATTGCAATGCCTGCCATTCTGGCGAAAATGCGGCAAAAGGGTAATACACGGCATTTTGTGGTGCATCCGGCACATACAGTAAGAGCGCAACTGGCGGCTGCATTTCTGCACCGGCAACAAAGGGAATCAGATCATTCGCCTCCGGCGGGCCTTCTATCAGGATGCAATCCGGCTGCAGGGCGTGCAAAGCCTCTTTCAGGCTGCGTGCGCAACCCGGGCCATGATGGCGGATACCAAACAGGTGTGTGCTCATCGTTAAGCACCACCCATGCTGATATTGCTATACGTATTCTTGATACTCATTTTCTTAATGCATGACATCGCGGCAGGCACGATACAGGTCTTTCCAGCCTTCGCGCTCCTTGACCACGGTTTCCAGATATTCCAGCATGACGATCTTGTCCTGCACCGGGTCTTTGACTATCGCGCCTACCATACTGGCTGCGATATCCGCGCCGCGCAAAGTGCCGTCACCAAAATGTGCTGCCAGTGACATGCCATTGGCGATTACGGATATTGCCTCTGCCGCACTCAAGCTGCCGCTGGAATTTTTGAGCTTGGTCTTGCCATCTGCAGTGACGCCATCACGCAGTTCACGGAAGATGGTGACTACCCGGCGTATCTCTTCCAGCGCCGGGATCTCGCCCGGTAATTCCAGTGCACGGCCAAGGCTGGCAACGCGGGTGGCGACGATATTGACTTCTTCATCTGCTGTGCGTGGCAAGGGCAACACAACGGTATTGAAGCGGCGCTTGAGCGCACTCGACAATTCATTGACACCACGATCCCTGTCATTGGCGGTAGCGATAATATTAAAGCCTTTTTGTGCCTGCACTTCTTCATTCAATTCAGAAATCGGCAAGGATTTTTCTGAGAGTATGGTGATCAGGCTATCCTGCACTTCAGTCGGAATACGCGTTAATTCTTCTACCCTGCCTATCTTGCCATCACGCATGGCACGCATGATGGGGCTAGGCACCACAGCGTCCAACGATGGCCCTTTCGATAGCAGGTGGGCGTAATTCCAGCCATAGCGGACAGTCTCTTCACTGGTACCTGCCGTACCCTGTACGATCAGGGTAGAGTCACCGCTGATCGCAGCGGACAAATGCTCTGCTACCCAGGATTTTGCCGTACCGGGTACACCGAGCAATAGCAGCGCCCTGTCGGTTGCGAGTGTGGCTACCGCAATTTCTATGACCCTGGCATTGCCTATGTACTTGGGAGAAATGACGACACCATTATCCAGCGTGCCGCCGAGCAGATAAGTGGCAACAGCCCAGGGCGACAGTTTCCAGCGTGGTGGCCTCTGGCGCGTATCGACGGCAGCCAGGGCTTCCAGTTCATTCGCGTATTGTTCTTCAGCGTGTTGGCGAAGTATGCTGTCATTAGTACTCATTGCTGCTCCAGAAAAGTGTGCATCATTTCGCTACGGAAGCGAAGCAATGCGAGAAAATCATCTATTGTGGTTTGCCATTTATCCCAGTGCGGATCCGCTCGTGGCCAGTCACGTTCATAGTCATGTAATTGCGCTGGATCAATGACCAGCGCCAGAGTATTCAGCACTTGTTTCAGCGACCAGAATTCTGCTGTCAACTCATTCAGCTTATTGCGTACATGCGCCACAATCGCAATCGACAGGGCAGCAGGCAATCGCCTCTTTTGTGCTGCCACCTGCTGGAATAATTCCAGTATGGTCCACACAGAAAAATTCGATGAAGCCTGAGCTGGTGCCAGCAATTCCATGAAGAATTCATATACAAAACCGGATTGCACATTAGCCAGTATCTTATGGACAAAGGGCGACAGAATCGCCCTGTGCTTGCTGTCAGTGTGCATGCTCAGGCGGCTAAATTCCAGACACCAGCCTTCAAACTGCGGTGAGGTATTATCCTGCATGCCTGGTCTGGCAGACAGGGTTTGCAGTGCTGTCGCCCAGCCAGTCAGCAAGACTTGCTGGTAATCTGTCTTTGCTGCCAATGCGAATAATTGTACCGGGCTGAGCTGCCATTTTTCTGACCAGTACAAGGGCGAGACTGCTGCGAGCATGTCCAGCAACCAGCCAGCTTTTTCACCTGTGCCGTGATAAGTGGTGCTGCCCACACCATCACGCTGCATGGCTTTATCACGTTCGAGTGGCAGGCAGACTACCAGTTCAGTATCACCGGTAATGTCCGGTCTGATGCTCAGCAAAGTATCCAGTCTGGCGCGCATGCGCAGTTCAAGCAAAGAATCTGGCAGGCTCAATAACAAAGTTTGCGCGGTTGTGCGCACTTCCTTGCGTTTATCGTCGAGTGCGCGCTCCAGAAATTCCTGATCGGCTACGCTCAAATTTTCTTTCAAACACTGTATCAGGCGTATGCGATGCTCAGGTGGCTCGGTACTCCAGACTTCCTGCAGCATGGTGAGGCCCAGTTCCGGGTCTTTGCTACGGCTGAGTCGCAATACCTCCAGCCTTTGCTCCACCGTGCCGGTTTCCCATAGCTCATCCTCAACCAGCTCTGTATCTGCCTGCCAGTTCCAGGCCGGGTTCTGCCTTGCCAGCCATTTGCCACGCTCGCCCATGACTGCGGCGACATAGGGCCGGAAAACAGGCTGCGTGCGCCCAAGTTCCAGCATGGCAGGTAAAAATTTGTAGGGCAAATGACAGCCATACTGCCTTGCCAGGCTCAGCCATTCAAAACGCAGTTCGGGATAAGTGCCCTGCAATAATAAAGATAATTTTGTTTCTGCCTGTTGCGGGCAAGGCTGGAGTTTTTCATCGGCGGCTATTGCAGTGGCGCGGCTGGTGATTGCCAAAGTCTGTGCCCCGGCACGCGTCCATAAGTCCAGTGCCGCGATGCGTTCCCACAGATCCGATTCGGGCATATCAGCCTGCTTTGTTGCATCAGCAAAAACGCTATCCTGCAAGGCGGCAGGCAAGTCATTCTGCGCTTGCGCTCCGGCGCGTGAAGTGCCCAGCAACAGAGATTTTTTTATGCTGGCGGTAAGCATCGACGTCATAGGAGACAATCACTTTCAAGACTCAAGAATTGCCGATCTGTCTGTACCGAGAGTGGGGTAAAACAATAGCCATCCCATTCACCTACCAATGTCATGGGCTGACCACCACTGACGGCCTGCAATTGCCATCCATAGGCAAAGTTTTCTGGCAAGTGCAGGGCTTGCTGGTCAGGCAAAATGGCAAGCCCGCGTTCACCATCCAGTTGCAGGCGTAGCCCGGACAAACTCAGTGGCAGGCGTTCGATAAAGGGATTGGCGGCAATTGCCCTGGCATAGCTTTGCATACCTGCGTCAAATTGCGTAGCCGGGAATTGATATTCTTTAATGACGCTGACATTGCGCTGATCCTTGATCAAGGCACGCAGAGGAGCTGCCCCCGGATAAAACACCAGTTCGCCCTCAAATTCACTACCGACGGCGATAGGCCGGTCAAAGCCCTGGGTACCAACGGCATATTGCAAAAACATTGCCCACAGCCCGCTGCTCTTACCGCATAAATAGGTGATGCGTGTACGCACACGCTCGTCATCACGGGTTTTCTGCGCCACTACCTGCCAGCAATCGACTTGCCCGGCTTGCGCCAGCAAACTATCCTGACTCTGGTTCCAGCCCAGCATGCTGCGCACATCTTCCTGCAAATCGGGTGTCAGGCTTTCTATCTTTTGATAAGCCCTGATCAGCAGATAAATGGCGGCTATTTCACGTGCCAGTTGTTCTTCCCAATCGCTGATGCTGGTTTGAAAAGCCAGCCTGCCTGCGCGTGACAGACGGCCAGCCAACGGTGCCATCTGTGCATCAACCATACGTGCTGCGATGGCATCCCACTGAGCGGTACCGGCATTACGCAAGCTTGAAAAACCTTCCCTGGCGAGATCTTCCAGCCAGGTCTGCAATTCCTGCAAACCACGGGCAACTTTGGCCTCGCGTTTTTCTTCACGCTTTTGCGCCTGCTCTGCCTGCTGTGCAAGTTTTTCAGGCGTCAGGTTTTGCAGCTTTTCTTCTGCTGTTTCCTGTTTCTTCGTGGCGCGGGCTTCGCGGCTTTGCAACCAGTCCAGGTTCCATTGCGGTGCCGCTGTCGCAGCAAATAATTCTGCTTTTCCTGAGTACAGCAAAAACAGGCCCAGCCCATGCTTGCAAGGGAATTTACGGCTGGGGCAACTACATTTGAAAGCAGGCTCACGCAAATCTATCTGGGCGCGATAAGGGGTGGAGCCACTACCCTGGCATTCGCCCCAGACAGCAATGTCGGAATTGCCGAGATTACTCCATTTGGAGGCTGTTGCCAATGCACTGCCAGCTTTTGCTGAACTGGCATCAGGCGCGAGTGCAAGAATTTGATCGGTACTTAAAGTCACTTGTTTGAGCGTAACGTTTTACTGTGTAGATTGCTGTCTTAGTTTCTGACATTCATGATCAGGTCAAAGTGCTTGCAAGGCCCTGACAGGTTCCCGCATCAACAGCACTTTTCTTGGCTCAGCATTTAATCATACTTTTATGACAAGCGGAAAATTTCAGCTTCTTCTTGCCATTTTTTCTTCACAGTAGAACCGCAATGCACGGAAACTTACCCAGCGTCTGCTTCTTCATGATGACAGCAAACACACAACTTGTTGCCATCTGGGTCGCGGAAATAAGCGCCATAGTAATTTGGATGATACTGCGGACGCAAACCCGGTGGTCCTTCGCAAGTGCCGCCATGTGCCAGTGCTGCGTCGTAGGCACGCTGCACCGTTGCACGCGAGGCAGCCAGCAATGCCACCATCTGGCCATTGCCATGCTGTGCGGCTTCGCCGTTATAAGGTTTGCCTATGACAAACAAAGGGCGTGGCTGGTCTGCTGACATCCAGCCTGCCCAGGGCTTGCCTGCATCCTTGAATTTCAAGACCAGGCCCAACTCAGTCATGAGGGGAGAGTAGAACGAAAAAGATTTCTCAAAATCCTGTATACCTGTGAATACATGGGAGATCATGCTACATCCTTTGCGCTTATTGCGTCATTACTGTGTAAAAATCCTGACCGGTATCTGTGCCTGCTCAGCAAGTGTCACGGCATGTAGTGTACCGCGAGCGCAACCAGGTTTGCCATAGTCGGCATGAAAAGCCAGCACCAGGTCTATGCCTGTCGCCAGCATTCTGACATTCAGGCCCTTCCATCCTTCACCAGGAAATGCGCGGTAGTCAGCATTGGTTTTTTTCATCGCTTCGACTGCAAAACCAAATTCCAGTGCAACTGCTTTGGCGTGCGCATCTATGCCAGGCGTATCACCTGTGACGATGATGGTCGCAGGCGGTAGCTGAGCCAGTTCGCGGCGGATAGCGGCCTGGCCTTCCCACTGAGTGGCACCTGTAATCAATACTCTCATACAGCAAAGTCTAGCACGGCTAGCTCAATGATTCTTTTTGGCCAGACCCAGGTAGGTATCGATCACGCGCTGGTCATTTGCCAGTTCTGCGGCATCACCTTCGAGCGCAATCTGCCCGGTTTCCAGCACATAGGCATAGTCGGCCACCTGCAAGGCGGCGCGGGCATTTTGCTCTACCAGTAGAATCGCAACGCCGGTTTGCTTGAGACGCTGGATAATGTGAAAAATCTCCTTGACGATCAGTGGTGCAAGGCCAAGGCTAGGTTCATCGAGCATCAGCAATTGCGGCTTGGCCATGAGCGCACGGCCTACTGCCAGCATCTGGCGTTCACCGCCTGACAATGTCCCTGCTTCTTGTGTGCGTCTTTCTTTGAGGCGCGGGAACAGATCGAAGACGACATCGAGCTGGTCAGCATAATTTTTTTCACCGGCCTGGTAGCGGCGATAGCTGCCCAGCAAAAGATTGTCTTCGACCTTCATGCTGGCGAACAGCTCGCGTTTTTCTGGCACCAGTGACATGCCCTGGGCAACACGATTTTCTATACTGACGCTGGCGAGGTTTTTATCCGATAAAAGTATCTGACCGCGCATGCTGCCACTGGCAGGCAGGGCACCGGCGATGGCATTGAGCATCGTCGATTTTCCCGCACCATTCGGGCCGATGACGGTAACGATTTGCCCGACACCGACACGTATATTGGCAGGTTGCAAAGCCTCTACCTTGCCATAGAATACTTGCAGATCCTTGGTTTGCAATAGGGCCGGTTCAGACAAGGATGTCGTCGCCAGGATGACTGGCGTGGTGTCTGCAGAATTTGTAGTCGTCATCAATCTATCCCACCCAGATAAGCTTCCAGCACAGCCGGATGTTGTTGTACGTCTTGTGGCAAGCCTTCGGCAATCTTGGTGCCGAATTCCATGACCACCAGTTGATCTGTCAGATTCATGACGAAATCCATGTCATGCTCGACCAGCAGGATACTCATACCCTCTGCACGCAGCTTGCGCAAGAGCTCGGCCAGTTCCTGTTTTTCCTTATAACGCAAGCCGGCGGCTGGCTCATCTAGTAGCAGCAAACTAGGATCGCAGCACAGTGCCCTGGCGATTTCCAGTATGCGTTGCTGGCCCAGGGCCAGGCTGCCTGCTTCTTCATTGATCAGATGTGCCAAACCTACCCTTTCCAACTGCCTTTTTGCCTCTGCCAACAGTGAATTTTCTACCTTGCCGTCACGGCGCAAGATGCTGGCAATGACTTCCATGACATCACCACCCTTGGCACGCAAATGCGCACCTATCGCGACGTTTTCGAGTACTGTCATGCTGGCCAGCAAACGCACATGCTGGAAACTGCGGCCTATGCCCAGCTTGACGATTTCACGCGAAGGCAGGTTGGCGATGTCCTGCAATTTGCCATCACGGTAAAAACGCACGGCACCACTGGTCAAGGGCAAGACGCCGGTGACCAGGTTGAACATCGTTGATTTGCCTGCACCATTCGGGCCTATCAGGCCAACGATCTGCCCGGCGCTGACAGTGAACTGCATGTCATTCACGGCAACCAGGCCGCCAAATTGCTTGCGCGCCTTGTCGATTTCGAGGATGACGGTATCGACTGGCGGTTTGGCACGTACTGGCAATATTGCAGCATCTGCAGCGACCTGTATGCCCTTATCTTCTGGCAGCCATTTGGCAAACAGGCGCTTGCTCCAGCTGGCTAAATAAGGCCAGACACCATCACGTGCGCGTTGCAGCAACAAGACCAGCAAGACACCGAACACGATGACTTCAAAATTTCCATTTGCCCCCAGCAATGCAGGCAAGATGCTTTGCAGTTTGTCTTTCAGCAGCGTCAGCAGGGCTGAGCCCAACAAGGCTCCCCAGACATGACCAGCACCACCCACCACGGCCATGAACAGGTATTCAATACCGGCATTCAAGCCAAATGGCGTGGGATTGACGGCGCGTTGCAAGTGCGCATACAACCAGCCGGAAACACTGGCCAGCATGGCAGCGATGACGAAGATGATGACTTTCATGCGTGCAGTATTGACACCCATGGCTTCTGCCATGACGCCACCACCTTTTAGTGCGCGTATGGCACGGCCAGGACGTGATTGCAGCAGATTTTGTACCGCAACTATCGCCAGCAACAATATCACCCAGATCAGGCCAAACATGCTGCGTCCTGTATCGAGTTTAAGTCCCACGATTTCTATGGGAGGTATGCCATTCAGGCCATCATATTTGCCGAGGAATTCGAGGTTACCAAACAGGAAGAATAGCGACAGCCCCCAGGCGATAGTCCCCAGTGGCAGATAGTGGCCGGACAGGCGCATGGTAATCAGGCCTATCGCCAGTGCTGCCACCATGGTCAGCACCAGGCCAGCCAGCAAACCCAGCCACGGCGAATAACCCAGGGCCGTGCTCAGATAGGCCGTGGAGTAAGCACCGAGGCCAACAAAAGCTGCCTGGCCAAAAGAGGTCATGCCGCCTACCCCTGTCAGCAAGACCAGGCCCAGCGCGACGATCGCATACAGGCCTATGTAGTTGGCCAGAGTGATCCAGAATTCAGGTACCGGCACCAGGGGGAACAGCAAGACCAGCGCAAGCAATATCCATTTACCGTGTTTGATGCCGTTGGTGAGGAGTGCTTTCATTATTCTTCATCCTCATCAGTATGTTTGCTGGAGAGTGAACGCCACAGCAAGACCGGGATAATCAGGGTAAATACGATAACCTCCTTATAGGCACTGGCCCAGAAAGATGAATACGATTCCAGCAAGCCCACCAGCAAGGCACCGGCGGCGGCAACCGGATAAGACACCAGACCACCGACGATGGCACCAACGAAACCTTTGAGGCCGATCAAAAAGCCGCCATCGTAATACACCGTAGTCATCGGTGCGATCAAGACGCCGCACAAGGCGCCCATGGCCGCGGCAAGAGTAAATGCCAGACGACCAGCCTGCGTGGTACCTATGCCAACCAGTTGCGCACCCAGACGATTGACGGCAGTAGCACGCAAGGCCTTGCCGGACAGGCTGCGTTCAAAATAGAAATACAGCGCAGCGATCAACAGAGCAGAGACAGCAATCACCACCAGACTCTGGCCAGATATCTGCATGGCACCAAGTTCAAAACGGGCATCGCTGAACGCGGTCGTGCGTGAACCTTCAGCACCAAACATCACCAGGCCCATGCCCGTCAGGGCAAAGTGCACACCAACAGAAACGATGAGCAAGACCAGAGTGCTGGCTTCTGCAAGCGGTTGATAAGCCAGCCGGTAAATCATGGGGCCCATGGGCACGACTATTACCAGTGCCAATAAGACCTGGGCAAACAGCGGCCATTCCTGCGCGTTGACATTGCGTGCGAGCAGCCAGACAGCCAATGGAAACAGCAAGAGCTTGCCGGCAGATAAAGCCAGGGCCTTGGCATTCACAGGCTGCTTGCTGCGCAGTTGTGCATAAATTTCCTTGCCCAGGCATAGCAAGCCAAAAGCGAGTAACAGGCTGGCAGAATGCGGGAATTTGCCAGTCTGTATGGCAGCCAGGCTGAGTGCGCCGAAGGCGACAAATTCACCTTGCGGTATGAAAATAATCCGCGTGACGGAAAACACCAGTACCAGCGCCAATGCCAGCAAGGCATAGATGGCGCCACTGGTAATACCATCCTGAGCGAGGATGGCGGCAATTGAAAAATCCATGTAAACCTGACTTTCTTGCTTACTCGTGTGGCATAGCCTCAAATTATGGGCCGAACAAAAAGGGAGCCGCAGCTCCCTTGATTACTTCATCAATACATCAGTTAGCCTGACCGATCAATTTCCATTTGCCATTGACGATTTGCACCATGACGCGGGAACGCTGGTCGAAACCCAGATGGTCAGTGTCCGTCATATTGACGATGCCATGCGAGACCGGCAGATTGACAGTATTTTCCAGCGCGGTACGCAAGGCAGCGCGGAATTCCTTGCTGCCTGGCTGGGCTTTTTTCAAAGCCACAGTCGCGGCGGATTCCAGCAACAGACTGGCATCCCAGGCATGACCACCAAAGGTGGAGACAGAACCTGCGCCATATTCTTTTTCATACGCTTTGACATAGCGCATGGCAGATTTCTTGACTGGATTATCGTTAGGCAATTGCTCAGCCACCAGCAAGGGGCCCGCTGGTAACCAGGTGCCTTCGCAATCCTTGCCGCAGACGCGCAGGAAATCATTATTTGCAACGCCGTGGGTCTGGTAAATCTTGCCCTTGTAGCCGCGTTCTTTCAAGGTCTTTTGTGGCAGGGCCGCTGGCGTACCGGCACCGGCAATCAAGACTGCATCAGGATTGGTTGCCAGGATTTTGAGGATCTGGCCTGTGACTGAAGTATCACTGCGGGCAAAGCGCTCATTGGCAACCACTTTGAGCTTGCGCAATTCAGCAATCTTGGAAAATTCTTTGTACCAGCCTTCGCCATAGGCATCGGCAAAGCCAATAAATGCAACAGTCTTGACGCCGGCATCGTTCATGTGGCCGGTGATCGCCGTGGACATATGCGAATCATTTTGCGGCGTTTTGAATACCCAGTAACGCTTGGAATCAATAGGTGAAATAATCGCCGAAGATGCCGCCATCGAGATCATTGGCGTTTCATTTTCTGCTGCCACATCGACCATGGCCAGGGAATTAGGCGTGATGGTAGAACCGATGAGGATATCGACCTTGTCTTCGGCTATCAACTTGCGGGCATTTTTGACAGCGGTCGTGGTATCAGAGGCGTCATCCAGTACGATGTATTCCACCTTCTTGCCGGCGATTTCCTTGGGTAGCAGGGCAAAGGTATTTTTTTCAGGGATGCCCAGAGAAGCTGCGGGGCCGGTGGCCGACACATTGACGCCAACCTTGATCTGCGCATAAGCATTTGTTGCCAGTACCAGCGATAACATGGCGGGCAAGGCCGCCAGTAAAAACCGTTTCTTCATGGGTAGTCTCCTGTTTTGCGATTATCTGCAATATTAATCAATACCAAACAATATGAATAAGTATGCAATTTGCCGACCGCTTGGTCGGTTAATTTTTTTCCAGTGTAACCTTTCCTTCGTGCAGGCACAATATTTAAGCTGGATCAATTTTCCAGGTCCAAATCTGTGAGCGGAATTTATCTTTATACTTCAGATAGGCAAGTCATGTCAGCTTTCTTGCCTGCAGAGCAAGTCTTGCATGCACTTAGTTAATCCATTTTAATCAATTCAACAACAAAAGCACCGCGCAGGGAATTGCACAACATGATTTGTTCGGCAGCCAGCAGGTCTGCCATCGTCAGGACTTGCTCTGCCAGTTGATAACGCCTGTCTTCCAGCAATATCGCCCGCATGATACCGGGCAAGACACCATCTTCGAGTGGCGGTGTCAGCCATTTGCCATTAAGCTTCAGCAAGACTGTGCTGCGCCCGCCTTCGGTCAAATGCCCTTTTTCGTTAAAAAACAACATATCAAATGCACCCTGTTGCTCTGCTGCCTGCCAGGCCTGGTCATATTGCTGGCGCAAGCTACTCTTATGGCGCAGGAACAGATTGCGGCTATCACTGGCAGTTGCCGCCAACATGACTTTGGGCTGCTCTGGCATGCTGGTCAGCAGCGCAGTCCGTACATCCAGTTCGCAATCCGGCTTCAGTGCCAGGCGTAATCTGTGCGGCAGGCTGGCGGGCAGGGCATCACATGCTTGCTGCAATTTTTCACTGATTTGCTGCTGGTTCCAGGCAAAGCCAAAATACTGTGCCGATGCCTGCAGGCGCTGCAAATGCCGTGATTGATGGCGACAGCCTTCTTCCAGCGTTGCATGCATGGTTTCAAACAGTTCAAACTGGGGTGGCAAACCGGTCAGGAAACGCGCCTTCAAATGGCATTCTGCATATTCGTCCTGGGCCACACTGTCATACACGATACCAGCGCCTACCCCCAGTACACCACGGCGCAAGACTGGCTCTGCATTATTAACAGGGGCTTGCAGTTGCAGAGTGCGTATAGGTACAGACAGGCAAAAATCGCCCAATGCGCCTGGCTGTGCTGGCGGATCGAACCAACCTATGGCACCGGTATACAGACCACGCGGCTCTGTCTCCAGTTCACGGATGATCTGCATGGTGCGGTGCTTGGGTGCCCCGGTAATCGAGCCACAGGGGAACAGGGCCGTCAGTATCTGTTCCAGATTCAGGTTTTGCTGCAAATCGGCTTCGACAGTAGAAGTCATTTGCAGCACGCTGGAAAAGCGCTTGACCTCAAATAATTTGGGTACCCTGACGGTGCCGGTTTTGGCGATGCGCCCGAGGTCGTTACGCAGCAAATCAACGATCATGAGATTTTCTGCGCGGTTCTTGCTGTCGGCAGCAAGTTCTGCCGCCAGGCGCTGGTCTTGCTCTGTATCGCCAGTTGCCGCTGCCGTACCTTTCATGGGGCGAGCCAGCAATTTACCCTGTTGCTGGCGTACGAATAATTCTGGTGACAGCGAAACGACTGCCTCGCCATCAGGCAGGCAGATCAGCGCGCCGTAAGGCACGGGCTGGCGCTGGCGCAAGCGGCTGTAGAGTACGGCGGGCGGGCCATAGCTGTCAAAATGCAGACGGTATGTGTAGTTGACCTGGTAAGTGTCACCGGCAGCGATATATTCCCTGACCCTGGCTATGCCTTCTTCAAACTGGCTGGCATCGACACTAGGCTGTATACCTGCGATTCCGGCAATGGTGTGTGGCGCTTCCTGGGCCTGCAAAAAAGCAGTGACTTGCTGGCTATCCAGAATATGACATTGCCGGAACAGGAGTATGCGTGACACAGCCACTGCTGCGTGTCCGTCATGCTCAGCAATACCCTGCAATTGCGCACCGCTTTCATACGACAACAATGCCAGCGCAAAACTGCCCTGTTGCAAAGCCTGCTCTGCATCACGCCATAAGGCCGGCCACTGTTGCGCCGTGTTGCATGTCAGTACGACCTGCAAGTCATGGTAATAGCGCGATTGTGCCTGCTCCGAGTGAGCGTCATCAAGCAGGGCAAAGCATTCCCCAGGCTGAGGGAGAGGAAATGGCAGGACAGGATTGTTGGAAAAATCTGACACGCGGATTCAAGCTAACATAAAGATGTGCCGCAGTTTACCCGCAGATGCCTGCATCTGCATAAAGCGATGCACGAAGACGCCAATCAAGACAGAAGTATAGTGCCATGGCACTTTTTTATGACATGATTCTGGCACATAGGTATAGTCGCTGGTATTCACTACAGCCAATATTTTCCACAGGGCAATTCGCAATTTTTCTCATGCATAACACTTATTTCAGGCTACCAATGGCAAAACGCATCTTTCGCAAGAATTTGCAGGCAATCGCCCTGGCGATGCTGGCTGCCCTGATCTTGGGATTGATACTGTCTGCTTATCTTTTGCAAAGAAACCTGCGTGCAGAAGCCCTGTATAAATCTGACACTCTTGCCAGCAATATGGCAGACGCGATGATCGCCAATGATATGCGGCAATTGCAAAGTCTGTTGCTGAATGCCACCAATACGCCAGACATGCAGACTGCTAATGTCTATGACAGCCATGGCCAGCCCATACTGGCCTGGAACCCGCAGGGCCAGTTGATCAAGACCAGTGGTGTAGAAGCCACGACCTTGCTGCGGCGGCATGTGGTGGAATATCACCTGGGCAATTTCAGTGCCATTAGCCCGGTGCTGAGTGGCACCACGGTGATAGGTCAGGTGCAGTTGCAAATCAGTACCTGGCCGCTGTACCAGCACATCCTGTTGTTCTTGCTGATCGCCGGTTTCCTGTTTGTGTTTACCACTGTGTTGGCAGCTTACTGGCTAACAAACAATCAATTGCGCTCCATGCAACCCATCATGGAATTAAGCGTGATAGCAGAAAAAGTGGCAACACTGGGCGATTACAGCCTGCGCGCACCGCAAGACCCCGAGCATGAACTGGGCAGCCTGAACATGCATTTCAATCTCATGCTGGCAAGGATGGAAGCCTGGGAAAACGATATGCAAAGCGAAGCCAAGGAAAGGCGCGAAGCAGACAGCCGCCTGGCCATTTTGAACAACCATGACAGCCTGACCAAGCTGCCGAACCGCCACTATTTCCACCGGCTGCTCAGCAACTGCCTCGAAGATGCAGTTGCCAATGAAGAAATGGCAGCCCTGATGTTTATCGACCTCGACCACTTCAAGGGTCTCAGCGAAAGTTTTGGCTATGATGCCGGTGACCTGATTCTGGCGACCATGGCCAACCGCCTGTGCGGTGTCTTGCGCAGTACGGATACCCTATGCCGTGTCGATGGCGATGAATTTGCCGCCATTATGCCCAATGTGGGTAGTCTGGAAGTGGTAGAACAACTGGCAGACCGGCTGGTCAAGGCCATCAACCAGCCCATGACCTTGCGCGGCCAGCAAATATTGCTGAGCGCCAGTGTGGGCGTAGCCTGCTGTCCCCTGCATGCCAAAGAGCAGCGGCTATTTTTGCATCATGCTGATATTGCACTGAAAGCCGCCAAGGCCGCTGGCCGCAATACCTGGCGTCTGTATAGCAAAGACTTGCCCAAGACTTCTCAGGCAGTGCAACTCAGCATCTGATGCTCATCCAATGCTGCGTTGATGCTGATCGGATGCTCAATACGCGATATGCAGACGACGGTATAAAAAGCTGAGAACAAACAAGGGGCCTATCAGCAAATAGCGCAGGTCATCAAAGAAAGATGGTTTCTTGCCCTCTATCTTGTGGCCGATGAACTGGCCTATCCAGGCGACAACAAAAATACCGAGTGAAATTTGCCACATCAGGTGTTGTGGCAATTGCGAGAGTATCCACAGCATAGTGCCCGACATTCCCAGCATGCCTACGGCAAACGGCACCGAGAGTGTCGTGTAGTAAATCAGCGAAATAACAGTAACAGCAAGTGCCGCCATAGGATGGACTGCCCAGATCAGGCCAAGGAAGGACAGCACGATGACGGGCACACAGACAAAGTGGATCAGTTCATTGGTGGGGTTCAGGTGGCTTTCGCTGTATTTCGCCAGCAATTGCTCTATCTGTCTGGAATTGGCTTGTTGCATGAGGGTCTCCCGGATATTGTTATACCCTCAGAGTAATCCATCAAATGGCATCCTGCTTGAACGCAATCGCCATCCTATGCAATTCTGAGGGGGCCACCCCCATCATGCTGCGAAAGGTGCGACTCATGTGTGCCAGGTCGGCAAAGCCGGAGGCATGGGCAGCCGCCGTCATATTATTACCCTGTGCAACTGCCGCCACTGCATCCACCATGCGCGACCATAGCAGGTAGCGCGACAGCGACATACCGGTTTGCTGACGGAACAAGTGAGTGAAACGGCTTTCTGACAGGTGCACAAGCCTGGCCAGGTTCTCGCCATTACAATCTGCCCCATGACTGGCAGCAATCGCATCCAGTGCGGTCAGGATGCGGCTATCGAGTGAGGCACTGGTCTGGCTTTGTGGCAAGGCACAGGCTTGCCAGATTTGCCGTATATGCTGTGCTGCTTCCATGTCCAGTGACTGATGACGGTTGTCCGAAAGACTGGTGGCCAGTGCCTGAAACTCAGGCCACGTACCGAATGCAGCCCGCAAATCAGTTCCACTTAACTTCACCGCCTCCGGCATTTCCAGGAACAGATGCGCCAGCATGCCGCCATCGCTGTCTATCTGGTGAGCATCATGCGGTGCAAAACTGGCGCTGCGTGTTTCTGTCCAGTCATGGTCTGCCTGCAGGCGGGCGCGGAACGGACGCTCCAGGCCGTAAGTGAGTTGCAGCGCAAAATGGGTATGCAGGGACGAATCTATGCCTGGTGAAATCACCAGGGCGGCACCACGCCATAAAAATAAACGTCCGGGTTGCTGGGGCAGCTTCATCAGTGGCTGTCAAAATCCTGTGTGGTTAAAACACGGACTATGATGCGTCAGCCAGCGATGAAGTGCAATCGGGTCGGAAGATTAGCGCAACAGCAAGGCTACATGCATGGCCGCCTGCTCGGTTGGCAGCAATTTGAAACCGGTCTTGGCAAAGCGCAACCAGCGGCCCATGACAAAGCTGCACAAGAGGCTAGCACGTGCCTGCGCCTCTTCTTCGGCAAAATGGCCCTGGCTGGCTGCCAGGCGCAAAGACTGGCGGAAAGCCATTTCCAGTCTTTCTGCCAGTTGGTTCATGCGCAATTGCAGGCGTTCATCTTCATTGACCAGGGCGTCACCAATCAGCACGCGGGTCATGCCAGGATTGCGCTCGGCAAAATTGAGCAGCATCATGATGATGGACTGGGCTTGAACCATGCCATCTTCCTGGCTTTCATTGATCTGGTTGATGAGGCCAAAGATGGAAGACTCGATGAATTCAATCAGCCCCTCAAACATCTGCGCCTTGCTGGCGAAATGACGGTACAGCGCGGCCTCAGACACAGCCACCTTGGCCGCCAGCGCAGCGGTCGTGACCTTTTCACCTTTGGGATGCTCAAGCATCGCCGCCAGCGTCTGGAGTATCTGTAATTTACGTTCGCCGGGTTTGGTGCTGGCCATAGGTGTCAAATAAGTGAATTCAAAAAAGGAGAGCAGGCAATTCAGCCGCGCCGGGGCGAGATTCTAAAGACCAGCCGCCCAGTACGCAATCCCCCTTCACATTTTGCTACACTGCCTGGGCTCAGGCGCGCAGGCGATGGATGTGGCGGGCGAGTTGTATGACGGATTTTATTTTGACGTCGGCACAGGCGGCAGCTCTTTTACGCTGATGGACAGGAGTATAGCCTGTGACCCAGGCGGTGCGCAGACCTTCTTGCTTTGCAGCAAGCAAATTCTCTACACTATCTTCCACCAGGATACAGTCTCTTGCCTGTTTGCCATAAGTCGCCAGTAACTTGCGCAAATAGGAACGCGAAGGCTTGGGTTGCAATTGCCCATGCACGCGCATGGCCTCAACCGGGATATGTGCATCAAAATGTTTATGCAAACCCATGTGCCTGAGTACCCGGCCCGAATACACACGCGGCGCATTGGTCAGCAAAATCTTTTTACCGGGCAGACGGCTCAACAGTTTTTTCAAACCGCGTTCATACCTGATCATCGCACTGAGGTCATCAAAATGATGCACCTCTTGCAAAAACTCATCTGCCCTGACGCCATGGTGCCTGACCATGCCGAGCATGGTGACGCCATAGCGCGCATAGTATTGCTGACGGATGGCATTCACCCGCTCGGCATCTGCCGGCTTGCCATCTTCCCCCAGTACCCGCGCCAGGAAGGCATTCATGTTCTGGCTGATGACAGGGAAAATCGCATGTGAAGCATTGTGCAGCGTATTGTCCAGATCAAACAGCCACAAGGGCTCGGGGCGCCTACGCATGAGGCAGGCGCTCCACCAGCTGATATTGATTCATCAATGGCTGCGTATCATGGTACCGAAGGCTTGTTCGGTCAACACTTCCAGCAACAGGGAATGTTCTATGCGGCCATCGATGATATGCACGGTATTCACGCCAGACTTGGCAGCATCGAGTGCGGATGAAATTTTTGGCAACATGCCGCCGGAGATGGTGCCGTCAGCGAACATTTCATCAATCTCGCGCGCCGACAAATCGGTCACCAGATTGCCTTGCTTATCGAGCACGCCAGGGATGTTGGTCATCATGATGAGCTTTTCAGCCTTCAGGATTTCGGCAATCTTGCCTGCGACCAGATCGGCATTGATGTTGTAAGCCTGACCATCTTCACCAAAGCCTATAGGAGAAATGATAGGGATGAAGGCATCATCCTGCAGGGCTTTGACAACCGCCGGGTTGATGGCATCAATTTCACCCACGTAACCGATGTCAAGCATGGCACCCGGATTTTCACGGTCAGGCATCATCATCTTGCGGGCGCGAATCAGGCCGCCGTCTTTACCGGTCAGACCTACTGCCTGGCCACCGTAGTGGTTTATCAGCATGACGATATCCTGCTGGACTTCACCACCGAGTACCCATTCAACGACTTCCATGGTTTCTTCATCGGTGATGCGCATGCCCTGGATGAAAGTACCCTGCTTGCCCATTTTCTTGAGCGCATTATCAATTTGCGGGCCGCCGCCGTGCACCACGACCGGGTTCATGCCTACCAGTTTGAGCAAAATGACATCACGGGCAAAGCCGTGCTTCAGGCGTTCTTCTGTCATGGCATTGCCACCGTATTTGACGACGATGGTTTTGCCATGGAATTTACGGATGTAAGGCAGGGCTTCCGCCAGAATTTCCGCCTTGATGGCTGGTTCCACGCCTGCCAACCGGTCTTCCGGTGCAAGTTCTTCTGTCGTGTTTGCGTTCAAATCGCTCATAATGACGGTATATCCTGAAGGTATGATAGTGGGTTATTTCATCAAGCCTGAATTTTACAGGATTTGAGCCCAAAGCTTTTCCAATTCAGTCAGCAGACTTATGACATCGATTACAGATTTACATCAACAACTGGAAAACCTGCGCCCTGGCCTGTATCGCTTTGCACAATTGCAACTGCGCAATGAGTGTGCTGCGGAAGATGCCGTGCAGGAAACCTTGCTGGCCGTACTGGAAAAACCGGACAGTTTTGCCGGTAATTCTTCGCTGCGCACCTATGTGACAGGCATTTTGAAATTCAAGATCATCGATCACCTGCGTTCACTGAAAAAAGAAAAGCCGCTGGAAATCAAGGATGATGAATCTGAAGACGATTTGATAGACAGTTTATTTAATGCCAACGGCCACGTGATAGGTATGCCGACCGCCTGGGGTGCGCCTGAAGCAACATTACAACAAAAAGATTTTTTTCGCGTGCTGGAAGTCTGCCTGGAAAACCTGCCTGCCAAAACTGCCCGTGTTTTCATGATGCGTGAGTGGCTGGAACTGGAAACCGAAGAAATTTGTAAGGAATTGGAGTTGAGTACGTCTAATCTATGGGTGGTGCTCTATCGTGCGCGATTACGCCTGCGTGAATGCCTGGACCTGAACTGGTTTGGCAGGGTGTCATCAGGAGAAAAAATATGAGTGTCTTTATTGTTTGCAAACAAGCACATCAGCTTATTTCTGAGGGTTTGGACCGTCCGCTCAGCCTGTCTGAGCGCACCCAGTTAAAAATGCACCTGGCGATTTGCCGTGCCTGCACCGGCTTTGACGGGCAAATGTCATTCTTGCGCAAGGCAATGAAAAAGACTGCCAGTGAAGGCTTGCCAGCAGAGACCGATAATGCGGATGGCAAAGGTAGCGCGACATGAGTGTGTGTCCCCGCTGCCAGGCCGTGTTTACTTGTGCGATGGCAGATAATACTGGCCAAGCCTGCTGGTGCACTGCCCTGCCACCGATTGCCTTTAAAAAACTGCCAGATGGTGTATTGAAGATGGATGCGAGTTGCTTTTGCCCGCATTGCCTGCCACAGTGGAAGGCAGAACGCGAAGCCGAATACCAGCGTGACAACGTGCAGCCTGAGGCTTAGGCAACAATGCATGGACAAGCCATCCGCAACGCCAATTTGACAATTCAGTTACCATAGACTTTTTACATCCCGGTTTTCAGCATGTCTAACGATACGCCCTTAGCTTACAAAGCTGTCAATATTCCCGTCTCGCAGCGCATACGTGAACGCATCACGGCCAGCAAGACGCGTTTTCACGCGAATGACAATATCGCCCGTTTCATTGAAGCAGGCGAGATGGATGAATTGCAGGCAGAAGTCGAAGAAAAACTGCGTGCCGTGCTGGAAAGCCTGGTCATCGATACCGAGAGTGACCATAACACCCAGGATACTGGCCGCCGCGTCGCCAAGATGTTCATACAGGAAGTCTTCAAGGGCCGCTATGTGCCCATGCCTGCGGTCACTGAATTCCCGAATGCCTCGCACCTGAACGAATTGATGATCATCGGTCCTATAACGGTACGTAGCGCCTGCTCACATCATCTGTGCCCGATTATTGGCAAGGTCTGGATAGGTGTCATGCCGAATGAACATTCGAACCTGATCGGTCTGTCGAAATATGCGCGCATTGCTGAATGGGTCATGAGCCGTCCGCAGATACAGGAAGAAGCGGTCGTGCAACTGGCCGATACCCTGCAAGAAAAAATGCAGCCAGATGGTCTGGCAGTCGTCATGGAAGCTGACCACTTTTGCATGCATTGGCGTGGCGTGAAAGACATGGATGCTGCCATGATTAATAGTGTGATGCACGGCTCCTTTTTGAAGGATGCAAACCTGCGCCGTGAATTCTTATCCCTGATCAAACGCTAACCAGGACTTGCCATGCTAGTACGCTTACTTTACGCCAGCCGCGTCGTCGATGAAAAAATGTGCGACATCGTGCAATCCGTCGTCAGCCAGTCCCGTCAGCATAATCCGCAGCACGGCATCACCGGTGTGCTCTGCCATAGCGACCAGGTCTTCATGCAGGTGCTGGAAGGTGGCCGCGAAGCAGTGAATACCCTGTACAGCCACATTTTGCGTGACGAGCGTCATACTGACGTGATACTGCTTGATTATGAAGAAATACTGGAGCGCCGCTATGCAGGCTGGACCATGGGCCAGGCGAATATGAGCAAGATCAATCCTTCAATTTTGCTGAAATATTCACCCTTGCCGGTACTGGACCCGCACCGCATGTCAGGCAAGATATTGCTGGCCCTGATCGATGAACTGATGGCGACTGCGTCTATCGTTGGACGCACTTGAAACAACCGTTTGCCACCGTCAGTTTATTCGTGGTGAAGGCGTCGCTCAGGTTCATGCCTGTGCAAAAACTTTGTGAGGGAATCGGGCGGAGAACTGATACCCATGTCTTCCAGAATCTGCCCCACGCAACCACGGTGATAACCACCGTGGGTAATCACATGCAGCAACATCTCTTCGCATGACATGGTGCCCTTGTCGCCGTCAGTAAAGCTAAATTGCAGGCGCTGTTTCAGACGCTCTGTGCTGAGCCCGGATACAAAATCGAGGTACCAGTTATCGGTCGCACTGACGATCTCGCGCAATGCAGATAAGTCCGGTATTGTTTCGGAATTAGTCGATGTAAAACCAGCAGCCCCCGTTCCGCTCAGATGCCCCTTGAATATTCTGTCCACGACATTGACATGATCCAGCGTGTGCAGCATGGCCTGGAATTGATCGGGGTGTCGCTGCGCATCAAATCTGGCAAGGGCAGCGTGCATCTCTGCATTGGCCCAGGCCTTGTAACTGAAGAGTGAAACCAGAATACTATCCATAGCCGCGGATCTCCTTTGTTCTAATCACTAGTTACTACACTGATGCAACCGCAAGCTGTGCTACCAGGCCGCCATCAGATTCGGCCACCTGCATTAATTCTGCCGCATGGAAACCGAAGATATTGGCAATGGCTGGGCCGGGGAAATGCTCCATGCTCTGGTTATATTGCACCACGCAATCGTTGTAGGCCTGACGGGCGAAGATGAGCTTGTTTTCAGCATCATTCAATTCCGTGCTCAGTCTCTGCATGTTTTCATTGGCTTGCAAATCGGGGCAGGTTTCGGCAATCGCGAACATCCTGCCTAATGTCACGGTCAATCTGTCTTCCGTCGCAGCCAGATGCAGTATCGCAATGCCAACCAGGGGATGGAGGCAAGCCATGGCATTGGCCGACACAGCTTCATTGAGCGCGGTGATGATGGCCTCCAGCGCTTCGCGCTCATGCTTCATATAGCCTTTGGCAATCTCCACCAGATTGGGTATCAGTTCATAGCGGCGCTTGAACTGTATATCCATTTGTGAAAATGCATATTTAATGCGCCTGCGTGAACTCAGCAGGCGTTTTTGTATGCCCAGCACCCAGAATGCCAGTATTGCGAAGATGACCGCCAACACGATCATTGCAATCATGATGTCTCCAGAAAAAACAAGACCGGCAAAATATCAAGCCGGTCATGCTGGTTTAATTGTCGCTGGGAGGATTTTTACTTGGCGTAGCCTGGTAAGTCTTCAATTCTTCTTCTGTAATATATTCAAATACCTTGACGACCTTGCGCACGCCACTGATGCTGCTGGCCAGGTCAGCGGCATGGTTACCTTCACGCTGGGTGACACGTCCCATCAAAAAGACGACACCGGCTTCGGTCACAACTTTGAAGGCATTCGCGGACACTTCCTTGGCATCGACAAAGGTTGCCTTGACCTTGGTCGTAATCAGCGTGTCATTTGACCGTGCCGTGTAATTGGAGACTGGCCCTATGATCAGCTCATTGGTGACTGCGCTTACACCTTCAACGGCACGCATTTCACGCTCGGCGGCTGATTTGGCATTTTCATCGATCACTTCGCCAGTCAAGAGGACGCGGCGGTTAAATGAATTGACATTCACATGACCATTCTTATCCAGCAAGCGGGAGATACGGGTTTCGCCTTTAATGACGATGGCCTTGTCCTCGGTCTGCGCACCAAAGGTACGGCGGTCAGTTGCTGCGAAAGTACCTACTACAGCACTCCCTACGACCATTTCCACGCAGCCTTGCAGACTCAAGGCCGCAGCACAGCTCAAACTTATGACAGCAGCAGATTTGCCCAGCTTGCTCCAGGATTTCTTAATCATCAGCATCACCTCCGAATAATGCGGCATCAATGCCGTCACACAAACAATGTATGGTTAATAAGTGAACTTCCTGTATGCGCGCTGTCCTGTCATGCGGTACGCAGATATGGACATCGGCCTCAGTCAGGATATTCGTAATTTCTCCGCCGCCCTTGCCAGTCAGCGCCACCACACGCATATCCCGTTCAAGTGCAGCATTGATGGCATTCACCACACTCAGCGAATTGCCTGAAGTGGACAGGGCCAGCAAGATATCGCCAGACTGCCCAAATGCCTGCACCTGCTTGGAAAATACTTCATTAAAACTGTAGTCATTTGCTACTGCAGTCAGGATAGAGGTATCTGTCGTCAGGGCCATGGCCGGTAAAGGCAGGCGCTCGCGCTCAAAGCGCCCTACCAGCTCGGCGGCAAAGTGCTGACAGTCGGCCGCAGAACCGCCATTACCACAGGCGAGTATCTTGTTACCATTAGACAGCGCCGAGAACATGAGTTCCACCGCTTCTGAAATAGGCTGGGCCAGCTCTGTACCAGCCCGCATTTTTAATTCTGCACTTTCCTGGAAGTGCGCCAATATGCGTTGATTTGTCATAATGCTTACTTAGTATGATTGCGTCAGATTATACGGCAGGCAAGGCATTAGTGGACTGTAACAGTGAAAGCAGAGTGCCTGTCACGTGCGCGTCCTCACTTCAACTTTCACTAGTCCAGTCCCCTATCCTGTCATTTCCTCAGGCGACGATAATATTTTTTAGCCAGTTGATCTGCTCACCATCTATGGCCACCAGATCAAAACGACAAGCTGGCTGGGTCTTTTTTGCTAACAAATAGACCTGCGCAGCATGCACCATGCGCCTTTGCTTGGCTGGTGTGACGCTGGCAACGGCACCACCAAACTGCATGGAACTACGTTTTCTGACTTCGACAAAGACCAGCACAGCACCGTCCTGCATGATGAGATCGATTTCTCCGCCCTTACAAAGAAAATTTTGTTGTATCAGTTTCAAGCCCGCTTTTTGCAAATACAGCAGTGCCAGGCTTTCTGCCTCGTCACCGGTACGGCGGCGGCTGGTACGCTGGTCAGCTCCCGATTTGCTATCTGGCGTTTCTGCAGTCTTTGCGAGTCTCATTGGCGTACAATCTCGGCTAATTCATTTGCTTAATTTGCATACTACGTAAAGGAACAGGCATGAGCACCACCGACAAGGCACTGTTCACGAGTGCGACTGTGATCGAGGCAGTCACCCGGCAAAATTATCCGGCAGCGACCTTATATGTAGTCGCCACCCCCATAGGGAATGTCGCTGATATCTCCCTGCGCGCCTTGCACTTGCTGTCGCTGGCAGATGCGATTGCCTGCGAAGATACCCGCAATACTGCCCAATTGCTATCGCGCTATGGTATCAGCAAACCCCTGATCGCAGCTCACCAGCATAATGAGCGCGAAGTGGCAGAGAAAATACTGGCATGCCTGCAGGCAGGCGAGCGTATTGCACTGGTGTCTGACGCTGGTACACCCGGTGTATCCGACCCGGGAGCCAAGATCGTGGACGCAGTCAAACTGGCAGGTTTGCCAGTTACACCTTTGCCGGGTGCGTCGGCTGCCATCAGCGCCCTGTCAGCCAGTGGCCTTATCAATGACCGTTTTTATTTTGTTGGCTTCCTGCCAGCCAAGGCCGGACAACGTGACAGTATCTTGCGGGAAGTGCAAGCCATACCCGCCAGCCTGATTTTTTATGAAGCGCCGCACCGTATCATCGAAGCGGTCGCCGCCATGCGGACAGTATTTGGTGACGATCGCCGTATCGTGCTGGCGCGTGAAGTCAGCAAACTGTTTGAAGAAATCCACCGTTGCAGCCTGGCAGAAGCAGAAAGCTGGCTGGCGGCTGACAGCCACAGGGAAAAAGGCGAATACGTGATACTCATCGAAGCCGCACCCGCTGCCGCCGATGATCAGGAACTGGAAGCACGCCGGGTCTTGCAAATCTTGCTGGAAGAATGCTCAGTCAAGCAGGCAGCGAGTCTGGCAGCGCAACTGACAGGGCAAAAGAAAAATGCCCTCTACCAAATGGCGCTGGAAATGAAACAGGCAGAAGCAGAATAAGCCTTGGTGATTGCAACAATTCACTAGCGCTGCACGACCAGGGGTTTGCCTACACCAAGATCGCCAGCCTGGGCGATTGCTGCGGCAGCCTCTGTACGATTGGCAAAGGGGCCACTGACCAGGCGGTACAAGCTACCTTGCTGGACAATATCAAAACCTGGCAACTGACTGGTCGCCCTGCCTTTGAGATGGTTCATGATGGCTTCTGCATTCGCGCGTATCGCATAAGCGCCAAATTGTATGTAGTAGCCAGGAGTTGCCGACGCTGTGGTATTGCCTGCTGAATTAGCTGATGCATTAGCTGATGTACTGACCGTGCCGGTAGCAGCCACAGGCGGGGTAAATTTTTCTACTGGCTTGCTGTCCTGGGATGCCAGCAATTCTTCCATACTCATGGTCGCAGCAGGATTGGTCCGGACGACGGGCAATTCCCTGGCTGGCACGGGTGTGGTAACCGCGACTGCTGCGTCCTGCCTCGCGACTTGCACAGGCTGGGCAGCTTGAGGAGCTTGATTTTTGCGGTTCTCTGCCATTCTCTCTATGTCAGCAGGTAGCAGGCGCTCAACTTCGATCTGGCTGCTGCCCTTGCCTATCACATCAAGCTTCAGGGCTGCGGTGTAAGACAGGTCAATAATGCGGCTGGCATGAAAGGGCCCGCGGTCATTGATGCGGACGATGATTTGCTTGCCGTTGCTGATATTCGTGACCCGCGCATAAGAAGGTATAGGCAGGATGGGGTGGGCTGCAGTGATCTTGTACATGTCATACAGTTCACCGGATGAAGTCTTTTGCCCGTGGAATTTTTTGCCATACCAGCTGCCAACGCCACGCTGCACAAATGGCGTGGTGCTGTCTGCTATCGGGGTATAGGTTTTGCCAAATACCACATAGGGCTTGTTACCTGAGCGCGAATAATTCTCCAGTGTAGGGATGGGGTCCACTGTATTTTCCAGGCCCTCGGGTATATTGTCACCGGGGCCGTCATCCTTGTAATAAGCACCCTTGCCAGAATTTGCCTTGGGCAAGGCCGCTGTCTGGGACGGGCTGGTTTTTGTACCACCTGCAGGACGCGGGCTATCAGCAGTAACAACGTTACTCTTAGGTGCACTGCCACATGCCACCAGTAATACTGCGCTGGCTGCCAGTAGAGGCAGGCGACAGTCGCGGAGAGGCATGGCAGACATGCGCAATGTCATGTCTGCACCAGTTTTCGGTTACGCTGTACGCTCATCATTATCCCTAATCCCATACCCAGCGTCACCAGTGCGGTGCCGCCATAACTCATGAAAGGCAAAGGTACCCCAACAACGGGGACTATGCCTATGACCATGCCCATATTCACGAAGGCATAGGTAAAGAATATCATAGTCACGGCACCGGCCATCAAACGTGAGAACAGCGTGGGCGCATTGGCAGCAATCACCAGACAGCGCAGTATCAATAGAAAGTAAAGGGTAACCAGGATCACATTGCCGACAAAACCAAATTCTTCAGAGAACACGGCAAAGATAAAATCCGTCGTATGTTCGGGAATGAATTCCAGATGGGCCTGTGTCCCTTTCATATAACCCTTGCCATGCAAGCCGCCGGAGCCAACCGCGATAGTCGATTGTATGATGTGGAAGCCCTTGCCCAGGGGATCACGGTTAGGGTCCAGCATGGTCAGTACCCGGTCGCGCTGGTAGTCATGCAACAGGTATGGCCAGACGATGGTGGGGATAATAATGGCAGCCCCGGTGATCAGGGAAATCAGGAATTTCCAGGACAGACCCGCCAAAAAAACGACGGTAAAACCAGCCGCAGTAACCAGCATGGCAGTACCCAGATCAGGCTGCTTGGCAATCAGTGCTGCGGGTATGCCAAGAATCACGGCGCCAATCACAAAATCGCGCCAGCGCAAGGCACCTTCACGCTTCTGGAAATACCAGGCCAGCATGAGTGGCGTGGCAATTTTCATCATCTCTGAGGGTTGCATGTCTATACCCACATGCAGCCAGCGGCGTGAACCTTTTTTGACCAGGCCAAACAGGGCAACGGCAATCAGCAAAGCCACCCCAAAGGTGTAAATCGGTATGGCAAAGCGCATCAGGGTCTGCGGCGGGATATTCGCCATGACCCACATGATGAAGAAAGACACCATGATATTCCTGATCTGGCCTTCAACCCGGCCAGGAAAGTCCATGCCCGCAGAATACAGGGTCATGATACCTATCGACATGATCAGGAATACCAGTATTGCCAGGGTCGCATCAAAGACAAAGATGTGCGAGCGGATAAAATGCCAGTTAATACTATTCTTTTGCATTTTCAATCCTTATTGCCTGTAGTTTCGCCACCAGGCTTGGGACCTGGATCAGGCTCAGCCGGTGCCTTGACTTCAGCATCAGAGCGGTACAGGGTCATGTCGCTTTGCGGCTTGGGTTGTGGTGGTACCTGATCCTTGCTGCCCTTGTCTTGCGGACGCTTGCCCAGCAAGTAATAGTCAAGTGCCTTGCGCACTATGGGCGCAGCCGCCTCTGCACCAAAGCCGCCGTTCTCTACAATAATGGCGATCGCTATTTTGGGACGGTCAGCCGGAGCGAAGGCAGTATACAGGGAGTGATCAAGATGGCGCGCAGCCATGTTCTTGGCATTATATTTTTCGCCTTTTTTAATACCCACCACCTGTGCTGTACCTGTCTTGCCACCAGAAACATATTCAGTTCCCTGGAACACTCTGGCAGAAGTACCCTCTTTGGTGACGCCGACCATGGCATTTTTGATGAAATCGATGTTTTCCTGTTTAAGGGGAATGCGGGCCGTCTCTTTGGGGACAGTCAACACCCTTTGCCTGGTTTGTGGGTCTTCTGTCATTTTGACCAGATGCGGTTTCATGATGATGCCGTTATTTGCCAGTGTCGCCATGGCATGCGCCATCTGCAAAGGAGTGAAAGTATTTTGTCCCTGACCAATCCCCAGAGAAATCGTGTCACCCAGTACCCAGCGCTGTTGTGCCGGTTTTTTCTTGAAGGCTTCGCGCTTCCAGGCAGTCGAAGGTAACAGACCGGATCGTTCATGCTCCAGGTCGATACCGGTGATTTGGCCAAAGCCGAAAGGTTTCATGAAATCATGCATGACATCTACCGTCAGGTCATTGGCCAGCATGTAGTAATACGTATCGCAGGACTGCACGATGGAACGGTACATATCGACCATGCCATGCCCGCCCGCTTTATCGTCCTTGAAGGTATGGTTACCAAAAGTGAAGTAGCCAGGGTCAGCAATTGCCTGCGAGGTGGTGCGCTTGCCCAGCTCCAGTGCGGCCAGTGCCATGAATGGTTTGTAGGTAGAGCCTGGCGGATAGGCTCCTGTCAATGGCCGGTTCAACAAGGGTTTGTCTTCGGACGTATTGAGCTCATTCCAGCTTTGCTGGTCTATGCCCTCGACAAACAGGTTGGGATCATAGGTAGGTTTGGATACAAAGGCCAGCACGTCACCCGTCTCAGGTTCGATAGCGACCAGCGCACCACGCCTGTCGCCAAAAGCTTCTTCTATGACTTTTTGCAGTTCTATATCGACTGACAGGATCAGGTTCTTGCCTGAAGTTGGCGGGGTACGGGACAACACACGCACCGCCCGGCCACCTGCGGCGACCTCCACCTCTTCAAAGCCTGTGCTGCCATGCAAGACTTTTTCGTAGCTTTTTTCCAGGCCTTCCTTGCCTATGTAGTCGGTGCCATTGTAATTGGCCGCATCTTCCATTTCATCAATGATCTCGGCATCCTTGGGACTGATACGGCCTATGTAGCCAATCACGTGCGAAGCAGAATCACCTTGGGGATATTGACGGAACAAGCGGGCCTGGATATCGACACCAGGAAAACGGAAACGCTGGGCCGTGAATCTGGCGACCTCATCGTCCGTAAGCCGGGTACGGATAGGCAGACTTTCAAAACTTTTGGAGTCTTCCAGCAACTTGCGAAAACGCTTGCGATGCTTGGGCTGTATATCCACCAGCACCGCCAGCTCATCAATCAGAACATCCATGTCCTTGCTGATTTTTGAGGGCGTGATTTCCAGCGTATAGGCAGAATAATTACGTGCCAGGACGACGCCATTCCGGTCCGTGATCAGCCCACGGTTAGGAACAACCGGGACGATGTCTATGCGGTTTTCATCTGCCAGCAGGGCATAATCATTATGCTTGATGATTTGCAGCCAGACAAAGCGCGTAATCAGTGCGGCAAAACACAGAAATACGAATACGCCGATGAATATCAGGCGCATGCGGAAATAATGCAGTTCGCGTTCCGTATTTTTAAGTTCTGTCATAGTGAAAAAAGTGAAGCAGGTGGAGCAGATAGAGCAGATGAAGCAGACTAATCAGGTCA
This sequence comes from Undibacterium sp. YM2, assembly GCF_009937975.1. Classification (NCBI taxonomy): domain Bacteria; kingdom Pseudomonadati; phylum Pseudomonadota; class Betaproteobacteria; order Burkholderiales; family Oxalobacteraceae; genus Undibacterium; species Undibacterium sp. YM2. The sequence continues at coordinate 5,701,013 of NZ_AP018441.1, forward strand.
AACAGCAGACAGCAATCAGAAATACAGCAGACTCAGATAGGACGGGTGTGGTCTTTATCTTTGGCGCGTCTTTGAGGTGCCAGCAAGAGCAAAGTTGCAAACGGCCACAACACAGTCGTCACCAGGCTGACGGTAAAATAAGCCCAACCCGGAAAATGCGCATCCGGTGCCACCAGCATGCGTACGGCAAGCTGCACCAGTTGGGCAAACAAAAACAGGGGAAACACATGCAGGGTTTGTGTCAGTGGATGAAACCAGAGCACGCGCCTGTGTATCATGATGGCAAAATACGATAACAGGGTATAAGCCAGCGCGTTTTCACCCATGTAGATGGAGTCATGCACATCCATCAGCAACCCCATGGCGAATGCCACCCCTATGCCAACCTTGCGCGGCTGATGTATGGTCCAGAATACCAATACCAGGGCAACAAAATCAGGTACACCTATCCAGCCGCCCCATGGCAAGAAATTAAAGAAGAAAGCGATGGCGAAACTGATGGCGATAAATAGCGGATTGACCGGCAATAAGATGTAGTGCGGGCTATTCATGTTTTGGGCTCCTTTGCAGTTGCAGGTGCATCCTTGGCTGCTGCGTCTTTAGGTGGCGCATCCTTGGCTGCCGCATCTTTGGCTGGAGTTTCTTTCACAACGCCGTCCTTGACCGGCAAATCTTTCATGGGCTGATCGACAGGCTTGGTATCAGATGTAGGTGCTGCCGCATCACGGGTTACCTTGCGATTGATTTTCTCTTTCTTGGCACGCACATCTTCGGTATCAGGACGCGACAAATTATCTGCAGATACCAGCAAGACCAGTAACTGCTTGTTGCGGTCTATGCCCGCAGTTGGCACACACAAGATGCTTTCAAAGGTGGTGTTGGCCTTGTTCTCGACCTGTACCACCTTGGCAACTGCCAGACCAGGCGGGTAGATACCATCAATGCCAGAAGTCACCAGTTGATCGCCATTCTGGATATCGGCATTGGTGGTCAGGCGCATGTCCAGGTAGCTGGACTGGCCACGGCCATAGGCCACGCTGCGCAAGCCATTACGCAGGATTTGTACAGGGATGGCCTGGTTTTTATCGGTCAGCAAGGTCACTTCTGCCGTCAGCGGAAAAACCCGGGTCACCTGACCGACTACACCCTTGTCATCAATCACTGGCTGGGACAAGGTCAGGCCATGCTTGATGCCACGGTCTATGATGACCTTGCGGCTGGCAGGATCACGGGCATCGTAGATGATCTCTGCCATGACAGACTTGACCTGCAGACGCTCACGCGCATCCAGCAACTTGCGCAGATGGGTGTTTTCAGCCATCAACTGCCCGGTCTGCTGCAGGGTATCGGCATTCTGGGTTTGCTGGCGCTTGAGTTGCGTATTTTCTTTTTCCAGCGTCGTGACTGACACAAAATAATCAGAAACACGCTTGACAGTATCACGCGGCATGACGGCGACCATCTGTACCGGATACAGCACACTGCCGAGGATTTGCCTGACCAGGGTCAGGGACTTCAGACGGGAATCAACAACTAACAGAAAGATCGCCAGTACGGCAAAGAAAACCACTCTGACGCGCGCAGAGGCGCCTTGCTTGAAGAGTGGTGGCGGGCTGTAATCCATACTTTACCGGTGTTTCTCAATGAACAGCGCAACAAGCATTTTAATGTGCAATCAAATCAGCTGTGCTTCCTGTGCATCAGTAGCCAGGAAGATGCAGCTTCATCAAATACGGGAAGTGCAGCCAACACCTGGGCTGGCGCACTTCCCACGATAGTGCGGTGCCTTACTCTTGTTATTCGTAAGAAAAGATCGAGCCCAGCTTGTCCATGCGTTCCAGCGCCATGCCAGAGCCACGGACCACGCAAGTCAGCGGGTCTTCAGCAACGATGACAGGCAAGCCGGTTTCTTCCATCAGCAGACGGTCAAGGTCACGCAGGAGTGCACCACCGCCGGTCAGCATCATGCCTTTTTCGGCAATGTCGGCGCCGAGTTCTGGTGGCGTTTGTTCCAGCGCGTTTTTAACGGCAGAAACAATGTTGTTCAGCGGATCTGTCAATGCTTCCAGGATTTCATTACTGGAAATCGTGAAGGAACGTGGTATGCCTTCTGACAGGTTACGTCCCTTGACTTCCATTTCCTTGACTTCAGAGCCAGGGAAAGCAGAGCCGATGGCCTTTTTGATGGCTTCCGCAGTTTGCTCACCGATCAGCATGCCGTAGTTGCGACGGATATAGTTGACGATAGCCTCGTCAAACTTGTCACCACCGACGCGTACAGAACCCTTATAGACCATGCCGCCGAGGGAAATGATACCGACTTCCGTCGTACCACCACCGATATCGACGACCATGGAACCGGTTGCCTCGGATACTGGCAAACCAGCGCCTATCGCAGCAGCCATCGGTTCTTCAATCAAGTAAACCTGGGAAGCACCGGCACCCAGGGCAGATTCACGGATAGCACGGCGTTCTACCTGGGTAGAACCGCAAGGGACGCAAATGATGATACGTGGGGATGGCTTGAAGAACTTGGTGTCATGCACCATGCGGATAAATTGCTTGAGCATTTGCTCGGTGACAGTAAAGTCGGCAATCACGCCGTCTTTCATGGGGCGGATAGCTTCAATATTACCCGGTACCTTGCCCAGCATCTGCTTGGCTTCTTTACCCACTGCCTGGATAGTTTTCTTGCCATTAGGTCCGCCTTCCTGGCGGATCGCGACTACGGATGGCTCATCGAGCACGATACCCTGGCTACGTACATAAATCAGCGTGTTGGCTGTTCCCAGATCGATCGCCAGATCATTTGAAAAATAACTACGTAAAAAACCAAACATGTATTGTCCTGTGTTTAACTGATTGTGGGCTCAACCCGCTCTGCCGGGCTGCGCTACCGAATTTTTAACCCTGACCGATTCCAGCGGAAACTGACCAGCCATCTCGCAATCTAAGCATGTTAGGGGATTTAGCAAGCCATTTAGGGCATTAACCCGCCATTCTACCTTATAATCTGTTTAAATTTATTCGATACCAACACCTAAATTAAGCTTTTGGTGGCATGTCGGATTATGTATTTTTTGACACTCTTTTTCGCGCAAAAATGCGCCCCTGAACTATGTCGCTGACACTTGAAGATGTGAAAAGAATTGCCAATTTGGCAAAATTAGAAACCTCCGCCGAGGAGGAAGTCTCTACCCTGGAGAAATTGAACGGCATTTTCTCTCTGGTAGAGCAGTTAAAAGCAGTGGATACCACCGGTGTAGCGCCACTGAGCCACCCTATCGCCGCCCTGCTGCCAGAAATGGCTTTGCGCCTGCGTGAAGACGTGGTGAGCGAAAGCAATCATCGCGAAGATTATCAAAAGCCAGCGCCAGCGACCCAGGATGGCCTTTACCTCGTACCCCAGGTTATTGAATAAGCAATAGAGTCCTCATGCATACTAAAACAATTTCGCAATTATCCGCCCTGCTGCAAAGCAAGCAGGTATCCGCCACCGAACTTGCCCAGCACTACCTGAACCGTATTGCTGCCAGTGACCTGAATGCCTTCCTGCATGTGAATCCTGAATGGACCTTGCAACAGGCTGCCGCAGCCGATGCACGCCTGGCCAGTGGTGATGCCGGTGTGTTGACGGGCGTGCCTATCGCCCATAAAGATATTTTCGTGACACGCGACTGGCGCTCTACAGCAGGCTCACGCATGCTGGAAAATTATGTCAGCCCTTTCGACGCCACCGTGGTTGAGCTGTTCAACAAGGCTGGTACCGTCACCTTGGGCAAATTGAATTGCGATGAATTCGCCATGGGTTCATCGAATGAAAATTCCTATTTTGGCGCCGTGAAAAACCCCTGGGACAAGACTGCCGTACCTGGTGGCTCTTCTGGCGGTTCAGCAGCGGCGATTGCAGCGCGTCTGGCACCGGCAGTGACCGCTACTGACACTGGTGGCTCTATCCGTCAACCGGCATCGTTTTGCGGCGTCACCGGTATCAAGCCAACATATGGCAGCGTATCGCGTTACGGCATGATCGCATTTGCGTCTTCACTGGACCAGGGCGGCCCTATCGCCCAGACTGCAGAAGATTGCGGTATTTTGCTGAATGCGATGACAGGTTTTGATGAGAAGGATTCGACTTCTCTCGAACGCAAGAAAGAAGATTTCAACCGTGACCTGAACAAATCTTTGCAAGGTCTGCGCATAGGTGTGCCCAAGGAATTTTTCTCTGCTGGTCTGGCTGCCGACGTAGAACAAGCCGTACGTGCTGCGCTGGCTGAATATGAAAAGCTGGGTGCGACACTGGTAGAAATTTCCCTGCCAAAAACCGAGTTGTCCATCCCTGTGTATTATGTGATTGCACCGGCAGAAGCCTCCTCCAATCTGAGCCGTTTTGACGGTGTACGTTATGGTTATCGTGCAGCAGAGTACAAAGACTTGAATGAGATGTACAAGAAGTCGCGAGCCGAAGGTTTTGGTGCTGAAGTCAAGCGCCGTATTCTGGTTGGTGCCTATGTACTGTCACACGGTTACTACGATGCCTATTATTTGCAGGCACAAAGAATCCGCCGTCTGATCGCCCAGGACTTTGCAGCAGCTTTCGAGAAATGCGATGTCATCATGGGGCCGGTGGCACCAACCGTGGCATGGGACCTGGGCTCGAAAGCGGATGATCCTGTAGCCAACTATCTGGCGGATATTTTCACCCTCTCGACCAGCCTGGCAGGCTTGCCTGGCATGTCCATCCCTTGTGGTTTTGGCCAAGGTGAAAAGAATGCGAAGCGCCCGGTAGGTTTGCAAATCATCGGCAATTATTATGATGAAGCGAAATTGCTGAATGTGGCCCACCAGTTCCAGCAAGCGACAGACTGGCATACACGCGCACCGGCATGAGCATCTCTTCTTCCTGACAAGGAATGAGAGATCATGGACATGGAATTGATGTGCTGCTTTCGATAAAAAAGCAGAGGCAATAAACAAAGATATAACGAGGAATATTATGCAATGGGAAGTCGTTATCGGTTTTGAGACGCATGCGCAACTCAAGACCAACTCAAAAATTTTCAGCGGCTCTTCAATACAATTTGGTGCTGAACCCAATACCCAGGCCAGCCCGGTTGATCTGGCCCTGCCTGGCGTGTTGCCGGTCATGAATAAAGGTGCAGTAGAAAAAGCCATACAGTTTGGCCTGGCCGTCGGTGCCGTGGTTGCGCCTGAATCCATCTTCGCCCGCAAAAATTACTTCTACCCTGACCTGCCCAAAGGCTATCAGATCAGCCAGTTTGAGATCCCGGTAGTACAGGGCGGTTTCGTGCCTTGCGTGTTTGAAAAAGATGGCAAGACTGAATTCAGGAATATACAACTGACACGCGCTCATCTCGAAGAAGACGCTGGCAAATCCACCCATGGCGCAGCCCAGGGCATGACAGGCATAGACCTGAACCGTGCAGGCACGCCCTTGCTCGAAATCGTCACTGAACCTGTGATGCGCAGTGCTGCTGAGGCCGTTGGCTATGCAAAAGCCCTGCACTCGCTGGTGACCTGGCTGGATATCTGTGATGGCAATATGCAGGAAGGTTCTTTCCGTTGCGATGCCAACGTTTCTGTGCGTCCAGTCGGCCAAAAAGAATTCGGTACACGATGCGAAATCAAGAACCTGAACTCTTTCCGTTTCCTGGAAGAAGCGATCAATATTGAAGTCCGGCGCCAGATCAACGAAATTGAAGAAGGTCGCCCTATCATCCAGGAAACTCGCCTGTATGATCCGGACAAAAAAGAGACCCGCTCCATGCGCAGCAAGGAAGATTCGATGGACTATCGTTACTTCCCTGACCCTGACCTGCCGCCATTGAAAATCAGCCGCGAATGGGTAGAGCAAGTACGCGCCACCATGCCTGAGCTGCCATCTGCGATGCGCCAGCGCTTCATCGAGCAACTGGGCTTGCCTGAATATGATGCGACTATCCTGACGCAATCCAAAGGCATGGCCACTTATTTTGAAGCCGTGGTGACTGCTGCTGGTGCCGCACAAGCCAAACCTGCTGCCAACTGGATGATGGGTGATGTGTCGGCGACGCTGAACCGTGAAGGCCTGGATATCAGCGCTATTCCGGTCACCGCTGCTCAGCTCGCCGTATTGTTACAGCGCATTGCTGATGGCACGATTTCCAACAAGATCGCCAAGGAAGTGTTCGCGGCGATGTGGGAAGCACCATCTGCAGTTGCAAATCTGGCAGACCAGGTAATTGACGCCAAAGGCCTGAAGCAAATTTCTGACGTTGGCGCGCTGGAAAAAATCATCGACGAAGTCATGGCCGCGAATCAGCAGTCTGTTGATGAATTCCGCGCTGGTAAAGAGAAGGCATTCAACTCCCTGGTTGGTCAGGCAATGAAAGCGACCAAGGGCAAGGGCAACCCTGCACAGGTTAATGAATTGCTCAAGAAAAAACTGGCTGGTTAATTCCTGCCTGAAAATGAAAAACGGCACATCTGTAAAGATGTGCCGTTTTTTTTATACCTGCTGATTTAGTGACTGGCTTTTAGTGCATGGCTTGGCGTCTGCTTCAATTCCCGACAGCAGTCTCCATCACTATCAGTTCGGTGCAAAGTAAGCAGCTACTGTCTGTACATCATCCACACTGATATTACCTGCAGTGACGCGCAGCTTGAGGTAGCTGATCAGGTAATTGTACTTGGCTTGCGCCAGGTCACGCTTGGCAGCAACCAATTGCTGTTCTGCGCCGAGTACGTCGAGATTGATGCGCACACCACCTTTAACACTTTGCTTGGTTGCTTCAACCAGCAAAGTCGCAGAGTTAACTGACTTTTGCAAAGCACTGATTTTCGTCAAACTGGTTTGTATCGCATTAAATTGCTTGCGCAATTCTATCGAGATTCTGTTCTTGGTTGAGTCCAGATCAGCTTTGGCCTTGTCGCGGTTGGCGATGGCCTGATTACTGACAGCAGTAACATAACCACCAGAGTAAATCGGTATCACCAATTGTACGCCTATGCTCTTGATCGTCTGATCTTGCGTACGTGTAGTGATACTGTCAGACAAGCCACGGTTGTAACCAACGTTCAGATCCAGCCTTGGTGTATGCCCTGCTTTGCTCTTGCTGATTTCCAGCTCGGCAGCTTCGACAGAATATTTGGCGGCTGCAATTTCAGGATTGCTTTCTGTTGCGATCGTCATCCATTCTTCAAAGCTGGAGAGGGCAACAGGCATCACGGTAAACTCTGGGCGCAAGCCATCAAGCTGATTTACTTCACTGCCAATGATGGCAGAAAAAGTATTTCTTGAATTCAGCAAATTATCTTGCGCTTCTATTACCTGAGCCTCGGCAACATCAAGCTTTGCCTGGGTTTCCAGCATGTCGGTCCTGGTGCCTTCACCTTTTTCAAACATGCGCTCATTGATGCGTTTCTGTTCTGCATAAGCATCTCTTTGGGCACGGAACAAATCTACCTGATCTTCAGAGAATTTAACATCCGCATAAGCAGTCGTCAGGCGGATGATCAAATCTTTACTGCGTGCAGAAAAGATAGCATCGCTATAGTTGGTCTGCGCTATGCCTTGCTTGTAACGCGCTGCCGTATCCAGGCTGAACAATACCTGACGCAAGGAAACAGAATTCGTGATACTGGTGTAATCGTAATTACTGACCGCCACACCACCAGTTGGCTGACCCAAAAAGTTGGTCGCCGGCGAGGTGATTTCTGCGCGGTTTTTACCGGTTCCATAAGCATACTGTATGGTTGGCAATAAACCGGCACGACCGATTTTACGGTATTCCTTACCCGCGATATTTTCTGAAACAGCAGCACGGTAAGTCGGATCATTGATCAATGCAGCTTCATAGGCCTGCAACAGGCCCATGGCCTGAGCTTGGCCCGCCGACATCACCAGGATGCCGCAGGCAGCTGCGATCAGATTAAGGCGCTTCCATGATTTTTTCATCATTAATCCTCAGTCATTGCAGAATGGGCACGGTCGATCACTGGTTTCAACAGGTAGTTCATCATGGTGCGGCCACCGGTGCTGACAAACATTTCAACAGGCATACCAGGACGGATGTTCAGATTGGCAATAATTTTCTTGCCTTCAGGTGCTACTTCTGCACGGACTTTATAGAAGGCCTGGCCGGTTCTTTCATCGACCGTACGGTCAGCGGATACCTGTGTAATGATGCCCGGGATATGCGGTGTGGTATTGGTATTGAAGGCAGAGAAAATCAATTCTGTTTTCAAGCCGGCATGCACTTTATCTACCAGGTTGACTGGCAAGCTGGCTTCGACGATCAGCGCATCATCCTGCGGAACCAGTTCCATCAATTTGAAACCGCTAGGCACAACCGCACCTTTGGTGAATACATTCAGGCCTACCACGGTGCCTGACACGGGTGCTTTCACTGCAACATTGTTCAGATCAAAATCCAGTGCAGTCAGGCGGTTTTGCAAGGCTTCTGCTTCTTTCTGGACATCGGACAATTGTGTGCGGATTTCTTTTTGATAGTCTTGCTGACGCTGTGACTTACGCAAGCCCATTTCCATGATCTGGCGTGAGACACGGCCCATATTACCCAGGTCTTCAGAGATGCTGCCGTTCACCTGCGCATAAGTACGTTCCAGATCCAGCAGACGATTGCGGGCAATATAGCCTTCCTTGGCCAGGTCACGCATGCCATCAAGTTGTTCCTTGAGGAACTGTTGCTGTTGCTTTTTGCTGACCATGGATTCTTCCAGGCCTTTGTGTTGCGATTTCAAGCCAGCGATGTTTTCATCCACCGCACCCAGCTCACTTTGTATGGAAATCTGACGTGTAGTGAACAGTTGCTGTTGCAGCGAAATGACGTTAGCAACGCGAGGATCGCTTTTTGCCTCATCCAGTTCCTTGGGAAAACTGATGGACTTTGCACCTACGCGTTCAGCCAGCAATCTTGCTTCTACCGCCTGGGCTGTAAACAATTGTACCCTGGTGATTTCTGCATTTGACTTGGCGCTGACAGAATTCATCTTCAACAAGGTTTGGCCTGCTTTGACGACATCGCCATCCTTGACCAGGATTTCATCAACCGTACCACCAGTCTGATGCTGTATGACTTTACGGCTGGAGGCCACGGCCACGTTACCGCTCATGGGCACGCCCTTATCGAGCTTTGCCGTGAATGCCCACAGCAAGAAGCCGACCACGCCGATCAGAATGATGATCCAGCCCAGACGGGAGTAGCCGCGTGCATCTGTATTGACTTCGAGTATTTCTACGTTGTGATTTGCCACGTCCGTGACATCACCTTTTTTGACCAATGCATTTTTCATGATTATTCCTCTTGTGCAGCTGTAGCATTAATTCTTTGCTGCGTATCTGCCGGTGGCTCTGTAGCTGCTGATTGCAGACCGCCCTGAGCTTGTGCTTGTTGGGCAGCCTGTTGTGCTGCCGCAGCTTGCTGAGCTTGTTGCATCTGCTGTGCCTGTTGTTGATTTGCCTGATTCAGCGCGGCCAATACCTGATCACGCGGACCAAAGGCCTGGGCTACACCATCGCGTAACAACAAGAGCTTGGTGGTGGCGCCCAGAATCGTCGTACGGTGAGTGATCAGTACAATTGTTTTACCACGTTGGCGCAAATCATTGACTGCCATTACCAGAGCTTGTTCACCGACATCATCCAGATTGGAATTTGGTTCATCAAGCACCAGCATGGATGGATCGTCATACATGGCACGTGCCAGACCGATACGCTGTTTCTGGCCACCAGAGAGGCCAGCGCCACCGTCACCCAGACGTGTGTCATAGCCTTGCGGGAAATGCAGGATCATGTCATGGACACCGGCGCGCTTGGCAGCCAGGATAACTTTTTCAGAATCCACTTCACCAAAACGGGCGATGTTTTCAGCCACCGTGCCGCCAAACAATTCTATGTCTTGTGGCAGGTAACCAATATTTGGTCCGAGTTGATCTTTGTTCCATTGGTAAATATCAGCACCATCGAGACGCACTTTACCAACTGCAGCAGGCCAGACGCCGACCAGCAAGCGTGCCAGCGTAGATTTACCCGAACCTGAAGGGCCGATCACACCAAGTACGTCACCTGGCTGCAAGGCCATGGTCAGACCTTTGATCACGACAACGGTAGAACCCGGTGCAGCAGCAGTCACGCCTTCTACAGACAGGGCACCCAGTGGCTTAGGCAAGTCCATGCCAGCCTGACGTGGCGGATTGGATGCCAGCAATTCATTCAAACGACCATAGGCACCTTTAACTGTGCTCCATTGTTTCCACACACCGATCAGTTGATCGATAGGACCAGTTGCCTTACCCAAGAGGATGGAGCCGGCAATCATCATACCAGGCGACATCTTGCCTTCAATCACCAGCAAGGCACCAAAACCGAGCACCAGTGACTGTACTGAGACACGTACAAATTTACTCAAAGCAGTGATAATGCCTGACTTCTCGCTCGCTTCTGCCTGCAATTGCAGGAAACGGCCGTGTAACTTGAACCAGCGCGACATCAGGTTAGGCAGCATGCCCATGGCTTCAATGACTTCGGCATTGCGCAGATTATTCGTCGCCAGATTGCTGGAGACGATGGCCATGGTATTGGCTTCAGTCAAAGGTTTTTTGGAAACCACTTCATTGGCGTACGCCAGGATCACCATGACAATTACCGCAGCCAGCGCAAACAAGCCGAGGTAAGTGTCAAACATGAAGATCACGGCAAGATAGAACGGGAACCATGGTGCATCGAAGAAGGCAAACAAGCCTGCACCTGTGAGGAACTGACGGATTTGCGTCAGATCCTGCAAAGCCTGACCAGCATTACCGCCACCACGCTTCAAGTTTTGTTCAAACGCAGCAGTATAAATACGCTTGTTCATTTGCATGTCGAGCTTGGCGCCCAGACGTATCAATACAAAACTACGGATATATTCAAGCGCACTCATCAAGGCGTAAGCACCCAGCATCAGCAATGTCAACATCAACAGAGTGATTTCGTTGCGGCTTTGCAAAACACGATCGTAAACCTGTAACATATACAGGGAAGGTGCTAACATCAACAAGTTGATGATGGCACTGAAGATGCCAACGGTTCTGAAGGCACTTTTAAAGGTCATCAGAACCTGTGCAATTTCAGTTTGTGGAAGTTTTAGTTTCGAGATCATTTGTATTCTTTGCACACTGAAGTGCTAAAAACATCGCAATATAATAGGTGGCCGCTTGATGAGTAATCTCTTTGAATGAGGAATTCATCGGCATTTTTAAGGCAAGGCGGCATTATCCCTGTTCACAACTCAATTAAATGTGACGTACATCACATTTTTCGAAAGCGTAACACAAGTTTTACGCTTTTAAAACGTGTTTCGTGTATCGAAGCCGATATATTTTGCATACCCCCTCCTGTATATCGAAAATCTCCACATACTCTCTGGGGAGCTATTGATATTTCCAGCATACTCCCCATATATTTGTATCGAAAAAATTTTTGCCAATTGCATCACATGCTTAATTGACATGCTTTTTAAATATAAAATGCTGTCAATTTACAATCAGATATGCACATGCTGCACGTCGTTGAACCTTATTGAATGCATATCTCTCACTTGAAATTCTGCAATTTGCTGTGACTTAGCTAAGAGTCACACCTGATGAGGCCCAACTGACATTGAAGCATGTCCAAGAGGTATTGTTTTGGTGTCCAGCAGGGGGCGCACTGCACTGCAGAAGTTTAGGGATGCTTAAGTAAGAATGCTTAAAGCCGCGAGCGCGAAGTGGTATGCGAAAAAAAACGCCCCGCAATATCCGTTGCGGGGCGCCGAGTTCTTAATGGTCTTGCTGGCTACAGTTTTATTTTAACTCAATTACTACCGTGTTTACCAGCGGCTGCGCAGATATATCATTTTGAATGTTAACTTTTGTGTCTTCTGCCATGCCGTATACCCATTCAATTTGTGCTGGCAGACACACTTTTTGCAGGTCATAAAATTCACAGGCAAAACGACGGGCATTTTCGCCCAAACGCTGCCTTTCTTCGGGCTGGTCCAGCAAGTCACAGACCTCTTTGCTCAGCGCTGCCACATCAAAGAAATCAACCAGTCTGCCTGTCTCATTGTGACGTATGGCTTCACGCAAAGGCTGAGTATTCGACGCGACGATGGCACATCCTGCACTCATGGCTTCGAGCAGGCTCCATGACAAGACGAAGGGATAAGTCAGATAGACATGGACACGCGACAATTGCAGTAAGGGAATAAAATGCTGGTAAGGGATATTTCCCAGGAAATGTATGCGTTCAAGTGCCCCCTCTGGTAATTGAGCACTTACTTCGCTGAGGAAAATCTCTTTCCATGACCTCCCGCTTTCTGACTTGGCACCGTAACTGACATCATCTCCACCCACCATCAGTACGTGAGCATTGGGGCGCTGTGCCAGTATCTGTGGCAAGGCGCGCATGAAAATATGATAGCCGCGGTAGGGTTCCAGATTACGGTTGACGAAGGTAATGACTTCATCATCACGCGTCAGTTTCAGCCCTCCGGCCAGCGCCAGGGCCACGCCGGGATTGGGTGCGATCAGGTCCGTATTGATGCCATCGTGAATGACGCTGATGTGTTCACGGAAGGCGCTGGGGAAAGTACTTGCTTGCCAGTGCGTCGGGGAAATGGCGGCATCCGCTATTTCTATATGCAAGAGGTTATTGATATTCTTGAGTTGTATCTTGCAGGCTTGCTCAATCGCATTGGAAGAGAATTCAGGATCAAAACCGACATCTGCCCCTTGCGCGTGATAAAAGAATTCGGCATAGATGCCAAGCTTGGCTTTGGGCCATACTTTTTTCAGGAACAGGCTTTCACCCCAGCCTGGATGGGCGATGATCACATCAGGTACAAAACCCTGTTCGCGCAACTGCAGTGCGGCACGCATGGCAGCCTCGCCACGGATGACCTTGGGTTCACTATCTGCCAGCCAGGGATGAATTTCCGCACTGGTACCACGCGCCACCTGGTATGAGAATACCTTGACGCCATTCCACAGCGCCGGAGCAGCCTTTTGCATGGTCAGTGCGACAACTTCATTCGCCGGGTCTGCAGCAAGTGCTGGTGCAAGATGGACAAACTGACCTGGAAAATTTTGGTGAACGAACAGGATTTTCATAGTGCAAATTGAGTAGGAATACGAACTTCGGAAATTGCTACAGTATAAACGCTATTCGGCAGTGTAGAGGCATGCAGATACGCTCACGCTGCAGGCAAATATTCAGGGGACAAGCAAATGCCTGGAAAATGCTTCGATTACGCCATCAGGTCGCAAATGATGCTCGTCTATATGCCATTGCTGATTCGCCTTCCCACCCCCACCATCGGTCAGGGCAAATACATCAAGAAAATCCATGCTCCTTGCCAACACCTGCTGTTTCAGGATGGTATTAAACAGCATTAGAAACTGGCCGAATTCCTGTAATTGATCTTCACTATAGCCACTTTCATTCACGTGCCAGGCAGGAACGCCACTAATGATGAGCTTGAGTTGACGCGGCTGCGCATGAGCAGCAATAAAATCCAGGAAAGCCACTATGACGTCCTGCACACGCTGTGCCAGGCTGATGCTCGCATTGGTAGTGCTTGCAGTTTTTTTACTGGCTTTCAGGATGCCGCTATCAATACGGCAATCAATTTCGCCTACGGTAATCAATACGCTGGATGCGACAGGCAAGGCCTGCAGATAATGCTGCATTAATTGCTGGTAATGATTGGTTTCGACTTTGCCGATTTGCCATTGCGTACAGCCTTCTATCCACAAGCCTTTGCATTGCAAATGTTGGCCCCGATACGCGACCAGCAGATTATGCGCAGACAAGATGTGGCTTTCACCTATGACATACAGCGTGCCTTGCGCTTGCGGGTTTTGTACCTGCTGCCGGTACATCTGCCACCATAATTGGATCTTCAACATGAAGGCGCAGTAAATCAAAGAACCCTTGTCTTTAATCAGTGCGTTGCCCAGCATGTCTTTTGCTACTTGCAACAAAGCATCTACATTGGCCGGATTACCAAACACATAGAGCAGGATAGCCAGTTGTAGCGCAGCATTTTGTCTGGGAAAGCCAGTCGTGGTCAGTTCCAGTACTTTGGCATAATGCTGAACCGCCTCATTGAGCTGTCCTGTGATTTTATAGACGTGAGCCAGACAGGCATGCAATTCCGGATTGTCAGGCGCTATGCTTAATCCTTGCTGGTAACTTTGCCTGGCCTCAGCCAGTCTTTCCAGTTTCAGGAGTGCATTGCCACGATTATTCCAGGATTGAAAATGACCAGGATGGCTACGCAGCACTTGTTCATAATCGTCAAGGGCCTGCGCATACTGGCGCATGTCCATGTACAGATTGCCGCGATTAAAATGCGTATCAGAAAAATCTGGCTGTTGACGCAGTACATGTTCATAACATGCCATGGCCTCTGCTTCGCGCCCCAAGGCACTCAAGGCATTCGCTTTGTTGTTGAGGACTTCGGCAAAATCAGGCATGGCTGATAAGAAGCGGTCATAACTGACAATGGCATCGGCGTGACGCTCAAGGTCCATTAAAACATTGCCGAGCGAAGCATGTATGATGGTATTGGCTGGATTGATGGAAGCCGCCAAAGTCAATAAATCAAGCGCCTCTTGCAGCTGACCCGCACTGCGCCTGATCATGCCAAGGAATTGCAAGGCTTCAAAATGCCGGGCATCAATGGCCAGGATCTGCTGATAGATGGCGGCAGCATCAGCCAGGTTCCCGGCCTGATGTGCCAGCAATGCCTTTTGCAACAACTGCGCCGCCTGGCTTGCCCCTGCATGGGAAGCAGGGCTAGCGCTTTTGGCCGCAGCAGGTATTTTCTTCTTATGCATATTCAGCGCTTGAAGTTTATTTCAATTGCGCACGCAACAAATTCTCCATCTCAGGAATAGGCCTGGCACTCTTGCTGCCTACCGCCCATAAATCAAAAGCTGACGGGCGCGATGCCGCTACTACAGTCTGAAAGCCTGCACCAGCAAGGGTATTCATCAATACTTTTTGGGTAAAACCGCACCGGTGGGCCATAAACAGATTACCTCTTTCCATGGCTGCGCGATGCCCATACAGGATATCGATAGGTGCAATCGGCCCGGCAGGTGATATGTAGGCGGGTTCCAGTAGTTTATCCTCGGCCACCAGTTTGCAGACCGATACCATATCCGGGCAAGTCACCACAAAGATGCCGTCATCCTTGAGCACGCGCAAGATTTCCTTGAGCGCAAATGGTACTTCATGCGGATACAGGTGTTCAATATTATGGGAGGAATAGACTGCATCGATGGAGCCTGTTTCGACCGCACTCATATCGGTCAGAGTACCTTGTATGTCGGGATTGACCTTGGGATCGATATCGAAACGTACTTCCTGCCATTCATCTGACTGAAAGAAAGGTGTAGTACCAGATTTGTTTTGCGGGCCGCAGCCTACGTGTAGTAATTTCAAAGTATCACCTGTAGTTTAAACCAAAAGAAAATGGGGCATATAGCCCCATTTTCCATGCACATTCTATATCAAGTCAAATACAGATTACTGAACCTGATTTGGACGTGAAGAAGCCAGTGCCACTTTAGGCAGGTGACGGAAAGAGGCCCAGTGCAATTCCAGCAGGGACATCAAACCACTACGCACCCAACGTGCCAGTGTTGCATCATCAAGTGCCAGTACTTTTTCACGATCGACAATACGGAAGCCACCGATCAGGTGAACTTCATCGCCTTCACGGAAGTTGAGGTCTTTGGCAACCAATACGCCTGTGGTTTCCAATTCATTCAGAATGAGGCGGCCTTCACGCAGGTTTTTCTCATAGCTGTTCAGCAGTTCCAATACCTTGCCAAAGCTTGGATTGAATTCAGATTTTTCTGTAAATACCAGTTCGCCTTCTTTGGTGTTGAACTGTGGTGCATCCATATCAGCTGCCAGCACGTAGTCATCAGTGTCACCGATACGGCCCAGAATGAATGGGTAGCGACGTACATGCACTGGTACATAGGCCTCAGTCCATTGATTTTTTTCATTCAGGAATACATTGCGTTCTCTCAAACCCAGCACGGCAATCGGATTGAGCAAGCCGGATTGTGAGAACAACACTGGATAGTACTGTGCTGCCTCAGGAATTTCTGTCGGTGCCAGTGGAGCAGTCGTCAGGCTACGGGCAAACGCAAAGTCAGCAGCTGGTTGAAAGCGCAAAGAGCCATGCAGGTTCTTGTCCAGGGTTTGAGCATTTTGAAACATAGTAAAACTCCAATAACTAGAAAAAGCCCATTTCCATTGATGGCATGGGTTAAGCGCCAGGCTTAGATGGCATTAAATCGCAAATCAGTATTTATTTTGATCAAAACACGCAAAAAGCGACTACTTGCATTGAAATGAAGACGTTTTGGTCAAAATCAAGTGCAGTATTGTATCAGCAGCTTAAAGCGATGGCGCTTTTTTCAGCATATAGGAAGCTTCGGGCAGCTGCATGCTGCAAAATCAAAGCAGACCAGAGTTGCAGGTGTGACTTTATTAATAGAAACGGTCAATGCCTGATTTTTTCATACCAGAGCGGTAATGACATCATAACAGCCCAGTCGCCAATGCTAGCGCTTACGCCATATCAGCAGATAACCCGGAATAGCCTGCAGATTTTCCATTCTGATGGTCTGTGGCAAACATTGCAAAGATGCAAATCCATGTTCAGAGGCTAATTTATCCAGATAATTGAGTTCATGCGCATAACGGCCACTGTTGCGTAGCGTATAGCCTACGCCACCGGGAATGCTAGCAAGACCTGCATCAGCAGCTTCGACAGAAAAGGCAAACACGCCATCGGTGACCAACAAACGGCTGACCTCGGTAATGATCTTATCAAGCTGCCCCAGGTATACAAAGACATCTGCCGCCGTCACAACTTCATAACTTGCACTTGCTTCTTGTTGCGTCATGCTCAGCAAATCGGCTTTGATCAACCTGTGATACAGCTGCCTGGCCTGGGCTTTTGCCAGCATTTTTTCTGACAGATCAACCCCGACCAGGCTCGCAGCCAGTGGTGCAAGTTCTTTCGCCACCAGACCGGTGCCGCAACCCAGGTCCAGTATGCGCCATGCCTTCGTGTCAGCCACACGCAATTGCCTGAGTTCCCGCCCAATAATGACGGGAATCTGGTATTCCAGTACTTCTTGCAAATGCTGGTCAAAACGCTCGGCATAATCATCAAATACCTTGCTGACATAACTGACTGGTGCCTGGGCACTGGCCTGGCCGCTGAGAACGTGGATGAAATGCAGGGCATTGCCGTGTTCCGGGTCAAGGGCGACGGCACGCTGATAGCTGCTGATTGCCTGCGCAATCTGGCCCGCATCCTTGTAAATATTTCCCAGGCTATTATGAATCTCCGCATGGTTGGGCTGCAGCGCAGCAGCACGCTCGGCACATAGTATGGCCTGGTCTATGTCCTTACGCTTTTGATAAATCAAGGCCAGGTTATTCCAGGGCTCGGCCAGTGATGGATTAAGGCTGCTTGCCCGTTTGTAGGCGGATATCGCCTCTTCCTGCTGCCCCATGTCCTTATATACATTGCCAATATTGCTGTGTGCCTCGGCATAGCCGGGCTTGAGCTTGCAGGCTTGCTGGAAACATGCGAGTGCCTGCTCCGGCTGACCGGATTCCCGCAATGCCGATCCAAGATTATTCAGGGCGTAAAAATTCCGGGGATTGGCTTGCAAAGAGCGCTGGATAAATTCTATTGCATTTGCATACTCTCCGAGCTGGTGAGCAGTCACTCCAAATAGATGCAGGGTATCTGCATGGCCCGGCTGTAGTGCCAGGATTTGCTGATAGATTTGCCTTGCCGCCTGAATTTGCCCATTGCGGTGCAAGCCCATGCCCTGCTCCAGCCAGGCAACAATCTGGTTTTGAGCTTCTTGTTGTTGCTTGTCTGCCTGCGCATGCGCCGCATCGTCTGCAGCCATGCAACATTGCTTATATTTCTTCCCGCTGCCACAGGAACAGGGATCATTACGGCTCAATTTTTTCATAGGCGTTCGCAGGGCTGGCAAAACCAGAGACTAAGAATGGATGAAGCTGCATGCTAGCAAAGACTGCGCTTGAATTGCAGAAATTAATAACCAAGCTTGAACAAAAATACCGCTGTCGGCAAGAATCAGCAAGCATAAAAAAACCCACCGCTTTACAGAGGTGGGTTTTTTATTTTTACACAACAGGGAGGATGTTCTCTCCCTGCTGCATGGGTAGCAAGCTACCCATTTTCCTGCATAGCTTACTGAATTAAGCGATGAAGTCGCCAGCGACGATGGAACCTGCGCCAGTGATTTTAACGATAAAGTCAGTTGCGTCAACTGTACCTACAGTGCCACCGATGTTTTGGAAAGCATAAGTACCAGCTGCTGTACCTGCGGCTACAGTGATCACGTAAGCCTGAGTATTCGCTGCCAGAGCCGCGCCAGCTGCAGTTGCTGCTGTAGCGATTGCTGCTGCCAGAGTTGCTGTATCAGCAGTAGCGATGGACAACAGGTTCAATGTTGTTGCTGCTGTACCTGTTTTGAATACGTCAGCGCCAGCAACTTTGAAGTTTGCCACTGTATCGATGTTAGCCAATACAGAACCAGTAGTGATAGTTTCAGCACCAGTTGCAGTTGCAGACAGGTTGATCGTATCAGCACCAGTACCGCCGGTTACTGTGACTGCAGTAGCAGCTGTACCCAACAGGTTCACTGTTTGGCCGCCTGTACCCAGAACAACTACGTCGCCTGTTGCGCCTTTGGAGTAGTTCAGAACTACGCCAGCACCGTTTTCGTTAGTGAAAGTGTAGCCAGTTGCTGCAGAGCCAGTTACGTTCACAGTTTCTACGCCTGTTACCAGAGCAGAGATATTCAAGTTAGCACCGATAGCACCGATGTTCAGTGTATCTGCACCCAAGCCGCCGTCCAGCGTTGTTGCGCCAGCGATTTGTGTTGCTGTGTAGTTGAATGTATCTGCACCTGTGCCACCAACAACGCTCACTGTGTTAGTACCAGCAGTGAATGTGTTAGTACCGTTAGCCAGTGTGAAGCGTTCGATCGCTGCGTTAGCAACGATAGTACCGGCTGTAGTCAGAGCGATAGTTTCTGTGTTACCAGCAGTGACAGTACCTGTGAAGCCATTGTACTGAGCTGCTGTCATGGTGTACACGCCAGTTGCTGCCAATGTCAGGTTTTCAAAGCCAGTGATGTTGGAACCAGCGATGTTAGCACCAGCTGCCAAAGTCAGTGTATCTGTACCTGCACCTGCACTGAAAGTACCAGTGTAAGTCAAAGCGCCCAGAGTCAGACCGTTAGTACCTGTGCCCAGGTTCACATTACCAGCTGTGAAGGAAGCACCAGCACCTGTCAGGTCAACAGAATCATTACCTGTGCCGCCGTTCACTGTAGTGATACCAGTGGTAGTTGCGCCGAAAGTAATGGCGTTAGTTGCATTTGCCAGGTTCAGTGTTTTGATGTTGGTGATAGTACCGCCTGCTGTACCGTTACCAATAGCAACAGTAGCTGCATCACCCAGAGTGATGATATCTGTATCAGCAGCATTACCGTTGACAGTTGTACCATTCAGAGTTGCAGTCAAACCTGTGAAGTTGTCGTTCACGTTCAATGTGCTATTGAATGTTTGGCCAGCTACCAGTGCTGTTGGGGACAATGCTGTACCGCCACCATTAACTGGGTTAGTACCGATATTGCCTGTTGTTACTGTTGCGCCGCCAGACACTGTCACTGCATTGGATGTAGTGATGTTGTTGACGCTGCCACCAGTTGCATTGGAGGAAGATGTTGTGTCGATCACCAATGTGCCGCTAGTTACAGCGATCAGGGACAGATCGATGTTGTTCACACCAGCGATGTCATCAACGATAGTCAGTTGATGTGGAACATTGCCTGTGAATGTGATTACTGGTGTGCTCAGGGACAGAGCAGCACGGGCAGCAACCAGAGCAGCATATTGAGAAGCAGTGATCACAACAGCAGAGTTCGCTGTGATGTTTTCAATACCAGACAATTGTGCACCAGCCAGGTTGATCGCACCGTAAGTCACCAGTGTATCGTTACCTGCACCCAGGTTGATGGTGTCTGTCACAACACGTGCCACTGCATTTGCTGTGGATTGTGCGTTCAGGGAAACACCGTTTTCTGTACCCAGGTAAGTACCGGCAACATAGTTACCCAACAAGACAACGCGGTCTGCACCAGCGCCGAGTTGCAGGAAGTTGGCGCCGCGGGCCAGTGTCACGTCCAGAGCAGATTGTGCTGTCAATGCGCCTGCATCGATGGAAACACCAACAGTGGCGTTAGCAACGTTGACGTTGTCGATTGCACGGATAGTCAGACGTTCTACGTGGGTTGTGGTGTTAGCAGCTTGGTAGCTGTCAACCAGTGCATCAACGATAGTATCGTTCAACTGGATTTGGGACACTTGGGTGACTGCTGTGTCGTTTGTCAGTTCGATGTTACCAACGTTGGAGATGCCGTTGAAGTCACCGATCGCTGCGTTTGTTGCATTGCGCAGTTCGATCACGTCGTCGTTCTTCTGGCTGTTGTTGGTGCTGTTGTTGTCAACTGCACCGCCGTTGATGGCGTGGGAGCCATTGAAGTTGGCATCTGTGAAGATGATACGGTCGGCTGTGCGGGAAGCACCTTCTTCGCCGTTGTAGCTGAAGCGGCTTGTGGCGCTCAGTGTACGTGCGTCGATGACGACTGCGCTTTCAACGGCTGTACCAGCTGTGTCTGCGGCGTTCGCTGCATCATTGGCTGTGTCGTTGTCGTTGACGATAGCCAGAACACCTGCGTTGTTGTTGGCAGCGATCAGGGCATCTGTCAATGTCAGACGGTAGTTACCTGCACCGTCAACACCGGCGTTGTTGGAAGTACCAACCAGACGGATAGTTTCGAAACCGGAAACGTTAGTCCATTCAGACGCGCCCAGAGCGATGGTGTCGCCCAGTGCTGCACCTGTCAGGTCGCCGTCGATGACGAGTGTATCTGTACCAGCGCCACCTACGACTGTGTCGGAGATCGTCAGGCCAGCACGTGTGTCCTGGATGTTATCGAAAGTGACTGTGTCGTTACCAGCACCCATCTTGATGTTTTGCGCGCCGTTGGCTGCACCGCTGGTGGAAACGCGAACGATAACGCTGGCTGTTTCTGCGGATGCATCGATGTTAGCGGCGATCAGTTTGATCTGACCTGCTGTTTTGGACAACTCTTGTACGCCAGCGATGTTGGCTGCTGCGCCGCCTGTTGTGTCGATACGGTACAAACCGCCGTTACCAGCAACTGTGGTGTCGAGGTTCAGGAAGGTTGTTGTGGAACCAGCACCTGCTGTTGTACCAATCGTGATGGTGCCTGTGTGGGCAGCAACGTTGGCCAGGGCAACTGTGTTGGATTCTGTATCAGCATCAACCAGAGTGATGTTTTCTACAGCGTTGGTGTTCAATACGAAGTTGAAACGTGGGTCAACGTTCAAACCTTCAGCGATAGTGACAGCAACTGTATCGGATGCACCAGTCGCAGTCGCCAGATTGGCGTTGATGGTGGATTGGCCGATGGCGTTGGAGCCTGTGTCGCTATGACGGATGGTGATGGCTGCAGCTTGACCAACACTCAGGTTGTTGAGTGTGAACACGTCTGTACCAGCGACTGGTGCGGAGTTCGCAGGAGCTGCTACGTTGGTGTTGGAGACGTTGCGGACCAGTACGCCTGTCACATCTGGCAGTTTGGCGAAGTCAACTGTGGAAGCGGCGTTGTTCAACAACACTTGAACTGCTTCTACTTTGGTGATGATGGAGGAACCAGCTGCACCGGCTGTGACGTTGCCGCCGTTGACGATAACCAGAGTATCTGTACCGTCGCCGCCTGTGATGCTGTCGCCTGTTTCTACTGTGTCTGCCAGGTAGAATGTGTCGTTACCAGAACCACCAGTGATGGTGACGTTTTGAACGGAACCGGAGGTGTCAGCTTTACCTGTGGTGAAGATGCCATTGCCGAGGTTGAGTGTCAGGTTGCCTTTGAATGCGGATGCATCAATGGCGGACAGACGGCCTGCTGCTTGCAGGATACCACCGGAGAAGTTGGTGGATTCAATGGTTGTTACACCATTGACAACATTGGATGTCTGGGCCAGTGTGAGGTCTTTGTCGCCAGTGATGATGACTTTGCCTGCTGTACCTGTGTCCATTGGCAGATTCAGTGTGCCGATGTTGTTGGTGTTGCCTGTGCTGTTGATGGTCAGTGTTTCGTAACCTTGGTTGGCAACGCCTGCGGCGGATGTGCCGGAAACGTTTTGACCAATGTTGACTGTACCAACTTGAACGTCGGACAGGTTCAATGTACCTGTGTTAGCGCCGAGCAGTGTGCCATTGCCGAAGGAGAATTCAACCACGCCTGTGTTGTTGGCGTTGGTGCTGGTCAAATTCATTGTTTCTACAGCTTGCTTGATGTTTTCAATACGGGCTGTGTTGGTACCTGCTGTGGAGGCGATACGGTTGATGCCAACTGTTTTCAAGCCAGTGCCGTCTTGCAGGTCAACTGCAACAACAGCGTTGTTGTTGACGTTGTTGCCATCAGCGGAACCTGT
The DNA here is from genome assembly GCF_009937975.1 of Undibacterium sp. YM2. Lineage (NCBI taxonomy): Bacteria > Pseudomonadati > Pseudomonadota > Betaproteobacteria > Burkholderiales > Oxalobacteraceae > Undibacterium > Undibacterium sp. YM2. The sequence continues at coordinate 5,723,664 of NZ_AP018441.1, forward strand.
GAAGGTGAATGTGGCTGTCTGGATGTTTTTGAGCGTTGGTGTGACGATCGCTGCGCCGTTGTCATTGGAGTTACCCAGTGTGGCGGTCAGTTTGTTGTTGGCTGTAGCGGATGTGTTGGAGCCTGTCAGGACGTCTTCGTCTTGCAGGGCATTCACACGGGAACCACCGTTTGGTGTGTAGACGAGGCCAGCTGTGAAGTTTTCAGCTGTGGCGATGTCTGTGTTGCTTGTCAGTGTGAAGTCTTTGACGCCGCCGCCATTGACGATGGATGTCAACACTGCATCTTGAACTGCGATTTGGGATGCTTGTGTGGCGGAATCCAACACTTTGCTCAACCAGTCCTTGGCCAGGGCTGTGTTGGCTGGCAGGGAGTAGGCAACGATTTCTTCGTTGGTGTCGATGGCTGTTGTGAAGGATGTCGCTGCAGCAACTTTGGAGTCAACAGCAACTTTGTCTGCACCGGTAGCACCACCGAGGATGGCCAGAGCGGCTTGACCCAGGGTAACTTTGCCGTTCAGCAGTTGGCCTGTCCAGTAGTTGAGACCGGCTACGTCAGCTTTGTGGCCGAACAGGTTGTTGTAAATGGTGTTGACGGTGTCTTCTGTTGTTTTACCAGCGAATACGGTGGCGTATTCTGCTTGTTTGGAGAAGCTGTCGGCGATTTGGTTCAGTGTCAAACCTTGGGCCATCCAGTACGCCAGACCATTTGGGTCTGCTGGGCGGTTGAAATATGCGATGTAAAGCTTTTGGATATCAGCAGCTGTATTAGCCATTTAGAACTCCTAATTTATGATTTAAAAGGTGCGAAGCTTGCTTTTTAGGCACTTACTCGCGTTACGGCAAGCAGATAATCGCAGAAGCACCCAACTGAAGATGTGACTGAAATCACATTTTCAAAAAAAAGCAAAACTTAACAACATTTGGCTTGTATTCCGAAATTTTTCATTTGCTCTGCAGAAACAGCTTTCAAATGAAAAGCCTAGATATGACTTTGCCAACCTACAATTATAAGGCCTGACTTGAAGTAAACCAAAATGAATATTTCGTTACATCAAATTACAAAACCATTTACATACTTCAGTATTAAATTAAGTACCAGAAAAGCCTGGCAATACACTGACCTGAACGACACTTTTAAGTTCAAGGCATATATATACAGTCAATATTATTTATGCACTTAATCGTGTCATACAAATAAAAAAAGGCTTCCGCAGAAGCCCTTTTTTATTTAAGACTGTTTAAGACTGGTTTGAGCTAATTATTTAGCACAACCTGGCACGAGCACTTATTGCTTGCCCCAGTTTGTCACCCCGTACACCATACGGGTGCCATCTTCATTTAATTTGGACTGGAATATATAAGCAGCTGTACCACCCTTTTCATTGGTCACAACACCTTGCACCGACATGTTGGCAGCAGGCACATATTGGTTAGCACCATACAAGATACCCGTGCTGGTCACAGAGCCCTCACCTTTCAAGGCGAATCTTTCGCTACCAGAAACAACATCAAACCCTGTAGTGAAGGTCGCCTTGGCAAAATCCAGTTGCAATTTGGCGTTTTCCAGCTTCGCTGCTGACTCCAGGCTCTTGATGTTATCAACAACAACCGCCTGGCTATCTTTCAGGGCAAAGCCCATAGACCCTGTCGTTGGCACTTGCCATTCGGTATTTTTAGCCTGGAAAATAGCAAAATACGAATTAGTACCACGTGGCGATGCCCCATTCTGGTCTTGCTTGGTAATGTCAAAGTCAGCCTTTTGGCCAAACAGCTCAAACCAGCGGCCCCAGATAATGGTATTCGTCAGGGCAGCGCCATTATTATTACCTGCACCAGTATTGTTTGGTGTCTTGTTGGTGTTGGAAGCCAGTGTCTGTTTGACACCACCAACCTTGCTGGGATCGAGATTAGGATCCGTTGCAGCAGGAGCAATCAAAGCAGCGCTGCTACCAGTTGCAGATTTGCTAGCCGGCTCATCAGCCCTTGGAGGGGCGATGGCGTCTGGCGTCAATCCTGGCGCAGATTGCAATAATTGCGGCTTGTTCTGACCTTTATTGATCTGCAACAACACACCTTGCTGGCGGGCAAACAATTCGGCTGCAGCCGCGCCTTCACATGGACCTGCACCCTGTGGAGAGCACGCGCCGCCGAAGCCGCTGACGACAATACCGCCATCAACTACGACTACCCGTGTTGTATCCTTGTCAGTGAAAACCGTGAAATCCGTACCACGCACACCAATAGCGGCAACCGGCGTATTAAAGCGGAAATTTTGCCTTGCCTGCTTCACAGCATTACCCGACACACTACGCGCCACGCCAGAAATCAATTCCAGCTTGACGCGGGTATTCGCAGGATTTTGCTGATCAATATGGTAATTGACAATACGTGCCTCGCTATTCGGACGCACGATCAGCAAGCCATCATCTGCGGCTTTCAAATAAATATAGCCATCTGCGCCAGTTTTGATAATGGCACCCTCGGCAACCGCGCTATCAACACTAGCCGATTTACCGTTAATCTCAACTTTACCCCACACCTGAGACACTTTGACAGCATCCTCTGCAAATGCCATCGCAGGAATCGCCAGCACGAAAGCCAGCGTCCACCTGACCGCCTGGCCCAGCACATTCTGTGTTTTATTCTTCATATTTCATCCTCGCTTGCCCTGAAAACCGGCAAAGTCTTTCATACCGTCGCACATTGCGCCGGTTCGCACAGATCTACACCTGCACATATTTTTAGCATTATCCTCTGATACGCAAAAAATATTGTGACGACGGTCACAATTTACAAATTCAAGCTACTATAACAGTTTTTTGCTAAGCCATTGAAATCAGAAGGATTATCATGAATGCGCAAAGAAATACAGGATAAGCAAGTATTTTCACAAAAATCGGCTTCAGGTTTATTGCTGTTCCGCAAAAAGATGTACAAGCTTCAACATATTTTATTTAATCCGGCTTATGATGCTGCCAAAATCATTTTGACTGCTATGAACTTCCAGATCACCTCATTGCCCTGTGAATAATTCAACGGACCTTATTACGCAATCATGAGGCCTGTGTCTGAGTTTTTTTTGCGTATTTCTGCCAAAACCTATTTGTGGCTGCTGATCGCTGTCATGACAGTGGGCTTGTGTGCGCTGAATGAATATTTGCCGGAAAATGGCAGGCCGCTACCAGGCGATGAATGGCTGCGGGATCAGTTTGTGCAATTGCGCGCAAAAGACCAGGCAGAAGAACGACTGGCATTGATCGATATTGATGATCACAGTATTTCCGTTTTGGGAGCAGCCCCATGGCCGCGGGAGCGCATTGCCGATCTGATAGAAAAACTCATCACCGAGTTTGATGTACGTGGCGTTGCGCTAGATATTTACTTTGAAGAACATAAAGACACGGTAGGAGACCAAAGACTGGCGGCATTGGCGGAGCATGGCCCGGTGGTGCTGGCACAAGCCTTCGATTTTGACAAAAACAAGCAGACACCGGCACGCAATGGCCAACTGACAGGTGGCAAACCAGTTGCAGCTTTTAACCAGGTCGAGCTGGCCAATATGGCGCAGGCTACCGGCTATATTGCCAATCACTCTGGTCTTAGCAATGCGCGTTATGTCAGCAATATTGGATTTGTGCCTGATCTTGACGGAACTTTAAGGCGGATTCCGGTTCAGACTCGCTTCGACGGAAAAGTTTATTCAGAATTGTCACGTGCTTTACTGGAATGTTGCTCCAAATTGAACGCGAATCAATTGTTTGCGCACAAAAGCCGCTTTTCAGATGTGGATGAAAATGGATTTTCGCGCGTTGAGTACAGCCGGACATTGTCTTCGTACGAGGTCGTACCTGCCTTGAGTGTATTGCAAGATACGACACCACTTGAGGCTTTGCGTGGCAAATACATCATCATAGGATCATCTTCGCTGGCACTGGCAGACCGGGTACCAACTCCCCTATGGTATTCAACCAGTGGTTTTCTGGTACATGCCCAGGCCCTGAGCACCATGCTTGATGAGCACGAAGGCAGGGCGTATGTGAAGTGGCCAGGACGTTTGATCGCTTTATTGTTTACAGTACTGACAGCAGGGGTGGCGATGTTCATGTTTCCGCGCTTTTCTGCCTGGTCAAATACCCTGATGCTGGGCCTGGCTTCGTTGGCCTGGGTAGCACTGGCTTATCTGGTGGTTGATCACGACATGTGGTTTTCCCCGATTGGTCCTCTGGCAGCAAACTTTTTTTTATTGGCGGTTGCGGTGCCTTTTGGCTGGCAGACTGCACAACGCAAGTCGAGAAGATTATTGGGAACCCTGCAACAATATGTCGCCAAAGCAGTGGTGCAAGAATTATTACGCAGTGATTTGAAAGACCCGCTGGCACCAAGACAGCTACATGTGACGACCCTGATTGCGGACATGGAGGGGTATACCAGCCAGGTAGAAAACTTGCCTATGGAAGGGGCGGCCAATCTGACACGGGAATTTCTGGAATGCCTGACCGGCCCTGTACTGGCCAAGGGCGGCACTCTGGATAAATATACTGGTGACGGCCTGGTAGCATTTTGGGGCGCGCCGCTGCCGGTAGAAAACCATGCCGACCTGGCCCTGGATGCCGCGATAGAAATTGTCAGAAATGTCAGGAAATTGAGTGCCCAATACGAACAACAAGGGAGAAAAAAGATTAGAGTCAGAATCGGAATAGAAAGTGGCATTGCAATTGCAGGAGATTTTGGCAGTTCTTTCCGCAGCATCTACACTGCCGTTGGCGACAGTGTCAATACGGCCTCACGTCTGGAGGACGCGGCACGTCACTACCCGCACGACATCATCATTGGTAAAGGTACGGTTGAAGGTTCAACCAGACATCAATTCCAGGCGCTGGGTGAGCGCCTGCTGAAAGGCAAGGAAAAGCCAACTACCATCTACACGGTAGAGGTTACTGCATGAGGATGATGCACAGAATAGCGCGTCAATTACCATTGCTGATGCTATTGCTCATCTTTGGCAATACAGTCGCAAAAGCCGACAATGAAGCTGAAAGCGAAAACCTGTATCTGGAAGCATTAAAAGCCATCAGCGAAAAACGCAATGATGATGCCAAAGCCATGCTCAGCACCCTGATAGAGAAAAAACCCCTGCATGCCGGTGCCTGGCTGGATCTGGCCATGCTGCAATGCAAATTGGGCAATAAAGAAGAAGCCGATAAGGTATTGCTTAAAATGAAGCAATACCTGCCTTTATCAGAAGAACAATTGTATAAACTGGAATTATGGCAACCCAAGAGCTGCATTCCCGCCACGCCAGAGAGGCGCATCGCCATTGCTGTAGAGGCCGGATATGACACCAATGTGAATCAGGGGGCTAGCAATCCTTTTTTCACTTTCGGTAGCGGCACTGAGCAAATTACCTTGCAGCTTTTACCAGAATATCAGCCCAAAGCGGACCGGTTTGCCGGATTGTCTGGCAATATCTCCCAGGAAATCAACAATAACGGCACCATAGGTTTTGCCCAGGCACGTCTGCGCAGTTATGACAGCCTGAGCGCCTACAATACTCTGGCACTTGCCCTTGGCGTGGAAAAACCATGGAAATGGCGGGATTACGGCATCCGGGGTACTGCCCTGGTCAGCGCACTGAGCCTCGGTGGTACGCTGTATCAAAAACAGGAAATTGTACAATTGCGTTTGTCGCCAGCAGTCAGCCAGGGCAGTTCCTGGCGTTTCAGCACCATGGCAGGGTTTACCAATGTACAGTACCCTACCCTGGGGAATTTCGATGCCCACACCTGGGAATTACGCGGCCTGTTATCCTATGAAACCCAGAAATACCAGCTGCAAGCTGGTTTGGCAGCAATGGCCGACCGGGCTCATGCAGACAGACAGGGTGGCCACAGGACTGGCTACTATGGAAATTTAAATCTGAGGCGGCAGTTATCCCAGCAAAGCGAGCTGGAATTAGGCTGGAGCAAACAAATATGGCAAAGTGCTGAAATTTACTCGCCCAACCTGATAGATGTAGCAAGGCGACAAGATCTACAGCTTGTAAAAGCGGGGTTGAATTGGTATTTCACGGACAAACAGTCGCTGCAACTGGAATTCCGTGCGATAAATAACAAGGAAAATATCTCCATCCTTCAATACAATAGCAAGTCGGTACAATTGAGCTGGCAATGGCAGAACTTCTGAATCTGGATTTTTATGCCGACGTCACCATTTACTATATCGATGAATCAAGAAATATTGAAAACGAATGAAGGGCCATCACCATCGCAAGTCATGGGTTCTTCACAATCGGATTGACCAATGACGGTATCAAATAACGAAGTCGCTGTTATTCACAACAAGGCACCGGCCGGGGAGTCGCAAGCGCCCCTGCCTGGGCAACTGCAATTAAATATCCCCATACAGACCAAAGTGCAGGTCAAGGTCAACCAGATCACGGTCAACTTGCGCAACATCCCTTTGTTAATGGGTTTGAGCGATGAAGACATGAACAAGGTAAAGAGTGACATGCGCGTGCGTCACTTCAATAAACGGGATGTGGTGTTGCAAAAAGGTGGTATCGGTGACAGCCTGTTATTTTTGCTCTCAGGACAATTGCAAGTCGTCGATGTCACTGAAGATGGCCGCGCAATTGGCTTGCGCATGCTCAAGGAAGGTGATTTTTTTGGTGAAATCGCCATCATCAATGGCACGCCACGTTCTGCCTCGGTAGTCGCTCTGAGCAACGTGCTGGTGGGTTTTTTACCCAGTGCTACGGCACTGCATTTGTTTTCACATTCACCAGCAATGGCAAACATGATGTTGCGCCATCTGGCCGAAAAAATACAACGCGATTCTGAATTCCGTGCTTTGCTCAGCATAGGCAATACTTCACGCCGCATCTATGCCTTCATCGCCCTGTTCAAGAAAATCATGCCCGGCAATCTGGAAGTTATAGAAAACCTGCCCACCCATCAGGATATTGCCATGATGATCAATACCAGCCGCGAAACAGTCACCCGCGCGCTCCTCCATCTGGCCCAGCAAGGCATAGTCGAAAAAGACTTGCATCGCCTGATCATACGCAAACCCGACGAATTGCAGAAACTGGCGCTGGGCGTTACTGCGTGAACGCAGTAACCGGCATGATCCCAGGCCTGACTGCACACCATGTTATTTAATTCCTTTGCATTCCTGTTCCTCTTCCTGCCCGTCACCCTGGCAGTATGGACGCTGTGCCAACGTCAATGGGGATTAAGGCCCGCACTGGGATGGTTGGTGCTGGCTTCACTGGTATTTTATGCAGTCTGGGATGTGCGCTATCTGGTGGTGCTCCTAAGCTCAATCAGCATCAATTTCTGGCTTGGTGGCCGTATCCTGAAAGCCAGGCAGCAAGCGCTGGACCTGCATGCAGCAAGATGGATGAAAGCAGGCATCATCTTTAATCTGCTGGTACTGGGCGGTTTCAAATACACCTATTTTTTGCTCGCCAATCTGTTTGCGGCATTCCATGCGGCACCACCAATAGACCCCATCGTTCTGCCGCTGGCTATCTCCTTTGTCACCTTCCAGAAAATCGCCTATCTGGTTGATTGCAGACGCGGTGACGTGCACAGGCATAATGCACTCGACTATCTGTTTTTTGTTTCCTTTTTTCCGCAACTGATCGCTGGGCCTATCGTGCATCACAAGCCCCTGATTGCGCAAACCAGGGCAGACGACAATCCACTATTCAGGCAAAAAGAAGCACTCATTACCGGTGCCTGTTTTCTGGCATTAGGCCTGTTCAAAAAAACCATACTTGCTGACAGCATGGCTCGCTATGCCAGCCCGGTTTTTGAATTGGCCAGGCAGACAACACCGGGTGGCGAAGCGGCATGGCAAGCCATGCTGGCATATACCCTGCAATTGTATTTTGATTTTTCTGCGTATTCAGACATGGCGATAGGCCTGGCGCTGATGTTTGGCTTCAAGCTGCCCATCAATTTTTTCTCACCTTATAAAGCCACGTCCATCATTGATTTCTGGCGGCGCTGGCACATGACACTGTCGAGTTTCTTGCGCGACTATCTGTACATTCCCCTGGGTGGAAACCGTCACGGCCAATTCATGCGTTACCGCAATCTGTGGCTGACGATGTTGCTGGCGGGTGTGTGGCATGGTGCAGGCTGGAATTTCTTCTTATGGGGTGCTTTGCATGGCAGCGCGCTGCTCATCAATCATTTCTGGCACCATGTATTGGAAAGCAGTCCCACGCTCACTAAACTCTGGGGCAAACTGCCGAAGACAATTGCGGTTGCGGTGACTTTCATTCTGGTCGCTTTTGCCTGGGTACTGTTCCGCTCACCTGACATGACAAGTGCGGCACACATGTATGCCGCCCTGTTGCAACCTGGTTCAGGTACATATCTGCCTGCCTTGCCCTGGCAAAATCTTGCCCAGGTAGTTGAAGGATTATTGAGCACTTCACCGGATGTCGGCTGGTTGTGGATAGGCATAGGCATGGCTGTTGTCTGGCTTTTGCCAAACACCACGGAATTACTGAATTACGACCCCAGCCCGAATATCGCCATCACACCACTCAGCGAAAAAAGACAAATCGCTTTGGGCATCATTACAGGCATCTGTTTGTGGTTTGCACTGAAATGGATGGCCGTCCGTCCAGCCACAGAATTTTTGTATTTTAATTTTTAGACGAGCGAGGATATGAAAAAATTCTTGCTCGCTTTGACTGGCAGTTTCCTGGCTCTTAGCCTCTTATGGGTAGTCGGTATCAAATATCAGTTGGGCTCGCCAACAGCCAGTTCACGCTGGGTCTATGATGCCTACCAACATAAAATCCACGCAGCACAAGAAATCAAATCACCACGTGTATTTATCGTGGCAGGTTCAAATGCCATGTTTGGCATAGATTCAGGCATGCTGGAAAATTACTGGCAAAAACCTGTCATCAATCTCGCAGTCAATGCCGGGCTGGGCCTGCCTTATATACTGGATGTATCGCGTCGTGTTGCTCACCCTGGCGACACTATACTTATGCCCATGGAATATGCGCTTTACCTCGATGAGGGCAAAGCCAATTCACAGATTATCGACTATGTCATGGCCAGGGATCTCGATTACTGGCGCAGCCTGTCGCGCATTACTCAACTACAGTATGCAGCAGGTTTGGGAGCAGACCGCTGGCTGCATGGCCTGCGACATTTGCCTGATGGCCCGGTCACCAGCGGTACTTATGGCGCCCATCATCTCGATGCAAGAGGTGATCAGACCCACACCAGCGCAGCAGAACGCAGCACTGGCGATATCGCTGCAGTCAAAGCGACCAAGGTCTGGGATTATGCGCACAGGGCAGCCACAGAAACTGGCGGCTGGAAGCTCATGGGAAATTATGCGCAATGGGCAAAGGCCAACAACATCTGCCTGATCGCCATGCCTACAGTGCTGCTGCATCATGCCAAATACGATACGGATGCTGAAGATCTGGCCTTTTACGCAGGGCTACCGGAGCGCATGAATAAGCTGGGCATAGAATATCTGGGCAAGCCAAAAGACTTCATGTATCCGGAGAGCTGGTTCTTTGATACTGACCACCACCTGCAAGACTGGGCCAGGCAAAAGCATACTACAAAGCTGATCGCTTTACTGCAAACACGTTCTCAGGCAGCTTGCGGCCGACCATAAAAAAAACGGCGGAATATATCCGCCGTTTTTGTACGTTCAGATGCGACCGATATCAATATCCAAAGCATTCGCAATCCCATCAATCGTATTCAACAAGCGTTGTGACAAGGCGGGCCATTGTCTGGTGGCAGTCCAGGCTTTCGCCTGTATTGCTTTCTGTTTCAGCCTTAGCCCATCATGCAAAATGGCAGTGATGCCTTCAGCAATATCCGCAGGTTCAGTACCGGGCAAAACATGCACCGCATCTTTGACATCATCAAAAATCGACAAAGGCGTCACTGCCACCGGACGGCCAGAAGCCAGCCCCATGCGCACTGCAGCGCTCGAAGATTCCTGTGTTTGCTGATACGGATACACAATCAGGTCGGCCTGTTGCAGCCATGACTGGCTGATCTCATCACTCAGATAATCAGACAGAAAAGTCACATGCGCTTCCAGACCAGACTCATGGATAAGGTGACGACATTGATGGTATTCATGGTCGGACAAACCTGATGGATAGAGTGAATTCACCAGCAACAAATGATAATTTCCACCCTGCCCGCGCAATTTTATGAATGCCTTGATCAAGGCTTGCACGCCTTTATGCGGCAACAGGAATCCATAAGCAGCAATCACGGTCTTGCCAGCCATGCGCGCAGTATCCACCCTGGATGCAGCATGTTCCAGCGTCGGCATCAGGCCTTGCGGGAAAAACACCAGATTATCCGCAACACCAAGGTTCTTGAGCCGGTTCATGTCATCCAGGCCATGCACGAAGATACGGTCGGCCAACTTCAATTCAGCAGCAATCGTAGACAGGCTGATCAGCCCATCTTCTCTTTGCACATCCGCGGTTGAATGGAAAAATACATGAATGGCCTTGCCATCTTCCTTGACACGTCTGATCAGGCGCGCCATGGCTGCCAGTGAAAAGAAACCGAAATTGTATTGGACAACAATCACATCGAGTTTCTGTTCCTGGATCATCAGCCAGGTGTGCTCCAGATCCTCGCCCATGCTGGCATCCCAACTACGGATGACATTGTCAGCATCGCGCGCTGTTCTTTCAGGGATATGGCTGCTCAAATAAACCACCCTGTCCTGCGGCATGCCAGCAGTCAGGAAAGATGAATAAGAAGCGATGCCACAACGCGCATTCCAGCTACTGATCCAACCTATGCGCGGTTCCTTGCGCAACAGCGGTTGTTGCTCAAGCGCTGCAATCGCCTGGCGGGTTCTGCTGGCGACATCTGACCATGCATAGTGCGTTGATATAAACGCATGCGCTGCTGCAGTTTTTCTGGCGATGACATCTGCCGGGCTGGCATGTACTTCCCGCATCAACGCAGCCAGATGATTGACATCAGGATCAGCCCAAGCTGAATGCGTAGAACTGAAATGCGAAGTTGATTTGGCGAATTGATAATCACATAGCCAGACCCTGGTATCCTCGCAAAAATCCATCTGCCCACTCCATGCAGTAGCAATCACTGGCAGTTTCAGCCACATTGCTTCAGCTATCGGCAAGCCATAACCTTCACCACGGCTGGGTGCAACCAGCACATCACATGCCTCATACAGACCTCGCATTTGCGCCTGGCTATAGTCATCCATGATGATCAGCACATGCGGGAACTCCGGATCAGCGGCCTGCAGTGCCGCCAATTGCTCAGCCACATCATTATGCGGATTGGGGAAAGTCTTGATGACCAGGCTGACATCATCACTGGCCCGGTAAGCCTGGCCATAAGCTAGCAACAAGGCATCCGGCCCCTTGCGCGGGAAACAGGATGAGACATGCAGGAAGCGATAAGTCTTGAGGCTATCCAAAACAGCCTGCGGTACCGTCAGCGCAGCAACACGCATGACATGATCAACACCATTGCCAACAGCAGCAATCGGCACACGCACACCATTGTCACGCAAAACTGTGCCAACAAAGCGCGACACCACCAAAATCAAATCCAGCTTGCGGTTGAATTCATTGACAAACTCTTGCGGGAAACCAGTCTCCTCCCAACCATAAGAATTCACCACCCTGACGCGTGCCTGCATGTCATCCAGCGTCGGCGGATAGCAATTGCGCAGGGCCAGGTCAGGCATGTTTACTGCCTGCTGAGAGACAGTTTGCAATTCAGCGATATCGGGATTTGTGGCCAGGAAATCTGCCGAGGCGACGAAATCACCATAGCCTTCTCGGCTGCGCAAACCCAGTTGCACAGCCTCGTCTTTTTGGGATACCAAGGCCCGCGCCAGTTCACGGTTAACGATAGCCAGGCTATAGGTAGAATCGAAGGGGCCCTCTATCTGCCACAGGGGCTTTTGCTGTTCACTGGTAGCAACTGCCCGTTGAGGAATTTGCGTACCCAATTTTTGCAAAAAATCTTGCAAGTCCGTCTGAATTTTTTGACGTGAAAAACGCTGAATATTTTGTCGTTGGCCAGCAATAATACGGCGGCGCAAAGCTGGTTCCGTCAACAGCATATGCACATGCGCAGCACAAGTGGCCGGGGTCACGTCAGCATCCAGCAAGATGCCTGCGCCGCCCATGGTAGAAGTGACACCTTCGGTAGCACGCGCAATCACTGGCACATCATGCAGCATGGCTTCGACCAAAGGCATGCCAAAGCCTTCATGCTCGCTAAGGCTGACATAGGCGTCAGCATTGCGGTACAGGGCCAGCAAATCTTCATCCGAAATTTTGCCTGTCATCAGCACCTGTGCATCCAGCTTCAATTCAGCGATGTGGGCACGTACTTCCTGCTCATACGGCATGCTGGTGACGCCACCCGCCAATATCAGGCGCACTGGCTGGCGCGAGAAGTGGCGCAATTCATCAAGCATGTCCAGTAATTGCAACTGGTGCTTGTGCTCGCACAGGCGGCCAACAAACAGGATATTGTGGGCGCCACGCAAGCTGTTCATCAGCGCCGTGTTATAGCTGTGATGCTGCCAGCGCATCACATCGACCAGTAAGGGAATGGTCGTTACATCTGTATGACCAGCGGCATGCAACTCTGCACTGTTCAAATCAGAGTCACCAATCGCAGCCTGAAAATCCTGCGCCCACAAGGCCAGTTGCTGCCTGCCCAGCATGCTTAATTCAGGCAAGCCATTGTCGGGTAAAAACTGCGGTGGCGTAATGTTGTGATACACCAGTACCTTGCGCGCCTTGATGTCTTTGAGCCAGCTGCAATTCTCATAGCCCAGGCTGTGATGCACCAGCAAAATGTCATCCTCAGCAAGCTGCAATTCGCTATAGTGCTGCACTTCATTACGTACTTCATCCTGCACCAGATCGCAATAGATGGCGGATGTAAAACCCATCTCGCGCAAAAGCTTGCGGGTAAAGAACATGCCATTGCTGACGCCGTCACCTCTTCCACAGGAAGGGCTGAATTGATGTATCTGCATCTTATTTACGACCTATGACTGCATAATCCTGGGCACCGAATAATTCCTTATTGAGCAGTGCTTCAACCTCAGTGCCACCGTGCAGCAAGTGATCATCAGGGTAAGGATGCAAACGCAAAATTTCTGCATGGCTAAAGCCACGCTGCCGCGCCATGAATTCAGCCACCTGTGGCACGATAGGATGCAAATGGGTAGGATCAAAATAAAAATTACAGGCCCCGACCTTGAGGTTTTCCGGATTCGGTGTTTCAAAAATAATGACGCCACCTGGACACAACGCATGACGGGCTGCATCAAACAGCGCAATCAATTGCTCGAACGGCAAATGCTCTATGATCTGGAAACCGGTCACTGCACCTATGCTGCCAGCGGGCTGTTCGCGCAAATAGGCAATCGCGTCAGCATGGCGGCACAGGAAACCCTGGTCCAGACAGGCGTTAACCATGGAGATATTCATGTCCACGCCCATCGCAGGTATGCCCTGCTCATCGAGCAATTCCAGCCATTCACCACGGCCACAGCCAACGTCGATGACCAGCTTGCGTTCGTCTTTTGCCTGTTCGCTGATATGTGCCAAATAGGGCAGATAGACTTTCAATCTTTCCTTGATGTCAGCGCGTGAACCACGGAACAAGGCTTCGAATTCGAGATAAAACTGGTCCTGATCAAAATCGCTGGCAACTTTGGCTACGGGCCGGCTAGTGCTTGTAGTGGCAAGCTGACTTGCTGGCTCTGCCGTCGCGACAACATTTTGCTGGATCTGCCTAGTTCCATTTTGCAAACCCTCACGCATCATCAGATTCATGGAACGCAATTGACGGCCTATATGTAAACGATCCAGTTCCATGAGCCTGTTGCCGACATCCAGCGCATCAAACTTGTCCAACCGTATAGAAAGTTTTTGCTCTTCCATTTGCAGCAGTTTCCGTTCCTGACTGTGCAACTGTATTTTCAGGTCGTCAATTTGCTTTTGCAAATTTGTTAGCGCTACCTCAGTCTGGAAGCGGGTGCGCGGCAGGCGCAGCAATGCCTGGCACCAGGCCAATGCGTAACCCAGACCAGGTATGGCACGCAATTTCTGGCGTAAACCTTGTGGCGGTACTGGCGCTTCCAGCTGCGCGCCCACATTATCTTGCTGATTCAACATGATTTCCCTTGCATCATCCTGCCCTGCCCCCATCTCATTCGAAGGAATATTGACGGGTGTTGAATGCTTCCTGCTTTTCAATATCAAACTGGTCTTGTCGGCCAGTTGCTGTGCTTCGCATTCAGATTTGTTCTGTGTTGCCATATTCGCCATATAATCCGGATGTTTTATTCATAATTGGCGGCAAATGATTCGTGTTTGGGCCGCTAAAAGGCTAGAAAAAGGGGTAGAAGTATAAATGATGATGTAAACTGCGACGAAATTATCAGCGTCTGCAAAATTCCAGATTATTTCAGCTTCAGACTTTTTGCCTGACTCTGGCTTAGCCTTCAGGTCTTACAAGTTTAGCCTATTCAGCAATTGCTCACATCTGACCAGCATAGCCTGAGGAAATTGCAGCTGATTGCAATATATTAAATATTTTATAATGATTTGCCCAAAGGCATAAACCCGAAGGCATAAAGAATACGAAAGTTATCCATGTTATTACAGCCTGTCATTCTTTCAGGGGGATCTGGAACCCGGTTATGGCCGCTATCGCGTGAAAAGCATCCCAAGCAATTGCTCGCCCTGATAGGCGAAGAAACCATGCTGCAGGCAACTGCAACGCGCGTCAGGGATTTTTCTGGTGCCGTGGGCGTGGCCGAAAGAATGATCGTAGTCTGTAATGAAGAATACCGTTTCATCACGGCAGAACAATTGCGCGTGGCCGGTTTCAGTAACTGTAGCCTGTTGCTCGAACCGGCGGGCCGCAATACTGCCCCGGCATTGACGCTGGCAGCCATGGCAGCAGTGGCCTCAGACAATGATGCAGTACTGCTGGTGATGCCGGCTGACCATGTCATCAATGACAAGCAGGGCTTTCACCAGGCCATACAAGATGGCCTGCAACAGGCCATGGACGGTGCCATGGTGACCTTTGGTATCGTGCCTGACCGACCTGAAACCGGTTATGGCTACATCCAGACGGGCGATGTGTTACCAGGCCAGGCTGTGCGCGAACTGCAGGCCTTTGTCGAAAAACCGGTATTGGAAGTGGCTCAGCAATATCTTGATGGCGGCCGCCATTTATGGAATAGCGGTATTTTCATGATGCGCGCGACTACCTGGCTGAAAGCCATACAGCACTTCCATCCGGCCATGCATGAGGCCTGCAAACTGGCGATGGACAAAGCCAGCATCGATAGCGACTTTGTCCGCGTGGATAAAGAAGCCTTCCTGTCTTGCCCTTCTGACTCCATCGATTATGCCGTCATGGAAAAACTGGCGAAGGACCAGGACTTGCATATCCCTGGCTATGTCGTGCCTTTCAATGCAGGCTGGTCAGATGTTGGTGCCTGGGATGCGGTCTGGCAAGTGTCGGACAAGGATGAGAACGGCAACACTGCCCATGGCGACGTGCTGCTGGAGGACTCCCGTAATTGCCTGGTGATTTCTGACAGCCGCCTGGTTGCCTGCCTGGGTCTGGAAGATGTCATTGTGGTTGAAACACCAGACGCGGTACTGGTCACCAATAAGGCCAATACCCAGAACATCAAGCGTGTCGTAACCCGCCTGAAAGATGAAAACTATACCCAGACCGATAACCACCGCAAGGTCTATCGCCCATGGGGACATTATGATTCCGTCGATAGTGGCGAACACTTCCAGGTCAAACGCATTGTCGTCAAACCGGGTGGCCGGCTGTCGATGCAAATGCATCACCACCGTGCTGAACACTGGATCGTGGTCAGTGGCACGGCGCTAGTAACGCGTGGCGAAGAAGTCATGACCCTGGTTGCCAATCAATCCACCTACATCCCGCTGGGCGTCAAGCACAGGCTGGAAAATCCGGGTGAAACCGATCTTGAACTGATAGAAGTGCAATCCGGTACTTACCTGGGTGAAGATGATATCGTCAGGTTCGATGATATCTATGGACGTGTTGCAGGCTGATCCCTGCTAAGGAAAACCAAGCTTTGAAAGCTGTACTTATCTCATTGTGGCACTACCGCCACTTTATCCTGTCGTCCATCAGGGCCGAGTTTGCCGGGCGCTTTGCGCGCAGCAAACTGGGTGCGCTGTGGATGATCTTAAATCCGTTGGCGCAGGCCACCATCTTCGCCATTGTCTTGTCTGAAGTACTGGTGACCAAGATACCGAATATTGAAAACAAGTCGGCCTATGCGATTTACCTGATGGCAGGTATGTCGGCGTGGGGTTTGTTCTCTGAAATCATGACGCGCTGTACCACGGTGTTTATTGATTATTCAAACACCCTGAAAAAAATCTCTTTCCCCAGACTGTGCCTGCCAGTGATCGTTGGCGGCAGCGCACTCATCAATCACTTGTTATTGCTGGCAGCGATAGCCGTCGTGTTTTTATTCTTTGGCCATCTGCCGACAGCAGCATGGCTGGTACTGCCACTGGGCATGCTGCTGATCATCCTGTTTGCCTTTGGTCTGGGCATCATACTAGGACTGTTGAATGTATTTTCACGTGACGTAGGCCAGGTCATGGGCATCGTGCTGCAACTATGGTTCTGGTTCACGCCCGTGGTCTATCTGATGGACAATATGCCGAAGCGCTTTATCGCGGTATTGAATCTGAACCCGATGACACCGCTGGTCAAAATCTACCAGAATGCGCTGTTGTACGGAGCAGTACCAAACATGGCAGATTTGCTGGTTCCCGTGCTGATTTCAGCGGGCATGTTTATATTTTCATTCTGGATTTTCCGCCGTGCCAGCGCAGATCTGGTGGATGCATTATGAGTCAAATTGTATTGAGTGTCTCTGGCGTTGGAAAATGCTATTCAAAATTCAACGGCCTGCTGTCACGCCTGATGTACTGGGCTGGCCTGCCGGTGAAACCGGCGTACGAATACTGGGCCAACCGCGATATCAGCTTCAATGTGCCTGCAGGCCAGGCAGTAGCCATCATAGGTCAGAACGGTGCTGGTAAAAGTACGCTGCTGAAAATGATTACCGGAACGGTGCGACCAACGACCGGCAACATCGCTGTCAGTGGCCGCATCAGCGCCATGCTGGAACTGGGGCTGGGTTTTAATCCCGAATTTTCTGGCAGGCAAAATGCCTATATGGCAGGCGGCCTGATGGGTCTGAGTGGTGAGCAGTTGGACCAGCTCATGCCTGGCATAGAAAGCTTTGCTGAAATTGGCACCTTCTTTGACCAGCCCTTGCGTGTGTATTCCAGCGGCATGCAGGCGCGTCTGGCATTTGCTGTTGCCACGGCAGTGCGCCCGGATGTACTCATCGTCGATGAAATCCTGTCGGTCGGTGACAGCTATTTCCAGCACCGCAGTTTTGACCGCATACGCCAGTTCAAGGAACAGGGTACGTCCATCATCCTGGTCACCCATGGCATGGGTGACGTGCGCAGCCTGTGTGACCACGTGATCCTGATCGACAAGGGCTGCATACTCAAGCAGGGTGCGGCAGATGAAGTGGTCGATTACTACAATGCGATGATCGCCCGTAAGGAAAACGAAAATTTCTCCGTGGAACAAAACCGCAATGAACAGGGCTGGCTGCAAACCCGTTCAGGCACAGGCATGGCGACCGTCAGCAAGCTCAGCCTGCGTGACCAGGACAGTGATCAGGTACTGGCCGCAGCGCATGTAGGGCAAAAGGTCAAGCTGGTGGCTGAAGTGCAATTGCGTGCCGACATCCCCGAGTTGGTACTGGGCCTGATGTTCCGCGACAAACAGGGCAGCGTCATCTGGGGCAGCAATACCTGGTATTCACAACAGGTGCAAAATGATTTGCGCAAAGGTGACTCACTGGAATTTGTGCTGCCTTTTGAATGTCCTTTGGGGCCAGGTTCTTATTCTGTCACCACCGCATTGACCAAGGCAAAAACCCATCTTGATGAAAACTATGAGTGGTCAGATAATCTGCTGGTGTTTGATGTCATCAATGTGGATCACACTGAGTTCATCGGTAGCAACTGGCTGCGTGGGGAATTTGAAATCAGGAAGTTGACTGCAAGCTAGGCGAGCTGCCTGGCTTACTTGCGCTTATGCTCGTCTATGACTTGCTGGTAAAGGCGGGCATAATTGCTCGCCATTTTATCGGCGGTGAATAAATCCAGGTAACGCTGGCGCGCATTGATACCCATTTGCGCCGCCTCTTGTGGATGTGCCAGCAGATACTCCATGGCCTGCCTGAAAGCTGCCGGATCACTCGGTGGTACTACCATGCCAGTCTGGCCCGCGACGTTGATATACGTCGTGCCTGTGCCAATTTCACTTGATATCATGGGCTTGCCATACATCGCGCCTTCCAGCAATGAAATGCCAAAAGCCTCAGAGCGCAGATGCGAAGGAAAGGCCAGTGCATAACACAGGGTCAGCAAGGCGACCTTGTCAGGCTCTGGCAAGGCACCAAGGAAATGCACGTTCTTCAGTTGCAGGCTTTCTGCCTGGCGCTTGAGTTCGATTTCTTCCGGGCCATCACCAACGATGACGATGGGGATATCCGTTCCCGCCGCCGCTTCCAGCAAGATATGCAGGCCCTTGTAGTAACGCAGCATGCCGACAAACAGGAAAAAGTTTTCTCCGACGATGGCACGCCATTTCGCCAGCAATTCTGCTGAAGGAACTGGGTAAATGCTGTTATCCAGACCATAGGTGATCACCTCGGTCTTGTCTTTATACAGTTCCAGCGTCGGGCTGGTCGCCAAGTAATTGGGCGACGTCGCCACGATGCGGTTTACATCGCGCAAGAATTGATGCTTGAGCGGCGAATACAGCTTCAGCAAATATTTTTGCCTGACGATATCCGAGTGATAAGTGACGACGCTGGGCTTCTTGATGCGCCCCAGGAAATGGGCGATATCCATGAAGGGCCAGGGGAAGTGATAGTGAATCACATCCGCCTGCTTGGCCAGTTCAACAAAGCGCGATAAGGCCGACCAGGAAAAACCGGTAGAAGCGATCTCGAAATTCAAATGGGCGCGGTGTACCTTGTGCCCTTCAAATTCTATCAGCGGGCGGTCTGCATCGCGTGTCAAGGTCAGCACTTCATTTTCCACACCCAGACGTGCCGTACCCACCGCCATCTGGCGTATGACTTGCTCAACGCCACCAAAGGTGTCGGGGTAATAGGTGCGGTAGAAGTGCAGGACTTTCATGGCGCGCTGTCCTTAACTGGCCTTGACCGTCTGATAGGCTGCGACTGTATTGCGTACGCAGGCATCCCAGGTCAGTTCGGCAGCACGTTGCAAGCCACGTGCTTTGGCCACGCTGCGCCATTCTTCGTCTTCCAGCGCCTGGCGCAAACCATCACGGATGGAATTCACATCCGCCGGGTCTACCAGCATGGCGGCACCAGCGGCGACTTCCGGCATGGAAGAACAATTCGAAGTCAGTACAGGTACTCCACTGGCCATCGCTTCAGCGATAGGTAAACCAAAACCTTCATACCAGGATGGATAGGTGAACAAGCGGCAACCGGCATATAAAACCGGCAGCAATTGCTGATCGACAAAACCCAGGTATTTGATCCAGCCTTCACGCTGGCCTTTTTCTATGTCGTCATGAATGGCTTCACTCTGCCAGCCCTCACCACCGACCAGCACCAGCGGCCAGCGCTGGCGCATGGCGTCTGGCAAAGCACGATAGGCTGCCAGCAAATGTGTCAGGTTCTTGCGCGGTTCTATGGTAGAGACAAAGAAACTATAGCCATCTGGCTGCAAACCAAATTCATGCAAGACCGGTGCAGTCTCTTCCGGGGTATAGGGATGAAACACTTCATCGACCCCCAGCAAGACAGCGCGCACCTGCTCAGGGCCCAGGCTGAATTCCTGCATCACTTCATCGCGCGTTGCCAGGGAGTCGGTTAACACCAGGTTGGCGCGGTTTATCGCTTCTGGAATAGCTTTCCGCATGCGGTCTATCCTGGCCTTGGGATGCCACTGCGGATAACGGTAAATCGACAGGTCATGCACTGTCACTACGCTGGGTAAACGGGTTTTGGGTACAAAATAATTCGGCCCATGGAAAAGACCGTCCTGCACGCCGTTCAACTGGCGGCCAGCAAGCAGGGGCAGTAATTTGCCATACAACCGCGCTACCATGGGCAGTTGCCCCAGTTGACGGCGCAGACGACTTTTGTAACTGGCTTTGGCTGATGCCGCAGGTACAGCTCCCGCTGCGTCTGCGCTGGCAGGCTGGTCCACAAGCGGCAAGTCGCGCCAGAAACCATCTGACAAATAGCGCACTGACTCTATCTCTGCCTGCATGGGCAGGCGTGTGGCAAGTTCCCATGCGTATCTGCCTATACCAGCCAGCGGTGGATGTATGGCCTCGATAGACAGGACGACGTTCATGTTGCGTCCTCGTGTTGCAGCATCCAGGCCAGTGTATCGCGCAAGGAGATAGCAGGCAACTCGCCTATGCAAGCTTGCAAACGCTGCCCATTACCCATGAGTTTATGCACTTCATTGGCACGCACAAAGGCAGGGTTCACATGCACCTTGATTTCATAGCCAGCAAGTTCACTGGCCATTTGCAATACCGAGCGCAAGGTGTATGCAGTGCCAGAACAGATATTGAAAGTCTGGCCTGCCGGTGCCTGCTCCAGCAAACGGGCATAGGCTGTGGCAACTGTGCGTACGTCAGAAAAATCCCTGGCAACATCGAGGTTGCCAAGTTCTATATCGGTAGCCTTGCGGCGATAATGGTTGATGATTTTAGGCAGCAGGAAATTTTCTGTCTGGCCAACACCGGTGTAATTGAAGGGGCGTGTCACGATGATGGGCAGCTTGTCCATCCACAGACGTGCCACATGCTCCATTGCCAGTTTGCTGACGCCATAATCATTGGCAGGCTGAGCAGGTTCACTCTCAGCGATGACTTCTGTGCGAGTATTGCCATAGATATTGGCGCTGCTTGCGACCAGCACGGCCCGCGGCTTTTTATCCAGGCTTGCCAGTGCTTCCAGCAAATTACGGGTACCGACCACATTGACGCGATAAATTTCAGCAGCATCGCCATGGGCAACAAAAGAAATGGCGGCAAGATGGGCAACCACATCGGGCTGTATTTCTGCCACCAGTTCGGCCAGACGCTGCTTGTCACTCAGATCGACGGCAAAATTATCCTGCCCGGGTGCTTCTGCTCCGTGGGTAGTACCAAAAACCCGGTAACCCGCCTCTTTTAATTCTTGCGCCAGATAACGACCTGTGAATCCCTTGATGCCTGTGATCAGGGCGCGTGGCATCGCAGACATCAGAACGACGCGCCGTTCTGGTTACGGCGCAAATCTGCTTCTACCATCATCTGGCACAACTCTTCCAGTGTGGTCTTGGGTTCCCAGCCCAACACTTTTTTGGCCTTGGCAGGGTCACCGATGAGCAATTCAACTTCAGCAGGACGATAGAATTTGGGATTGACGCGTACCAGCAATTTGCCGGTTTTTGCGCAACTGGCTGTTTCGTGCTCGCCTTCGCCTGACCATTGCAACTGTATGTCTGCAGCCTTGAAAGCCATGGTGACAAAATCACGCACAGTTTCAGTACGGTTGGTCGCCAGCACAAAAGTGTCTGGCTTGTCAGCTTGCAGCATGCGCCACATGCCTTCTACATATTCCTTGGCAAAACCCCAGTCGCGCTTGGCATCCATATTGCCGAGTTCCAGCACATCGAGTTTGCCCAGTTTGATCTTGGCGACAGAATCAGTAATCTTGCGCGTCACAAATTCGCGGCCACGCAGTGGAGATTCATGATTGAACAAGATGCCGCTGCAGCCAAAAATACCATAAGACTCGCGGTAATTGATCGTCATCCAGTGCGCATACAGCTTGGCTACACCGTAAGGGCTGCGCGGATAAAACGGGGTCGATTCGATTTGTGGCACGGCTTGCACCTTGCCAAACATTTCTGAAGTTGAAGCCTGATAGAAACGGATTTCGGTATTGACGATGCGTATGGCTTCAAGCAAGTTCAGCGCGCCGATGCCGGTAATTTCTGTCGTGGTCAGTGGCTGTTCAAACGACACGCCCACAAAACTTTGCGCTGCCAGGTTATACACTTCAGTCACACCCGTCGTTTGCAACAGACGTATGCTGGCCGACAAATCGGTAAGATCATACTCAACCAGATGCAAGGCAGGGTGAGTTGCAATACCCAGCTCTTCTATGCGCCAAAAATTGACTGAACTGGTACGGCGATAAGTGCCATAGACGGTATAGCCTTTTTCCAACAGCAACTGAGCCAGATAGGCTCCGTCCTGACCAGTAATACCAGTGATTAACGCTTTTTTACTCATTCAAGAAAACCTCTTCGCCGCAGCGAACATTCAAAATTCTTCGTTCAAAATTCTTTTTGCTAACCAGATAATGGACCGCTACTTTGAATCCATCTGTGACCGTGATCACAATTTATCCACAGTTGCACAGTATACAATGACTGTTCGCCGCACTGCGGAAATTTAATGCAAGCGCATGTAAGTGATACTACGCAAGGGCAGGCAAACCACGGTAACAGTCTTAATTACCAGTTATTTTTTTAATATCATTTACTCAATCAGCCAAAGCGCCATAGCGTTTGCGGTAAGCAGCGACTGCCTCTTTATATTGCGACAACTGCGCGTCACCACCAGCAACTGACAGATAATCAAACAAATCATTCAGGCTGGCGATGGAAACCACAGGCATGTCATACGCCTTGCCGACTTCCTGCGCTGCCGAATGCACAGACAGGGCATCATCCTTGCCAGAACGCTCCATGCGGTCCAGCGCGATCAGCACTGCACTCGGGGTAGCGCCAGCATGACGAATCAAATCAACCGATTCACGTACTGAAGTACCGGCAGAAATAACGTCATCAATAATCACAACCTTGCCTGCCAGTTTGGCGCCAACGATATTGCCACCTTCGCCGTGGTCCTTGGCTTCTTTGCGGTTATAGGCAAAAGGCACGTTCCTGCCCATGCGTGCCAGTGCCACTGCAGTAGCCGAAGCGAGGGTAATACCCTTGTAGGCAGGGCCAAACAGCATGTCAAATTCCAGGCCTGAATCGAGCAGCGTGCGGGCATAAAAATCAGCGATGCGGCCAAGATTGGCACCATCATTGAATAAACCTGCATTAAAAAAATAGGGTGAGGTACGCCCGGCTTTGGTGACAAATTCGCCAAAGCGTATCACTCCAGCCTCGACTGAAAACTGTATAAAATCTTGTCTCAAAGTACTCAAAATAACCCCAATCCCTATAATTTATGCCGTTTACTGCAGTTTTGTGCCAAACCTAGAGCATAACATGCGTGCATATTTGAATTTAGTCTGTTTCAAGTGGCAAAACCGCTAAAAATTCTGCCAACAGGGCTGGAGACGCTGACAAATCCACCATATTTGCCTGCATTTGAGCAGCAATAGCGTGACAAATGACGCCAAGTTGCTGTAATTGCATGGTCTGCATTTGCAAATCTTTACATCCGGATAAATCCAGATACAAATCTCCGGCCCGCACTGTGACGAAATCATCAGCGGGTGCTGGTCCGGACAGGGAGAGTTGCTCAAATGTCCAGCTTCTGGCATAGCGGAAGTCCGGGCCTGCATAACAGACAGGTTCAAAGCGCAAGTCCTGGCGGGCGAGTATCATGCTTTCCAGAGCCGCTTTCCAGGCTGCAGGCAGCGCCTGTTGCGACTGGCTCCATGCGCCAACATCCAGCATGACCATGCGTTTACCGGGACGCGGTGTGCTATTGCCGAGGTGACGCGCCAGCTCGCGCAAATCATCAATGGCGACCTCTGCCTGCAAATGTGGATGTTGCGGCGACACTGCCGGGATGTCGGCAATGGCCGACAGACTGCGGTGCATGCGGGCAGCCGTTTCGGTCTGCGCAAATTCTTCTATCGCTTCCGCATAACTGCGTGCAATCAATGCAGGTGCATGATGTGCCTGCACAAACTGCCTGGCGGCCTGGCCTGTCAGTTGGCTACTCTTGCTGTCCTCATGCAATTTGCCGATGGCCTGCAAGAGTTCTGCCTGCGTAAACTGGTCAGGCATACCCAGCACGGCATCTGCTGGCAACTCTGCCATGGCACCGTTGCGATTCAGGATTACGGGCAGGCCGTAGGCCATGCACTCAAGGACAGCGGCAGAAGTTTCGCCCCTTGACAGCGTGCGCAACTGCACGGCACCGTCGGCGGCCTGCAGATACAAGGCAAATTCTTCTGCGGTGGTAAAGCCGGTGATACGCACTCGCTCGCCATTGCCGATGCGCGCTTGCAGTTGCGCGCCATATTCACCCGGATCATTTTTGCCTACAAAAATCAGATGACAATGTGCGTCCTTGCTGAGAGCGGATTCCAGCCAGGCATCCAGCAAGACATGATTGAGTTTGGTCGGTCCCAGCATGCCAAAACTGCACAAGACAAAATCCTGCTCGTCCAGCCCAAGTTTTTTGCGGGCGAGCTGCCTGTCAGATGCGGCTGGAATGCGGCGCAGCAAAGGCACTTGCTGCCATTGGCAGGCAGGCCAGCCTGTCAGCCAGGTACGCGCCAGTTCCCGGGCATAGGCAGAATGGACAATCACGCCCTCGGCACGCTCCAGTATGCTACTGCTACAAGGGTATTTAGCCATTACCGCTTTGTAATCCGCCGCATCGCGTCTTTCCAGCAAGGCCGCATAGCCGTGGGATAGATACAGATGTTGTGCCCACAAGCCAGGCATAAGTGAACTCATCTCCAGATTGGCGAGAGCGTCACTCAGAAAGTAATCATGCAAGACCACAGTGCCAGGATAGCTGGCAAACAATGGGTACATATAGGCATGCGCAGGAGAATTACCAAAATGATAGAGCACACGGTCAAAGCTGGCCGCATTGGCTGTGAACCACTCGCTGTCGTGTATGGCAAAGTTGGCTGTCAGCCAAGGTGCATTGACTTCACTTTGTTGGGTAATCAGTGTGATGTCGTAATAATCGGCGAGCTCAGGCAGCAGGTCTGCGCTGTAACTCGCAATGCCTGACGCCACCTGCGGTAAAGGCGAGACATAAGCCAGCCTGGGTTTGATCACTGGCAGGCAAACATGGACTTTGGCTGCCGCTATTTGCTGAAGATGCGCATGGCTGGCCTCAATCGCGCGCAAGGCCTTGTTGGCTGAGGCATCCCACGAGAATTTCTTCGATTGCTGCAAACCATGTTCGCGCAAGCGGGCAGCGAATTCTGGCTGCTCCAGTACCTGCAAGATTTTCGCCGTAATGGCCTTGATGTCTCTGGGGTCAAACAAGGCTTCGGGGCATTCCAGCACTTCAGGCAGGCTGCTGGTATTGGCTGCAATGACAGGCGCACCGCAGCACATGGCCTCCAGTGCGGGCAAACCAAAACCTTCATGCCAGGAAGGGAAGACAAACAATTTGCAATCCTGGTATAGCAGCGGCAAATCTTCATCCGGTACAAAACCGGTCAATATGATTTCATCCTCTGCCAGTCCTAGTTGTGTGATCAGCGCTGCTATACGCTCACGGTCTGCTTTTTGGACGCTGCAGACGATCGCCAACTGGTGTTGCTGGCGCACTGCCACAGGCAAACCAGCATAAGCCTGGATCAGGCCATCGATATTCTTGCGTATATCGATACCGCCGGTATACATCACCATATCGCGGGTAATGCCATAGCGCGCGCGCAAGGCCTGCATGGCTTCATCACTGCAACTGCGCAACTGGAAATGCTCATCCACGGCAGACGAAATGCTGACCACGCGCTCAGGTGACAACTGCAACAAATCCATGCCTTCCTGGCGCGACGAATCAGAGATCGCCAGCAGTAAATCAGCCCGTTTGAGACTGGCCAGCTTGCGGTAATACCATGCTCTCTGCGCGGGATCATTGAGGTACTGCTTGTCGTACATCAGGGGGATCAGGTCATACAATGTCACTGCTGTCGGTATGTGCTCACCCGATATCGCAACACTGGATACCGCATCGTCGCCCGAGCCTTCAAACAGGCTGGTGACGTGAACAAAATCAGGACGCAAGGCTGCTAATGCCTGCTCCCTGAGTATTTCTGCAGCACGGCTGCGCCAGTAATTTTGCGGCACCAGTTCGGCCACCGGGCCGGGTGCGCCCCAGATGACGATACGTTCTTGCGGCACCATCCCTGAGAAAGCCTCACGCAGCGGTAGTATGGTTTCAGGAAACAGGCTGCTGAGCATCAGCCATATCTCGTGGTCACCTGCATTGCGTACCATGGCCTTGGCCAGCGCCAGTGAATAGCGGCCTATGCCACGATGGCGGCTACCAGTGGATTGACAAGCTTGTAAATCAATAACGATACGCATGTTGGGATAGTCGTTTACTTTTGTCGGTTGCGGCTATGCTTCCTGCGGCTTTGCAGCTCATTCAGGATACGTTTGCCTTCTTCATTAAGCCGGTCTGGCATGGCCTCTGATGCCCTTGCCTTTACGGCCTTGACTGGCATGAGCTTCTTGAGCAAAGCCCTGATATCCCGCAGCAATTTGGGCAGACCGCCACTCTTTAACAGTTGCACTGTATAGCGCAGGGGGGCGGTCAGTTTCCAGGAGGTACTGGCATAGACCGCATTGAGTTCAGCACGTAATTGATCTTCGGTCATGATGGGGCAAAAGCCGGGCTACGCTGTGGGAAAAGTAGGCAAGTATAAACTATCTGCAGGCTTTCCCCCTCCAAATACACGGACTGCCGCACTATCTGGTATGCTTTCTATCCCACTTTAAGTCACTACTGACCAGCATGACTAAAATCATCTCTGCCAACCTGAATGGCATACGCTCCGCCGCCAAAAAAGGCTTTTTTGAGTGGATGCAAAAAGAAAACCCTGACGTCGTCTGCGTGCAGGAGCTCAAGGCCCAGGAAGCGGACATGACGCCAGACTTTCTGAATCCGCACCAATACCATGGTCATTTTCACTATGCCGAGAAAAAAGGCTATTCCGGCGTTGGCGTGTATAGCAAAAAAGAACCAGATGCCGTCGTCATCGGTTTTGGTAGCCCGGAGTTCGATGCTGAAGGCCGCTATGTGCGCTGTGATTTTGGCAAGCTGTCGGTGATATCCCTGTATTGCCCCTCCGGCTCATCCTCGCCTGAACGGCAGGAAGCCAAGTTCCGTTTCATGGAATTATTTTACCCTCACCTGGAGCAACTGATTGCCGAAGGCAGGGAAATCGTCATCTGTGGTGACTGGAACATCGCCCACAAAGAGATCGATTTAAAAAACTGGAAGAGCAATCAAAAAAATTCCGGCTTCTTGCCTGAGGAACGTGCCTGGATGACGCGGCTGTTTGAAGAGCAGGGCTGGCTCGACGTTTACCGTCACCTGCATCCAGAGACAACGGCTGAAGCTTATACCTGGTGGAGTAACCGCGGCCAGGCCTGGGCAAACAATGTGGGTTGGCGCATTGATTACCATGTCGCCACCAGTGGTATAGGTAAAAAGGCGCACAAGGCGTCAATTTACAAGGAAGCACGTTTCTCTGATCACGCGCCGCTGATCATAGAATACAAATAAGCGCTGAGCCCATCATGAGAAATGCCCGTCAATTCACTTGACGGGCATTTTTTACTTCTGGAATATCGATAGCTTAACCAGGCAAACGCTTGACGCGGTCACGCTTGACCTCATTCAATTTGCTGCCCTGCTCCCGCACATAAGACTCAAAAGCTTCGAGGTCGCGGCCTATCAGCTCTTTGTCTTTGGCTTGCTTGAGAACGGCAAAACCATCACCACCATCGGCCATGAAGCTGTTGACCACCACGCTGTATTGCTGGTTCAGGTCCAGCGGTTTGCCCTTGATCCTGACATCTTTGACGCGCTCACTGATCCCGGCACGCGGGTCGTAGCTGTAACTCAAGGTGTGCGATACAAACAGTTTTTTTGGATCATTGACTTCCCGGCCCGACCATTGCTGCTGTAGTAGCGTCAGGATTTGTGCGCCTGTCAGCTTTATGCGTACCAGGTTATTGCCAAATGGCTGTACCGCATATAAGTCACCATACGACACCGCCACCGGACCGGTCGCCTTGCCAGAAGGCAGATCACTGCGTATGCCACCGGCATTCATGAAAGCGGCATCGGCACCACCCGCATGTTGCCCATGATGAAGCTGGGAATCAGCAATGATATTGCCCAGGCTGCTGTCAAAAAATCCAGCCTCGCTATTGCGTGACAAGGGTGCACTCAGATTGACAATGGGACGCTGACGCAGGCGCGCAGTTTGGGTCGCCACCTGATCGACCAGTTGCTTTGCGACGGGGTCAGCCTGCAAGACTTGCTGGTCAATCAGGTGATTGACAGCGACCGCATTGATGACCTGATTGGTCTTGCTGTCTATCGTCAGGGTTGATTCTGTCAGGAAGGAGCCATAGCTGCGCCCTTGTACCACCAGCTTGCCATCGATCTTGCAGGTATAACCCTGATGTGAATGGCCTGAGACCACCAGGCTGATGGCCTTGTCGAGTTTTTTACTGATCTCGATGATCGGGCCTTGCAAGCCTTCACAGCGATAGCTGGGATCATTCTCTGACCCCTTGTAAGTTGCGCCTTCATGTATCAGCACCACGATGGCAGCGACGCCCTGCTTTTGCAGTTCTGGCACATAACGGTTAATCGCCGTTGCTTCATCTTCAAAACTCAAATGCTTCACCGCATCGCCAGCTACCAGGTTGGGTACATCCGCTGTTACCGCACCGATAAAGCCAACCTTGAAGTCACCAACCTGGCGTATCACATACGGCGTCAGCCATGGCTTGTTATTACCAAGTTCATGGATATTGGCTCCGAGGTAGGAAAAGCGGGCCCCCTTGAAGTCAGCATAAGCACAACCTGTAGCCGGGCATTCACCTTTGATTTTGCGCATCAGGTCAGCGGTGCCATTATCAAATTCATGGTTGCCAACGGCTGTCACTGACAAATCCAGACGGTTCAGGGCTTCGATGACGGGCTCATCTTTCATCAGCGCGGAACCCATGGGTGAAGCACCGATCAGGTCACCGGCACCAACAAAGATACTGCTGCCAACGGCCTGGCGGCGTTCTTTGAGCTTGGTAGTCAGATAGGCATAACCGCCTGCAGGCACCGAGATTTTTTCGGCGGGGCGTGCCGGGTCAGTTTTAGTGGCGACATAGGGCACAGGCTGGTCAGCCTGCAAATTGCCATGGAAATCATTGATACTGAAGATCGTGATATCCGTCGTTGCTGCCTGGTTCGCCGTAAGCATTTTGTCAGTGCTGGCACAGGAGGCCAGCATTGCGGCAGCGATGGCTATGCTGATTAATTTCAACTTTTGCATAAGAAGTGTTCTTGAATTAAAAAACAAGGCCTGCAACAAGTGTTCTTGTTGCAGGCCTGTATCAAGTCTGTGTGGTGAGATTTTGCTTCACCACCTCATCCCTCCAGATTAGAAATCTGCCTGGAAAGTGACCGAACTAAAGCGTGGTGCACCCAGGTAGTAGAACACACCTTTTGCAGCGGCGCCTGGATAGGCAACTGCATTGGTGATGTTGAAGCTGGATGGGTTACGATATTTTTCGTTGGTCAGGTTGCTGATGCTCAGACGGATAGTTGGTTTTTTGAACCAGCTGGTATTCGGGAACTGATAACCTGCATCAAAGCCCAGCAGTGTGTAACCAGGTACGAATTCATCATTCGTCATGGTGGCAAACTGACCGCCTGTGTATTTCATTTTCAGACGTGTGTACCAGACTGCTGTTTCATACTGCGCGCTCAGACCGGCTTTCCATTCAGGCGTCAAAGTCATCGCCTTGCCAGCTGTTGGAATATAAACGCCTTTGGCTACTTGCAGATCGTCCTGGATTTCGCTCTTCGCGTAACCTACGGAACCATAGAAAGACCAGCCATTGACTGGTGTATTACCCAGTTCAACTTCGAAGCCCTTGGTTTTTACTTTACCAACGTTGACGACAGAGCTCAACGCTGTGATCGGGTCATAGGCAGTCGCCTGACGATCAGTAAAGTTGACAGTGTAGACGGTTGCCTGCGCTGTCAGCTTGTCGCTTTGCAGACGATAGCCCAAATCGAAGTTGTAAGATGTTTCTGGTGGTACTTCTGCAAATATCAGGGAACCGTCTGCATTCACTTTGACGTTGTTCGTCGCAGAGTAAACAAAATTCGGAGGTACTTTCATGTTGCGTGCCAGGCTGGCGAAGATCTGATTATTGTTATCGATCTGGTAGCGGGCACCCAATTGTGGCAATGCCTTGGTATAGGTGCGCTCTATCTTGTAGGTAGTACCGGAATTCGAGCCCTCATTTGCAAAGTTTGTGAAGTCACGCTTCATGGTTGGTACACGCAAACCCAGATTGATCGACAGTTTGTCATTCAACAGACTGATCGTATCTTGCAAAGAGAACTGGTAAGCAGTACTGATAGTCCTCCAGTCACGGCTTTGGAAAGGCGTGCCGTCCGGACGGGAAATACGGCCTTCTTTCAACCAGATGTCAGCAGCATTGCCGTTAGCATCAACTGCAACCATAGGGCCGAACTGTTCATGCGTTGCGCGCTCATACCAGACACCAGCTAGGATTTGGTGGTTGTCGATAGTGTGAACGACAGAAGCAGTTACACCAGGACGGTTGGTACGTGTCACACTACTGTTGGCAACAATCACTTTATCCAGCGTATCGCCGTCACCGTTCAGATCAACAGCGGCAGTTGTTTTGCCTGTCGTTGGATTCAAGAATGCGGATTCAGTTTGCAGACGTTGTTGTACGCCGCCTGTACCGTAACCATACCAGTAGTAAGGCACAACTTTGACATCAGTATTTTCATTGATACGGAATTTGCCAGTGACAGAGAAAATCGCGTTTTCAAATGGATTTTTTGTCAATTGGTAAAAAGTGTCAGCGTTCGCTACGCTAGGATCATTGTCAGCCTTGCCCTTGGTCGGTGTGACGTGACCAACGAACTTGGTTGCATAATCATAGTAGTAACCATTTTTTGCCAGATCAGCCAGATTGAATGTGCTGATGTTCTGGTTGATGGCGCGGTTATACAACAATACCGCATTAATGGAATTGAACTTGTCGAAGTCGATGCGGTAACCAGCATCTACGTGGTTACGGTCTGCGCCGCCTTCGCCTTTCCATTTGTCAGCTTGCGCATGAGAAGCGGAGATGAAGAAACGGGAACGGCCATCAGCCCACAAGCCAGTGTCGTAACGCAGGAAAGTCTTGGACAGCTTCAGGCCACCCAGAGTCTGCATGACGCGGAAACGTTTTTCCTTGGTTGGATCGCAAGTTGTAATACCGAAGTTACCACCAGTTGCACCAATCTGTGGGGAATCAACGTCAGTCGAACCTTGAGTCACAAACTGTGTGCAGGTATTTTCCTGATCCACGAATTCTTGCGGGAACACAGAGAAGCTACCAGAGTCATTGACTGGTACGCCATTGATGGTCGCACCGATCTGGTCACTGTTAAAGCCACGCAATGTCAGACCACCACCAAACAAACCGGTTGCATCGTAGTTGTAGCTGTTAACTGCTGGCATCAGTTCCAGCGCTTCATAGGCATTGCCTGTAGGACGCTGTTTGGCCAGTTCTTCCGCAGTAATAGTACTACGTGCTTTTGGCGCATTCTCTTGTACCATCAAGCCCATACCGACTTTTTTGCCGGTGATGGTGACGCGGTTTGCATCAGGCTGCTCATTGGATTCTGTCTGCTGCGCATAGGCAGAGGACATGCTCAGGCATACCAGTTGGCATGCGACTGCAACCATCGACAAACGCGATGGAAATGCGGACGATTTGTTTGATTGTTTCATTGAAGCTCCCGAATCATTTTACAAATGGAAATAAAAATTAGTGCAAAACCCCGTTTATCATCTCAAGCCACCGCAACTGCCTGATGACATCCCCTTCACCGCTCGTTTTTTCGCCAAATTTTTTGGCTTTTTTTTGTAACTGGTTGTAATTCCACAACAAACACCTGCGATGACATGTCACATTAGAAATACTTCCGGCTATCCATGCCGCGCAAACGATTGCTTTTTTTGAAAACTGAAAATTTTCAACTGCGCAAACGATTGCTATTTCTAAACAAAAAACAGACGGACCTTTTTACAGTGCGTCTATCTCCTAGTGACATCTTTAAACTTGAGCAATTTGCCGGGGCAAATGTCTGTCGATCAGATATTTTGATATGTGAAAATAGTCTATCACATAAAATTTTGAACTTGCAGAGTGTCCCATCCAATTATGAAAGGATGATGACAAAGTGGTCTTAGGGGCAAGATTTTGTCACAATTGCGCGACAAATTACTTTTTTGACACTATTTTTTATTTGAAAAGCACTTAATTCCCCGAATATACAACGGGAGCAATGCCTTTGACATTGGTTTGATAAGGCGGCAAGGCACTGATACTGACACCTTTGGCGCGCGCATACAAGGGCATGACTTCAGGGAAGTGGTTGCGGATTTCTGCAATACGGGTAGTACCGGCGGGGTGGGTAGATAGCCATTGTGGCGGCGCGCCCTTGCTGACCATACCCATTTTTTGCCAGAGTGCGACACCGGCACGTGGGTCATAACCGGCCCTGGCAGCAATATCGAGGCCGACGATGTCGGCTTCAGTCTCGTCACCACGCGAAAATGCCAGCATGCTGAACTTGGCCACACCACCAGCTACGCCACCCGCGATATTGGGGTCGTAACCCTTGGCACCAGCCCACAGTTCAGCCAGTTTGATACCCACATTCGCAACGGTTGCCTTGCCTGCACGTTCAGCGCCATGTTCGCGCAAGGCATGGGCAATTTCATGACCCATGACTATCGCGACTTCATCATCAGTCAGTTTCAGGGTATCGAGGATGCCGGAGTAAAAAGCAATCTTGCCGCCTGGCATGCAGTACGCATTAACCTGTTTGGAGCCTATCAGATTGACTTCCCATTTCCATTGCTTCGCCCTTTCATTCCATTTCAGCGCATGCGGTATCAATTTATCGGCAATTGCCCGCAGACGGATAACCTGGGGATGGTTGGCCGGCCCCAAAGCACGCTTTTGCTCTGCCACCTGCATGGTCTGTGCATACTGCGCCGCAGCCTGGCTTTCCAACGCACCGGTCGGAGCCAGTTTACGCAAGACCGACATTTCACCGACCTTGACGCCATCCTGCTGCCCGCTATTTTGCGCATGAGCGGCAGCGCCCAAGGCAAACAGGCTGGAAAATATGAGTGCAGCGTGGTTCAGTTTCATGGCGAATACAGGGCAAGAAGATACGCAGAATGATAAGCGCAAATGGGAGCCATCTGGCTTTTTTTAAAGACCCTGCCGCTTTAAAAATTAAATACTGATCACCTCGTAGCATCTGCTCATCTTGCCCCCAGAAGCTCAAGAGGCATTGCCGGGCCTCTCCAGATCACTCACGCAAATAGCCTGATTACATTTTTATGACAAAAAAATAAATATTTCCGGAACATAATAGTTTCATATATGTCTATTTCTTATCTGTTCGCCCTCTAGGTTGCTTTCAGGGCACAGGAAGTATATTGCAAATAATATAAGAAACTTTATGAACACCCCTCCCATCAAGCGCTCAAGCGGGCGCTATCAATATATTGATTTCCTGCGCGGTTTTGCAGCCCTGCTCGTGATTTACCAGCATACGATAGATTTCGGGACGATGGCTCAGCCAGATATCAGCCTGAATGCCGTAGAAGTCGCCATCGCTCATTTCTTTTCCAAACAGATAGGCATAGGTGAGATAGGTGTCTGCATTTTTCTCATGGTAAGCGGCTTTGTCGTGCCTTTCAGCTTGTCCACTTATCCTGTAGAACCGATAAAAACGTTTGTGATACACCGCTTCTTCCGGCTGTATCCGGTCTACTGGCTATCAGTTGTCCTTGGTCTGGTGTTTGTATGGTGGCGTTTTGGTGTCAACCAGGGCGGCAATAACATAGACTGGCTCATGTTCATCGCGAACCTGACCATGTTCCAGGCTTTTGTCGGTATTGACAACATCATCGGCTCTTACTGGACCCTGGCACTGGAACTCTTGTTTTATTTTTTCTGCATCTATCTGTTTTCGCGCAGAAAAATGACGTCTTTAAAAAGTATAGTGCTCTTGATGCTGGCAGTCTTGCTGCTACCTAAATTGTTCCATCGCGTGATGAATGTATCGGCCTATTCCGCCAATGTCCTGTTTTACCTGCGCTACATAGGCTATATGTTCTTCGGGCTTTTATACCGCGACTGGTTACTGAACAAGAACAACGCGTCTGGAAAGAAAGCCTTGTTTGTCCTCGTATGGACATTTTTAATCTTTACTGGCCGGGACATCCTGCATTTCTGGACTCTGGATACCGCTCAATTAAGATCCCCGGCTGCGCAACTGATTGCGATCACTATTTTCATTTTGACGACAACGGTATTCAAGGTACAGGGAAAGCTGGGTAGTTTTTTAGGAAAAATCAGTTATTCCATGTACTTGTACCATCCCGTGATCTTTTATCCTTTATATACCTACGTCTGGAGAAACTTGCCGACTGACTGGCAATCGCACCCTAACCTGTTCTTTGTGATGTCTGCCTTGTTGACGATTGCCTTTTCGTACTGCACCTACCGCTGGCTGGAAGAACCCTCCATCGCCCTGGGTAAAAAGCTCACCCGGCAACGACAGGCAAGTTTGCTACCAACTATAAGCAATATGAAGGTTCACGTGTGATGTTTAAGAACAGCTGATGGAAAGGCAGCCTATTTTTTCCGCAAACGGAAAACCGCCAGGCTGCCACGCAAATTGGGCAGCCAGGTCACGGGCCGTCCCTCATGCAGAGCGACACATTCCATCACCTCCAGGCCAACTTCTGCTGCCAGGTCAGAAAAATCGAGTATGGTTGCGCAGCGCACATTGGGTGTGTCATACCATTCATACGGCAGGGATTTTGATACCGGCATCTTGCCGCGCAATAAGGCGGTACGGTGTGGCCAGTAACCAAAATTGGGGAAAGAGACAATGGCCTCGCGCCCTACCCTGGCGATGTCACGCAACAGTGGCTCTACATGTTTCATCATCTGCAGTGAAGACAGGCACATGACGGTATCAAAGGTATTGTCTTCAAACATGCCCAGGCCATTTTCCATATCCTGCTGTATGACATTCACACCGCGCGTCGCGCAGGCAAGCACCTTGTCATCAGCGATTTCTATGCCATAGCCATTGCATCGCTTGTCGCTTTGCAGATAATCGAGCATGACGCCATCGCCGCAACCGACGTCGAGCACTTGCGCCTGCGGTTTGATCCAGTGAGCGATGAAAGCCAGGTCAGGTCGCAGGACATTCAATTCTGAAAAATTCATGCTGCTACTCCCAACAGGTCGGTTTTTGGTTCAGCTTGTAATTCAGCTCGCAATTCTGCATCTATACGCTGGTAATACGCAGCAATCAGGTTCAGGTAACGCGGGTCGTCGAGCAGGAAGGCGTCATGCCCATGCGGTGCATCGATTTCTGCATAACTGACGGTGCGCTTGTTGCTGACCAGGGCCTTGACGATTTCGCGGCTGCGCTCAGGTGAAAACCGCCAGTCAGTGGTAAACGAAGCGAGCAGGAACTTGGCCCTGGTCTGCGCCAGTGCCTTGGCGAGATCGCCGCCGGTATGACGGGCGGGATCAAAATAATCGAGCGCCTTGGTGATCAGCAGATAGGTATTCGCATCGAAATAATCCGAGAATTTGTCGCCCTGATAGCGCAGGTAAGATTCAATTTCAAAGTCCACGCCATAGCCAAACTGGTAGTCGCCGCCTTTGAGGTCGCGACCAAATTTCTCGGCCATATCGTCATCGGACAGATAGGTGATATGACCTATCATGCGCGCCACCCGCAGACCACGGCGTGGCACAACATTGTGGGCATAGAAATCACCGCCATGGAAATCCGGGTCGGTCAGAATTGCCTGGCGCGCCACATCATTGAAGGCAATATTCTGGGCTGAGAGTTTTGGAGTAGAAGCCACAACTACGCAATGACGCAGGCGGTCCGGGTACAGAATACTCCAGGCCAGGGCCTGCATGCCACCGAGTGAACCACCCATGACGGCAGCGAATTGCGCGATACCCATGCGCTCTGCCAGCCTTGCCTGCGCATTGACCCAGTCTTCGACGGTCACCACCGGGAAATCTGCACCATACGGTTTGCCTGTCGCAGGATTGGTATGCATGGGGCCGGTAGAACCAAAGCAGGAACCCAGGTTATTGACGCCGATGACAAAAAACTTGTTGGTATCGACTGGTTTGCCGGGTCCGACCATATTGTCCCACCAGCCTACATTCTTGGGCTGGTCTGCATACACGCCAGCCACATGATGCGAAGCATTCAGGGCATGGCAGATCAGGACTGCATTGGATTTGTCAGCATTGAGCTGACCATAGGTTTCCACCATCAGGGTATAGCCTGCAATCGAGGTGCCATTTTGCAGGGCCAAAGCTTCGTCGAACTGAAACGCTTGTGGCGTGACGATTCCAACTGATCCAGGTGAGGATGACATACACTCTTCCATCGGGACTTAACCCGTTATCAAAAAACTCAGGAAGGCTAAAAGGTGGGCTGAATGTGGGAAGGGGAAAGCTGCATTCAAGCTCGCTTTAGCCGTATTTATCATTCGGGATGTTTTCCGAACCGCGCCCGCAAGCTGATTTTCAAATCGGCGCAATAGGTGAAGGATAAACCAAATCTGGCACCTGGGTCAAACCCCGGTGCCAGTGCCATGACAATTTCTATGCAAGTCTTTAATGCAAAGTCGGCAATTGTGCGCCCATAGCCGCCAGGGTTTCCCTGATGGTTGCCGAATCATAGCTGCGCAGGATTTTTTTGACATGGCCCTGCAGGGCATCGAGCCGGGTATTCAGGATCTCTTGCTTGATCTCTGGCAGCAATGCTGCCGGCATCGACAATTCACGGAAACCCATGCCTGCCAGCAAGCGTGTCAGGCGGATATCGCCCGCCATGCCACCGCAGATGGAGACCGGGATACCTGCCCTTTCACCCGCTGTGATAATCATTTGCAAGAGTTGCAAAATAGCCGGGTGCAAATCATCATACAAGTGGGCAACCTCATGATCTGCCCTGTCTATCGCCAGCGTGTACTGGATCAGGTCATTGGTACCGACTGACAGGAAATCGAGTTTCTTGACAAACATGGGCAGCGACAGAGCCGCCGCCGGGATTTCTATCATGGCACCGATGGCGATCTCTGCATCAAAATCCTTGCCCTCCTTGCGCAGTTCAGTCTTGGCCTGTTCTATCATGGCCAGGGTCTGGTCTATCTCAAAGCCATGCGCCATCATCGGTATCAGTATCTTGACCTTGCCAAAAGCCGAGGCACGCAAGATGGCACGCAATTGCGTCAAAAATAATTGTGGCTCTGCCAGGCAATAACGTATGGCCCGCAAACCCAGGGCAGGATTGAGGATATTGTGCTCAGTAGTATCCAGTGGCTTGTCCGCCCCGACGTCAAGTGTGCGTATCGTCACCGGCCTGCCTTTCATGGCTTGCACTGCCGTGCGGTAGGCTTCGAATTGCTCTTCCTCCGTTGGCAGCTTGTGTTGCTGGCCACTGCTTTCCATGAACAGGAATTCTGAACGGAACAGGCCTACTCCACTGGCACCAGCTTCCAGTGCATGGGCAGCATCCTGCGGCAGTTCTATATTTGCCAGCAAGGTAATCTCGACACCATCCTGGGTAATCGCTGGCGTCTTTTTGAGTTTATGCAGTTTTTTCCTGGCCTTGGCCAGTACTGCCTGGCGTTCGCGGTATTGTTCCAGCACCAGGGAACTTGGTGCAACGATGACGACACCGGCATCGCTGTCGATGATGAGCCAGTCATCCTGTTCTATCAGGCGAGATGCATTGCCCATGCCGACTACGGCGGGTATGCCAAGGCTGCGCGAGACAATGGCAGTATGGGAATTATGCCCGCCTTCATCCGTGACAAAACCGGTGAAAGCAACATCGCGGAACTGCATCATGTCAGCCGGTGAAATATCTCTGGCAACGACGATCATATTGGCACTGCGCTCATCAATGCCATCGGAGCGTATGGCGCTGCCAGCAGTGCCGGTCAATACCTTGAGTACCCGCTCTGCGACTTGCTGGATATCGGCCTTGCGTTCGCGCAGGTAATCATCTTCGATTTCATCGAACTGGGCAGATAATTCATCAATCTGGCTGACCAGTGCCCATTCGGCATTGTAGTGGCGGGTGCGGATGATATCGAGCGGCGCTTCCGAGATCATGGGGTCGGACAGAATCAGGACATGTACGTCGATGAAAGCACCAAGTTCAGTGGGTGCATCTACTGGCAAGTCTGACCAGATGGCCTGTAATTCCTTGTGTACCTGGGCGATAGCCAATTGCAGCCTTTGCACTTCTGCTTCGACCTGTTCCTGTCCTACCAGATAATGTTGTACATCCAGTGCTGCCGGACGCAACAAATGCGCGCGCCCGATTGCTATACCGCGTGAAACGGGGATGCCTTGCAGTGTAAAAGATGCCATGCTGTGTCCCCCAAAATACTTAATCTCCGGGCCTTGTGATCTTGCCGCCCTGTCTTATTTCCAGCGTAACGATCCAGTGTACCGATGCAGCGTTAAACCTAAGACCATCAGCAAACCTGATGCCGGTTTTTGCTGATTCAATCAAAGAAGGACAAGGTAAACGAATAGAGTCAAAACAACAATGAGAAAGATGTTGCGATATGTTGCCAATTGTATTATCAGTTGTTTTACGCAAAAATTCCGCTTACAAAATCAGCATCCTTCATCGCGGACAATGCCTGCTCATACCTGATAATTCTCATTGATCCTTGTTTGTTTTCTGTTTATTCGCCTTCACCAAACTTGTCATTAATCAGCGCGTGGATAGCGTCAAAACAGGCTTGTTCATCTGCACCATCAGTCTCCAATAAAACTTTACTGCCCTTGCCCGCTGCCAGCATCATGACACCCATGATGGACTTGCCATTGACGCGGCGGCTGTTGCGGGTCAGCCATACTTCCGCCTTGAATTTGCTGGCAGTCTGGGTAAATTTTGCCGATGCGCGCGCATGCAAACCCAGCTTGTTGATGATCTCGATTTCCTGTTGAATCATGCTTTACTTTCTCTCTCAATTAGTTCGGTGACAAACGCACACGATTGTCCAGTCTGATCGCGCCATTCTGGCCACCAGCCAGCGCCATTTCCACTACGACATCGAGTACATCACTACGATAAGTTATCGCCCGCAACAACATGGGCAGGCTGATACCGGCGATGATCGCCACCCGGTCAGGATCACCTAATTGCCTGCAGCAATTCGAGGGTGTCCCCCCATGACATCGGTGATGACCAGCACGCCAGAACCATCATCAAGACGCTGCACGGCTTCACGTGCGAGGCGGTTGACTTCATCAATATTCTGGTCGGCAATCACGTCTATCGCTTCAAAGCGCTCTGGCATGCCACGGAATACATGGGCCGCAGCCTGCATGAAGGCCGTACCCAGGGGCGCATGCGTCATTAAAAGTATGCCAACCATCGTTCTTTAACTCTCTTGTGACAACCGGTTTGGGCCAGCGTCTTCCATTTATGTAAACTACAAATTCAAGCTGCAACTGCCGTTTCAAGGGCATCAATGAACATGCCAGCAACATTAAAGCCTTTTTGCTGGGTAATTTCCTGGAAACAGGTGGGGCTGGTGACATTAACCTCAGTCAAATTAGCACCAATTACATCTAATCCTACCAGCAACAGGCCTCTTTGATAAAGTTCGGGTGCCAAAGTCTGCGCAATCTCAAGATCACGGGCAGACAATTCCTGTGCCACACCCAGGCCGCCTGCCGCCAGGTTACCCCTGACTTCACCATTTTGTGGAATACGCGCGAGGGCAAACGGCACGACCTTGCCACCGATCAGCAATATCCTTTTGTCACCATGGACAATCTCTGGAATATAGCGCTGCACCATGATGGTAGAGCTGCCATTCACCGTCAACGTCTCAATGACAGAACCAAGGTTCATGCCATCTTCACGGATACGGAAGATACCGGTGCCACCCATGCCATCGAGTGGTTTGAGGATGATGTCCTGATGCTCTTTGTGGAAAGCTCGGATACGTTGCTCATCGCGCGTCACCAGCGTAGGTGCAGTGAACTGGCTGAACTGGGCAATACTGAGCTTTTCATTATGATTGCGGATCGCTGCCGGTTTATTGAATACACGCGCGCCCTGTTGCTCTGCCAGCTCCAGCAAATAAGTCGCGTAGATATATTCCATATCAAATGGCGGGTCTTTGCGCTGCAGGACGGCATCAAAAGCACTCAGGGGTAGTGACTCAGGCTCAGACAGGCGGAACCAGTCCTTGCTATCGCCGGTCAGGGTGATACGGCTGATATTCGCGATGACCTTGCCACTTTCCAGCGCCATATCTTCCGGGCCAAAGGCATAGATGGCATAACCACGTTTGTCCGCCTCTACCATCATGGCGTAGGTGGAATCCTTATACGTCTTGAAGTGAGACAGCGGGTCGGTCAGGAAAGCGATTTTCATGAATGTGCTCAATATTCTTGGCTGGATAATAATCAGATTGGTGATTTAATAATCAATAAACCTCTGGATTTGGATCAGTCTTTTCCAGCTCCAGTGACGCCGCCAGCAAAGCCAGGCGCGCTACGACACCATACATGTAAAATCGATTTGGTGCTGCCGTGCCCGGTTTTGCCTTCATGTCCGGTACTGCGTGTTGCTGGGCAAAGGCCAGCGGTACGAAGTGCATGCCGGGCGCATTGAGGTTTTCATCAACGCCCCGGTCTTCATGCACGCGGTAAAAGCCGCCAACGACATAGCGGTCTATCATATACACCACAGGCTCAGCCACGGATTCATTGATTTGCTCAAAGGTATACACGCCTTCCTGGACGATGACATCGCGCACTTCCATGCCATCCTTGACGACCGACATCTTGTTACGCTGTTTGCGGTTCAGGTCGCGCACTTCGCTGGAATCATGCACGGTCATGATGCCCATGCCATAGGTACCCGCATCGGCCTTGACGATGACGAAGGGTTTTTCCTTGATGCCGTATTCCTTGTATTTCTTGCGTATCTTGGCAAGTATGGTATCGACAGCGGCCACCAGCGTATCTTCACCGCTGCGGTCGTGGAAATTCACATCCTTGCATTTGATAAAAAACGGGTTCAGCATCCACGGGTCGATATCCACCATCTTGGCGAATTTCTTGACGACTTCATCATAGGCATGGAAGTGATTGCTCTTACGGCGCAAGGCCCAGCCTGCATGCAGTGGCGGCAGCAGGGTCTGTTCATTGAGTTCTTCGAGTATCGCCGGTATGCCTGCCGACAAATCATTGTTCAGCAGGATCGTGCAGGGGTCAAAATTCTTCAGGCCCAGGCGGCGGCCATTGGCGGAGCGCTCCAGCGGCTCCAGTATCAACTGGCTGCCATCTGGCAAGTCTATGGGCGTTGGTTCGGTGATATCGGCCGACAAGGAACCCAGACGCACATTCAAACCAGTCTGACGGAAAATCTGCATCATGCGGGCAATGTTTTGCAGATAAAACACATTGCGGGTATGGCTCTCAGGGATGACCAGGAGATTTTTGGCATCCGGGCAATATTTCTCTATCGCCGCCATCGCCGCCTGCACGGCCAGTGGCAACATTTCTGATGCCAGGTTATTAAAACCACCGGGGAACAAATTGGTATCGACAGGTGCCAGCTTGAAACCTGCATTGCGCAGATCGACAGAGCAATAAAATGGCGGGGTGTGTTCCTGCCATTCAAGGCGGAACCAGCGTTCTATCGCTGGTGTCGCTTCTAATATCTTTTTTTCAAGATCGAGCAGGGGGCCGTTGAGAGCGGTGACGAGATGCGGAACCATAATGACCTTTTGGAGAGCAAGCTGTTGCCAAAAATGAACGCCGACCTCAGCGCCACAGGCAAATCATGACTTGATAAGCTTGGGATGAAATCCCGGTAATCAAGTCGGAATTATCCCAGGCTACGCAAAAAAATCACTCAGACTTGGCTAAAAGATCAAAATGTTCGACCACAGGGGCGCTGGCAAAATAAGGGCCGACAATCGCTCGCCATTCTGCAAATGCTGCAGACTCACGAAAATCAACGGTATGGTTTTCCAGCGTTGCCCAATAAATCATGAGCAGGTATCGTTCTGGCGACTCTATCCCTTTTTGCACCTTGAAACCCAAAAACCCCTGGGCATGACGTATCACTTCATCAAGACCGCGCTGTATGGCGACATCAAACTCGGCTTGCTTGCCAGCTTGTATGCGTATATCTGCTAACTCCAGTATCATTTTTAAGCCTTTTATGTTGAAAAATTCACTACTGTGTTTCATTAAACCAGGCCGCGGTCACTCAGCTCTTTCTTGATATAAGCATAAAACACCGGGGCCGCAACCACACCTGGAACACCAAACAGGGTTTCCATGACAAGAATAGCGGTCAGCAATTCCCAGGCCCGGGCATTCACCTGTGCCCCGATGATGCGTGCATTCAAAAAGTATTCTGCCTTATGAATGACGATCATGAATACCAGCGATGCTATCGCCACATTCAGGGATTGTGACAAAGCCACAATTACGATGACGGTATTGGAAATGATATTGCCTGCAACCGGTATCAAACCCGCCAGGAAGGTAATGGCAATCATGGTCTTGGTCAGAGGCAAATGCACGCCTGCCATAGGCAGGATGGCAGCCAGGTAAATTGCGGTAAATACGGTGTTGATCAGGGAAATCTGCACCTGGGCAAACACGATTTTGTGGAAAATCTGGCCGAGATTGTTGATTCTGCTCAGCATGGCAGCGGCGAAAGGTTTGTGGTTGCTGTCGCCTGTGACATCACGCAGGGCAACCATGCTGCCTATGATCATGCCCAGCAACAGGTGGACGATCAGGTGACCGGCTTCAGGCACGATCTGCTTGGCTTCGCCGGCATGCTCACGCAGCCAGTGGGTCATCATCTCCCTTAAGGCTTCGACATCTTCCGGCAAGTTAGTGCTCACCCACTCTGGCAATTGATGGCGTGAAGTCTCGATAATATCTGCCAGCCTTTGCAACAGGTTTTGCAGGTTACCGGCATCACTGCGTAAAAAAGCATGGATGGCCCAACCTGCGAGTATCAGGCCCGTAATCAGGACGAAGGATAAAAATACCACAGCAATCATGCGCGGCTGCTTGTGCCTGAAACGCAGGGCAATCGCAGGTGCCAGCACATGAATAATCGAAAACACCAGTAAGCCAGAAAACAGGGCGACCAACAAGCCTGCCTTTAATACCAGCAGCAGAGCGATACCCATCAATATGTACGAGGCATACACGGATGGCGACAATGGGGGAACGCTCAAACTGGCCGGACGGGCCGAACGTGGAAGAGTTTTATCTTTCATTTCAGCACTCCAATCAAACCAGCCACCGTACCCAGGGACAGGGCAACCGCAGCCAGGCTAGAAATCAGGAAACCCATGGAACGCTTGCCAGCCTCTTGCAAATAAGCCAGTGCGTACATGATGCGCCCAAGCAACCACACCAGGCCAAGAGATGCTGCCAGTATGTCACTAGCCCACATCGCACACAGCCACAATGCCGGGAAGAAAAAAACCATCTGCTCTACTGTATTGGTCTGCACCCTTACTGCGCGCAGGAATTCTGGC
Organism: Undibacterium sp. YM2; assembly: GCF_009937975.1. Taxonomy (NCBI): domain Bacteria; kingdom Pseudomonadati; phylum Pseudomonadota; class Betaproteobacteria; order Burkholderiales; family Oxalobacteraceae; genus Undibacterium; species Undibacterium sp. YM2. The sequence continues at coordinate 5,767,528 of NZ_AP018441.1, forward strand.
GGACCATCCATGGAGGGTGCCTTGACCCCCAACTTCATGCGCAGCCGCCCTACGGTCATCACATTCCAGACATACATGCAGAGTACCGCAAGGCTTAACCAGGATGTCCATTGCAAGTGCATAAATTCTCCAGTAGAGGGTATAGATGGTGTGAATGCGAGCGGCATAGATGAGGCCAATGGTGTAAAGTACAAGAATACAATACCAAAAGTACATTGAAACAGACACTTACATTTTCATGTCTTCTAATTTCATGGTCAGGGCGTTATATACACACTAGCAAGAGACTATCACAGGACATATACAGAATTACCAGAACCCAGCTGCCCGTTTTTGCCAGTTTGACAAATTCAGAGGCCAAGGCAATGTTGATCACATGATCCAAATCGAAAGAGGTAAAAAAATGACATTCACAAAATTCTCCATGGCTGCATCCGTACTGGCATTTTCTGCCAGCGCCCTGGTTCCTGCTGCACAGGCTGCCGACTTTGATGATTATGCCCGCGTCGTTAGCGTCACTCCACAAGTGGAGCAAGTCAATGTGCCGCGTCAGGAATGCCGTACCGAATATGAAACCAGCCAGCGCAACTATCCTCGTCAGCAACAGGCAGAGCGCAGCAATGGCGGCGCCATCATAGGCGGCCTGGCCGGTGGTTTGCTGGGTAGCCAGGTTGGCGGCGGCAATGGCCGTATTGCTGCGGCTGCCGTCGGTGCCGTAACCGGTGCCATCGTTGGTGACCGTGTGGATAATAATGGCAATAACGGCAACAATTACAATAACCAGCCTGTTTATGAAAGCCGCCCTGTACGCCAGTGCCGCAATATTGATAGCTGGGAAACCCGTACCAATGGCTATGCCGTGACCTATGAGTACCATAACCGCACTTATACTTCTGTTATGCCTTATGACCCGGGTTCACGCCTGCGTATCCATGTGTCTTTGACGCCACGTCCTTGATCCTGCTTAATAGCCCTTAGCCTCACAAATGCCGCTGACAGCGGCATTTTTTATTTTCCCCCTCAAAAACAGCCTGCATTTCTCTCAAAATCCTGCCACTCTCCTTCTACTCCGTCCAAACCCGGCTCACATATCAGCCTTTTGCATCCTGACGTGGCCTAAACCCGCTCAAGACTGTGAATTGCTGCCAAATTGGGCGGAATTTGCATAGGTTTATAGTATTATCTTGCGGCAAACCTCACGCTCATGCTCCGTCTATCATTCATGCAAAAAATGTTAAAAAAATACGGTCTGCTGGTCTGGCTATCCCTGATCCTGATTGCAGGTTTTGTTTCCACGACCGTAGCATCTTTTGTTGTTTCCCGCGATGCCATACAACAAGGCATCTCCGAGCAAACCCTGCCCATCACTGGTGACAATGTTTATTCTGAAATCCAGAAAGATATCTTGCGCCCGGTATTTGTCTCCTCGCAAATGGCGCATGACACTTTCTTGCGGGACTGGATCATCAATGGTGAAGAAGACAAGGACCAGATCGTCAAATACCTGAAAGAAATCAAGCAAAAGAACCATGCGATTTCCAGCTTCCTGGTATCAGACCAGAGCCACAATTACTATCATCCCGACGGTGTACTGAAGACCATCAGCGATACCGAGCCGCGTGACCAATGGTTTTTCCGGGTCCGAGGCCTGAAAAGCGATTATGAAACCAATGTCGACGCCGACATGGCAAATCGCGACACCATGACCATTTTCATCAATTACCGCATCCTCGATTATTCCGGCAAATTCATCGGTGCCACCGGTATAGGCATGACACTGGACACCATGAAAACCCTGATAGACAGCTATCAGACCCGTTTCCGCAGGAATATTTTCTTTGTCGATCAGAAGGGTAATATCGCCCTGGCTGGCAATAATATGAAAAAGGTGCGCAATAACCTCAGCAATATGCCCGGCCTGGGCAGTTTGGCACCGCAAATCCTGGCGAATCGCAAGAGTGAATCGCAACACCTTGAATACAAGAACGAGAATGAAACCATACTCGTCAACGCACGCTTCATCCCTGAGCTGGGCTGGCATTTGCTGGTAGAACAGGAAATGGGGGCAGAAATCAAACCCCTGCAAAATGTCTTCCTGATCAACATCGCCATCAGCGCTGGCATCACTCTGGTGATATTGGTGATCTTGCTGCTGACAGTCAGGCGTTATCAAAAGCGTCTGGAAAAATCTGCATCGACCGACACCCTGACCAATTTGCTGAACCGCCAGGCCTTTGATTTCGTCTTCCAGCAAGCCTTGCTCGATAGCGAACGCTCGCGCCAGCCCATGTGCGTGGTCTTGCTGGATATTGATTTCTTCAAGAAAGTGAATGACAAGCAGGGCCATCTGGTAGGTGACCATGTGCTCAAGGAAATCGCGCTGATCTCCAAGCGCTCGCTACGCGAAAGCGACATCATCTGTCGTTGGGGTGGTGAAGAATTTTTGATCTTGCTGAAAAACTGCACGCTGGAAAAAGCCACTTCAATCGCCGAGAACCTGCGCAATACCATTGCCAATAACGATTTCTCGCGCACCACGGACCTGACCCGCACCCGTTTGTCGATTACCGTCAGCATGGGTGTTGCCGAATGCAAGGACAAGGAGAGCGAAACCAGCGTATTTGAAAGGGCAGACCTGGCACTGTACCAAGCCAAGGAAAATGGCCGTAACAGCGTTTATTTTTCTGAGTGAGGATTGCGTGCAGCCGCCAAATCCATGGTCGGCTGCGTGAACGCCTGATACAAATCCCCAGCTTGCTGATCCCAATCGCTGAGCCTGCTTTGCTGTAGAGTGACAGTCTGCATATCACCCCGCGCAATAGGGCCAGTCAGTGCCGCCCTGGTGCCCATGGCGAATACATTTTCCAGTGTCTGCCTTGCCAGCGGTGCCGCCATCTTTTGCGCGATATCTGCCGGTATGCCTGCGGCCTGATACGTGCGCAAGGCGACTTCCATCAGGGTCACCAGATAATTGCTGGCAAATACAGAACCGGCGTGATAGAGCAATTTATTGTCGGCCTTGATGATGACGGTTTCTGCGCCTATGGCTTGCAAGGCAGGCGCCAATACAGCCAGCGCAGCCTCATCACCCTCCAGACTGCATATCGTGCCGGCAAATTGTTCAGCCAACAGATCGACATTGGCAAAACTGCGCACAGGATGCACACTGGCAACAGCCACACCTGCCTGTTGTGCCAACTGCAACTCTGTCGATGCCTTGGCACCACTGCAATGGAAAATAACACTACCTGCCTTCAACAAACCGGCATCCACCAGTTGCTGGCAGACACTGGCAATCTGGTCATCACTGACACTTAACATGGTGACATCGGCTGGCTGCAATTGCGAGATACTATCGACTGCCCGCCCTACCCCCAGCCAGGCCACAGCATCGCTGGCACTTGCCAGTGAACGGTTCAAGACTTGTTGTGTGACAAACACCTGCTGACGCTGGAAATTCCTGGCGAGTACCTTGCCGACCTTACCGGCACCGATGATATTCAGGGACTTCATGCCTTATTCTTCCGGGAAACGGCGCAGGCCTTCAAGATTGAGAATGGTGATGCCACCATAATCCACGCTCAGCAGGTTTTTCTTTTCCAGCAATTGCAAGGCCTGGTTCGCACGCTGGCGCGAAACACTGGAGATATAGCCTATCTCTTCCTGCGATATCTGGATTTGCATGCTGCTGCCATCCCTCAAACCAGGGTTCAGGTAAGGGTGGAACATCGCGGCCAGGCAACGGGCGACACGGGTATCAGGATCAAGCATGCGGTCGTATTCAACCAGCGAGATAAAAAACCCCAGACGCTCGTTCAACTGATGCAGGAGAAAGCGGTTAAACGGAATGCTGTTATCCAGCAAATAAGTGAAAGTAGCACGTGGCATATGTGCGACACGGGTATCACGCAAGGCCACCACATCATAGCGACGCAGTTCAGTCTTCAGTAGCGAACCCTCACCAAACCAGCCACCTGCCAGCATGCAACTGAAAGTCACGGTCTTGCCGTCAGGCGAGATACTGCTCATTTTCAGGAAGCCATCAATGACACCCATCCAGTGCTCTACCGGATCGCCTTTGCGGCAAACATAAGCACCGGCAGGAATAAAGCGCTCGACGACTTCGTCTTCCACTTTTTGCATGTGTTCTGGCGACAGCATGCTGGCCCACAGGGACTTGGCAAACCGCTCTTTAGGGTCGCTGATTTTTTTTGTCATATTTGTGCAACGCACCACAGATAATTGCTTCAATTTTTCAGATTGTCAGTCGAATGACAACCACCGGCCCTTGAAGGGACTACTATCACTTCAACAAAAAGAATTACGGAGACATTGTAAGCGACTTGACCATTGCAGCGAAGACTGCGGGCGATCGCAAGGGCAATTCACTACATCTTGCCACTACAATACCTACCGTAAAAGTCCCTCTGCACATAAGAAATCAATAAATAGTAAGCGAGCAGTAAGGGCACATCAGGACACTCACAAGTAGCAGGCCCTAAAAAATAGGCTGGTGGAGACATGAAACAAAAAGAAGCAGCGAATTCGACTTTCCCGCGGCTGTTATTGCAGCATGGGAAAACACGGCCGCAACATCCGGCCTTCCGGGAAAAAGACCTGGGCATCTGGCAAACCTGGAACTGGCAACAGGTCAATGCTGAAGTTCGTGCCCTCGCCTGCGGCCTGGCGGCACAGGGTTTCAAACGCGGCATGAACCTCGCCATCATCGGTGACAATCGCCCCCGCCTGTATTGGGCCATGGCTGCGGCACAATGCCTGGGCGGCATCCCTGTTCCCCTGTATCAGGATGCCCCGGCTGCCGACATGGCCTATGTGCTGGAAAATGCCGAAATTGTCTTTGCGGTTGTCGAAGACCAGGAACAGGTTGATAAGCTGCTAGAAATCAAACAGCAGTATGCAGGCATACAACACATTGCTTTTGATGATGACCGCGGCATGCGTCATTATCACCAGCCTGAGCTGACTTCCTATGCTGCCTTGCAGGAACTGGGGCGTGCTTACGATATCACCCATCCTGACTTTTTCATCAAAGAAGTGGAAATGGGCCAGCCTGATGATACAGCTGTCATGCTGTATACCTCGGGCACGACAGGTAAGCCCAAGGGTGTCTGTCAGTCACACCGTTCTTTCATGACTGCGGCAATGGGAGGCATGGAATTTGACGAACTCACAGCAGACGAAGATATCCTGTCTTATCTGCCGATGGCATGGGTAGGTGACCATCTGTTTTCTTTCGCCCAGGCCATGGCTGCTGGCTTTACCGTGAACTGCCCTGAGTCCAGCGAAACTGTACTGACGGATTTGCGTGAAGTCGGCCCCACTTATTATTTCGCCCCGCCGCGCGTGTTTGAAAACATGCTGACCACGGTCATGATACGCATGGAAGATGCAGGCACAATCAAGCGCAAGCTATTTGCCCATTTCATGGACCTGGCACGCCGCGTTGGTTCTGACATACTCGACGGCAAAGCTGTCAGCGGCATGGACCGCCTGCAATATGCACTCGGCAATCTGCTCATTTATGGTCCGCTGAAAAACGTGCTCGGTCTGTCACGCGTGCGCGTGGCCTATACCGCCGGTGCCGCTATTGGCCCTGACCTGTTCCGCTTTTATCGTTCCATCGGTGTCAATCTCAAGCAGTTATATGGCTCCACTGAAACCTGCGCCTATGTCTGCCTGCAACCTGACGGCAAGATCAAGTTCGACAGCGTGGGAGCAGCAGCACCTGGTGTCGAGGTCAAACTCGCAGCAAACGGTGAAGTGCTGGTCAGGTCAGATGCAATGCTGACGGGCTACTACAAGCGCCCCGATGCCACGGCAGAAGTCATGGATGAGCAAGGTTATTTCCACACCGGTGATGCCGGTATCTTTGACCAGGATGGTCATCTGAAAATCATAGACCGTGCAGCCGATGTAGGTAAAATGAACCAGGGTGACATCTTCGCGCCCAACTACATAGAAAACAAACTCAAGTTCTTCCCCTTCATCAAGGAAGCCGTGGCCTTTGGTCATGAGCGCGACATGGTCTGTGCCTTTATCAATATTGACATGGAAGCCGTCGGTAACTGGTCAGAAAGACGCGGCATTGCCTATTCAGGTTATACCGATCTGGCGGCCAAGGCCGAGACATATCAACTGATCTTGTCTTGCGTAGAAAAAGTGAACGCTGATCTCGCCAGCGAAGACTTGATGGCGGGCACACAGATACACCGCTTCCTGGTGCTGCACAAGGAACTCGACCCCGACGATGATGAACTGACACGCACCCGTAAAGTCAGGCGCAAATTCATTGCCGAAAAATATGCCGTGCTGATAGAAGCACTGTACTCAGGTAAACGCTCGCAATTCATAGAAACCCTGGTCAAGTTCGAGGATGGCCGCCAGGGCAAGGTCAGTGCCGATTTGCATATCAGCGATGTCAAAACATTTTCTGCCCAAAAGCTGGCTGCATAAGGAATATATACATGGCAGACAACAGAAAAATCGGTGAAGTCATCCTGGACTTGCAAGGCATCTCCCTGGCCTTTGGCGGCGTCAAGGCTTTGACGAATATTTCCTTCAACGTCAGGGAACATGAAATACGCGCCATCATAGGCCCGAATGGTGCAGGCAAAAGCTCCATGCTGAATGTCATCAATGGTGTATACCGTCCGCAGCAAGGTGACATCACCTACCGCGGCCAGCACCGCAAGGACATGAATACGTATTCTGCGGCAAAGAGTGGCATCGCCAGGACTTTCCAGAACATCGCCCTGTTCAAGGGCATGAGCGTGCTCGACAACATCATGACGGGCCGCAACCTGAAAATGAAAAGCAATTTCCTCATGCAGGCCTTGTACTGGGGCCCTGCCCAAAAAGAAGAAATTGCCCACCGTGAAAAAGTCGAAGAAATTATCGACTTCCTGGAAATCCAGCACATACGCAAGATACCGGTAGGCCGTCTTTCTTACGGTTTGCAAAAACGCGTGGAACTGGGTAGGGCACTGGCAGCCGAGCCTGAGATTTTATTGCTCGATGAACCCATGGCAGGCATGAACGTAGAAGAAAAACAGGACATGAGCCGTTTCATTCTTGATGTCAATGACCAGTTGGGCACCACCATCGTTTTGATTGAACATGATATGGGCGTGGTCATGGATATCTCGGACCGCGTGGTCGTACTCGATTACGGCAAGAAAATCGGTGATGGGACACCTGCGGAAGTACTGGCTAATCAAGAGGTAATTAATGCTTACCTTGGTGTGGCGCATTAATGGAAAACCTTAAGACCATTAACCACAGAGACACGGAGACACAGAGGAGAAACATGAGAAAAGCTTCTCAAATTCAGTCTTTGATTTTCTCAGTGCTTTCCTCTGTGTCTCTGTGCCTCTGTGTTGAGAGGTCTTCTTTGATCACCCCAGTCATTCGCGCAAGTTGATGTGAACAAGAGGTTGAAATGAATATCAGTTTTTTCTTTGAAGTATTTATCGGTGGCTTGTTGTCCGGTGTCATGTATGCACTGGTGGCGCTGGGTTTTGTGTTGATTTACAAAGCCTCAGGCGTCTTCAATTTTGCCCAGGGGGCGATGGTATTTTTTGCGGCCCTGACCTGCGTGGGCCTGACCGAGAAATTTGAATTATCGCTGTGGCTGGCGATACCGCTGACCATGCTGGTGATGGTAGCGCTCGGTCTGGCCATTGAGAGGGTAGTATTGCGCCCGCTGGTCAATCAGCCTGAGATTACCCTGTTCATGGCCACCATAGGCCTGACCTTTTTCATCGAAGGCCTGGCACAATTGTTATGGGGTTCTCAGCCACACAAGCTGACATTGCCTATTGAAGACGTACCCATAGAATATTTCATGGAGAAATTCAATATCTTGGTATCGCAATTCGATGTGATTGCCGCTTTGATCTGTGCTCTGCTGGTAACTGGTCTGGCCCTGCTGTTTTCAAAAACCAAGATAGGCCGCGCCTTGCGGGCGGTGGCAGATGATCACCAGGCAGCGCTGGCAGTTGGTATTCCACTGCAACAAATCTGGGGCATAGTCTGGGCGGTTGCCGGTTTTGTCGCCCTGGTTGCAGGCTTGTTGTGGGGTGCACGTAATGGTGTGCAGTTTGCATTGACCTTTGTCGCCTTGAAAGCCTTGCCGGTATTGATTTTGGGCGGCTTTACTTCCGTCCCCGGTGCGATTGTTGGTGGCCTCATCATTGGTGCATCTGAAAAACTCGCCGAAGTATATATAGGCCCATTGGTCGGTGGTGGCATAGAGGGCTGGTTCCCGTATGTGCTGGCATTATTGTTCCTGCTGGTAAGGCCCGAAGGTTTGTTTGGTGAAAAAATCATACGCAGGATTTAATGTCTTGCAGTTCAACATAATCAAGCATCATTAGCAGCGTAGAGGAACAACATGTTCTACCGTGAAGCAGGTCAGTTTAAAACAAGCTATCAGGCAGATAACCAGATATTCCCGATACGGCAAGACCGTATCGGTATTGCCGTCGTCCTTATTGCAGCATTTGTTGCCGTACCCGGGCTGGCAACCGATTATGCATTTTCAGCGATCTTCATCCCCTTCCTGATTTTCTCGCTGGCAGCACTGGGCTTGAATATCCTGACTGGTTATGCAGGTCAATTGTCGCTGGGTTCGGCAGCCTTCATGGCGGTGGGTGCTTTTGCCTCTTATAACTTTGTCTTGCGCATACCCGGCATCCCGGTCTTGCTGGCTTTTGTGCTGGGTGGTTTGTCGGCAGCCATGGTGGGTATTGCCTTTGGTTTGCCCTCATTGCGCATACGCGGTTTTTACCTGGCAGCGGCGACGCTGGCAACACAATTCTTTGTGGTCTGGTGTCTGACCAAGATACAGTGGTTTACCAATTACAGCTCTTCTGGCGTCATCACGGCGCAAGAGATGGTGATACTCGGCATGGCCATCAATACACCGGTTAAAAAGTATTTGCTTACGCTGACCGTCGTCTGTGTCATGGCCATGCTGGCCAAGAATATGGTGAGATCGAACGTGGGCCGCTCATGGATGGCAGTGCGTGACATGGACGTGGCGGCAGAAGTCATCGGTTTCCGCCTCATGCGTACCAAATTGCTGGCCTTTGCGGTGTCTTCATTTTACTGTGGCATTGCCGGTGCCCTGTATGCCTATGCTTATCTCGGTACGGTGGAACCTGAGGCCTATAACCTTGACCTGTCTTTCCGTATCCTGTTCATGATCATCATCGGTGGTGTTGGTTCCATACTCGGTTCTTTCCTGGGTTCTGCTTTTATCATCCTGCTGCCCATCGTGCTGAACCTGATTGCCCATGGTCTGTCTTTGCCGACCAATGTGGCATCGAACCTGGAACTGATGGTATTTGGCGCATTGATTATTTTCTTCCTGATTGTAGAACCACATGGTCTGGCGAGGTTGTGGCAAATCACCAAAGAAAAATTGCGACTCTGGCCTTTCCCACATTGAGTGCCAGCAACAAGATTAGTACCAACAGTAAAAGAGAGTTCATAATAAAGATGCTTCGCCTTTGCAATAAGAGGTAGAAAAGCATCAGGCAATATCCATCCAAAACCATAAGGAGACAATATGAAACTGCTTAAATCCCTGCTGATGGCCTCGGCAATCCTGGGTGCTGTCAATGCGGCCCAGGCGAATGATCAATTCATTCCCATCCTGTCATATCGTGTAGGCCCGTATGCGGCTGGCGGCTCAGGCTTTTACGGCGGTGCCATTGATTATTTCAATCTGGTCAATGCCAAGGGTGGCTTGAATGGCGTCAAAATTTCCTGGGAAGAATGCGAGACTGAATACAATGCCTCGCGCGGTGTCGAATGCTATGAGCGTTTGAAAAAAACCCAGGGCGGTGCCTCACTGGTAGAACCACTGTCTACCGGTATTGCCTACGGTATTCTTGACCGTGTTGCGGAAGATAAAATTCCTTTGACGACACTGGGTTATGGCCGTTCAGATGCTGCCAATGGCAAAGTCTTCCCTTATGTATTCCCACTCATCACCAGTTACTGGAACCAGGCTGCGGCCATGACCAAATACCTCGGCGATAAATCTGGTGGCATGGACAAACTCAAGGGCAAGAAAATCGTCCATCTCTACCATGATTCTGCCTTTGGTAAAGAGCCTATCCCGGTACTGGATGCACAGGCCAAACAATATGGTTTCGAGCTCATCAAGATCCCGGTTGCCCATCCCGGTAATGAACAGCAATCGCAATGGCTGCAAATCCGTCAGGCCAATCCTGATTATGTGATCCTGTGGGGCTGGGGAGTCATGAATGCAGTGGCGATCAAGACCGCACAACGCAATGGTTATTCACGCGAAAAAATGCTGGGTGTCTGGTGGGCAGGTTCAGAAGAAGATGCAATTCCAGCTGGCGATGCAGCAAAAGGCTATACCGCGATGACTTTCAATACACCGGGTAATTATCCTGTGCTCGATGAAATCCGCAGCAAGGTGTATGCGGCTGGCAAAGGTAACCTCGGTGACAAGACCCGTGTCGGTTCTGTGTATCACATGCGTGGTGTAACGGCCGCTATTCTGTGGACTGAAGCCATTTTGAAAGCGCAGGAAAAATTCGGCAAGGGCAAGCTCATGACTTCCGAGCAAATCCGCTGGGGCTTTGAAAACCTGAACGTCGATGAAGCACGTCAAAAAGCGCTGGGTGCAATGGGCATGTTCCCGCCTGTGAAAACTTCTTGCGAAGATCATGAAGGTTCCGGCGCTGTCAAAGTACAGCAATGGACAGGTGATAAATGGAAGGCCATCACACCTAACTGGGTTACTGGTGACAAGGCTTTGACACGCGCCATGCTGGAAGAGTCTTCCAACAAATATGCGGCTGAGAAAAAAATCACGCCTGCCTGTTTGAAGTAAGCGGTAAGCAGTAACCAGCGGAGGCCAGACTGTGCCTCCGCCCCCTTTGTACAAATCATTGCAGATCACGATCATGAGCGTTCATAGCATCACGGCAGAAGCGGCAACGGCGGCAACGGCAGCAGCGACCGACATCGCCTATCTCAGCGTCAACAATATCGAAGTCATCTACGATCATGTGATCCTGGTGTTGAAAGGTATTTCCCTGCAAGTACCACAAGGGAAAATTGTAGCCTTGCTGGGTGCCAATGGCGCAGGTAAATCAACCACGCTGAAAGCGATATCAACGCTGCTGCGTAACGAGCGCGGCGATATCACCAAGGGCGATATTACTTTCCGCGGGCAGCGGGTTGATCACCTGACGCCGAATGAACTGGTCAAGCGTGGCCTGTCACAGGTCATGGAAGGCCGCCACTGCTTTGGGCATTTGACGGTGGAAGAAAACCTGCTGACTGGTGCCTACACGCGCAGCCTGTCACGCAGCGAACTCAAGGCGGAACTGGAAAAGGTGTATCACTACTTCCCGCGTCTGCGCGAGCGCCGTAATTCGCAAGCTGGTTATACCTCGGGTGGTGAACAGCAGATGTGCGCGATAGGCCGGGCCTTGATGGCCAAGCCGTCGATGATCTTGCTTGATGAACCATCGATGGGTATAGCACCGCAACTGGTCGAAGAAATTTTTGAGATTGTCAAAAGTCTCAACGTGCAGGAAAAAGTGTCTTTCCTGCTGGCCGAACAAAATACCAATGTCGCCCTGCGTTATGCCGACTTTGGCTACATCCTGGAAAACGGCAGGGTCGTTATGGAAGGGGATGCCAAGGATCTCAGCAGCAATGAAGACGTCAAGGAATTTTATCTTGGTGTCTCAGGCGCAGGCCGCAAGAGTTTCAAGGATATGAAATTTTATCGCAGGCGCAAGCGCTGGCTGGCATAAGCCTTATGTACAGAGCCAACTATCCGATACCAAAGCAATACAAAATCTTGAAGAAGCAATCAACCCACTATAGAGCATGCTCATGAGTGACTATCTGGACGCCCTGGAAACCCGCAATCCACAAAGCCGCGAACAAGCGCTGATGAACAAGCTGCCGCAACTGATTGCCCACGCCCAGACCGCGGAAGGCTGGGGCAGGATATTGCAGGGAGTGGATGCGCATGACATCAAGAGCCGCAGCGCGCTGGCGCAATTGCCAGTGACACGCAAATCCGATCTCAAGGATTTGCAAAAAGCCTTGCCACCCTTTGGTGGCCTGAATACCACGCCTGCACGCCAGATGGGGCATATCTTCATGTCACCCGGCCCCATCTTTGACCCGGAAGGCCGTGGTCAGGACTGGTGGCGCTTTGCCCGCCCCATGCATGCCATAGGTTTGCGGGCAGGTCATCTCTTGCAAAACTGTTTTTCCTATCATTTCACGCCTGCCGCCTTCATGGTGGAAAGCGCTGCTGCCCGCATAGGTTGCGCCGTAATCCCGGCTGGCATAGGGCAGACGGAAATGCAAGTACAGGCCATGGCAGAACTGCGGCCTGACGCCTATATAGGCACGCCAAGTTTTTTGAAAATCATCCTGGAAAAAGCCCTGGACATGGGTGCCGATATTTCCAGCGTACAGCGCGCCATTGTCGGTGCCGAAGCCCTGCCACCTTCCCTGCGCAAATGGTTGCAGGAACATGGTGTGGCCCAGGTATTGCAAATCTATGCCTCTGCCGACATAGGTAATATTGCCTATGAAAGCGTGACCGGTGGCCAGGTCAATCCCGGCATGATACTGGATGAAGATTTGATACTCGAAATCGTCCGTCCCGGTACGGGCGACCTGGTGGCGGAAGGTGAAGTCGGCGAAGTGCTCATCACGTCCTTCAACCCCGATTACCCGCTGATACGTTTTGGTACTGGAGATATGTCAGCGATACTGCCGGGCATCTCGCCCTGTGGCCGCACCAACCAGCGCATCAAGGGCTGGATGGGGCGGGCAGACCAGACTACCAAGGTCAAGGGCATGTTTGTCCATCCTTCGCAAGTTGCAGAAGTGGTCAAACGCCATCCTGAAATCAGCAAGGCCAGGCTGGTCGTCACCGGTGAAATGGCGAACGATGTCATGAGTCTGCATTGTGAAACTGTAGTGGCCAACCCTGTGTTGCAAGCCGCGATTGTCGATAGTCTGCGCGATGTCACAAAATTGCGCGGTGATGTGCAGTTTGTTGCGCCCGGCAGCCTGGCGAATGATGGCAAGGTAATAGACGACGCCCGCAAATACGAATAAAGCCAGACACCTCTGATGCTGGAGCAACAAAAAACCACGGAAAAGACAGCTTTTTCGTGGTTTTTGTTCGTCTTGCACCCAAACGCCAAAAATATTCTATAGTAGTTAAGTAAACCAAATATGGGTGAGCCTGCCAACCAGACTTGCCCACTCTGTTTTCCCCGTTTTTTTCCTGTTCTGCCCTGCAACCAACTCACCAGATGGAGATTCGTTCCATGACTGCACTGAATATCAATAGCAAAGAACACCAGGTAGATGCCGATCCTTCCACGCCCGTGCTATGGGCGCTACGTGATTCCCTGGGCCTGACCGGCACCAAGTTTGGCTGCGGTGCAGCATTGTGTGGTGCCTGCACCGTGCATTTGAACGGCCAGGCGATACGCTCTTGCGTGACACCCATCTCTGCCGTTGCGGGCCAAAAAATCACCACCATCGAAGCCATGAGCCAGGACAAGGTCGGCAAGGCAGTGCAAGCCGCCTGGGTCAAGCATGACGTGGCCCAGTGCGGTTACTGCCAGAGCGGCCAGATCATGAGTGCCACTGCCCTGCTCAAAACCAACAGGAAACCCAGCGATGCCGACATCGACAGTGCCATGGCAGGCAATATCTGCCGATGTGGTACCTATGTGCGCATCCGCGCTGCCATCCATGATGCTGCATCCACTCTGGCCTGAGGAGAATAGCCATGCATTTTGAAGCCCGCCTCGATGAGATGCCACGCCATTTGCAAGCTCTATTGCAATCCACACCAGAAACAACCTCTACTGGCCTGAGCCGCCGCAGTTTCTTGAAGATGGCAACAGCCAGCGGCTTTGCCCTGGGTTGCTATCCCATGCTGGCAACAGCACAGGATACTGCTAAAGCACCCGCAGGCCTGAAGCCCACCGAACAACCTGGCGCATTCGTACAGATCGCCAAGGATGGCACAGTCACCGTCACCTTCAACCGCCTGGAATTTGGCCAGGGTGTGCAAACCAGCCTGCCGCTGATACTGGCAGAAGAACTCGATGCCGACTGGTCCAAGGTCAAAAGCGCGAATGGCAATAACCACCCAGCCTATGTCGACCCGGCATTTGGCATGCATTTGACGGGGGGCTCGAATTCCATCGCTCATTCCTATACCCAGTACCGCGAACTGGGTGCCCGCACCCGTGCCATGCTGGTACAGGCTGCAGCCAACCAGTGGCAAGTTGATCCTAGTAGCCTGCGTACCGAGAATGGCAATGTCATTGGCCCCGGTGGCAAAAAGCTGGGTTATGGCGAGCTGGCTGATGCCGCGATGAAATTGCCAGTGCCAGAAAAAGTTACGCTGAAAGATCCGAAAAATTTCCGCCTGATAGGCAAACCCACCGGCCGCCTCGATGCCAAAGCCAAATCCACAGGCACCCAGGATTTTGGTATTGATACCCATTTGCCCGGCATGCTGACTGCGGTAGTCGCACGGCCACCAGTATTCGGTGCCAAGGTCAAAACTATTGATGACACAGCGGCAAAAACCATCAAGGGTGTCAAAGCAGTGCTGCGCGTGCCGACAGACCGTGGTGGAGAGGGCGTGGCGATTATTGCGACCGGTTATTGGCCAGCCAAACAGGCCCGCGATGTACTGAAGCTGGAATGGGATACTGACGGCGTTGAAAAAGTCGATTCCACCAAAATGCTGGCGACCTATAAGGAACTGGCCAAGAAGCCGGGTGCGCTGAAGTTCAATGATGATGTTTCCAAGATAGCGGCAGCAGCGCATAAGCTGAATGCCGAATTTGCCTTCCCCTACCTTGCGCACACGCCTATGGAACCGCTGAACTGCACGGTTGCCATCAAAGGTGACAAGGCAGAATTATGGATGGGCACGCAAATGCCTGGCCTCGATGGTTTTGCAGCCGCCAAGACCCTGGGCCTGAAGCCGGAAAATATCGCCGTGCATACCCAGTATGCAGGCGGCGGCTTTGGCCGCCGGGCAATTGCCACCAGTGACTATGTGGTGGAAGCCTGCAATGTCGCCAAGGCAGCGCAAACAGCAGGACTGGATGCCCCGGTACGCACGCTGTGGAGCCGTGAGGATGATGTCAAAGGTGGTTACTACCGCCCCATGCATTTGCACAAGGCCGAAATCGGTTTTGATGCCCAGGGCAATATCCTGGGCTGGGACCATGTCATCGTCGGCCAGTCCATCGTTGGTGGCACACCGTTTGAATCCATGATGGTCAAGGATGGCGTGGATATCACCGCAGTCGAGGGCATGAAAGAACCGTATGAAATGCCTATGCGCCTGTCTGTTCATCATCCCAAGATCAATGTGCCGGTCTTATGGTGGCGCAGTGTGGGTTCCACCCACACCGCCTTTGTCATGGAAACCCTGATCGATGAAATTGCCCAGACTACCAAGCAAGACCCGGTGGCTTACCGCCTGAAACTGATGGGTGACAAACATCCACGACATAAAGCGGCATTGCAACTGGCGGTAGAAAAGTCTGGTTATGGCAAAAAGAAACTGCCAGCAGGCCGTTCCTATGGTGTGGCTGTGCATGAGTCATTCTCGTCTGTCGTTGCTTACGTGGTTGAAGCATCCATGAAGAATGGTCAGCCCAAACTGCACAAGGTCACTGCCGGTGTGCATTGCAATCTGGCGGTCAATCCCAAAAGCGTGGAAGCACAGGTACAGGGTGCGGCACTGATGGGCTTGTCGATGTGCCTGCCAGGTGCGGCGATCACACTCAAGGATGGTGTGGTCGAGCAAAGCAATTTTGGTGATTTTGTCGTGCCGCGCATTACCGACATGCCACAGGTTGCCGTGCACATCGTGCCCAGTGCGGATGCACCTACCGGTATGGGTGAGCCTGGCTTACCTGCGCTGGCACCCGCTTTTGCGAATGCCATCGCCAGGGTCAGTGGCAAGCGCTGGCGTGAGCTGCCTTATAAACCAGCATAAGCAAAGCTAATTATTGTTACTTGAGTGCAAGATAAGTAGTAATGAAGCACAGATAGTTGTATGTTGAGGGATATCAGATTCCTGGAGTTTGATGAACTACCGGAATTTGGTATCCCACAATAAAGGAGACTTATCATGCGTAGTTTCATTAAATTCCTGACACTGGCTTTGTTCAGTATTTTTGTCAGCCAAAGCGTCATGGCAGCAGACCACGGCACAGCGCAAGAAGCTGAAGCCATGGTCAAAAAAGCTATTGCCTATATCAAGGCCAAGGGAGCAGACGCAGCCTACCCTGAATTTAATAATCCTAAAGGCAGCTTCAGCGACCGCGACCTGTATATTTTTGTACTCGACCTGAGTGGCAAAACCCTGGCACATGGCGCAAACCCCAAGCTACTTGGAAAAAATATCAGTACCTTAAAAGATGTTGATAACAAGGCCTTCATAGAAGAAATGCTGGCAGCGGCGAAGAGCAAGGGCAAGGGCTGGATAGACTACAAATGGCCGAACCCGACCACCAAGGCAATAGAACTGAAATCCACTTATTTTGAGAAATCGGACGATGTTGTGGTTGGTTGTGGTATCTACAAGTAAATGCTGTTCAAGCTCACTTGATTGATGTAAAGCAGTATCTGAAAAGGTACTGCTTTTTAATTTTTTGTTTGCGATGAACCCGACATCCACTGGCTATTCAGATACACCACTGACGAAGAAACTGGGCATACAGGCTGGTAGCCATGTCTGTGCCAGACATGCACCGGATAATTATCATGATCTGCTGACAGCCTTGCCAGATGGCGTGGTGTTTGACAAAAAGCCTGCGTCAGCAACTGATATCGTCCATCTGTTCACCGACAAAAAAGCTGTCCTCGTCAAAGAATTACTGGCATACAAAAGCAGTTTAAGAAGCGATGCCGCGATATGGGTGTCCTGGCCCAAGAAAGCCTCGAAAGTGCCTACCGATATCACGGAAGACACGATAAGAGAAGTGGCGCTACCTATGGGCTATGTCGATATCAAAGTCTGTGCTGTCAGCGACATCTGGTCAGGTTTGAAACTGGTGGTGCGCAAAGAATTGAGGCCGGACTGGCCGGCCTCATAGAAACACCGCAGGCAATGCTTGTTGCTTAATTCGATTCCTTGATCAAACGACCAGAGTTCTTTTGTATGGGCCGTGCATTCATGGGATACAGGCGGCTGAATATGATCAACTGGTCAGGTGAAATTTCTACCGGCTCTTTCATGACCAGCCATAACACGCCCTCGCTGCAGGGTGGTGTCGTCAGCGAGCCCATATAGGTATAGTAGTCACGCTTGACGGGCAGGATGTCATTCATGTCCATGGTCGTCAACGCCTGCACGGGATCATTTTTTTCCAGCGGCAGGTTATTCCATACCTGCTGCACCAGGCTATGTGATTTGCCCCGCTCTATCAGCACGGCGACCACGGCCAGTTTGCCATCAGCATCCTTGTGCACCAGATGGGCAACCATTTCAAAGCTCTTGCCATTGACGCGCTCTTCAGACGGTTTATGGAAATGGAATTGCACCAGCTCATAATTGTGGCCCAGCACATTGATATAGTTACCTGCACCTATATTAACCTGTATGGTATGACCATTATCAAGCACAGAAAAACGGCTGGGTTTGTAATCAAAGGCGATAGGGTCAAGATTCACCTTGATGCCATCACGTATATCGATAGGGGATTGCCTGTCACCGCTGTCGCATTTGGCATTGGCAGTATTGAGCTTGCCCCAGTTCAAGGGGCCGCCCTCGCCCTGATAACTCCAGTGTATATCGGCATGGCTGGCGGCCAGCGCTCCTGCTGCTGCAGCGCTATTGGTGCCATGATCTGTTTTAGCCCTGGCGCTCTCTGGCCTGCGCACGGGTGGCGCGTAGGCTGGCCTTACGACCGGCCTTGGCTGGCTGCGCGCTGCGGCCTCATCCTTGTCTTTGCGAATAACACTCAGGCGCTCGGCTATGCGTGCCGCCAGTTCATCGGCAGCCAGGGCTTCCTTGGCACGGGCGGCAGCCTCTTTGGCAGACTCCTTGCTTTCTTTGCCTTCTTTGGAAGATGACTTGCGCTCTTCCTTGGCGGAAGCTGAGGCAGATGCTGAAGCCGAACTGGATGCTTCTTCTTTTGCTGAGGCCGGCTTGATGGGTTTGGATGGCGGCGGGTCGTTCGCCTGGGCAGACAGGGCCAACAACATGGGGAATAGCAAGGCGAGGGAGCGGCGCATAATGGGTAGCATTCAGGATTCGGTTTGCACAGAGATACCCTAGTTACGGCAAGTCTCTTTGCAAACTTGAATCCTGTGGGCAATTTGTGGTTTTTATGCCAAACCCGCTGCCACTCTCCCGGCTTATATGCCTTCAACGATGAACAGACGTCCTATGGAATTGGCATGGCGGATTTCCATGGCTTTCGCATATTCAACCGAGTCATACCAGAGTTGCGCCTGTTGCAGACTGGGGAATTCAACCAGTACCGAGCGCCAGCCTTCATTATGGGCATCGTCCCTGCCCTCTTTTTGCACCCGTGTACCACCGCGTACCAGGAATTGCCCGCCATACTGGGCTACGCTGGCAGTTGCCAGTGGCCGGTATTCGGCATAGGCATCGGCATTGGTGACCTGGATTTCTGCAACGACATAAGCTTTACTCATGATATTCCTGATAATTAATTGATCATAAAGATAATACGCGCGCTTTCGCCGCCGCATATTCCGATTTCAGACGTGCCACCACTTCTGCCACGGTCAGCACTTCATCCATCAAACCCACACCCTGACCAGCACCCCAGATGTCACGCCAGGCCTTGGCCTTGCTGCCGCCACCAGAACCAAAGTTCATCTGGCTCTTGTCCGCCACGGGCAGATTGTCCGGGTCCAAGCCGGCAGCGACGATGGATTTCTTGAGGTAATTGCCATGCACGCCAGTGAACAGATTGGTATAGACGATATCCGCCGCTGCTGAATCGAGAATGGCCTGGCGATAAGCTTCATCAACATTGGATTCCACAGTCGCCAGCCAGCGCGAGCCTATGTAGGCAAAGTCGGCCCCCATGGCCTGTGCTGCCAATACGGCATCACCTGTTGCAATAGAACCTGACAGTGCAATCGGGCCGTCGAAGAAACGCCTGACTTCACCGACCAGGGCAAATGGCGACAGCCCACCCGCATGACCACCCGCACCGGCTGCCACCAGTATCAAACCATCAACCCCGGCTTCCAGCGCTTTTTGCGCATGGCGTATCGAAATCACATCATGCATGACGATGCCACCATAGCTGTGTATCGCATCCAGCATCTCTGGCGGCGGTGCACGTAGCGATGAAATAATGATGGGTATCTGATGCTTGACGCAGACTTCAACATCATGCGCGAGCCTGTCATTGGATTGATGGACGATCTGGTTCACCGCAATCGGGCCTATCACCGCATCTGGATGGGCTTCCTGGTGTGCTGCCAGCTCGGCCTGCAATTCTGTCAGCCAGACATCGAGTAACTCTGCCGGTCTGGCATTCAGAGCCGGGAAAGAACCTACTATGCCTGCCTTGCATTGCGCCGCGACGAGCTTGGGGCCACTGGCAATGAACAGGGGGGAACCTATGACGGGCAGGCTCAGGTGCTGCAAAACGGAAGGTAAGCGTGAAGCGGGTGAATCATGAGTCATAGTCGATATCCTCTAAGCTGAAGCACAGACAACAGATATGTTGCATATATCCAGTATGATTTTACCGTGCAAATAAAAATTCTGTGGAGACACCATGACTTATCAATGTTTTGACTTCAGTATCAGCAACAAGATCGCCCACCTGCGCCTGAACCGCCCGGCCACGCTGAACACCATGCAGCCCGTGTTTTTCCGTGAACTGACAGAGATTTTGCAAAACCTGCAAAACCAGGCGAATGCCCGCGTACTCATCATTTCTTCTACCGGCAAACACTTTACCGCTGGCATGGCACTGGATGTCTTCGCCGGTGGTGGTATCACACTCGACGATGCCAGCGCCGTTGGCCGCGCCAATATCGCCCTGGCACTGAAAGACATGCATCATGCCTTCAATCTTATCGAATCCCTGCGCATGCCTGTCATCACCGCCATCCACGGTGGCTGCATAGGCGGCGGCGTCGATATGATCTGTGCCAGCGACATACGCCTGGCCAGCAGCGATGCTTTTTTCTGCATACAGGAAATCAACATAGGCATGACCGCCGACCTCGGCACTTTGCAACGCCTGCCCAAGCTCATTCCTGAAGGCATAGTCCACGAGATGGCCTACACCGGCCGCCGCCTGCCCGCACAACGCGCCCTCGCCGTCGGCCTGCTCAATGAGGTATTCGACACCCAGGAAGCCATGCTGGCAGCCGCCCAGCAAATGGCCACAGAAATCGCCGAAAAACCTCCGGTCGCCATCTGGGGCAGCAAACAAGCCATCCACTACGCCCGCGACCACAGCACCCACGACGCCCTCCAACAAATGGGCTGGTTGCAATCAGGTATCTGGCAAAGCAGTAACCTCATGGAGGCTTTCATGGCGAAGCAGCAAGGCAGGACTACGGAGTATGCGGATCTGGCTCCGGTGAGTTCGTTTTCTGAGGCGGATTATCGTTTGAAGTAGGTGGTAGCCATCTCAATCTTAACGTCGATTAAACCAATACCAAATACATGAGTGGCGGTCGTGTTGACGTTGTTTTTGAAGTTGCTGTTGCTGTTGCTTTTGAATTTTGCAGTTCCCATGTGTAGCCGCCGTTTGTGCAGTACAGAAAATGGAATAAGAAGAGCCGCTGTCTGAGCGAAGCGAGTTTCGGATCTTCCCATTTTTTGTACTGCATAAACGGGAACCCCTTTAGGGGCGGCTACGCCTGGGTCGCCTTCTTTTGCTTCCTTTTCTTGGCGACGACAAGAAATGGGAGTAGCTGCCGGGCTACCCCCGGCCTGCAGCCTTAAATTGCGTGCGCAGGTATTTGAAAATCTGATTCGTAAAATTTCACATCCCTAAAATTATTAGCCTTCAAGGGAATGCAACGAACGCCACTGGATTCCAGCTAAAAGCTTGCTGGAATGACGTAGCGAGGATAGTCCGTAAATCAAAGAATCGTTGGCTCGGCTGCGTGTCGCCGACAAGCCAGCAAGTCCTCACCCTACCCTGATCTCCCGTATCCCCTTCCCCAACCTCCGCCTCAACAAAGTCCGCAAAGTCACCCCATCCGCATACCCCACCAGCCCCGCAATCTGCTCCACACTTTGATTGGACGTCTTCAACAAATGCACCGCTTTTTCTATACGCAAATCCTGCACATATGACACTGGCGTCTTGCCCAATACTTCATGAATACGCCGCGCCAGCGTGCGCTTGCTGGTTGCCAGTGCATAGGCTGCCTCGTCCAGGTTAAAGCCCTGGTCAAGATGACTGCGCGCCCAGCGGTCGAAGCGTTCCACCATGGGGTCAGCGTGCGCGAGGTGATCAGAAATGATGTAGGCCGTTTGTGAAGGCCGGCTATCAACTACCAGATAACTTGCGACCAGATTTGCCAGCTCTGGATTGCTCTGGCGTATCAGCCACAGCATCATGTCCATGTGACTGAAGGCTGCACCCGCAGTCAGGAACTGGCCGGACTGGACTATCATGTGACTGGTGTTCAGGCGCACCGTTGGATAACGCTGGCGGAACAGGGGATTGAGCCACCAGGTAGTCGTCGCATCCCGTTCGTCAAGCACACCGCTTTCTGCCAGTACGAAGGTGCCTATGCAGGCAGCGGCGATACGCACACCATCATCGGCCCAGTCGCGCAAAGCCACACTCGCGTCTTGCACGTCAGGGCGTGCCAGTGCCTGCATCAGGGTATCCGGCATTTTGTAGCCCAGCGCAGGGACGATGACAAGATCAGGTGTAGGCACTTCATCCGCCCGCGCCACGGTCACACTCATACCTTGTGCAGTTTGCACACGCCGCCGCGTGCCGACCAAAGATACTTTAAAGGGTGGCGCCGGGTTGGCCTGCAAAGGCGATAATTCATTCGCCGTCGTCAGCGCATCAAGGACGATGGACAGGCCGGTATCGAAAACGCCATCAAGGGCGAGGATGTTGATGTTCATAGAAGGCTCATGGCAATATTCATACCAAAGATGTCAATCGCGCCAGTATCACGCAAGTCCTTTGATCTGTAAAGTCTCACTTCATCGCAATCCTGCGATGCAAACATAGATACAAGCACAAGGAGAAAAATCATGATCAAGCACGCCCTGTTCGCCCGCTTTGAAGCCAAACCTGGCAAAGCTGCCGATGTCGCCGCCTTTCTGGAAATGGGCCTGGCTCTGGCCAATCAGGAAAGCACGACGCCCATCTGGTTTGCCCTGCAATTGTCTGACAATGTTTTCGGTGTCTTTGATGCGTTTGAGACGGAAGCTGGTCGCCAGGTCCATCTGCAAGGGCCGATTGCGCAAGCCTTGATGGCAAAGGCTGAAGAATTATTTACCGGCCCGCCCAGTATAGAAAAAATCGAAGTATTGGGATTGAAAAATCAGGCACTATAATCAATCAACACCAGGCATGGCCGGGCAGGCCGCAGGTTTATTTTTATTCCTTGCCACCCTGTCCGGCTCCAGATGAGGAGAGAGAAATGAGCATACGCATAGTCCAGTTGGGAACTGCCCGCGCCGCCGGTGAAGGTTTGCGCATAGGTACGGTGAGACGACCACCACGCGGCGTGCCCAAGGCTGAATTTGCCAGCCGCGATTACTATGATGTCTGGTTTCCCAATCTGTCACCGAGTGCAGACTTGATGGCACAGGGAAAAGCTGCCAGTACATCAGTTGAATGGAAAAAATTTGAACGCAGCTTCAGGGCAGAAATGCAGGAAGCCGATGCCAGCAAGGTACTGGATTTGCTGGCGGCGATGTCGAAGACCACGAATTTTTCTGTGGGTTGCTATTGTGAAAATGAGAGCCACTGCCACAGATCCGTACTCAGGCAGTTACTGGATGAGCGTGGGGCAGATATTATTTAAGCGTTTTTAAATGCTTGCACAACACTCGATTTTCATGTGCCTCGCCATCCATCAGAAAACTTGTGCTGCCTATATCTACATAATTCTGCTTCGCATAAAACTGTAAGGCTCTGGCATTGTGTACCGTGGGCGTCATGCTCTATTCGGTGACCTTGGTCACAGCCTCTATGTGATGACCATCCGGGTCAATCAAAAACGCAGCGTAATAATACTCGCCATAATCAGGGCGCAAACCCGGTGCGCCATGATCATTGCCAGCGATGGCCAGTGCTGCCGCATGAAAATGATCAACTGCCTTGCGCGTGCTGGCAGTAAACGCCAGATGAAAACCCGGGCCCGGCGGGCTTGCATCCGGCCTCAATTTCAGGCACAGGATATCTTTATCGTCGTACAGGCCATAGCCTATTGCGGTGTCGTCTTCAAACACGCGACGATAACCGAGGGCAGCGAGGGCGGCATCGTAAAATGCGCCAGCCAGCGCCAGATCGCGGACACCCAGGGAGATGTGATGCAACATGGTATTTCCAGTTTGGATTTAATTGAATGGACAATAGACTATCGTGTGCTGATCAGCATATCGCCTTCCAGCCTTGCGGCCCCTGCCCTGACCAGTTCATCAGCCATTTGCGGTATCAGCGCATGCGGCTCTATGCCCAGCAGGCTGGCAGAAGAAGTGATGGTACGTGTGCCGCCGAGTTGTGTGATGGCGGTAGCGAGACTCATTTGCTGTGACTCCAGCAAGATGAAAGCCAGCATGACCTTGACGGCATTGCGGGCATTGCGGCGCGGGTCGGTACGCAGATAGTCGAGCCGTGATTCTGCCCTTTGCAAGGCTGCCGTCACATCGTCAAACGCCCGGCCATGGCCGGGGATGACGATGCGTGGATTGAGCTCACGTATGACTTGCAATATCGCCGCCTGTTCGGCAAAACCGGATTCACCTTCAAGCTCAGGGAAGATCACGCCAAAGCCGTTTTCCCACAGGGCGTCGGCAGAAATCAGTATGCCTTCCTGCGCGCAGTACAGGATCATGGAATGCGGGTTATGGCCAGGTGCAGACAGTACTTGCCAGTCCATACCGCCTAGTTGCAATTCATCGCCATGCTGTATCGCTGCATCAAAACTGAAGCGCTCGCAGCGCTGGCCTGTCGCAACATAAGTCAGTGCCGCTTCATCCCAGGCTGCCACTGCAGGCGTATCGGCAACCGGAATCAGGGTGCGGCAACCATATTGGCGCTGCAGGCTGGCATTACCACCGCAATGGTCGGAATGCAAATGGGTGTTGACCAGCAAATCCAGCTTGCGGCCATTCAGGGCATGTTGTATCAGTTCCAGAGTCTGTGCAACATGGCTGAAGTAGCCGCTATCGACGAGGGCAGTCTGCTGTTCATCAATGAACAGGATATTATTCGAGGACAACCAGCCCCGTTCAAACACTTGCATGCAGTCAGGCAGTTGCATCATGTTTTGCCTGCTATCTTGCGTTGCTGACCATAAGGCATGCTTTGCGCAGCTGCCAGTTCTGCCGATGTGAAGAAGGCGTCGCCTTGCAGATAAGCTTGCAACATGTCTGTACCATCAAGCCCCCAAAACAGCGTCCATCAACAACAGCAGTCGGCACGCCAAACACGCGGGCAGCAATGGCAAGTTCACCATTGCGTTTTAATGCCTCCTTGACGGCGGCATCATCGAGCATGGCTGGCGTCACTTGCAATTCATCCAGCAGAGCTTGCCAGTGTTCTGTCTGCGCCGGTATATGACCGTCGCGCCAGACAAAGCGGAATAGCCGCTGCACCACAGCTTGCGTGCTGCCCAGAGCCAGACACAGGCGCAATAAAGGCAGGGGGTTAAAGGGATGCTCAGGCAGCATGCGCAAAGGGATACCATGTTTGTGTGCCAGCCAGACGCAATGCTCAAAGGTCCACTGGCGTTTGGGTGCGATTTCTGCCGGGCCCTTGTTATCCCAGTGATTGAGCAGACCAGCAAATAAAACCGGGCGGTAAGTGATCTGCGACACGCCTTGCAGTTGATGCAGCATTTCACTCTGCAAATAAGCGAAAGGAGAAATAAAATCGAAATACCAGTCCAGTTGTTTCACTCATTATCCTTTCGTGATGGCATGTGCGCTACTTGGGCAATAACTTGAGGAATATTCAGGGCAGCATTCTTTGCTGCACCAGATCCCAGATTTCCAGCTTCTTGTGATTGTCTGCCTTGCTCCAGCAAATGATTTCATCGATGTTGCGATAGCAGCCTGTGCACAAGCCTGTCTTCTCATCCATGCGGCAGATATTCACGCAGGGTGAAGGCACGGTCGCACCTGGCTTCATGACAAACTGGGCCGGGTCAAATTCATACAGGATATTCATGCGCGTAAAGCCACATCAGCGACCGGTGCGCCTGTCATGTTTTTCAATTGCTCAGGTGTCAGTCTGAAGACGGCATGTGGGTGACCGGCAGCAGCCCAGACATGCGGGTATTGCAGCAAGTCTTCATCGATGAGCATGACGGTTTTTTCTACATGGCCGATAGGGCAGACGCCGCCTATGGCGTAGCCGATTTTTTCCTTGACGAAGCGGGCATCAGCCTTGCCCAGCGGGCCGACAATGGCTGCGACCTTGTGTTCATCGACGCGGTTAATGCCACTGGCAACGACCATGACAGCAGCGTCATCGGCCAGACGACGAAAGACGATGGATTTGGCGATTTCGGCAACCTGGCAACCCAGGCCTGCTGCGGCCTCCGCAGAAGTCTTGCCGGTTTCTGGCAACATGACCACAGTCTGGTCATGCCCGAGACTATGCAGTAATTGGGCAACGCGCTGGGCGGTTTCGGGTAAAACAGTATCTTTGGACATGATGCGCAGGCAAATAAATCAAAGCCTGTTTATATCATAAGCAAAGTTAGTCTGCTCATCATGCGGGTATGTCCTGGCCCTGGTCAAGTCTCAATCAGGACTCAATCAAGCCTCAGCCATGCCAGTGGGCCAGCAGGGCGGTATGCTGTTCAGGCACTTCAAAATATTTCATGGCGGCGCGATATTCATTGCCGCTCAAGATGGAATAAATGCAGGTGGCCTTGCACACCACCTGGGTGCGTTGCGAAGCGTCACCCGGCTTGGGGACTTCCATCATCATCTGGTATGTCTGCTTTTCTTTGAGGGCAGCACTGCACTGCATTTGTATGCTGGCAGAAGTAAAGCTGACTATCTTTGCTGGCACGATCTTGCCAGGAACTACCTGTATAGCACCGCGCCACGTAACGTTGGCGCGCGCAGCGTTATGGGAATCACTCATACGGACAAATACCTGAAATGCAAATTCATGAATAGAATCAAATGATGCAGCGCGGAAACTATTATTGTACCGATTTCTGCGCTTGCCAGCAGAAACTATTTCAGGTTATCAAGATCGTTTTCCAGCCAGTTGGCTGCGCCTGTTGCGGCTCGTCTGGCTGTCGCGAAACAGGCTGTCAGCAGGTAACCGCCGGTGGGTGCTTCCCAGTCCAGCATTTCACCGGCAAAAAACAGGCCGGGATGCTGTAGCGCCATGAGGTTTTCATCGAGGGCTTCAAAGCGCAGGCCACCGGCGCTGCTGATGGCTTCATCGATGGGGCGGGCAGCCTTGAGCACAACCGGTAAGGCCTTGATGGCCTGTGCCAATCGCTGTGCCTGGCTGAACGCTGTTTTATCCAGGCACTCATGCAGCAAGGCCATTTTTAATGCATCCAGACCCAGACGGCTTTTCAAATGACTGGAAAGCGAACGTGAACCACGCGGATGCTCAAGCTCAGTCAGCACTTTTTCCAGCGGCGTGTCTGGCAATAAATCCAGCTCCAGCACTACCTGACCCTGGCTGTACAATTGTTGACGCAGCGCAGCAGAAAGCGCATAAATCAGGCTACCCTCTACACCTGTAGAGGTGATGACGAATTGTCCCTTGCGCATGGGCTGAGTACTGTGTTTTACCCTGGCTGCTACTGTCAACAAAGGCTGACCAGCAAACTTGTCCTTGAAAAATGTGGTCCAGTCCAGATCAAAGCCACAGTTGGCGGGCTTCAAATCTGCGACATCCAAGCCACGCTGCCTGAGCAGGCTTACCCAGGCACCGTCCGACCCCAGCCTGGCCCAGCTGCCACCGCCGAGTGCAAATACTTGCGCCCTGGCAGGCAGACAGGTTTCACCATCCGGAGTCGCAAAGCGTAACTGGCCTTGCTCATCCCAGCCCAGCCAGCGATGCCGCATGTGAAAGCGCACACCTTGCTGGCGTAGCCGGTGCAGCCAGGTACGCAACAGGGGAGCCGCCTTCATATCAACCGGGAACACCCGGCCAGAACTGCCTACATAGGTTTCTATGCCCAGGTCCTTGACCCAGGCACGCAAGGCTGTTGCATCAAACTGGCTGATCATGGGGGCAAGCCGGGTTTCACGCTCGGCATACCGTGTCATGAAAGAGACAGAATTTTCAGAATGTGTGAGGTTCATGCCCCCTTTGCCTGCCATTAAAAACTTACGTCCAGCCGAAGGCATGGCATCATAGACATCGACAGCCAAGCCCCGCAGGGCCAGGGTTTCGGCGGCCATCAGGCCTGCTGGCCCGGCACCGATAACGGCAACGCTGCTGGCTTGTGGAGGATGATAATTACTCGCTTTTGTTTGCATAAGTTTGCGTCATAATATGGTTTTGCAGGTACTGCTTCCCGGCACCAGTCCCTGTAAGCAAAGCTGATGTGTATCTGCCTGAATTCACCAGAAGTTACAACCAGGTACCCCTATGGTCAATCTGGATCGTGCTACGCTAGATTTAGTGGTTGCTTGTATCAGCGTGATTTCCATGCTGGTCATGCTGGCGGTTTGGCATATCAACCGCGACATACCTGGCACCGGCGTCTGGGCGGCAGCGGCATCGATGGTCGCACCGGCCTTTTTACTGATACGCCTGATCCCCATCATCGACATCCCCATGTCTTTGATCGTCGCTTTCAACAACTCCCTGACCCTGACCACCACCCTGCTGATGCTGGAAGGCACCCTGCGTTTTCGCGGCTATCCATCCCAGATACGCTGGCGCTGGGGCCTGGTACTGATCCCGGCGTTCATCCTGCTGGCTTTCCTCAACCGGGACGATATGATACGCCGTTATCTGTTCCATGATGTCATCGCAGCCAGTCTGATGCTGAGTACGGCTTTTATCCTGATCTGGAAAACCCGTGACCTCGACTTGCTGGCAGCCTGCATAGGCGCGATTTCCCTGAGCATCATGGCGATAGGTTTTATCATGCGCTGGCATCTGGCTTTCATTTCCAACAACAATGCTGAACTGGCCAAACATCCCTTATTGAATTTTATCTATCTTATCGTGGTGCTGTGCCTGCTGGGCTGGACTTATGGCGTCAGCGTCTGCTGCAACCTGCGGGCCCAGAAAAGCATACTGGAAATGGCCAGGGAAGATGTACTCACCGGTTTGCCTAACCGCCGTCATGTCGATGAAATGCTGGACAAGGCGATTGCCCAGAGCGGGCGCAACCAGCAGGGCTTTGGTTTTATCCTGATAGACCTGAATCATTTCAAGTCAGTCAATGACCGCTTTGGCCATCAGGCCGGTGACCTGCTGCTCAAGGAAGTGGCCAAACGCCTCAAAAGCTTTTGCCGCCACGCCGACTTTGTCGGCCGCATAGGCGGCGATGAATTCGTCGCCCTGACCTTTGGTGTCAACCAGGAATCCCAGCTAGACAGCACCCTGCTGCGCCTGAAGAAAATACTCGAAGGCCCCTGCACCATACAGGGACACACCATAGAAATCGAAGCCGCCCTCGGCAGCGCCTTGTTCCCGACAGATGGCCGCAGCGCCGACAAACTCATGCAAACCGCCGACCAACGCATGTACATCGACAAGTCAGTCCCAGAAAACATCCTCGCAGCAGTAACCCAGCGCGCATAAAAAAAAACAAAAGCCGGAAATCAAACCGGCTTTTTCATCTTCAAAAACAACTACAGCAGAAATGCTGAGTAAGCGTTGCGAGCGACGCTAGTTTGGGTTAAGAAGCGCAGTCGTACTAAAGTACGACGAGCATCGCAGGCCCAAAATCGCGCCGCGCAGTAGCTTAATCAGCATTTCTATTTGGACCAGAACTTTTGATAGTGCGTCCGAAAGTCGTTTGCTGGCTCAAACATATTCTTTTGCCCGCCGTCATACGCAATATTCTGCGCCGTCACCAAATGCAGGGCACTTACATAATTACTATGCTCGGCATTCGAAAAAGCACGGTTCAGTTCATCGACGATTTGCCAGGCATGCATGCTTAAGGGTTCAGGCACGGTTGCAGTTTGCAGGCTGTTGGCACGTATGCGCTTGTAGGCAGTTGGCGAGCCATCACCGGCAGCGACAGCGACCAGTTTATTGCTGGCAATCAGGCTGGCTGTTGTTGGCACTTCCAGCAGATCAAAATAGAAATCATTGACGCCGATGACGTGGGTCCACTTCGCGCCAAAGCGTTTGACCAGGCTTTCAACGACACCCTTCATCTTGATATGCGACTCTGCCAGAGGCACGTCTTCCAGGCTCAGTAATTTGCAACCCTCGCACTGGCGTATGGTTTCTACGATGGCCGTGGACTTGGCCAGCAGGAAAGGATTGCTGGAGTCCGTGAAGACCACGATACCAGCCTTGTTATTCGAATCGACCACGGTATATAGGGCAGCCAGTTGTCCAACCTCTTTGGGATTGGTAGCGACATTGGTGAACAGGCCGTCAGTCGGACCGCTCTTGACCGAGGCATGCCAGCCAACCACGGGGATCTTGGCCTTGACTGCCGCTGCCATTCCCTTGCTCTGGCTGGTGACATCTACCCCTGCCAGGATGATGCCATCGGCTTTCATGTCCAGCGCCTGGCTGATGATGGATGCGCCCTGGTTGCAACGGCCACGGCAGTTGATAGGCAAGACTTCCCAACCTGCGGCGGTGCTGGCTTCGCGCACGCCGTTAAACACGCTGCTGACACCCGCATCACCCAGGTCTGCTGCGATGAAAACGATTTTCTTTTTCTTGTGCAATGCTGGACCATCAACCGGGCCTTCCCAGCGATTTTTTAAAGACGCGGCTCTGGCTACTTTGGCATTGGCACGGCTTAGAAACTGCATGGGATTTTCTTGCGCGGCAGCAGCACTGATAAAGCTGAACACAACAAATAACGCGGTAAGGCACTTACTTTTGGTAGCAGTCATGATTCTTGGCAGGTCAGGTTGGTCAGAAAAATCTGCATGCGCAAGCAAGACGCACACAAACTTTAATTTTTTCGATTGAAACAAATACTTACAACTGCGCAATGATTATTGCAGAAAAAAGCGTCAAGTAAATAGAGTTTCAGTACCAGGGACTCAGCGTCGAATATTAAGCATAAAAATGATTGATATAAAGAATAAAATTTTCTACAAGTAAAAATTTCCTGTAGAAAATTTCATTCTTTTTAACAACACCTACTAAGACGAACCAATTAACAACAGTTCAAGCTGCACCAATTTGGGTTTATCCTGTATTAAAACACCTGATTATCATGTGATTGTCATGCGATAAGCTGCTTACTCCCAATGTACATCTGCAGAACCATGGCGCTCTACATTGCGTTTTGCCGGGTTGCCAGACACATGCACATCGCCACTGCCAGTGACTTTGAGCTTGATTTCCTGACTGGCAAATACCTTGCTGCTGGATGAGCCCATGGAGTTCAGGTTGACCACGGCACTCTTGAGTGCAGATGCTTTCAAATCGCCGGAACCCGACAATCTGGCAGTGAAGCTTTTGACCTGGCCTTTGAGGATGCTGTCACCAGAGCCGTTGGAAGTGAGTTCCAGCAACTCACTATTACCCAGGCCCAGGTTCAGGTCGCCGCTGCCATTCAGGCTTGCAAATACTTGCTGGTAGTCGCCATCAAGATTGATATTACCTGAGCCTTGCAGGCTTACTTCGAGTTTATTGCCCTTGAATCCTTTGATGACGGCGTCACCGCTACCAGAAGTCTGCAGTTTTTCCAGGCCGGGCAAACTCAGTTCTATCCTGGTTTGCTCAGTCTTGCCGACGGAGATATAGATACCACGGGTACCGACAAACAAGGTATTGCCCTCCAGCCTGGTGGTTACCCGCGACACCAGCTTGGCATCGCCCTTGACCAGCAACTCTGGCGTTGCCGCCTGTTTCAGTGCCAGGTCTATAGGGCCGCTGAGCACGATATTGACAATGGATGCCGTCACGGGACGGACTTCACTGGCCGCCGAACCGCTACTGACGACATTGCTGGCATGCGCCCTCATGAAAACCACGGTTGACGCGGTCAACACTACGGCCAGGCCCAACATGCCTATGCCTGTGCGTATGATATTTTTCATTTTTTCCTCCTGAAGCTAAATGAAACTACAAAACCAAGTAAAACTAAAAATCGAAAACTGCGAACTCATCAGGCTGCATGACCCAGCTGTAATTGCGACAGGTTCCAGCGCAAATAATGCTTGAAGCCGATGAAAGTGTATTTGGTCATGAACATGCTCAACATCATCAGGGCAATCGAAGCCAGCAGCAAACCCAGGCCTGAGAATAACTTGGTGCCGGAAAAGTGATTACCAAGCTCTATATGCAGTTTTTCTGTCTGGCTTTCTGTGCTGACAGTCCGGGTAACCGCAGTTGCCGAGGCGGCTGAGGCTGTTGCTGAAGTAACTGAAGTAGCTGATGTAGCCGAAGCCGCAGATGCCGTTACCGGTGCGGCAGGTAATGAAGCTGCCGCCTGGCCATGCTCATCCTGTTTTTCACCATCAATGAGTATGCCTGTTTCTGTCACATCCACCCTGACATTGTGATTGCGGATACGATGGCTATCGTTGTGATTGTGCACATTGTGCCTGCCAACAGGTATATCGACGCTAAACTGCTCTACACCAGAGATGCTGGCAGCAGTGATACCTATGCCAGCCACATACATCACCATGGCCACTATATAGGCTGAGCACAGCAGGCTGAAGTAGGCCACAGCCGGGATCA
This sequence comes from Undibacterium sp. YM2, assembly GCF_009937975.1. Classification (NCBI taxonomy): domain Bacteria; kingdom Pseudomonadati; phylum Pseudomonadota; class Betaproteobacteria; order Burkholderiales; family Oxalobacteraceae; genus Undibacterium; species Undibacterium sp. YM2. The sequence continues at coordinate 5,799,654 of NZ_AP018441.1, forward strand.
GCATGAACAGGTTGAAAATCATCAGGCCTATCAGGGCAACCAGCAAACCTGCCACATTGCCTATGCTGAAATTTGTTTTTAATGCCTGATAACGTATGCTGGTTTTCTTTTGTGCCGCCAGCAGTTCAGGCTTGGGCAGGCCCGCAGCGATTTCTTCTTCAGACTTGCCAGCCACCAAGGCATCAATGAACTTGCGCTCATATTCCCACATGGTGTCTTCAATGACGCTGGCCGGCAAGCCATCCAGGGCCTGGCGCAACGCGTTCATATATGCAGTCTTGTTCATGGCCATCTCCCGTTTTTGATTTGGTATGATCAGAATAAGCAAAGCCGGGAAAGCTAGCCACAGACTTGCGACAGTGCGCAAATTTCTGGGGATAAACTGCGAAACTCGGGGATAGTCAGCAGCCGTATGCTGAACCAGAAAACGAGGATGATAGTAGTTTGCCATGACATCTGCATGTCAGGCTGAATGTCAGGCTGATGTAGGCTAGAAAGCCGGTAACTGGATTGGCGCAACGTGGAGGTCCAGCCATTCCTGCAAATGGATAGTGTCTTCACCCAGCAAATGCAGGCCCAGTCGGCTGCGGCGCCAGAGTATGTCATCAACCGTGCGTGCCCATTCATGCCTGACCAGATAGGCCGCTTCAGCCACATACAGACCCGGCACCAGCATTTCACCCATGTCAGCCAGTGAGTATTTATCTTTAAGCAAGACGTGGATGCGGCTGCCATAGGCGTGGGCATAGCGTTCTGCCAGGTGCGGTGGCAGCCAGGCATATTGTTGCTGGCATTGTTGTATGAATAAGTGAAATTCACTGACGGCGCGGTTTTCTGGCGATTCGCCATAAATATCACCGCCGGGCAGGCAGGCATGTTCTGTCCAGGCAGAGTTGGCGTTGTTCAGCAAGGGTGCCAGCATGGACAAGGCCTCTTCGGCCAGTTTGCGGTAAGTGGTGATCTTGCCGCCAAATACATTCAGCACCGGTGCACCGGCGGTATCAAGCTCCAGCCGGTAATCGCGGGTCAGTGCCGCAGCTTTTTCCTTGCCTGTTCCCGCGGTTTCTTCCACCAGCGGGCGCACACCGGAGTATGACCACAACACATCGGCAGGACTGATGGCCTGGGTAAAGTAATGGCTGGCCAGCTCACACAGGTAGGCAATCTCCGTCTCGCTGATTGCCACTTCATCAAGCGAGCCCTGGTAATCCAGGTCGGTCGTGCCGATCAGGGTAAAGTCTTGTTCAAAGGGTATGGCGAACACGATACGGCCGTCAGGATGCTGGAAGATATACGCATAAGGGTGATGGAACAGGCGCTGCACGACGATATGGCTACCCTTGATAAGCCGCAAATGCTGGGCTGCCCCCTGATGCAAGACCTGCTGCAAGGTGTTGATGGCCCAGGGGCCGCTGGCATTCACGAGGCTGCGGCTTTGGACCATCATCATGCTGCCATCGGCCTTTTGTAATTGCACCAGCCAGTGTTCCGCCTGCCTTCTGGCCGACACGCAGCGGGTGCGCGTCATGATGGTTGCCCCTTTTTCTGCCGCCTGCATGGCGTTCAAGACAACCAGACGGGCATCATTGACCCAGCCATCGGAATAGGCAAAACCACGGCGAAAGTCTGCCAGCAGGGGTTGTCCGGCTATATGTTTCTGTAAATTGATGGATTCTGCACCGGGCAATAGTTCGCGTTTCGCCAGATGGTCGTACAGGAACAAGCCCGCCCGTATCATCCAGGCCGGACGCTGCCCTTTATCGTGCGGCATGACAAAGCGCAAAGGGCTGATGATATGCGGCGCTGAGCGCATGAGCACTTCACGTTCCTGCAAGGCCTTGCGCACCAGGCCAAATTCATAATATTCAAGATAACGCAAACCACCATGAATGAGCTTGGTCGATGCTGATGAAGTATGCGAGGCCAGGTCATCTTTTTCGCATAACAGCACACTCAGGCCACGCCCTGCTGCATCGCGGGCGATGCCAGCACCATTGATGCCGCCACCGATGACGAGTACATCGACCTCAGGGATGGCGGGCATGCTTTTCATTTCTTGACCAGGTGATTCGGTAACCAGCCTATGCCATGCGCATGCAGGCTCTGGATATACAGACGGTCTTCGGTCTCGGTGACACCTGTGGTTTCTGGATAATGCCCGGTCGGGTCTTGCAAGTCAGCGACGATTTTGCCAGACTCATTAAAGGCCAGCACATGACCATAAGCTGGTGGCACTGGCCACAATATGTGCGGCAAGCGCAGGGTAATACTGCGCAACCAGGGTTTCTCTGCCATATTATCAATCGCCGCACCGCGTGGCTTGGCCAGCCCCAGCCAGATACGGCCATCGCGGCCACGCATGAGATTGTCAGGGTAACCAGGCAAATCACGGAGCAAGATGCTGGCCAGTTTTTTATCTGGTTTGTTTTTGATATGCAAGGCATCGGCAGTCACCGCTATTTTCCAGATACGGTATTCACCGGTTTCAGCAACGATGAGGCTTTGCTCATCAGCGCTAAGTGCGAGGCCATTGGCAAAACACAGGCCATCTGCGATCAGGCGGGTCTGTTTGGTCGCAGGGTCATATTCCAATACCCGCCCGGTCGCTGAATGTTCGAGGATGTCGAGTACGCTGGCATGGAAGGTGCCGCCAGATTCCTTGGCACCAAAGCGCTGGCTGGCATCCGTGAAATAAATCTTGCCGGATTTGGCAACGACAACGGCATCGGCATACAGGATGGGGCTGTCGCCTATCTTGTCAGTGAGGACAGTGATTTGCTTGTCAGGTGAAATCGAGAGTATGCCGCGAAAGGCATCTGCCGCAATCATATTGCCTGCAGCATCAAACATAAAGCCCAGCACCCTGCCCTCAGTATTGACCCAGACTTCACGCTGGCTGCCATCTGGCTGCATGCGCAAGATCGCACCGGAGGTGACGGCGGCATATAGTTTGCCGTCCGGGCCCATGGCGATATGCTCGGGGCCGGTTTCTTCGCCTATGTCTATGGTCTTCAGCGCTGCCAGTTTTTCATTGCGTGCGTGTGGTGGCGAGTAACCGGCAAAAGGCGTGGCCTGCCAGGCAACCGGATTGATAGGCACAGGTGCCAGCAAGAGATAGGCGGCCAGGATCACTATCAGGGCAATGACCAGCAATAACAGGCGTATGATCCATTTTTTCAACACTCATCTCCTCACATTTCCAGACCCTGCAAACGGATTTCCCGCAGGCAAATTCAGGCAAGCCTGTATTTTGCACTGCCTGAATATAATTTTGATATTTATTTTAAGAGATGTTGCGAGAAGACAAACAGCGTCCGTGCAAGTCTGTCAACCGTGACAACGCACGGCATCATAGGTACGCAACCAGGTCATCTGCAAAATCCGCGCATCATTGCTGGCCCGGTGGCGCGAAATATTCAAGTCTTCCTGTACCTGGTCCTTGGTGGCATGCCACAGGCTTTCCTGCTGTGGACTGATGATTTCGCGCAAATCGGCCAGGCGAAAATTCGGCACCCTGTCGGCAGCATCATATAAGAGCGCCATCCAGACATAATCCTGGGTCCAGCCATCGGTATATACCGTCATGCCAGCCAGTTCGGTATTCAGTTGCTCGGTCACCAGACTGGCTGACTTGCCTCTCTCCACGAGGATTTCGCGCGGAATGCGGTGTATGCGGGCTGCATGGATGTCCCAGTGATGCCAGTCAGACTCAGGCCTGATGAGGGTGCACCAGCCTTCGCCATGGCGGCGCGAGTAACCTACCTCGATAGGGTAGCTACCTTTGCCAAAGCCTGAGGCTTCGAAATCAATCACGATGGGCACGGTCATCATTGCAGATGCTCCATAGTCTGGGCTAAAACGGGCAAGGGACGATTGATGCCGGGCTGACATCTCTCCCGTCACTCCGGTCTGGGACGGAAGTACGGTTTCATTTTTCTACGAATACCAACGCCATGCAAGTTTTTGCACAAGATTTTGGCAGTTTGTCCGGCTATTTAAAGATATTTCATGAATATGTCGCAATTTATAGGCTGTCTTTAACAATACTCCTCCAATAACCTTGAACAATTCCGCCAGCCGCCTGTCCAACAGCTGAGTTCAACCGCGAATGTGCTGAGACGCTGCCAAATTACCAAAATACTGGTAAGCTCAGCGCCTTCTTTTGCTACCCGATTTTGCTACCTGATTAAAGGAACCCATGCGCTTCTTACGCTTATTACTTGTCACCCTGGGCTTTGTCTCTGCAACAGCGCTCGCCTCTCCAGCCGCCCCAAAAGAAGGTAGCGATTTCATTACCCTGAAAAACCCGCAAGCCACCCAGGCCACGGGCAAGAAAATTGAAATCATAGAATTTTTCATGTATCACTGCCCGGCCTGTAATGCGCTGGAACCAACCATCAATGCGTGGGTAAAAAAGCAGGGCGACAATATCGTTTTCCGCCGTATCCATTTGCCGCTGACTGGTGCCAAAGACCCGGAAGCACATCTGTTCCTGACACTGGAAGCCATGAACCTGGAAGCCAGCCTGCATGCCAAGGTACTGGCAAGCTGGCATGTGGAAAGAAACCGCCTGTCCAGCGACGATGACAATATTGCATGGGCTGTCAAGAATGGCATAGACAAGGCCAAGTTCGTGAGTTTTTATAATTCTTTCTCTGTCCTTGGCAAACTGCAAAGCCTGGGCAAGCTGGTTTCCAGCTACCAAGTCGATAGCACGCCGACCTTTGTAGTCGACGGCCGTTTCCTGACCAATCCTTCAATGGTAGGTGGCGCGAATAGCAATATTTCACGCGACCAGCTGGGCGCAGCGACCATGCAGGTACTCGAAGGCCTGATGGCGAAAAGCAAGAAATAAACCGCTACACCAAAACAAAAAAGCTCAGGACTAAAAATCCTGAGCTTTTTTGTTTTTTTGTTCTGGCTTTATTTATCCACGACCGTCTTGCCTATAGGCGCGATGGCAATTGCTGCCAGCTTCAGGTGTTGTATGCCAAACGGTATGCCTATGATGGTGACAAAGCAAAACAGGGCAGACATCAGATGGGCCAGGGCCAGCCAGATACCGGCAAAGATGAACCAGATGATATTGCCTATCATGCCCAGTGCCCCGGTACCTATATCCTCCTGCCCGCTGACATCGGCACGGTTGACGACTTCTTTACCAAAAGGCATGAAGCTCAACTGGCCTATGACAAAACAGGCCCTGCCCCAGGGTATGCCTATGATGCTGATAAACGCAATCAGGCCTGCAAACCACCATGCCAGGCCAGTAACAAAGCCACCCAGTATCAACCACAAAATATTGCCTAGTAAACTCATCGCTCGTTACTCCCTATTTTTTATCATTTGTTAGTCGTCAACATGTATCACTCATAGCGCAGGCAATCAACGGGTAATAGACGTGAAGCGCGCCGTGCCGGATAGAATCCAAAGAAGATGCCAACAAAGCTGGAAAAGCCGCAAGCCACTACCATGGCTTGCAAACCGATGACGACTTCGAGTTTGCCGGTAGAAGTAATCGCCGCCGCCCCCGCCATCGCCAGCAAAATGCCTATGATGCCGCCGACCAGACAAATCACCACAGCCTCGGTCAGGAACTGCAACAACACATCACGCGGCTTGGCACCTATCGCCATGCGTATGCCTATTTCGCGGGTACGTTCCGTTACTGACACCAGCATGATATTCATGATGCCTATGCCGCCCACGATGAGTGAGATAGCACCAATGGCACCCAGCATCGCAGCCAGCCCGGCACTGATCTTGGCACCAGTCTCGGCTATCGAGGCCAGGTTATCGATGCGGAAATCATCTTCCTGCCCAGACTTGATATGGTGGCGGTCACGCAACATGTCCTTGATGTCTTCTTCTGCGTCTTTCAACTGCTTGTCGCTCTTGCCCTGCACCACGACATAATGCACATTGCGCGGGAAAGGGCTGCGCATCAGCGTGGCTCGGGCAGAAGTAATCGGGATCAGCACCATCTCACCAAGATCACCCCCATCAAACATGCGCCCCTCCCCCTGCAAGACGCCAACCACTTGGAAGGGCACATTGTCTATGCGCACGAACTGGCCTATGGGGTTGTCCTTGTAAAAAAATTGATCAGCCAGCTTCTTGCCTATGATGACCATGCGTGCCGCACCACGGATGTCAGAATCACTGAATTCATTGCCCTGATCGACTTTCCAGTTACGCACCTTGAACATTTCTGGCGTGACACCGAGCACGGCATTATTGGAATTATCATTCCCCACCGTCAGTTGGAAAAAACCTTGCAAGGCAGGCGCGGCACCATTCAGGCTGCTTAAGTCATTCAGGGCCAATGCGTCTTCTACCGACAGCGAAGGCGCAGTACCGGTACGGGCGCGTACACCCTGGGTACGGTTCGCGCCTGGTGAAATAATCATCAGATTGCTGCCCAGTACTTCCAGCTCCTTGGCGATGAATTTTTTCGCGCTTTCGCCAACGGCCAGCATCATGACGACCGAGGTAATACCAATGATAATGCCCAGCATGGTCAAGGCCGTGCGCAAGCGGTTGGCATTCATGGAGCGGAATGCCTCTATAAAAACCTGGAGGAAATTCATTTGCTACCTCCCTGTGCTTCTGAGTATTCGGCATGCGAGGCTGCCAGTTGGCGTAAGCCTTCTGCTGCCGGACCATCGTATAAAACATGACCATCCTTGAGCCGTACCAGGCGTTTGCTATAGGCTGCAATATCCGGCTCATGCGTGACCAGCAAGATTGTGATACCACGGTCGGCATTCAATTGCTGTAGTGAACGCATGATGTCTTCACTGGTCTGGGTATCCAGGTTGCCGGTAGGTTCATCTGCCAGTATCAATGGCGGATCAGCGACCAGGGCGCGGGCAATCGCCACGCGCTGTTGCTGGCCGCCAGACAATTGATTCGGCAGGCGTTTGGCATACTCCTTGAGCCCCACTCTTTCGAGTTCCACCAGCGCCTTCTTGTGTGCCTTGTCACGCCCGACTCCAGCATAGATCAAAGGCAGGGCGACATTTTCTGCCACGCTCATGCGCTTGATGAGGTTGAAACTCTGGAATACAAAACCGATAGTGCGGTTGCGTATGGTTGCCAGTTCAGCACGCGACAGGCTCAGGGTATCAACCCCATTGAGCAGATAAGAACCGCTACTGGCCTGGTCAAGACAACCAAGTATATTCATCAGCGTGGATTTGCCGGAGCCGGACTGGCCCATGACGGCCAGAAAATCGCCGCGCGGCACCTGCACATCTATGCCATGCAAGACCTTGGTTTCTACGCCGCCAGAGAAATAACTCTTGGTCACCTGGCGTATCGCTATCAGGGTATCGCTCATCAGCGTGCCCCGGCTTTATCCAGTGCGCGGGTAATGACTTTGTCACCAGGTTTCAAATCACCGGAAATGACTTCGGTATATTTAAAATTCGACAAACCGATTTTGACATCGACAGTTTTGGCCTGATTCTTGTCATCGAGTTTGTAGAGTTTGAAGGTGCGGGTCAGGTCTTTTTTGGTACGGAAAGCCACGTCATCATCGACATCCGGTGCTGGCAGATTGGCACTGGCGGCAGTTGAGGCAGCAGCTGATCCGCTAGCATTTTTTTCCTTGTCCTTGAGTGCCTTGGCTTCTTTGGCCTGCTCTTCTTCGCTGGGCTTGTAACGCAGCGCAGCGGTAGGTATGCGCACCACGTTTTCACGGCTGCCAACGACCAGGCGCACCTGCGCTGTCATGCCGGGTTTCAGCAATTCATCCTTGTTATCGACATCCAGCACCACGTTATAGGTGACCACATTCTGCTGTACATTCGCCGCGAGGCGGAACTGGCGCAACTTGGCTTCAAATTCACGGTCAGGATAGGCATCAACGACAAAGCGCGCAGGCAGGCCGTCCTTGAGCAAGCCGACATCGGCTTCCGAGACACTGGTATCGATCTGCATCTTGGTCAGGTCACGCGCAATCTGGAACAGGTTGGGCGTCTGGAAAGACGCTGCTACAGTCTGCCCCATATCGATGGTACGCTTGATGATGACACCATCAATGGGCGAACGTATGACGCTGTTATTCAAGTCAGCCTTGACACGGTCAAGCTGGGCACGTGCCAGCTTGATATTGGCATCCGCCACTTCGACTTCGCGTTTGGCCTGGTCCATGGCGGTGCCAGAGATATAGTTTTGTGTGACCAGCTTCTGGTTACGTTCCAGCGTGGCTTGTGCCAGGCGCTTTGATGCCTCGGCAGATGCCAGGCTGGCTTCACTTTGCTTGATCTGGGCATTGAAAATGGTGGGGTCGAGCTTCAGCAAGACCTGACCTTGCTTGACGCGGTCATTGAAGTCGGCCTTCAGTTCCACCACGGTACCAGATACCTGCGAGCCGACATTGATCAACGCCACAGGATTGAGCGTGCCACTGGCCGTGACAGTCTGGGTGATATTGCCCTTGTCAGCGGCAGCAGTTTTGTACTTGGGTTCCTCTTCCTTGGCCTTGCTGTTTTGCTTTTGATAGTACATGGCGACAGCACCGCCAACCAGCAGTACGGCAAGGGCTACAAAAACGCGTTTCTTCGTGAACACAGGCATGGTAAGAGATTTCCCAGGTTGTTAGGTACTCAGCAATGAAGCAAAAAGAAGCCAGAAAGAAGCTAAAAACAGACCAATAATAAACTGATGATAATAGACTGATGATTACAGATTTCGTTCAATACGGCTAAACCAGGCGACACCCAGAGCCAGTGTGGCAACGGCAATAGGTGCAAATACCCAGATACCAAATTGCATGCCGACAAAGACGCAGGCGGCCCAGGAAAAACTGGTGGCAGCCTCAAGCAGATTAGCCATCAATTGCGTCTGCCCGCGCTTGTTGAACTGGGCGCGGCTGGCTGGCTTGGATTGCCACAGGTGGATCAGCGCCGAACTCAGCATTGCTGCCAGGGTACAGGCGATGACGGCCAGGCCCAGCAAATATTGTTGCAACAGCAGCCACAACAGCGCAGGCAAAATGAGCATCAATACCGGCAGGACTGCCGCCAGCAATTTGCTGCTAAGGATGAAACTGCCTTTGACTGGCGCTGCCTGCAACAGGTCAGGCGCATCTTCCGCAGCGATAATGATCCAGATCAGTGAACCGGCCAGCGAGGCTGCCAGGAACACCAGACCGGATGCGGCACCTGGTAATAGCGCTTTGGATTTGAAAATCAAAAAGAACAAGGGAGCGATATACAGTAATTGCAGCAAGACCTGGGAAATCAGGTTAGGGTCACGCGCTATCAGACGCCACTCCTTGAATATGATGGTACTGCGCAGACTGCGGCCAAAGTGGGTGGCATGCCCTGCCTTACCCTGCTCCTGCCCCTGAGGGACGGCTTTGCGGACTTGTCCAACGGCCTGTTGAACGCCTGTGATAAAAAACTTGTGAGTGGACTGTGCTGTCAGCCAGTAAATCAGGGCGCTGAAGAGCAAGAAACCTGCTATGGCACCTGGTGAGCCAAAGAAAGCCCTGGCAGGTATCCACACGATGCTGTCTGCATCCAGCATGCCACCGGGCTGGAACCAGGGCAGGATATGCTTCAGCACACCTTCACGCATGTCCTTGCCGAGGTTGCCGAATAACTGGGTGATAATAAACATGCCTGCACCAGTCAGGGCACCAAGGATTTGTGCTACCGTCTTGGTCTTGCGTACTCCCAGGCTCTTGACCAGCGCCAGAGTCAGCAACATCGACAGAGCTGCAGCCAGTACAGCCATGGCAAACAAGGCAGGATAAATACCCAGCCAGCGCCATTGACCCAAGATCAATCCTGTATTCGCCACTGGTGTCAGCAAGGCAAAGAACCAGATGCCTACAGAAAAGATAATGCCGGTCAGCCTGACCTTGAATATGGTCTTTGATGACAGCGGCGACGACAACAGCAAATCCAGGTCGCCACGCTCGAATAGCGCCCGCACACTGCGTGTCAAACCCAGCGACAGCATGAAACTGAAAATCACCAGCATGGCGAGGCCTGCGCCAATCAGCAAGGGTGCTGGCAGCGCATCTTGCAAGGCTGGCATCTTGCGCATGAGCAGCCAGACACCAAAGTGGGCAGACAGATACATGAAACCCAGGAAGCACATGCTAAATGCAGACATGCCACGCGCCGCCTTGCGGCCAGGCTTGTTTTCGCCCATATCGTAGTAAGCCAGACGACACTCGTGCGCCAGCAACCAGGCGGCACTGCCTGGTTTGAATTGCAAGACACGCGCCATTATGCGGGCTCCGTCAATTGCAAAAAGACTTCTTCCAGTGTGCCCGCAGTCTGGCTGGTCTGGTTGCGCAATTCTTCCAGCGTACCTTCAGCAATGAGCTTGCCGTTTTGTATGATGCCTATGCGCTCTGCCAGGCGTTCTGCCACGTCCAGAATGTGCGTCGTCAGGATAACGGTGCCACCCTGTTTGACATGGTTCAGCAAGACATCCTTGACCTGTCTGGCAGCAGCGGCGTCCAGACCCGTCAAAGGTTCATCGAGAATGATGAGCTCAGGCTGGTGTATCAAAGCACCGGCCAGCGCCAGCTTTTGCTTCATGCCGCGCGAGAAACCTTCGGTCAGTTCATCTGTGTGCTTCAATAAATCCAGCCATTCCAGCAATTCACGCGCCTTGGGTTCGGCGACTTCTGCCGGGACACCCCACAGGCCAGCGACAAATTCCAGGTACTCAAATGGCTTGAGCTTGTTGTACAGCATGGGGTCGTCAGGCAGGTAAGCGAGTTTGCTCTTGGCCAGTGCAGGGTCGGCAGCCAGTTCCTGTCCCAGTATATGGATGCTGCCAAAATCGGGGGAGATCAGCCCTGCCACCATGCGCAATGTCGTGGTCTTGCCCGCACCATTGGGGCCCAGCAAGGCATATAACTCACCACGACGCACGGTGAGGTTCAGGTTCTCTACGGCTGGGCGGCCAAAGTTCTTGCACAGCTTGTGCAACTCAAGGGCATTCACTGTCATGTTCAGCAATGTTGTCTAAAAACCAGTCATTGTATGCCGAATTGGCGCTTATGCAAGCAGGTCGTTTTGGAGGAACAAAGATGCCGCACCCTGGCCGCAAAGGACAAGGTGCGTGCATGAAGAGAACAGCCCTGTAACTACTCCATTAGCTGAATACCGGCACATGCGGATCAACACCGCCGAAGCGGATTTCAGGATGACGATTACTGACGAGTTGCTGGATTTCTGCTATCCGCTTGAAGGGCACATCCACCATCAGCAAGACTTTGCCGCTGTCTATGTCGTCCATAAAAGGCTGGAGACTGGAACTGGGTATGGACTTGGCTGCCTTGCCGGATGCCCAGGAGCCAAATAGCGAACCACCTATTGCAGAGACCAGTACCGCCAGTATGCGCATTTCCATGCCTTCGGGCGGGAAGATGAGCCACAGTCCACCAGCCAGCAAACCAGCGATACCGCCGATGAGCATGCCAACTTCGGCACCATGTATGAGGTCAGTTTTCTGGAAAGAATTGGCTTCCGGCATATCGGCTGGCAGCGTGCCTTCCCTGGCGCAAAAATGCATGTGTCGCTCATCTATGCGTGCAAGTAAAAGTTCATCGAGCATGGCCCTGGCGCTGGCCAGATCAGGCAACATGAAATACAGTCTGCGTCTCATGACTATCTCCATCAAGGTAAGAAAGCACTGAGGCAGTTGCGAGAATATCGCGGTGACCACCATGGTCAGGGGACAAGACAGCAAGCATCGTATGCTCTGCCGGGTCGCTTGCAAGATCTGCCGGGCCTATTGTTCAAGCTTGCCTGACCATCTTGGTTTTACAACAATCTCCAGCAGAAAAAACGACAGGATGTGCAACTGCCTTAATCATTGTTATAGACAATTCCAGGCAAAATACAAATGGCAAATTACTCTCTTTCTGGACACTTATTTGGCAGAAAAAATCAGCCAAAGTGATAAAAATTCGCTTGACCAGCCCGGCCATAGCCTGAATACTGGAATTTCTCTGGGAACATGATTTTTTCCCAGACTTGCAAGCTTGGTAAAGCGACCAAAAAATGGCTGCATCAAGCTATATTGGGCTACATTTGCAGTATGGGACTGAGATGAGAAAATTCATTTTCCTGCTTGCTTTGCTATTCAACCTGCCCAGTCAGGCGCAGCCCGCTGCCGAAGGGCAAATCAAATGGGTCTCTGCAGAATTACCTCCGTATCTGTGGTTACAACATAATGTACCGCAAGGCTACGTCTATGAATTGATTGCGGCGATGTCTGCGCAACTGGGGCGCAAACCCGATCTGAGTATTTATCCCTGGGTCAGGGCAATCAAGATGACCAAGGAAGGTCAGAATTATGGCGTCTTCCCGCTGGACAGGACAGCAGACCGTGAAAGCAGTTTTAAATGGCTGATACATCTGGGCACAGCGCCTAACCGTTTTTTTGGCAAGCGCTCTGGCAGTGTCAATATAGAAAACGCAACGCTGGAACAGTTGCGCGGCTTGCGTGTGGGTATAGTGCGTGGCTCTTCGCTGGAAAAAGATTTGCACGCCCAGAATTTCCGTAATATCCAGTATGAAAAAGACTACCAGAGCCTGCTCAAGTTATTGCAACTGGGTGGCCTGGATGCCGTGTATTCCGGCTATGCCATCATGACATCAGCGATAGAAGAATATGGCTTCCGCCTGGAAGATTTCAGCACAGGTCTGAACATGGGCAGCGCCGAACTGTATATGGCCAGTTCCATGAATGTCAGTGAAGATGAAGAACGGGCCTGGCGCAAAGCCTATGAAGTTTTACATAAAGATGGCACGGTACAAAAGCTGCGCAAGAAATATTTTTCCTGGGAATAGCAGCCCTGCTTTTTAAACAAAAAGAGGGCTGCAATGATGGCAGCAATGGTGAGTCTCACCCTCCCATGGGCGTGCACAATTCCACCAAACTGCCATCCGGGCAACGCAAATAAGATACCACCTGGCCCCAGGGTTTTTCAGCCGGGGCAGACAATTCCTGGGCACCCGCAGCAATTGCCTGCGCATGGGCAGCAGCCACGTCTGTAGTAGTAAATGCGACCTCCATGCCCAGCGGTTTTTCTGAGCTGTGTGCAGCCACATGACCGCAGGAATAATTCATATCGCCCATGGCGTGTGCAGCAAAAGCCAGCGTCGTGGCACCGGTATCGAGTTCGCCATACATGCCTGACTCATGCAGGAAACGGGTGGCAAATCCAAAGGCTTTTTCAAAAAAGGCCAGCGATGCGGCAACGTCAGGGACGTAGATAATGGTGTAAGCGAAGTTCATGACTCATTCCTTATTTTTTCAACAGACTGGAGCCGGACTCATCATGCAGGAGGAGTCCAGCTTAATGACAAGGCAATTATTCTTTAATACCCCATTGCGACAGCATCCAGGCCATATTGAATGCATTTTCACGCAGGGCATCATAACGGCCTGATGCACCACCATGCCCTGCTGCCATATTGGTTTTCAACAGCAGAGGATTTTTATCGGTTTTGAAATCACGCAGTTTGGCCACGTATTTGGCGGGCTCCCAGTACATGACCTGGCTGTCATTCAAGCCCGTGGTCACCAGTATGGCTGGATAAGCCTTGCGCGCGATATTGTCGTAGGGTGAATAGCTGCGCATATAGTCGTAGGCCGGTTTTTCATTCGGGTTACCCCACTCCAGGTATTCACCCGTGGTCAAGGGCAAGCTGGCGTCCATCATGGTGTTCATGACATCAACAAAGGGCACGGCAGCATGCACGGCATGGAACAAGTCAGGACGCATGTTCACGACTGCCCCCATCAGCAAACCACCGGCACTGCCGCCCTGGATGATGAGCCTGTCTGCACTGGTCCATTTCTGTTTGATTAGGTAGTCAGCACTGTCGATGAAATCATAGAAAGTGTTTTTCTTTTTCATCAGCATGCCATCTTCATGCCAGTGCTCACCCATGTCACGGCCACCGCGTATATGCGCCTGCACATAAATAACGCCACGGTCCAGCATGCTCAGACGGCTGGAGGCAAAGGTCGCTTCGGTTGATATGCCATAGCTGCCATAAGAGTACAACAGCAAGGGAGCAGAACCATCCAGTTTCACTCCCTTTTTATACACGGCCCACAGTGGCACCTTGACGCCATCCCTGGCAGTCATCCACAGGCGGCGGCTCTCATATTTGCTGGCATCATAGCCACCCACCACTTCCTGCTGTTTGAGCACATAACGCTGGCCAGTCGCCATGTCCACATCCAGTGTCGTAGGTGGCGTCACGGGAGACTGATACGACATGCGGAAACGGGTGGCAGAAAATTCCGGCGTACCGCCGCCTATCGCAAGATAAACCGGATCATCAAATTTAACCGTTTTCCATTGCTTGCTGTTGAAATCATAGATGCGGGCACGGTTCAGGGCCTGGGTCTTTTCTGTAACGACCATATAATCCTTGAACAGGTCGGCACCAAAGACCAGTACCTCAGGATCATGCTTGACCACTTCCTGCCAGTGCTTGCTGTCCGGTGTCGCCAGCGGCGCACGCACAACGCGGAAGTTCTTGGCATCCTTGTTAGTGACGATATACAAATCGCCATTGCGGTGTTCCAGATGATAGCGGTGGCCTTTATCACGACCCAGTACGCTGTGGAATTTTTCTTGCGGTTTATCTGCCGCCAACAGCATGACTTCACTGGTATCAGTGGCATGGATATTGACAACGATGAACTTCCTGTCGCGGGTGGTACCGACTTGCAGGTCAAACTGCTCGACGGCCTCATGCAGGACTTCTACTGGCGGCTTGCCTATCTCCATGCGGAACAGGCGGTCTGAGCGTTTGGTGGTGGCATCTTCCTGCACATAGAACAGGGTCTTGTTATCTGCAGCCCAGGCCATTGACGTCACACGTGGCTGGCTGTCGCTGAGTATTTCGCCGGTACGCAGATTCTTGATTTGTAACTGGTACTGGCGATAACCCACCGTGTCTGTCGTATAAGCCAGCAATTGCTCATCCGGGCTGATGGAGCTGCCACCAACAGCAAAGAACTTTTGCCCCTTGGCCATTTCATTCTGATCGAGCAGGATTTCTTCTGTGGCCTTGTCGTCATAAGCCATGTCAGAACCTGCACGACGGCGGCAATATAGCTGATATTGCTTGCCCGCCTCGGTACGCGAGTAATAATAGTAATTGCCACGGCGCACAGGTACGGACAAATCCACCTCTTTCATCCTGCCCTTGATTTCTGCATACAGTTTTTCCGACAGGGGCTTGATGTCTGCAGTCAGTGCTTCGGTATAGGCATTTTCCGCATTCAGGTAGGCGATGACCTCAGGATTTTCTTTTTTTTGCAGCCAGCGATAATCGTCAGTGACGACCTCGCCATGCCGGGTTTCCTGCCATTTGACCTTAGCTGCCACGGGCGGCACGGGAGAAGAGCCTGGTGTGGGCTCAGCGGCCAGCACCAGACCGGAAGTTGCCAGACCAAGTACACTGGCTGACATGAGTACAGACATCTTTTTGATAGACACTTCAACTCCTGTATGAAATTAATTAGGGCATTCTAAAGCGATGCCAACAAAACAAGGAAATTTTTCTTTCATTGCTGCAATGCGGGATTGATTGGCCTTCGTTGACCTTGAAACCAGCTGGTCATGAGACTGTTATAAACTAAAAAAGTTTTCATATATGTAATTTGAGCGGTGTCGTATGCCATTTTCATTTTTCGGCTATGCTTGCTCGATATTTTTTGCAAATCTGATTGCAAAGACAACAAAATCCTGAAGGAAGACACCGTGAGCACTCTGTTAAACCGACGCCTGGCACTACTCGATAGTGATGCAAACCGCCCGCTGCTGGCCGGTGGCCTGCGTGGCATAGAAAGAGAAACCCTGCGCGTGAATGCCGATGGCAAGCTGGCCTTGACACCACATTCACCGGCACTGGGTTCTGCCTTGACGAATCCACAGATCACGACGGATTATTCTGAATCCCTGCTGGAGTTCATCACCCCGGCTGAGCCAGACATTGCTACGGCACTGGAAGAACTCGACAATATCCACCGTTTTGCCTATACCGTCATGGGCAATGAAATGCTGTGGCATCAATCCATGCCTTGCAGCCTGCCGGAAGAAAAAGACATCCCTATCGCCTGGTATGGCAATTCGCATATAGGCATGATCAAGCACGTCTATCGCCGCGGCCTGGCCCTGCGTTATGGCAAAAGCATGCAATGCATCGCGGGCATACACTACAACTATTCCTTGTCTGAAGATTTGTGGAAAGTCTTGCAGCAGGCAGAAGGCAGCAAGGGCAGTGCCAAACATGTGCAATCCGAGAGTTACATCGCCCTGATACGCAATTTCCATCGCTATAGCTGGCTGCTGATGTATCTGTTCGGCGCCTCGCCTGCGCTATCGACACCCTTCCTGCGTGGCCGCCCGCATCAACTGGACACTTTATCAGACGATACCCTGTACCTGCCGTATGCGACCAGCCTGCGCATGAGTGATCTGGGTTACCAGAACAATGCCCAGTCCGGCCTGGTACCACCGTATAACACCTTGCTGGAATATATGCGCAGCCTGTCGCTGGCAGTACGCCAACCCTACCCAGCGTATGAAAAAATAGGTACAAGGCAAAACGGTGAATGGGTGCAGATCAATACCAATGTACTGCAAATTGAGAACGAGTTTTATGCCACTATCAGACCCAAACGTGTCATCAAGACTGGTGAACGTCCAGTGGAAGCCCTGTGCGCACGTGGCGTGCAATATATAGAAGTGCGCTGCATGGACGTCAATCCTTTTGACCCGCTGGGCATCAGCCTCGAAACTTCACGTTTCCTCGATGCCTTCCTGCTGTTCTGTGCTTTGGAAGAAAGCCCTTTGACGAATCAGGTTGAAGGCGATGAAAATGTCGAGAATTTTGCGCTGACCGTCAAACAAGGCCGCCGCCCCGGCCTGATGCTGTCGCGCCAAGGCGAAGCCATTTCACTACAGGACTGGGGCAAGGAATTACTGGAACGTATCGCGCCGGTAGCAGCACTGCTCGATGCACAACGTGGTGATGGCAGCCATGCGCAGGCCATGCAGGTGCAGATTGAAAAACTGCACCACCCCGAACTGACGCCTTCAGCCAAAGTGCTTGATGCGATACGCGCCGCAAATAATTCTTTCACTCAGTTCGCCCTGCAGCAAAGCACGCTGCTGGCAGAAGAATTCCGCGCCCGCCCACCCGCACCAGAGCAACTGGCCTTGTATACCAGCATGGCAGAAAAATCATTGGCGGAGCAGGCAGAGATGGAGAGCACGCAAAGCGGCAGCTTTGATGAATTCATCACCCATTACGGCTCACGCACTTCCAGCGAAATATGCTGTGAATCCTTTAATGAGGCGGCCTTGATGCAAAATATGGAAGCACAAGCAACAACAGCAAATTAATCTCTGCTTGATTTCTACTTTGTCAGGAGCTGTTGTGCGGCTGATGTTTGCCTCGCTACCGCCATAAGCTCCTGTCTTATTTCTTCTCTGTACCCTTGGTGCGCAAGTCTTCGCGCTGTTTTTCATATTGCTCGTAGCTAGTCTTGTTTTGCTGCAGGCAAGTCTTGCGTTCGTTCCAGTCCTGCAGTTTTTCACATTGTCGCTGGTTGGAGTCTTGTCCCAAGTCATAGACAACCGCACAGCCTGTCATGGCGAGTTGGCTGGAAAGTATAAAGGACAAGGCGAGTAATTTTTTAAGCATGGCAACCTGGGTAAATTTATTGAATCAAAGTAGTAATACGCTATAAGCTGCAAGATAGACAGGAGTAAGCCGAATTTAGTTCCGATGAAGTGTATTTACTCCACCAAAAACACAAAGCCCGCTTGTACAGAGCACAAACGGGCCAAGTTTCATAAAGAAAGCAGTTTATTCTTTTTCAAACAAATTGCCAAGACCACCAAGTACCGAGCCTTGCTCACCGCCCTGGCTGCCACCAATTTTTGATGCGCCGACGATGCGGTTAGCCAGACGTGCCAGAGGCAGAGATTGCAGCCAGACTTTGCCAGGGCCGCGCAGGTGGGCAAAGAATATGCCTTCACCGCCGAACAAGGCTGTTTTAACGCCGCCAACAAACTTGATGTCGAAATCCACTTCCTGGGTAAACGCCACCACGCAGCCACTATCGACGCGCAGGGTTTGTCCAGGATGCAGGGTCTTTTCTATGATGGCACCACCGGCATGCACAAATGCCAGGCCGTCACCTTCGAGTTTTTGCAGGATAAAGCCTTCGCCGCCAAAGAAACCGGCACCCAGACGTTTTTGAAAGGCGATACCCAGTGACACGCCTTTGGCAGCACAAAGGAAGGCATCTTTCTGGCACAGCAGGGTACCACCGAGCTGATCCAGATGCATGGGGATGATCTTGCCAGGATAAGCCGCACCAAAGGCGACTTTTCGCTTGCCCACGCCACCGTTCATGAAGACCGTGGTGAACAGGGATTCGCCTGTGACCAGGCGCTTGCCGGCACCCAGCAATTTACCAAAGATGCCAGTCTGACCGGCAGAACCATCGCCAAAGATGGTTTCCATCTGTATGTCGTCTTCCATGTAGAACATGGTACCGGCTTCACCTATGGCAGCTTCGCCTGGATCGAGTTCGACTTCGACGAATTGCATATCGTCGCCAAAAATTTCATAATCTATGACATCCATCGCCATGGTAGTTCCCATACAGTAAATTAATCCGCAGACCCATGCGGCAGTGCGGGCATTTTATGAAATTTTTGGGTTTTGGGGTAGGTGGTGGCAGCGGTAATATTCAGCGTAAATTACCGCAGCGCATGTCAGACAGTGTCTTTAGTCCAGCAGGACTGCCGTATTGAGCACAGTCGCATACTCACCCTGCAGATTGCTGAGCGCATTGATGTGCACTTCTTCAGCCGTCTGTGGTTTGCCAAGAAAATCCAGTCTGTCAAAACTGAAGCAGGCATCAGCCACTACCGTGGTGTTGAAACCGAGGTTACCAGCACTGCGGACCGTTGCCTCGACAGACATATTGGTACTGACACCGACGATCACGAGCTCCTTGATACCTCTTACATGCAGCCAGCGCTCCAGACCCGTATTGACGAAGGCATCCGTCACATTTTTCTCGACTACATATTCACTGACCAAAGGCAGTAATTTCTCTTGAAATTCATTGCCTGGCTGGCCTGGCCAGAATACTGAAGCGGGTGAGCGCGACATGTGCCTGACATGCACAACAGGCCTGCCTGCCGCACGCCATGCTGCCAGCAACTGGCGTATATTTTCTTCTGCATCCGGGTTATTCCTGCGTCCAGATTTGGGGTCGGCCATGCCACGTTGCATGTCGATGATGATCAGGGCTGTCTCTTGTTTTTTCATATTTATCCGTTCATGTAGCCACTACTTAAGGCACACACCCAGTCTGCCCGCCCACGCAAGGCCGCAAGTTCTGCCATGTGTTGCCAGGCGTACGGAACATTGATCAGGCTGGCTGTCCAGCCATGCTGCCTCTTTTCCAGGATGGCATAACGCGCATCGGGTGAACCTGACTCTATCTTGTGCGGGTAAGGGTAATCATATTCGTAGGCAGGGTGACCAACACTGCCAGGATTGACGATGAGTTGCGCTACCGCCGTACGTACACTGCGGGCAACATGGCTATGGCCACAGGCGATAACGGCTGCAGTTTGCGGTCCCAGTCTGTCCTGCACTTCTTGCGCAGTGGCATTCCTGTCGGCCACCTGCAGCAAGGTGGTGTTGTCGCTGGCTGGCGTGCCATGACAGAGCAAGACTTCTGCGTTCAGTTGCAGCACTGGTTTCAAACCCGCCATCCATGCTTTTTGTTCTGCTGTGGTTTGCTGGTGTGCATACGCATCGCCAGAGCCTGAGCGCTCATTCAATTCCAGTATCTGGCGTTCATGATTGCCTGCCAGATGTATCCAGCCAGTTTGCGCCATCAAAAAATCTGCCGTCTCTTTTGGCAACAAGGGGCCAGACAGACTGTCACCGAGATTGACGACTTGATCAACAGCACGCAAGCGCAGATCGGCAGTAACTGCTTCCAGAGCGGCCAGATTACCGTGTATATCTGAAATCACTGCGATGCGCATTTGCTTTACTCCGCTTTATCTACTGAATCTGCTTGTGAAAAAAAGTCGTCCCGCAAAATTCGCCATCCGGCATCAGGGCATAATTGGGTACCACGCCCACTTTCTGCCAGCCTGCGCGCTCATACAGGCGTTCGGCATCGCCACCTGTGACGGTATCAAGCACCAGCACAGACTTGCCTGCGGTTTTGGCGGCTTGTTCAACTGCCGCCATGAGGGCTTGTGCAATGCCTTTGCGACGCGCCTTTCTGTGCACCAGCATTTTGGCGACATCGGCACGGTGCGGCTGGTTGTCTGGCATAGCCGTGATCAATTGTACCGTGCCCAGGATATCGCCGCTGTCATCGCGGGCAACCAGCAAGACCCGCTCCTTGCGCGCCACGCCTTCAGCCACGCCCTGCCAGAATTGCAGCGCACGTTCGCGCGGCAAAGGCCACATGAAGCTGACAGATGCACCACCGGCTACACAGTCCGTCAATACCTCGGCCAATGCAGCTACATTTGCCTGCGCTGCTGCGGCATCGAGAATCTGGATGTGGACTTGCTCAGACATGATTTACTCCATGAGTTGAAAACTGAAAGAGACTGCTACTTGCACAGCGCCACCAGATAACGTGCCGCGATTTTTCCAGGATTATGGAAGGTGATAGGTTTATCCAGGCCCATGGAAAGACAATCGCCAGTCTGCAAGTCCCAAACCTGCTCCCCAACGGAGAGACGCATCTGGCCCGCCATTATCCAGACTTGCTGCTGTATATCGACATCACGATGGAAACTGTCGTAGCGCACGGTTTGTCCCGCCGGGAATTCAACTTCGACTAGTTGAAGAGGCGAAGGCAGGCCGGGGGAGAGATTGCGGCGCATATAGCCGGAAGCAGGATCAGTCCAGCACACCTGCTCGGCCAGACGCGAGACTGGCAAAGCCGCGGCAGCAGGCGTGCTGTCCTCAAACAGGGACGCCAGCGTCACCCCCAGTCCCACAGCCAGTTTGTCTAGCGCGGCTGCAGTGGGGCTGCTCTCGCCTCTTTCTATGAGCGAAATATTCGAACGGCTGACGCCGCTGCGCTTGGCCAGCGCATCCAGCGACAGTTTTTGCTGATCGCGCAAGTCACGCACCCTGCGGGCAATAATCGTATTGATATCCATAATTTCCATTATATAGGATATTTAAATCCTGTAAACTGGAAATTATTTCTTTACTTCCTTGCGACTACATCCCGCCGCGATCAGGCTTGCGTCAGTTGTTTGATCGCTGCTACCAGCTTGTCGAGGTCTTCCAGGCTGGTATATAAATGCGGCGTCACCCTGACGATGTCATGCCCATCCAGATCGCGCGTGACGGTAAATATCTTGTGTTCGCGCATGAGGTAATCAACAATCGCATGACCAGAATTGCCTGCGATACCAAAACCGGCAATCGCGCACGAGCGTTGCGGGTCCGTCGGTGTCATGATGCGCACATCGGGCAGGCCACGCACCTGATTGACCCAGTATTGCGTCAGGTAGCGCAGGCGCGCTTCCTTATTGGCCGAACCTATGGATGCATGAAACTGCAGCGCGTCCAGCACCGTCAGGATATTTGCTGGCGGCACCGTACCGACTTGCGTGAATTTGAAAATCTCATTGTCGGCAAATTTGGCATTGCCAAACAGCGGCGCAATATCCGCGACCCGGTTCTTGCGTATATATAGCATGCCCACGCCCAGCGGCACACCCAGCCATTTGTGCAAATTCACCGCAACAAAATCTGCCCCCAACTCGGTCATGCGATAGTTCAGATGAGCAAAGGAATGCGCCGCATCAACCATGACATCAACACCGTGACGTTTCGCCATGGCCGTGATCTTGGCAATCGGCATGATCTGCCCTGTCCTGTGCACGATGTGGGTGACCAGTATCAGTTTGGTTCGGGGTGTAATCGCCTGCTCATACTGGGCCACGATTTCTTCATCACTGGCAGGGTCGAAAGGCAATTGCAAATGCCGCAGTTGTATCTGCTTGCGCTGTTCCAGCATCAGCAGGGTATCGATGACGAGATCGTAATCATGGGTAGCCAGGATGACTTCATCACCCGCCTGCAAGGGATAACCTTGCAACAGAATATTCATGCCCTCAATCAGATTACGGGTCAGCACCAGCTCGCCCTCATCCACCCCACAAAAATCCTTGAGCGCCTGCATGACTTGCACAAACATAGGCGCATAACGCACCCGCAAGAAATACGAAGTCTCGGCATTCACCTGCGCCTGATAACGCTGGAAAGCTTCAAACACAGGCTGTGCCTGCACGCCGAAATAGCCGTTTTCGAGATTGATGAAATCTGGCGAAACGGTGTACTGGTCACGGATATCTGACCAGTAAGCCTCATCATCTGCTGCGATGTGTTGCAAATTATTAGACAAAACAAACTCCTGTTTTAATTCACGCGGATAAAGCATGTGATAATCTGACTTCGAATGACATACCGTCAGCTTTCATAAAGAGATGTGCGTTGAGATGAAAAGTTCCCTAAAACAAATCGAATGATCACATCAATCTTGTTAATGCCGGTCTTTTGGACCAGTGCTTACCCATGCGAAGATTTGAGCCAATAAAAACTCCGGTCCTGTTACGTACCATACATAACAATAGTGCCAACTTAATCGAAGAAGTAAAACAGATAATAGCTCAAGAAACGGGCCCTGATCACATAGCCGAGTGTGAGAAACCAGCACTAAGGGTGTTGTCCTACAATGGTCGCTTTGACGTGGTCAAATTGCTGCTGGATGCTGGCGCCAAAGAATCTGAGCTTAACTGGACAGATGTCATGCAGGAAGTCGCATTCGGAACGACTGCGAGCCTGAAGCAAAAAATCGAAGAAACAGGTGATCTGGAGACGGCAGATTTTTTGTCGCGCACACCATTTTTAATTGCGGCTCTTCTTGGTGACATTGAAAAAGCGCGTCTATTGCTCAAACTTGGCGCAAATAGAGAAGCGGTGGGTTTTGGTGGTAGAAATGCGACTCAATATGCGGTCCAGACAAATCAAATACCTATGTTGACATGGTTGCTTGAGGAGGGATTCAGTATTGAAGCCACTGACAATCATCTTAATACACCCTTAATCCTGGCGGCAGAACTTGGGCTGACTGACTGCGTAAAATTTCTGCTTGAACGAGGTGCTGATATCTCTAAAGGCAATCACATTCCTTATCGAGCAATTCGAGTGGCAAAGAATTTGGATATCGTTGATCTGTTGGTCAAATGTGGCGAAGACATCAACGACATCAGTTCCCAAATGCATGCAAATTTGCTGGGAATAAAACACAATGCTTCACCTGTCGTACCAAAAGATGATTATCTCAATGGAAGATACAGAGAATTCGGTACAGGTAACGCCATAAAAACCAATAAACCCTTTTGGTTGGCGATGATACGCTCCGGCGCTTCTGCATGGCGTGCAAATGAAATGTTTCATGATGAAGGCAGCCACGATGGCAACATCATCTGGTGTTATCAGCGCTTTGGCAGAACAACTACTATCTTGCCCGATGGCCGCATCATAGAAATCGGTGGTGAGCATGAAGATTTTTACGATCCCGATTTTTGCATTTACAACGATGTTTGCGTCTTTGAAAAGAATGGCAACATCAACATCTACAGTTACTCTGCCGAGATATTCCCTCCAACAGATTTTCACACGGCGACACTGGTTGATGAAGACATATACATCATCGGCAGACTAGGCTATCCAGAAACACGGGTTGCAGGATTTACGCCTGTCTATAAACTGGATACGAAATCACTGCAAATCAGTCGGTTTGACACTACGGGCGACAAGCCTGGCTTTATCAGCCATCACAAGGCAAAACTCAAAGATGGCAAAATTTTAGTGTCTGGTGGAAAGCAAATTATCTTGAGCGATGGCAAAGAAGACTATATCGACAATACAGAAAATTTCCAGCTATGCTTGAAAACCGGCGTGTGGTCAGTTGCATAAAGCTGCTTTGAAAAGTTTGTCATCTGTTGGTCATAAATGACCAATTCGCCCCCGAAGCCCCATCCTTCTTGCATTCTGCGTATAGCTCCTCTAGCATGGCGTGGTTAACTTTTAAGCACGCGCCATGTCTGCACTGCCTGAACTGAATGAATTGGAACGCATCATCGCCCTTGGCCGTGGACAGCTGGAGGTCGATGTCTTGTGCGAGGTCGCGGTCAAGAGCAGGCAATTCCCTGTGTATAAACTGGCGCTAGGTAACCCTGATACCAGCCTGCCCGCCATCGGTTTTTTTGGTGGCATACATGGGTTGGAGCGCATAGGCACGCAAGTCTTGCTGACTTTCCTGCGCGGCCTGCTGACACGGCTTTCCTGGGACAAGAGCCTGCAACATATGTTGCAGGATGTGCGCCTGGTGTTCATGCCATTGATCAATCCCGGCGGCATGTGGCAGTCAACGCGTTGCAACCCCAGTGGTGTTGATCTGATGCGCAATGCGCCAGTCGAAGCGCAAGACAAGGTGCCTTTCCTGCTCGGTGGACATCGCTATAGCCCGCGCCTGCCCTGGTATCGCGGTGCTGCCGGCGCAGAGATGGAAGCAGAGAACCTGGCGCTGTGCCGCACCGTGCAACAGGAATTGCTGGCCCGCCCTTTCAGCATGGCGATAGATTGCCACTCGGGATTTGGCTTGCGTGACCGCGTCTGGTTTCCGCATGCGCACAGTGTGCATCCCATCGACCATCTGGCTGACATTCTGGCGCTGGAAGAATTATTCGAGCAGACCCACCCCAATCATTCCTACCTGTTTGAACCACAAAGCCTGCAATACCGCACCCATGGCGATATCTGGGATTACCTCTACCTGCAGGCGCAGCAGGACAGCAGCAAGACCTTTTTGCCACTGACGCTGGAAATGGGATCCTGGCTATGGGTCAAGAAAAACCCGCGTCAGTTATTTTCGCGGCATGGCATGTTCAACCCGGTAGCGCAGCACAGGCTGAGCCGGGTATTGCGCAGGCATAATTCCTGGCTGGATTTTCTGATGCGGGCAACTTGCGGCCATGCGCAATGGCTGGCGCAGGGCCCTACCCGCTTGCGTTTGCAAGAGCGTGCTGTAGCACGCTGGTACCGGCCATGACGACCTGGGTATTATTGCGCGGTCTCATGCGCGAGAGCAGGCACTGGGGAGATTTTCCTGCACACTTCCAGCAAGCTGTTGGGGCGGAGCGTGTGCTGTGCCTGGACTTCCCTGGCAATGGTCAATTACATGCCGAGCATAGCCTGACCACGGTAGCCACAATGGCAGATCATTGCCACCGGCAGTTACAGGTACAAGGGGTAGCAGGACCTGTGCATGTACTGGCAGTTTCGCTGGGTGCCATGGTGGCGCTGGCCTGGGCAGACCGGTACCCGGATGACTTGCAACGCATGGTGCTGATCAATACCAGCGTGGCACCGCATAATCCCTTTTATCACAGGCTGAGACCGGCAAATTATCCGGCATTGATTACGACCATGCTGTTTGGCTCAAGCGAGCAGCGCGAACGCTTGATCTTGCGCATCACCAGCAATCTGCAAACTGCAGAACAGGTCAAAGCAATTATCAAGCGCTGGACTGCATATGCGCAGGAAAAGCCTATTAGCGTGGACAATATCCTGCGGCAATTACTGGCCGCCATGCGTTTTCGTGCGCCGCCATATTCGGATAAAGTTCCGCTACTCTTGCTGGCAGGTGAGCAGGACAAGCTCGTCAATGCAGCTTGCTCACGCAAACTGGCAGGCTTATGGCATTGCCCTCTGCACTTGCATCCCACGGCAGGCCATGACTTGCCACTCGATGATGCGGGCTGGGTCATACAACAAGTTGTGAACTGGCAAGTGGATATTAATTTTGCGCCAGCTCTGCCACCAGAAAATCAATGAACACCCTGACGCGCAAGGGCAGATGACGGTCACGCGGGTAGAGTAATGAAAATGGCCGGGTGCGCCCTTTGAATTCTTGCAGCACTTCGACCATGCGGCCAGCCCGCAAGTCCTCTTCGACCATAAAGCGCGAAGATTGCATCAATCCTGCGCCATTTTTTGCGAGGGTGATGATGCCCAGCAAATCTTCAGAGCAGGTGAGCCCACCTTTGGTCGGCCAATCGACATCCACGCCATCGCGCCTGAATATCCAGACTATATTTTGCCCGGCACTGGGCAAGACAAATTGCAGGCATTCATGCCTGTCCAGGTCTTCCAGCCTGGTCGGCACGCCAAAACGCTGCAGGTATTCTGGCGTGGCACAGACCACGATCTCGGTATCCTCAAGACGGCGCGCAATCATGCCTGAATCCGGCGGGTTACGGCCACGTATGACCAGGTCAAAGCCATCGGCGGTCAGATCAACATTGCGGTTGCTGAGTTGCAAATCCAGTTTGACCAGCGGATACATCTGGCGGAATTTTGCCAGCAGGGGCAGCACCCGGTAATGCCCGTAAGGCGTGGGCATGCTGATGCGTACCAGGCCAGCCGGTTGCATTTGCTGGCCGGACACTTCACGCTCAGCCTCTACCAACTGGTTCAGCGCCTGGCGGCATTGCACAAAATACGCACGCCCAGCCTCGGTCAGCCGCAATTGCCGCGTGGTGCGTACAAACAGGCGTACACCTATGCGTTCTTCCAGTCTGGCGATTGAACGGCTGACAGCAGCTGGCGTCAGGCCTGCCGCATTGGCTGCATCCTTGAAGCTTTCCAGCTCTGCAGCCAGGCAAAACAATTCTATGCTGCCCAGCAACACATCCGCAAAATGTCGATTCACATTACACCATGTAATTTATAAAGTAACTTTCGCCTAGTTTATCAACTATTTCGTTTGGCATAGTATGCCGTCACGCCCTGCCCATCATGGCAGTTCAGCCAGTCAACCTTTATCGAAAGCCAAACCCATGAAACTCTATTTCTCCCCAGGTGCCTGCTCTTTGTCCCCACACATCATCCTGCGTGAAGCTGGCCTGGATTTCACTTTGCAAAAAGTCGATACCTATGTTCATAAAACTGCCGATGGCCTGGACTTCTACAGCATCAATCCCAAAGGCCAGGTGCCCACGGTAGAACTTGATAATGGCGAGATACTGACCGAGGGCTCCATCATTGCCCAGTACATCGTCGAACGCGCAGAAAACCGCGATCTGCTGCCAGCATCCGGCCTCGCACGTTACCGTGTGCTTGAGTGGCAAAACTACATCAGCTCAGAATTGCACAAGTCCTTCGCACCACTGTTTGATGCTGACATGCCTGCCGAAGGTAAAGCGCGTGTCGCAGAACTCTTGCGCAAGAAATTTGCATGGGTTAACAGCCGCCTCGAAGGCCGCACTTACCTGACCGGTGACACCTTCACCGTCGCCGACGCTTATCTGTTCACCGTCAGCGGCTGGAGCAAACACGTGAACCTTGATATCAGTGACTTTACCCACCTGCAAAAATTTCTCGCCAGCGTCAAGTCCAGGCCGCATGTACAAGCGGCACTAAAAGCCGAAGGCCTGCCTTCCTGATATCATCAGCAGTGAAGAGAGCAAGCCATGCCCTATGTACTCATACAGGTCACCCGCGAAAATGTCAGCGCAGCACAAAAAGCCGAACTGATAGCCGGTGCCACCGATTTGCTGGTACGCGTACTCAACAAGGATCCTGCCACGACTTTTGTCGTCATAGAAGAAGTGGATACTGATAACTGGGGAGTAGGCGGCATACCAGTCACGCAATTGCGTCAGTTGCAAGCTTAGCAGCACGAAAAAACAGGGTGGCTGACAGCCACCCTGCTCAAACAAGAAAGGCAAAAATGGAAACTGCATATCCCGACATCATCGCCATGCTGAACCGTTACTTCGACGGCCTGTACCACAGTGACACCAGCATACTCGCCCAGGTATTCCACCCCGAAGCCCATTACTACTGCGCCACCGAAGGGCATTTACTGCACCTGGACATGCAGCAATACTTCCCCGTCGTCGATAAACGCCCCGCCCCCGCCAGCAAAAACGAAACTCGCCGCGACCGCATCCTCTCCCTAGAAATGGCAGGCCCGGTCACCGCCTTCGCCCGCGTCGAATGCGCGATTGCCAACAAGTTTTTTACTGATTTTTTAACGCTGGTAAAACTGGATGGGAGGTGGCAGATTGTGAGTAAGGTGTTTCATTTTGAATTGATGGATGTTTGAGAGGAAAAGTGACTCATATCCTGGCAATATGAAACATGGTCGCGTTGACATTGTTTTTGAATTTGAAGTTGCTTTTGACGTTGCCTTTGATTTTTTGCAGTTCCCATGTGTAGACGCCGTTTGTGTGGTACAGAAAATGGAAAAAGAAGGGCCGCTGTTTGAGCCGCAGGCGAGTTTCGGACCTTCCCATTTTTTGTACTACACAAACGGGAACCCCCTTTAGGGGGCGGCTATGCCTGGGTCGCCTTTTTGGCTTACCTTTTTGGCGAAGCAAAAAGGTAAGTAGCCGCCGGTCTATCACCGGCCTGCAATCTTAAATGACGTGTACATGCATTTGAAAAGTAAAGACTTGAGCAATACGAATCAAGCATTAGACGCTGCAACAGTATGCGACGAACGCCGCTGGATTCCAGCTAACCCCATGCTGGAATGACGCTAATAAGGGTTTCGGTAATCGAAGGCTTACGACTCGGTAAACTTCTTACAAAGTCTGGTTCGAATATCAGTCAAGTAAGCTGCTGTGCAAAACTCAAAGAAATCACGTTATTGAGATTACCCCACTTTGTAGGAAAACCACCCGAAAAAACACCACCTCAAGATTTTTCAAACAATAAGTTGTACACTGTGCCACACCAGAGTCAACAACCAGACTCACAGGCAAGCTCTGCATAAGGCGGGCTGAAAGCAAGGCCGTATTGAGTATCAAGCACAGACCAGGATCACACTGGTCTGCCGATTGAATTTCTTAGCCCCAACATCATGTCCGAATCCACTAGTGTAGCTGACGCTGCCAACAGCGTCGCCAGCGTGCGCAGCACCGCAGCCCACATCATCCGCGAGCTGGAAAACGGCCTGCTCGCCGAAGCCGCCCATACCTCACCCAAGTATTTTTATGATGCGGTAGGCTCGGTCTTGTTTGAAGCGATTTGCGTACTGCCGGAGTATTATCCCACCCGTACTGAAGCAGAAATTTTTACCCAGCACATGGCCGACATGGCGCGTGTCATTGGTATAGGCGGCAGCCTGATAGACCTGGGGGCGGGTAATTGCGCCAAGGCAGCACGGCTGTTCCCAGTGCTGCATCCTGACCAGTATGTGCCCATCGATATTTCAGTCTCTCATTTGCAGGATGCGGTACGGCGCTTGCAGCAGCGCTTCCCGCACATAGAGATGACGGCGCTGGGGCTGGATCTGGCACAGGACTGGAAACTGCCTGCAGAAGTAAGGCGTGACAAACGGCTGTTCTTTTACCCCGGCTCATCGATAGGTAATTTTGAACCGGAAGAGGCACTGGCATTCCTCTGCCATTTACGTGCTGCCTGTGACAATGATGCGGGCATACTGATAGGTGTGGACCTGATCAAGGACAAGGCCTTGCTGGATGCCGCCTATGACGACAAGTTGGGTGTCACCGCTGCCTTTAACCTGAATCTGTTACGCCATATCAATCATTTGCTGCGCGCTGACTTTGATGTCAGCCAATGGCAGCACGAGGCGTTTTTCAATACAGAAAAATCCCGCATAGAAATGCATTTGCGCGCCAGGGAAAATATCCAGGTCAACTGGCCGGGCGGACAAAGAAATTTTATCAAGGGTGAACACATACACACGGAAAACAGCTATAAATACAGCATACAGGGCTTTAATGCCTTGCTGGCCGATGCTGGTTTTTCCCATAGCTGTCACTGGACGGACAAAAATGAATGGTTCGCCGTTATCCATGCCAAAGCTGCTTGATCCCCTCACAGAGCCGGGGCAAAACCTGCAACAAGCGGGCATGATTGAACGCTGGCAAGCAATCCGCTTGCGCTCAGTCGCGATTGCTGCGCCTCTGTCTGCCGAAGATTGCATGGCACAGTCCATGCCAGATGCCAGCCCCATCAAATGGCATCTGGCGCATACGACGTGGTTTTTCGAAACCTTTATTCTTGAACAGTTTGAAACGGATTTTCAGGCTTTTCACACTGATTTCAGAGTACTCTTCAATTCCTATTACAACGGTGTCGGTGACAAGCACCCGCGCCCGCAACGTGGCTTGCTGACACGGCCATCGCTGGACACCGTACTGGCCTACAGACGCAATGTCGATGAACGCATGCTGCAATGCCAGGACAAGCTCAGCGATACCCATTTTGCATCCCTGCTGGAACTGGGCATGCAACATGAACAGCAACATCAGGAGCTGATGCTGACTGACATCAAGCATCTGCTGTCATGTAACCCTTTGTTCCCGGCCCTGTATCCCGCAACAGATATGCGCAAACCCATGCCTGCCTCTGACACCCTGAGCTGGCAAGATTATGATGCCTGCCTGTGTGAAATTGGCCATGAGGGCAAAGGCTTTTCCTTTGATAATGAAGGGCCGCGCCACCGCCAGTTTCTTGAGCCTTTCCAGCTCGCGACGCGTTTGATCTGTAATGCAGAATACCTGGAATTCATAGAAGATGGTGGTTACCAGAATTCCGCCCTGTGGCTATCTGAAGGCTGGGACTGGGTGCAGCAGCAAGACCTGCGTCATCCACTGTACTGGCGCTATGATTTCCAGCAAGGCTGGCAGGAGTTTGGCCTGCATGGCTTGTTGCCGCTAAATCCGCAGCAGGCACTTGGCCATATCTCGTATTTTGAAGCCAGTGCCTTTGCGACCTGGGCAGGGGCGCGCCTGCCGACTGAAGCTGAGTGGGAATATGCAGCACAGCAACATGAGCTTGAAGGCCAACTTAGCCAGTTGTTTGGTCATGGCTGGCAATGGACCAGCAGCAGCTACAGCCCCTACCCTGGCTTTGTCCCGGCAGCAGGTGCAGTGGGTGAATACAATGGCAAATTCATGGTCAATCAATATGTCTTGCGCGGCTCTTCAGCTTTCACCCCTGCTGGACACAGCCGCAACACTTACCGGAATTTTTTCCCGGCAACGGCGCGCTGGCAGTTGACAGGTTTGCGCCTGGCACGATCACTTATTGAGGAATAATTTTTTATGCCCACCGCAAAATGGAAAGATACCATCATCGCCCAGGCCAGTGATGACGAAATTGTGAAGCTCGAAGGCAATATCTATTTCCCTGAAAAAAGCGTCAATCCTGAACACTTGCGCGATAGCGACAAACACACGGTTTGCCCATGGAAGGGCACAGCCAGCTATTACGATATCGTCGTGAATGGCGAAATCAATGCCGGTGCTGCCTGGTATTACCCAGAACCCAAGGATGCGGCTAAAGAAATAAACGGTTTCATTGCCTTCTGGCGCGGGGTAGAAGTCTTGTCCTGAATATCAAGTAACTGCCTCCAAAGACTGTTCCAGTTTCCTGGAAAAAAGAGTCATTTGAGTAAGATCAAGAGCAAGTATTGCGCAGACTATAAGTAATGGAATCAAGACATCAAAGCCCGTTTTTGAGAAAAAAATCGCAAGAAAAATGATCCACAAATAAAGAGGTAGGACAAACACATTCAAACGCACGACAAAACTCTTCTCTGGCACAGAAAAGGAGGCAGACAGACCTGTGAAACCAATAAATCTGCTTAGGTGAATACTCAATTCTTTGTCATGTATTTTTTTCACTTTATTTACACTAGAAATTTTTTTGGCTCGCTCCAGCATTTGCTCGGCTGAGATATCATCAGACAACATCAAGCTACGCTTAAATAAAAGCAAACCGCCCCGCAAGAATTTCGGTGTCCAAAAGAATAAAATAATAAGCGCACAAAGCAAAACAAAAGCGCTCAAAGACACTATTGCTTCAGGTTCCAAATACATCTATTTTTCTCCGGTATTCTCTCTTTCCAATGAAGATAGAAGAATACCAGAACAAGTGCGTTGCTGGCCTCAAGGAAAAGCCGGTATATGTGGCTCGACCCCGCCGTAACGAAAACCGGGATGCCTGCTGGCCATCATCTCTTCTGTCTGTTTTACCTTGCTCAGCGGCACATCAACAATGAGCAGGACTTGCCCATCTTCAATTTCTTTTTCAAAAGCTTTCAGCCGTGAATTGGGAATGGCGGCGGCAGCCATGCCTGATACCCAGGAGCCAAATGCGGCACCGCCAACGGCTGCGACCAGCAAGGCGATGGTACGCATTTCCAGCCCCTCAGGCGGGAAAATCAATAACAAACTACCGGCCAATAAGCCGGTAGCTGCACCGACTACCATGCCCAGTTCCATGCCATGGATGAGATCGGTTTTCTGGAAAAAATTGGCCTCCGGCATATCATTGGGCAGGCTGTCTTTTGCCAGGAAGTGAATATATCTTTCTTCTATACGTGCCAGCAATAATTCATCGAGCATGGCTCTGGCAGCAGGAATAGTGGGAAGCATAAAATAGAGACGACGGCGCATGATGGCCTCCTGTAAAAAATCTCAGGAGGCTGCAATGGGGAAATTATAGATGCAAGGCAAGAACAGGGTGCAAAGCCTCCTGCTTAGTTATAGCAAAGATGAGCGAAAGGTCAAAACATATCGCCCATTTCTCCCACCTCACTCACTCTTCACAGGTCTTAACCCAAACGTTTCGCTGCCAGCGCATTACCAGCACGGCTGACTGCCTTGCGACCCAGATGCGCAGAAATGAATTGCCCTGCATCCACCACGGCATTCAAGTCTATACCGGTTTGTATGCCCAGGCCCTGCATGAGGAAGAGCACATCTTCTGTCGATACATTACCGGTCGCACCTTTGGCATACGGGCAACCACCAAGGCCAGCAACGGAGGAATGGAAGATGGAAATGCCGACTTCCAGACTCGCATAAATATTCGCCAGTGCCTGACCATAGGTGTCGTGGAAATGGCCGGACAAAGCCGCAATAGGAAAGTCCTGCGCCACCTTTTGCATGACGTTTTGCACTTGCCGCGCCGTGCCTACACCTATGGTGTCAGCGATGTCGATTTCATCGCAACCGAGATCACGCAAACGCTGTACCACGTCAGAGACACTATCAACGGCGACTTCACCCTGGTAAGGGCAACCAAAAGCGCAGGAGATACTGCCGCGCAAGCGTATCTTGTTTGCTTTTGCCGCTTCGGCCACTTCGCGGAAGCGTTCTATCGACTCTGCAATCGAGCAATTGATGTTTTTTTGCGCAAAGGCTTCCGAGGCTGAACTAAAAATCACTACTTCATCAGCACCTGCTGCCAGTGCGGCTTCAAAGCCTTTCATATTCGGTGTCAGTACAGAATAAATGACACCAGGCTTGCGCGTAATACCGGCCATGACCTCTGCCGAGGTTGCCATTTGCGGCACCCATTTGGGCGAGACAAAAGAGGCTGCTTCTATATTCACAAAGCCAGCCGCGGTCAGACGGTTGACCAGTTCTATCTTGACGTCGGCGGGTATGCTTTCTTTTTCATTTTGCAAGCCGTCACGCGGACCTACTTCAACGATTTTGGCTTGCTTGGGCAGTGATGCATTCATGTTGTTTTTCCTTTGAAGGCGATTACATCATTTTACCCCCAAGCTGGCTAAAGCCAGTACCTTCCCGTATTTCTACTTGTGCCAAAAGACCAACTCAAATCACATGCAATACCGCAACACCCAATTTATCGAAATAAGGGTCCAGCCTGTCTGCCAGTTGCGGCAGGTTATAGCTGGGCACTTGTGGATACAAATGATGCTCAAGATGATAAGAAAGATTGAACAACAAGGCCGGTATGATCTTGCCTCGCAAGCTCCTGGCTTGTCCCAGTATGCGGCTGTCCGGTTTGAAGTGCGGCAACCAGGCGGTGGTGACTGGATACAGGCAAGAACCTAGGTACATGAATACGCAATAAATCAGCGGCGCAGCAGTCCAGGGCAAAACAAGTATGGCAATCACAATTCCGAGGATGGCAGCGCACAGTTCGGCCAGCATCCAGCGCTTTTGTACAGGTTTTTTGGCAAGCCGGTAAGCATGCAACCAATGACGTGCCAGATAGGTAGGCCCGGCTTTCAGCGCGCCCATCAAGCTCAGGTGTGCAGGGCTACCTTCAAAATCATCATGCTCCAGGCAATGGCTATGGTGATGCAGATGCGCCTGGCGGAAGGCATGGCCACTTTCCAGCAGCAGGATACTCATGGCAAACAAGAGCCATTCTGTACTGCGTGGCTTGAAACCGGCAGCGCCATGCAATACATCGTGGGTGAAGGTCACCGAGACCAGAAAGTGCAACACGAAAACCAGCGGCAGCAACAGGTAATACTGCATGGAGAAAACCATGGCATAGACAGCCAGGGTCAACAATGGCAACACTGGCCAGATCAGGCGTTTCAATTTGCTGGCATTCAACAAGTCCAGGCCCAGACTGCTCAGATTAGGCAAGCCAGCCTGGCGGCGGCTGAGCGGGCTTATGGCAGCTCGTGCGCGCGATGCGACTGCACTACGGCGGGCGACAGGAAAGACCGTATCAGTCAAGGTAACGCTATGGTTCATGTTCTTCCCCTGATCAGGCACGCAGCAAGTTGGCAAAGAAAAAGAACAGGTAGATGCACACGACCAGACTTGCATCCAGGTACTTGATACCCCAGCGTTGAAAAGCAAAGCTCATCGCTCTGTACAAATGCTGTATGAAAGAAACCGGCATCCTCAGCGATGGGTAAAACATGAGCAATGCCAGCCATCTGGCGCCAGGAATGAACAGCAATGGCAAAACAGAAATAGCCTGGGCCATGCGGTAGCCAGTCAACAGAAATTCATTGCGCGGACTTAAGACATGCCAACGAAAACCCATTACATGCATGGAAAACGTAAATTTTTGCCGCTTGACTTTGGGCAAGCCAAACAAGATCAGCGACAAAATCCCATGAGCGAGCAAGAGACCAAAATCCACCAGCAAGGCGTAAACAAGGTTTGCCCTGGCAAAAAATTGCAGCACAGGTGTGATGAGCATGGCCCAGGCCAGGATGCGGTTGAACCTGACCCAGTTGGCTCTGGTCAGTAAAGTGAAATGGGGGAAGCTTGATGTCGTTAGGTTCATGATTTTTCCTACTGCACTTGATTGCGGCTTTTTGGGTGGCAGGTATGAAAACTGCCTGTCTCCTTATTCGCAAACTGCGTGCCAGTCAGAAATACTTCATAAGCCCTTGTTTCTTAAGGAAATTCAATTTATGTCTCAGCAAAACTGTAAGCTTGCTATATAGTTGGCTGAAATTTACTATCAAGATGCTTAACAGCTACCGGCCATGAACGCCTACGGACTTTATTTTTTCTCACTTGCTTTGCAGAGCGTCATCAGCCCCTTGCTGGCTATCTGGCTTTGGGTAAAGGCAAGTCAACAACCAGGCATGAAGGCGCTGGCACTGTTTTGCGTGGGTATAGGCCTGTGGGCAACAGGGCAACTGGCCATCAACCTCGGTGATGCCAGGACTAGTGAACTGGGCAAAATACTGGTCAATACCGGCCCTGTGAATGCCGTGTTTTTCCTACATTTTGTGCTGCGCTTTTTGGGACGCTTGCGACCAGCGAGCATCATCGCCTGGTATGCAGTAGCCCTGCTGGTGGTGCTGGGGATTAATATATTCGATATGGGTAGCCTCTTGCCCTGGCTGGAATTCAAGCGCTACTACATCTTCCCGGTCTGGGGCTGGATACCCGGCATTTTTGTCAGCGGCCTGAGTACCTGGGCTTATCTGCTGTTGCTGATGGCCTGGCCTGCTGCTGCCCCCAAAAAAAGGGGGCAAATTCTGGCCGCTTGCCTGGCTGGTGTCTGGGGTTCGCTCTCAACCCTGATGTTTTTGAATGCCTCGTTCGGCATAGCCATCTTCCCTTATAGCGTGATCCTGCTGCCGTTTTATGCCGTCTTGCTGGTACTCGGCATCCTGCGCTATGACATGATGGTGGTTAACCTGTGGGCCAACCGTTTCCTGGCCTGGCTGGCCCTGAGTGTGCTGACGGTCGCCATTGCGGGTCTGGTACTGAGCCTGGTGGCGCAAACCGGCTTCAGCCCGCTGGCAGCCTTGCCACTGTGGCAGCTATGGTTATTGGGCACTGCCATGTTGCTCATCATGCTGATACTGGAAAGGCCAGTGCGCAGTTTTATGGAAAAACTGGTCTTTCCCGGCGCGCATCTGGAGGCGGCCGTGCTCAGCAACTGGCGCATGCAGTTAGAGTCGGCGACGAACTGGGAGGAACTGGGCGCGGTTGCATCAGCGTTATTGGAAACGCATTTGCGCCAGCCCATGCCTGTCTTGATATTCCACGCAGGAGCACCAGACAGCCACGCTGCCGAGCAAACCTGTGTCATCTGTTACCGGCAGCAGGCACAGTCTGCCCACGCAGAATGGCATTACGAATTGCGACACTGGGAGGGAGCGACCCCCAGTGTGCAAAGAGTGGGGCAGTATTCGGTGCCTTGCTGGCAGCAGCAGCCGGACGCCTTGATCAATTATTGCGTTATGCAGAGCAGGAAAAACAGCGTCTGCAACAGGCACATCTGACGGAACTGGGTGGGCTGGCAGCCACCGTCGCCCATGAATTGCGCAACCCTCTGAATATCATCAGCATGGCTGCCGTTTCTTGCCCTACTGATGTACGCAACGACATACGCGAGCAGATAGAAAGAGCAGATCATCTGATACAGGATTTGCTCAGTTATTCCGGTGAAGTGCGGCTGACTTGCCAGCCTGTCCATATGGCAGAATTGATTGATAACATCATGACGCAACTACGCCCTACTGCCATGGCGAATAGCGTACAAATCAGCAGCGATATCGAAGAAAATTTACATGGATATATAGACCGCATGCGCACTGAACAAATACTCAACAACCTGCTCAATAATGCACTGGCGATGTTGCGCGGCAGACCAGATGCGCGCATCCATATCGAAGCGTGTACAGACAAACAGATGCTGAGACTGCGCATCTGCGACAACGGCCCTGGCATACCGGCAGAACAAAAAGCCGATTTGTTCCAGGCTTTCAAGAGCCGCCGCCCCGGTGGTACGGGCCTGGGCCTGGCGATAGTGCGCAGGCTGGTGGAAGCCCATGGCGGCAGCGTGGCGCTGATCACTTATCCCGGCTGGAATTGCTGTTTTGAATTTTATCTACCCACATCACCATGACACCATGAGCATGCAAACTATTTTACTGGTCGATGATGAGCCAGCCTTTCAACGCCTGTGTGGCAACTGGCTGGCCAGCCTCGGTTATGTCGTCAAGGTCGCGGCCACGGCAGAACAGGTACATGCCTTGCTGGCGGAGAACAGCTTTGATCTGGTCTTGTTGGACCTAGCCTTGCCGCCCAGTTTCACACCCGATGAAGGCCTGGCGCTATTGCCAGCATTCGCACCTGTACCTGTGGTCGTCATGACTGGTCATGCAGACCGTGAACTGGCGCTGCGTGCCATCAGCCTGGGGGCCTGGGATTTTTTACCCAAGCCACTCGATCCAGACATCTTGCGCGTGGTGGTCGACCGCGCCCTCAACAAAAGCCGCCTGGAACGTGAACTCGCAGTATGGCGCGCCCGCGCCCTGCCGGACGACAATAGCATGGGCCTGATAGGCATCAGTGCCGAGCTGGCGGAACTGCGCTCGCTGATACGCCGCATTGCGCCTACCGATGTACCAGTCATGATTACCGGCCCCAGTGGTACAGGCAAGGAGTTGGTGGCACGCGCCCTGCACGCCCAGGGCAAGCGGGCAGGTAAAGCATTTATTGCGGTACATTGCGGTGCCATACCTGCAGAATTATTCGAGAGTGAATTATTTGGTCACTGCAAAGGCAGCTTCACCGGTGCCGACCGTGACCGCAAAGGACTGATCGCTGCGGCTGATGGTGGCACGCTATTCCTCGATGAGGTAGGTGAAATGCCCCTGCCCATGCAAGTCAAGTTGCTGCGCTTCTTGCAGTCTGGCAGCTTCTTTCCCATAGGTGCACGCACTGAGTTGCGTGTCGATGTGCGCATAGTCGCGGCGACGAACCGTGATCTGGCCGTCATGGTCGAAGAAAAAAGTTTCAGGGATGATTTGTATTACCGCCTCAAAGGCATACAGATGCGCACCCTGGCACTGGTAGACAGAGCAGAAGATATCGCCCTGATAGCCCAGGCAATTGCGGCGCGATCAACACCGCCAAAACGCCTGACGGCTGCGGCACAGGAATGGCTGGTATCCCATGCCTGGCCCGGCAATGTCAGGGAGTTACAGCACTGCCTGCAAACGGCAATGGCACTGGCCGGTGAGATGAACGAGATCGTAGTAGATGATCTGGCACTGGCTTGCGGTGAAGTTGCAAGCGATGCGCCTGCGGTGGATACCGGTTTATTGGAGGAACAGGTGGCTGCACTGGAAAAACGTCTCATCGTCGGCGCGCTGAATGACAACCAGCACAACCATACGCATGCAGCAAAACAACTGGGTATATCCCGCGTCGGTTTGTTGAACAAGATGCGCAGATATGGTTTGCGTGGTTAAGCAACGCATGCTTACTCAGCGCTAATGCGCGGCAGAAAAAAGGCGGCTCAAATCCAGCACAGGTATGCTTTGCCCCTGCTGCTCAAAACAGGAAATCGCCATATCTTCCCAGCCGGCCTCATCGAGGCTGCTGGCCTGCTTATCATCAACCAGCACACGTACCGGCGGTGCCGCGAGGTGTATCGCACCCAGGCCTGCGGTATTACTGACAGCATCATGAAATGCTACCAGAGCGAGAATATTGCCCGTGCAGGCACGTCCCCCAGGCGCACGGGGAGTTGCATGACGGGTACGGCACGTTTTTGCCAAAAGATGATCTCCCGCATATGCGCGGGCGCGAGCGGCACCTCAAAGCTGTCTTGCGCATCCATGATTTGTATGAGCTCACGCTGGCCGATGGCGACTTGCCTCCCATCGCCTACGTCCAGTAACCAGGCATTTGCACTAGACATATTTGCGCTCCATTAATGAGTAGCAGTGATTTGTGCGAAAGCACCATACTGCATTAAATGCCGGGCATCGCTGAGACAGGCCAGGCCGTTTTCAAATGGCATGACAGCCTGCACTGGCGTGTAGCCAGCACGCATGGCAACAGGCAAGGCATAGTCGCTGCCGGATTGCTGATTGAGTACCCTGACATCATCACACAGCAAACCCAGAAAACCCTTGCCGGTAGCCAGCATGACACAGGCGCGGCGTGCTGCAGGTATCTTGTCCAGGGTCTGCAATTCACCATTCAGGCTCAATACCGGCCAGCTTTGTCCCAGGTAAGCGATGCGCCCTATGGCAGGCGCAACTGCATCCTGGCTGACCAGATCAACAACAGATTCCACTGCACAGACATCGCCCTGCGGCAGCATGAGCTGCATATTATCAATACGCAGCAACAGACGGTTGCGTATTTCTGTACTCATCCCCGGCACCATCGCTCCCATGATCAGGCTCCTGTCAGGCGGTTAATATGCTGCAGCAAGGCATCTTCACTGAAGGGTTTGACGAGGTAGGCATCCACCCCGGCGGCATCGCCCTGCTGCCTGTGTTTTTGGGTAGAGCGTGAAGTGATCATGATGATGGGAATGCGCTTGTCGAGCTTGCGGGCGCGTACATGACTGGTCAGCTCCAGGCCATTCATGCGCGGCATTTCCATATCGACCAGGATCACGTCGGGCAGCACTTCGTCGAGTATGGCAACCGCATCCAGGCCATCAATGGCAGTGCGTACTTCGTAACCGGCATCGCGCATGATCTGCGCAGTAGCACGGCGGGCTGACAATGAATCATCGACCACCAGCGCAGTACGCACATGGGCTGCCCGTGAACCTGCCTGTGCTGGCAAGCCAGCGTGGGCATTATCCACATTGACATACTGCTGGGTAGATGCACGCAATAATTCTGGCAAATCAATAACCGGCGCGACGCTACCGTCACCGAGGATGACCGCACCTATCGTGCCCTGGATTCTTGGTACATAGCGGCCAAACTTCTTGACCACGACTTCACGGCCATCGACCAGTTCCTGCACTTGTATTGCGCAGGTCGCGCCGGTATCGGTGCTGACCAGCAAGACCGGGTAGCCATAGCTGCGCGCTTCCTTGCGATGGTCTTGCATGCCCAGCAAGCTATCGAGCTTCAGCAATTTATGCACTGCATCGCCAACACGATAGACAGGCTGGTCAGCCAGCGTATCAATTTGTGCATCAGTGATGTAATGGATGTCAATAATACGACGGCTGGAAATCGCCATCATGTGACCAGCCACGCGCGCCATCAGGGTATGTTCGGACAAGAGGCTGGCAGGCAGGCGCAACTCAACCACCAGGCCCTGGCCTGCGACTGAGCGTAAATTCAACGAGCCTTTCATTTCCAGTATGCGTGCATGCACCATGTCCATGCCTATGCCACGGCCAGAAGTCTGGGTGCTGCTGTCGCGGGTGGAAAAGCCTGGCACGAGTATCAACCGAGCCAACTCTTCTTCAGACAAGATACGCTCGGCACTGATCATCTTTCGCTTCAAGGCAGTACGACGTATCGCCGCATAATCCAGACCGGCACCATCATCCTTGCAACGGACGACAATGGAATTACCTTCGCGGGCAAAGCTCAGTTCTATCAGGCCATCTGCCGGTTTATTCGCAGCCAGCCTGCTGGCAAGTGTCTCTATGCCATGATCGACCGCATTGCGCAGGATATGCATCAGCGGGTCTGTCAGGTCATTGAGCATATTGCTATCGATGTTGGTATTCGCACCCAGGATGTTCAGATTGACCTGTTTATCAAGCAGGCGACAAGTCTGGCGCACACTGCGTTGCAGGCGCGAGACTATGGTCGTGACCGGCACCAGCCGCGTGCGTATCACGGCATGCTGGTTTTCCATTTGCAGGCGGCGCTGTACTTCCAGCAATTCAGCCAGGCCGTGCAATTGTTCGTCGATATGGCTGGACATTTCGAAAGCATCGGTGCGTGCCTCTACCAGTTGTGCGGTAATGGTATGCAGCTCGCTATAGCGTTCAAATTCCAGTGGATCAAAATCACCGTCGGTAGTGCTGATGCTGGCTTTTTTCTGCGGGCTGCTCATGCCACGTACATCAACCAGGGTTTCGAGGTCAGCAATCAGTTTCTGGAACAGGATATCGTGTTTTTGTATGGCTTTTGATTGTTTTTGCGTTTGCTTCAATTGTTCCTGGATTTGCGCATTTGAGATAACATTTTCACCTGCGAGGCGCAGCAGTTCATCCACCACTTTCGCAGGTACACGCAACATCGGTTCAGCCGCATGAGAACCAGGTTCGACCAGGTCTAGTACAGCGCCAGAAGATTGCGGGACCGGGGTATTTGCAACAGGCGCAGCGACTGCTACAGCTTCGCTGTGGACAACAAATTCGCCACTGCGCATATAGCTGACATAATCGCAAATCTGTTGCAGCAGCTGTTGCGACTGTGCCGGTGCTGTACCGCCATCGACCACGGCCTCACCCATGGCTTCGAGACAATCGCCAGCCTCGGTCAGCAATTCTGCCAGTGCATTGTCGGGCAGGCTTTGTTTATCAGTGAGGGCAATCAGTAAATCTTCCAGGTGATGGGTCAGGTTGGCGATACCGGCTATGCCTACGGTGTTGGCAGCGCCCTTCAGGGTATGCGCGGCACGCTTGGCTTGCTCTATGTCCTGCATGCTGCCAGCACCATTTGAAAATTTTTCTATGGCGCTGGTGAAATTACCTACCTGTACAGGCAGTTCCTGCAAGAGACCATCGAATAATTCGGTATTCAAATCATCTGGCAGTTGTATGGACACATCGCCTGCAGTGATGGCAATGACAGCGGCTGCTTCATCTTGATGGTCTGCTATCAGATTGATATTGATGAGTTCTGTGAATAGAGATTCATTGCCGTCCATGACTGCCGTCTGTGACCAGCAAGAATCCATCAACAGGGATAATAATTCCAGTGCCGCGATTTCTTCTTTGGGTGCCAACAGGTAGGCATTCAACTTCGCTGGCAATTCGCCCAGCAAGCTGACTTGCTGCGCATCCAGCGCCTGTGTTTGGGTTGCGACCATGCCTGCCAGCAGGGACAAAAATTGATGCAAGGCAGTCAGGCCTATGGATTCTGAAGTAGCGGCGATACGCAACAAGGCTTCGACATAATTCTGCAATGCCAGACTGCGCTGTTCATCATCACCAGATGCCACGACTGCTGCCAGGTCTTCTGCCAGCATATTACCCATGAGACCGAACTCTTTGGCGAATAGTGCCAGCATATCGCTACTGACTTCCTGTGCGGTGGCGCTGGTCGTTGGCACATCACCCGCATCTACAGCATCTTCTGCCCCCTCCTCTGTGCCTTCATGGTCCACGTCATCCCTGTTGTCGCTCTGTTGCAACTCCGTGTAGGTAGCACCGCTTACTGCTTCTTGCCTGTTCCATGCCGGGTCATACACAAGATCGAGCAGACTGGCTGCGACTTCTGGATTTTCAGCATCAGCAATAGCATCCATGAGCATCAGCGGGAAGCGTTGCAGCAAACCCAGTTCGGTTTCATTGACAGGGTCTGCATGTACGGACCTCATGATGACAACATCGGCAAAAGCCTGGCAGGCATCTGCCACTACGTGCAGGTTCAACTGACTTGCACAACTTGAAAAACCCAGCAACTGCGCCGCATAAGCTTGCAAGGTCGCAGCATCATTGGCGCCGCCCTGGGCAAAGTGCTCATCGGCTGCCAGGCTCATGATGAGGGCGTCCAGCGCTTCATGTAATGCTGAAGTTGATGTATCTGATGTATCTGCGACTATCGAGGATGTTGCTGGCTCAGTGATTTCTGCATCTTCAGCTTGTGCAGCTAGTGCATTGTGTGCATCTGCCTGATTCAATAAAGCGATCTCTGCCGTGGCTGGCGCAGGTACCAGGAACAAAGGGGGAGGCTCTTCCACTTCAGCCAATGGTGTCAGTGGATCACTATTCAGCAATTGCCTGAGCTCACAGGAATCACCAAGGCTCAAAGGAATGGGCCAGCTGGCTGTCGAAAGATGGTCTATCAGGGTTTCTATGTTCTTGTCGCCATGATTCAGGGCATGGCTGGCCAGCAGATCTGGCCATTCGCTGAGCAGGTGATATTCTTCATCCGTGAGACGGCGATTCTGGTTATACAGGCTGATGAGGTTACGTTCTATCAGCGCGCATACCCAGTGCAGACCGGGCATGTCAGCAGCACTGGCTGCCGCGCGTATGCGGCGCAATTGCTCGATATAACAAGCCAGGGCACGCGTGACTACTGCAACATCGGTCGAATGCGTGGCATCGGTTTCCAGCGCATTGAATACCTCATCGAGGGCACCGAGGACAATATGGCTGAAATCTGTAGCCTGGTTTTCTAGCTGTTCCATACTGCCTCAGACGGGTTAGTTGGAAAGAGAGAAACCTGCGCAAATGCATGCGCAGGTTTGAGTGGTGGTATCAGGCTGCCAGTTTGAAAACGCGCACGGTGGACAATAACATCCTTGCATATTCCACCAGGTTGGTGGTTTGTGCCGACTGTTCATCAAGTTGCAAACTGGTTTGCTGATTGGTTTTCTTGATCTGTATCGCTCTGTCCAGCAATTCCTGGCTAGCCTTGGCCTGACCATGGGATTTGATGGCAATCTGCTGTACTGATTCCACCAGCTCAGTGGTCGCATTTTGCGTCGCCTGCATTTGCAGACCGGCTTGTTCTGCCAGACGGCTGCCTTCTACCACCTGGGCAATTGCCGAGTTCA
Organism: Undibacterium sp. YM2; assembly: GCF_009937975.1. NCBI lineage: Bacteria > Pseudomonadati > Pseudomonadota > Betaproteobacteria > Burkholderiales > Oxalobacteraceae > Undibacterium > Undibacterium sp. YM2. Next base: position 5,843,542 of record NZ_AP018441.1, read on the forward strand.
TGGTATTGACCGTATCTGAGGTTTCCAGCTGTATGTTATTGACCAGGCCAGAAATTTGCAGCGTCGCTTGCCGCGCATTTTCTGCCAGCCTTTGCACCTCATCCGCAACCACCGCAAAACCACGACCAGCTTCACCGGCAGAGGCCGCATGCATACTCGCATTCAAAGCCAGGATGTGGGTACGTTCTGCAATTGCGTTAATCAGACCGACCACGCCGGAAATTTCTTGCGAACGTTCACCCAGGCGTTTAATCCGTTTTTCTGTTTCACGTATGATGTCGCGGGTACTATTAATACCACCGACCGTGCTGGTTACCGTATCCATCGCCAGTCGTGTTGAGCGTATCGCATTATCAGCAGCGCGGTTGCAGGTTTGGGCCAGATCAGCAATATTGCGCATTTCTTCAGAAGCGGTCGATAATGAAACGGTAGTATGCTCCACTTCCAGCCTTTCTTCTGCTGCCGCGGCCATCACGTTGTCGGACTGGGCTTTCACTTTCAACGTGGCCTCGGTCACGTCGGCAGAAATATTACTGACATCACGCAGCACTTTGGCAGTTTCGCTGGTCAGCATGTTCAAGGCATCAGATACTGCACCTGTCACATCGGCAGATACCGGTACTTTGACAGTCAAATCTCTGCTCGCCAGTTGCGCCACCGCCTGCAACAAGACCAGCACGGATTCATTGAGTTTTTCATTTTCATCTTCGATGGATTTGCGGCTGGCTTCACGTTCATCCACCATCCTGTCAAACTGGCGTGAGAGTTTGCCGATTTCGTCCGGTTGCGTGCTGCGTGCCCTGACGCTGGCATCGCCCTGTGTCAGTTTCTGCATAACGCCGATCAGATGCGATACCGGTTTGGTGATACTGCGCGTCATCCAGTAAGCAACACCCGCTGCCAGCAAGATGGAAAAAGCTGCCACCAGGGCCAGAATGTTTTTCGCACTCAGGTAAGTGCTGTCGGCTGCGGCACCATCCTTGTTCACCAATTTTGTTTGGTAGTCGATCAAGGCATCCATGGAAGAAAACCATTTCTCCTGATCGGCTTGCAGGTTGCCAAGCAGCCAGGCTGTGGCTTCAGTCTTTTTACCTTCAGTCGCCAGGCGCATGAATTCCCTTTGCGAAGTACCATATTTAGTACGTGCTTCAGTCGCTGTCTGGAAGATGCCTTTTTCTTCATCGCTGGCAATCAATTTTTCAAAACCGGCGATGTTTTCTTCCTGGTTCTGTCTGCGTGACAAAATCAGTTGCTGTTCTTTTTCCACTGCCGATTGATCGTTCAGGAGCAGCATATTACGCATGGAACGCGCATTGGCATTAACGTTACCAAGCATCTTGTAGGCCAGCACAACTTTAGGATAGCTACCATCCACAATGCGGTGGGTACCATCATTGATGCTCTTCAGGTTGGACAGGGCCAGCCAGGCCGTTACCGCCAGCAGCAAGAGCACCGCTGTAAATCCCAGACTGAGCCGGATACCAATATTCGGAGTACGTAATTTCATTTTGCTCTCCACAAGAAAAACATCAACAAAGACTGCTTTGTCAGATCAACAGAAGGGAATCAGCCAGGTATTGCGTCAGGTATCCGTACTACGGCTGAGTTTTTCGAAAAAACTTTCATGATTGAAGTCCAGCCAGACCTTGTCATCCTTGACGAAAGCGGCTGGCACATAAGCCTCCAGCGTGGCTGGCAATTGCGGCATCTGGGTAATGGTGCGCAATTCGGTCAGCGGTTGCGGATAACTGTCTATCAGCATGCCAACGGCGTTTTCTGCCTTGTCCAGTATCAGGAACAATTTTGTCGGCGTGACTTCTGACCTGCGGCCACTGAGTACCAGTCCCAGATCAAAAATGGGTACCAGATTGCCGCGCAGGTTGATCAGCCCCAGCAGGAATGCCGGGGCCCCAGGCAGGGGAGCGACTGCCTGGGGTCGTATGACTTCACTGCCTGTTTCGGCCCTGATCAGCAGGTTCAGCGAAGCAACACGATAACCATAGCGCTTTCTTTCCATGAGCGGTGCTACATCGCTCCACAGCAAATCACCCGGAGGAGTAAAGCGTTCCAGCGCAACGCTGGGCGGCAGCCATTCTTTGGATTGCGCTGTATTGCCGGATGTAATCAGACTCATGGCAGCTCCCTGCGTGAGTTGGCAGCGATCGGAAATCAGGTGTCAGGCAGCGATCTTGAGCTGCTCTATGATCTGATCAGCGGTATAAGGCTTGGCGACATAGCCTTTGGCACCTTGCAACTGACCCCAGATCTTGTCGGCCTTTTGCGATTTGCTGCTGACAAAGACGATGGGTATGCCCTTGGTGGCAGGGTCCTGGGTCAGGCTGCGACAGGCTTCATAACCATCCATCTCAGGCATGACGATGTCGAGGAAAATGATGGATGGTTTTTCTGCCTTGGCTTTTTCCAGGGAATCCTTGCCACTGGAAGCCGTGACCACCATATAGCCAGCATCCGTCAGGATGGCTTTGATATTGGCCAGTTCAGTAGCGGAATCGTCAACAACGAGGGCTTTTTTCATGCTCATGATGTACTCCATGTATAGATCAATCAAGCGCCCTGCTCCCCAGGGCATAGGTAAGGATGCTGATGCAGACTGGCTTCAGGTTCCCATGGCCAGTCCGTGGCTCTTGTCCAGACCTGTGCTCTCATCCACAGTGCTCAGGGTCTTTTCTACAACTGCACGAAATTTCAGATGCTCAACCGGCTTGGTCAGATAACTATTGCAACCCGAGATGGAGCCACGTATACGGTCAAAGGGGGAGGACTTGCTGGTCAGCATGACCACAGGTGTACGCTTGGTTTGCGGATGGCGGCGTATGATCTTGCAGATTTCATAGCCATCCGCACCGGGCATGACAATGTCGAGGAAGATGATGTCGTAGTTTTTCTTTTCCAGCATCTGCAGGGCTTGCTCGCCTGTCTCAGCGCAGTCAGAGGCGATTTTCATGGAGCGCAATTCAAGGTCTATCTTGATTCTGGCAGTGGGGCTGTCATCCACGATCAGGGCACGGTGACCACCCTGCAAGACCGAGGCTGAGGGGCTTTTTTGCAGCAGGGGCTGCACATTAGCTGCTTTGTCCATTTCTGCTTTCTGGGCAACTGCTGCACTGACAGGAGATGTTGCAGGCAACACCTTTTCCAGTTCATCTGCTACCTGGTCCAGCAAGGCCAACATCTTGGTAGGAACCAGAGGATGCAATAAATGATATTTGCCAGGCTGTGCCTTGCCTGCATTGGAAATGAATACCGTTGCAGGTTCGGGGATACTGCGTGTTTCTATAAGCTCCTGTAAAGCTGCCCTGGCCTGGCTATTATCCGGATCGAGTATGACAATATCCGGGTCACCAGCCTGGCTGGCATCGAACAAGGCATAGGAATGCCTGCGTCCGCTCGCCATGGTCAGGCTAAGCACGCTGCGCACCAAACGCAATTCATACTCAGACAAACCGAATACACTAATCAGAATTTTTTTAGAAGCGCAGGGGAGCGCCGTAGAGATGCTGTTCATGAGCACATGCCTCTTAACGAAAAACCGCCAATGCGGAATACGGTACCTGGCTGCCCTGCCGTGTTTAGCGAGGGCCCTGTAGTTTTGCGTCCCACGCTTTCGGGTGGTTTGCCTTTAAACAACGCTCACATTCTCACTATGGATTATCTCTTGTACATAGTGAAGAACATCAGCCACAGTGCTTCGTGTGAAGCACCGTTACCCCAATGTAGTTCAAGAATTTGCAGGCTTCAAGGAAAAAGTTAACATTTTTTTGCTTTTCTTTTTTCTTGCAAAAGGTACAAATTTCAGCCGCGCTGGCAAATTTTTGCATACTTTGTCAGCACCTCAACCATGCCCTGCTCCAGGCATTCGACGATGACTGCATGGCCTATGGATACTTCGAGTATGCCGGGTATGGTCAGGAACCTGGCCAGGTTGTCCAGGTTCAGATCATGCCCGGCATTGACGCCCAGACCTGCATCCTGGGCACGTTTGGCGGCAGCGGCAAAGCCTTGCAATATCTGTTCACCTTTTGCTGTGCCAAAGTGCTCTGCATAGGGCTCTGTATATAACTCGACACGGTCGGCACCGAGTTCTTTGGCCAGATGCATGTCTTGGTTGTCGTAATCAATAAACAGGCTGCTGCGTATGCCCAGCGCCCTGAGTTCAGCCAGCACGGGGCGCAAGAATTCAGCATCCTTGCGCAAGTCCCAGCCATGGTCAGAAGTCAGCTGATCCGGAGCATCCGGCACCAGCGTGCATTGCGCAGGCTTGTTGCGCTTCACGACGTCGAGGAATTCTGGTGCCGGATAACCCTCTACATTCAATTCCACGCCACGCGCCTGACACAGCACACCCAGAGTTTCCACATCGCTATACCGCGCATGCCTTTGATCCTGACGCGGATGCAGGGTAATGCCATGTGCACCGAGGTCCAGGCAGCGCGCAGCAAAGGCTTGCACATCAGGATAATTACGGCCACGTGAATTACGCAGCAAGGCGATTTTGTTGATGTTGATGGAGAGTGCGGTCATGGTGATTCCAAAGTCTGGGCAAGGTAATGAAAAAATGCTGGAACAATTTTCTGTTCAGGTATTCATCATGGACTTGCTTGCGTGTTTGTACAAGTAACACAGCAGGGTGATTTACTGGTGCATCTGTTTTTTTGCTAATCTATAAAAAAGCCAGCACATCGGTGCTGGCTTTACAGTCTAAAACTTAGCAGTTGTGAGTGATCACTGCTGGAAAGCCAGCAACTGCGCCCCTTCAGTCACCTGATCACCAATCGCATACAAGACTTCATCAATGACACCATCATGCGGTGCAGAGATCGTGTGCTCCATCTTCATCGCTTCCATGATCAGCAGGGCATCGCCCTTCTTCACTTCCTGTGCCTTGTTGACGAGCACGGCAACGATCTTGCCTGGCATGGGCGCTGTCAGGCGGCCAGCTTCAGCCTCGGCTTCACCGGCATGCGCCAGCGCATCTATGTAATGCAGGTCAGTGTGCTTACCCTGGCTGAAGACATGGAAATGCTCACCATCGCGCACCACGGTGGCAGCCACGGTCTGGTCTGCAATTTTGATGACGATATCATTTTCATGCGCGAGTGCCAGCCTGACTTGTGCTGTTGCCGCACCGGCCTGCACTTGCCAGCCATCAGCCAGATAAGTCACCTGCACATCATGCGTCTGCTCTTCTTCCGTGAATTGCAGGCTTCGTTGCATGAGGCTATTCATGCGCCAGCCGTGGCTGGATTGCCATGGGTCGCTGTTACTACCCTTTGTAGATTTTTCTGAATTCAGCAGTGACACAACCGCCAGCGCCAGCATCGTCAGGTTGGCGGCTACCGGTGCAGGGAACAGCTCTGCCTGATTACGTTCTATCAGGCCAGTATCCAGATCAGGACCAGAAAAAGCCGTACTGGTGACCAGGCGTGACAGGAAAGCGATATTGCTGCTCAGGCCGACGATCTGGTATTGCGTCAGCGCCTGCGCCATGCGGGCCAGCGCTTCTTTCCTGTCCTTGCCCCAGACTATCATCTTGGCGATCATGGGGTCATAGAAAGGTGAAATCGTATCGCCTTCACGCACACCACTATCGATACGGAAAGCTGCCGGATCAGCCGCGCCACCGAGTTCGAAATTCACAGCAACAGGGGTGCGTGCATGACGCAAAGTACCTATCGATGGCAGGAAACCTTTTTCAGGATTTTCTGCATACACGCGTGCTTCAATCGCATGACCATGGATCTGTAATTCACTCTGTTGCAGCGGCAGTTTTTCACCGGCAGCAACACGCAATTGCCATTCCACCAGATCAGTACCGGTGATCATTTCTGTCACCGGATGTTCAACCTGCAGACGGGTATTCATTTCCATGAAATAGAAAGAACCATCCTGGTTGGCGATGAATTCCACCGTGCCGGCACCAACATAGCCAACTGCTTTTGCCGCAGCCACGGCAGCATCGCCCATGGCGGCGCGGCGTTCTGCGGTCATGCCGGGCGCCGGTGCTTCTTCCAAAACTTTTTGATGGCGGCGCTGTACCGAGCAATCGCGTTCAAACAGGTAGACGCAATTGCCGTGGGTATCAGCAAACACCTGTATTTCTATATGACGTGGTCTTTGCAGGTATTTTTCTGCCAGCACTTTGTCATCGCCAAAAGAGTTGATGGCTTCGCGCTTGCAGGATGCCAGTGCATCCTTGAAGTCTGCCGATTTTTCGATAACACGCATGCCCTTGCCACCACCACCTGCACTGGCTTTCAGCAAAACCGGGTAACCGATGCGGTCAGCCTCGGTATGCAAAAAATCAGCATCCTGGTTATCACCATGGTAGCCAGGTACCAGCGGCACATTGGCTTTTTCCATCAGGGATTTTGCCGCAGACTTGCTGCCCATGGCTTCTATCGCCGAGGCTGGCGGGCCTATGAAGGCAATGCCATTCTTGGCACAGGCTTCAGCAAATTCACTGTTTTCTGACAGGAAGCCATAGCCAGGATGTATCGCCTGCGCGCCAGTTGCCAATGCGACTTCTATGATCTTGTCGGCACGCAGATAACTCTCTTTGGCGGCGGCCGGGCCTATCAAGACTGCCTCATCACAAACCGCGACATGCTTGGCATTGGCATCGGCTTCGGAATACACAGCGACAGTCTTGATGCCCATGCGGCGTGCGGTAGCAGCAACACGGCAAGCAATTTCGCCACGGTTGGCGATAAGGATTTTGGTAAACATGTCTCTAACCTTTTGGGTGGATGTATCAGTTGCGATAATTTTTCTTTATTCAATCATCAGAGAAATGCCAAGTAAAAAATGCACTTCTCTGTGTCTCCATTTTCCTCTGTGCACTCTGTGCTGAAGGTTTGCGGTTTAAATCAGGAGCAACTACCCGCTTTAGCCTCAACCTTGCCACGCGTCTTCAAGCCCAGTTTGTCGAGCAGTACACGATCATCCTGCGCTTCAGGATTAGCTGTAGTCAGCAATTTGTCGCCGTAGAAAATCGAATTCGCACCAGCCAAAAAGCACATGGCTTGCACCGCTTCACCCATCTGGCGACGGCCAGCAGAAAGACGCACACGCGCCTTGGGCATGGTGATACGGGCAACGGCTATCGTGCGTACAAATTCCAGCGGATCAAGCGGATCCAGACCATGCAAAGGCGTGCCTTCTACTTGCACCAGATGATTGACAGGTACGGATTCTGGATAGGGATTCAGGTTCGCCAGTTGAGCGATCAGGCCCGCGCGCTGGCGGCGGGACTCACCCATGCCGACGATGCCGCCGCAACAGACTTTGAGACCAGCGCTGCGTACATGACCAAGAGTATCGAGCCTGTCCTGGTAATCGCGAGTGGAAATCACATTGCTGTAAAACTCAGGTGCGGTATCGAGATTGTGATTGTAATAATCAAGACCCGCATCTTTCAAGCGCTGCGCCTGTTCTTCCTTGAGCATGCCCAGAGTAGCGCAGGTTTCCAGACCCATGGCCTTGACTTCGCGCACCATGGTTTCTACTTTTTCCATGTCGCGGTCTTTAGGTGAACGCCAGGCTGCGCCCATGCAAAAACGGGTTGCGCCGTTTTCGCGGGCAGCTTTGGCGGCATCCAGCACTTCGCGCACATCCAGCAATTTTTTGGCTTCTACGCCAGTGTCATAGCGTGCCGCTTGCGGGCAATAGCCACAATCTTCTTCGCAGCCACCGGTCTTGATGGACAAGAGTGTCGCCAGTTCCACATCACCATCGGGGAAGTTGGCGCGGTGTGCAGTTTGCGCCTTGAACATCAAGTCATTGAAGGGCAAATCAAACAGGGCCAGTACTTCATCCACGGGCCAGGTCTCGGCTTCTATCTTCTTGACCGGTGGCTGGAATTGCATGGCTTGCAAAGTCGTATCAGTAGCTTGCATCTTTGTTTCCTTTTACTTCAATTGACTCAAATCCAGATACGAGGCAGCAGTTTTTGCCTTCTCGTGATCAGGAACATTCAAACGGGGAATATGCCCCAGCATGGGTGCTGCTATGCGCTCACGCAGGGCGGCAATATTTTCTTGCGGGTACAGCATGTTGGCATCAACGGTATTGGCAACCCAGCCTGCCAGTCTCAGGCCGCGGGCGGCGATGGCTTCAACAGTGAGCAATGCATGGTTGATGCAACCCAGGCGCATGCCAACCACCAGTATCACGGGCAAATCCAGGGCTTGTGCCATGTCTGCCGTTGTCACTTGCGGATTCAGCGGTACGCAAAAACCGCCTACGCCTTCCACTACCACGGCATCAGCCTGTGCACGCAACTGCTGATAGCTGTTGACGATATGCGGCAGTTCTATAGTCACATTTTCCAGCTTTGCCACGATATGCGGTGCTGCCGGTGTCTGCATCAGATAAGGGCAAACCAGGGCCAGCTCTGCCTTGATACTGGCAGCGGCGACCAGCATATCGACATCATCATTATGCAAGACGCCATCACGCATTTCTGCCCCGGCGGCTATCGGTTTCATGCCCACGCTTCGCAAACCTTGTGCCTGCATTGCATGCAGCAGAGCGGCGCTGACCAGGGTCTTGCCTATCTCTGTATCAGTGCCGGTCACGAAAAAGTCATGCTGCAGTTTTTGCATCAGGCCACCTCGGCAAAACACTGGGCCACATAACTCATCTGGTCGAGGCGGTTAATCGCCTGCACCAGTTGCAGCACCTGGATTTCTGTGTGCGCAGCAGACAAGGTCACGCGCAGGCGTGCGGTACCAACGGGCACGGTAGGTGGGCGTATCGCCCCTACCCACAAACCCTGGTCCATGAGATTGCCAGCAACCCTCAGCATGGCGGCATTGTCACCGATGAGGACGGGTTGTATCGCAGTGTCCGATGGCATGCCTTGCCAGACTTGCAGATGCAGGCCATCACTGAACAGGCCTATCAGTTTTTCCAGATGTGCACGTCTTTGCTGGCCTTCTTCACCTGCAATAATGTCTATGCTGGTCAGCAAGGCATGCGCCAGTGCCGGTGCGGCAGCGGTCGTATAGATATATGCGCGGGCGCGTTGTACCAGCCACTCAATCACGGTTGCATCAGCCGCAACAAAAGCACCACCGACACCAGCGGCCTTGCCCAGCGTACCCATGTAAACCAGATTCGGTGACTTGATATTCAGGTGCTCCAGCACGCCACGGCCATGCTGGCCAAGCACACCAAAGCCATGCGCATCATCGACGATGAGCCAGGCATCATAACGCTCGCAAATTGCAAGCAAAGCACCAAGTTCTGCGATGTTACCATCCATGCTGAAGACGCTGTCAGTGACAACGACCCTGTGCTTGGTCTTGCATTGTTGCAGCATGCGTTCCAGCGCCGTGTAATCGCGGTGCGGGAATACCTGCACGGTGGCACGCGAAAGGCGTGCACCATCAATCAGGGAAGCATGGTTCAGGGCTTCAGAAAATACTGTCGTGTCTTTATTGATGGCCAGCGCGGTGATGACCGCCAGATTGGCCATATAGCCTGTGCAAAAATACAGGGCACGGGCGTTATCGATATGCGGTGAGACAAACTCGGCCAGGCGTTCTTCCAGCACCGCATGGGCACGGCTATGACCACTGATGAGGTGTGATGCACCACTGCCTACGCCGTACAGCGCAGCACCCTCCTGCATGGCCTCCGCCAGTTTTGGATGTGCTGCCAGACCGAGGTAATCATTGCTGCAAAACGCCAGCAAGTCACGGCCATCGACTTTCATGTTTGGTGCTGATGGTGTTTCTACCGTGCGCCTTTGACGCAATAAATGTTTTTGATCCAGCACGGCCAGCTCTTGCTGCAAACCCTGTATCAAGGATTTGCGTTGAGTCGCTATGCGTATGCCTGGATTATTCTTGCTGCCATCTGTCATGCCATTACCTCTTCAAATACCAGTCTGGTTTTATGTGCCAGCAAGCTCATTTCATCCTCCTCAAGGATGTAGGGCGGCATCATATAGACTGTGCGGCCTATGGGCCGCATTAATAATTCCTGCTTCAGCGCCACCGCAAAGAAACGGCGTGAAAATGTTGCTGCGCGTTCTGCATCATCGACCACCGCATCAAAGGCGAGAATCATGCCTTGCTGGCGGAAGTGACGCACGCGCGCATCATTTTTCAAATCTACAAAAGCAGTACTCAAAAATTCTGCCTTGACGCGGTTTTTTTGCAAGACCTTGTCATCTTCAAATATCGCCAGTGTCGCCAGCGCTGCGCGGCATGCCAGCGGGTTGCCTGTATATGAATGCGAATGCAAGAACCCACGTCTTACATCGGCATCATAAAATGCCTGGTAGACAGTATCAGTCGTCATCACCAGCGACAATGGTAAATAACCACCGCTGATACCTTTCGACAGGCATAAAAAATCTGGCCATATGCTTGCAGATTCACAGGCAAAGAAAGTACCGGTACGGCCACAGCCTACGGCAATTTCATCAGCAATCAGATGGACCTGATACTGGTCGCATAATTCGCGCAAGCGCTTGAGATAGACTGGATCATGCATGGCCATGCCAGTTGCACATTGCACCAGTGGTTCTATGATGACGGCAGCAATTTTGCCCGCGCGTTCCTGCAATTTTGCTTCCAGTGCAGCGGCGGCGCGCAAGGCCACATCGGCGGCAGTTTCGCCAACCTCTGCCAGACGTGCGTCCGGTGAAGCAACGACATGGGCACGCTGCAGCATGGGGCCATAAGCTTCACGGAACAGACTGACATCGGTTACTGCCAATGCCCCCACGGTTTCACCATGGTAGCTGCCCTGTATGCAAATAAACTCTTGTTTTTCAGTCTGGCCACCATTGCGCCAGGCATGGAAGCTCATCTTCAGGGCGATCTCGACCGCTGATGCGCCGTCAGACGCATAGAAGCAATGGCCAAGGGCATGATTAGTCAGGGCCGCCAGTTTCTCTGATAATTCGACCACAGGCGCATGGGTAAACCCGGCCAGCATTGCATGCTCAAGCTTGTCGAGCTGGTCTTTCAATTCTGCATTGATGCGTGGATTAGCATGGCCAAACAGATTGACCCACCAGGAACTGATCGCGTCAAGATAACGCTTGCCTTCCATATCAAACAGCCATGCACCGCGGCCATGGCTGACGGGTATCAGCGGCACGGTTTCATGATGCTGCATCTGGGTACACGGATGCCATACATGCTGCAGGCTGCGCGCTACCCAGTCATTTTCTTGATTCAAATTCATTCCAGACAAATTAGCGGTCAAAGTTCATTCCAGTTCCAGATTCAAGCCACGGACTGTGTAGTCTGAATGAGCTTCAAATGATTCTCTATATGCATGACATGGGCCTGGGCAAATTCTGCCTTGCTCAAACTGCCATAAGCAAAATGCGGTTTGATGTCGCCCGCATGGTTTTCAAATTTCTGTAATGCCGCGATCAGCATATCGATGCCGGCATTGACATCGCCACTCTCGGCAATTGCTGGCGCACCTGGTATGGGTTCAGTCAGGTTATGCGTCATCGCACCGGCGACTGAAAAAGCATAAAAGGCTGCACTGCCTGCCGTTTTCTGAAAGGCTGCCGGTTTCATTTCCGGGTAACCCGTCATCGAATACTCTATGCTCTGCGCCAGGTGCACAAAGACTTTATAGGGCTGCCAGCCGGATGAGCTGGCCAACTTGTTCAATCTCAGACTCGCAAGTTTTGCCTGCATCTCTGGTATTGATGTAATGACTACTGTCGATTTGCGGTAAGTCACCGCGCCTGCTGCGGTCAGCAAAGAGACGCCCAGGCCTGTCAATACCAATCTGCGCTTTGTCATCTCTGCCAACTCCTCTCTACTCTGCTTGCTATCCGCTTCATATTCAAACTGGATTCAACTCAGCCAGTCTGGCTTGCGCTTTTCCAGGAAAGAACGCACGCCTTCACGCCCCTCTTCAGACGCGCGTATCTGCGCTATGCCTTCTACTGTTGCTGCTATCAGTGCTGGCGTCACTTCACGGCTGGCAACGTCCTGTACCAGACGCTTGGCCTGCTTTACTGCATTCGGGCTATTGCTGCTCAGCGCCTTGACGATCTCGGCCACCTTGCCATCCAGTGCATCTGCCGTTACCACTTCATGCACAAATCCTGTGCGATGCGCCTCTGCCGCTGTGAAACGCTCGGCAGTGATGAAATAACGGCGCGCCGCACTTTCACCCATGGCCTTGATGACATACGGCGAGATCGTCGCCGGTATCAGGCCCAGCTTGACTTCGCTGAGGCAAAAATTGGCTGTATCCACACTAACCGCAATATCACAGGCAGCTACCAGGCCCATGCCGCCGGCATAGCAATCACCTTGCACCTTGGCAACTACCGGCTTGCTGCAGCTATAGATAGTGCGCAGCATTTCCGCCAGTTGACCGGCATCCGCGAGGTTTTCCTCATGGGTGTAATCGGCCATCTTTTTCATCCAGTTCAGGTCTGCCCCAGCACAAAAAGCAGGACCATTCGCGGCCAGCACAATAGCACGAATGCTGTCATCCTTATCCAAATTGCGAAAAACCTCAGTAATTTCGGCTATGGTGGTTTCATTAAATGCATTGCGAACATCGGGGCGGTTCAATGTGACTGTTGAAACAAAAGACTCATTTTTCAGGACTAGATTACTCATATTTTTTCATCTGAATTACTTCAGTTAGATTCATTACTTATTCAACAATCTCAAGATAAGTAGTTCCAGGCTTATACACCTCAATCACAAGAATCTGACAAAGTGATACGTCAAACATTGGCACAGCCAACTGTCAAATTATCGCCAGCATGTCCTGCTACATATCCAACTATTTTCTGCCGGGATCCTTATTTTCTTTGCCGGTATAGACCACTACACCATTTACAGCATATAAATAGCAGCTCCGTTTGTAATAACTTTCACATGCTTGCAATATTCGCACATGGGGTTCATTTGAAGCTAAAGGATCTTTTGGATTCATACCAGATGTGAAATATCCGCCCCCCGCGTCGGTCACGGCGAAAGCCCTTGGGAAGTTTTGCTGTAGAAACTCTTCGTAGAACTTACGTGCGCCAAATTTATCTAATTTACTGATGTCGCTAATATCTGCATAAGACGTTGGTGCTGGAGCGGGCACAGTAAAAGTATAAGTATTTATCCCCTTTGGATTCTGGAACACGACGTTGCCATCTACAGCATAAAGCGCACAAGCTTGCTTGGATTTTCTTTCGCATTGAATCAGCACACGCACATGTGGTTCTGCCGAATCAGGATTTTTAGCATCAAAACCGGATGCCCAGAACCAATGCCCCTGTGGACCAATGGCAAAAGCGCGCGGAAATGCTTTGTTCAAGAATTCTTCATAACCTTTTCTTGCACCAAACGCATCTAACTTTTTTACGTCACTGATATCGGCATATGAGCTTGGTGCAGGAACGGGCGTTCTCTTCAAATAGACAGGATTATTGGAATCGGTAATTTTTTTCTCTTGATATACAACGATGTCATCCACGGCATACAAAGTGCAATGTCTCTTATGAAATGTTTCGCATTCTGTGACTACTCTTACATGTGGGTCAGCCGTATCTTTAGGCGTCCGGCCATAGGTATGAAACCATCCGCCTCCGTCGGCAATCGCAAATGCGCGTGGCAAAGCTTTTCCGAGAAACTCTTCATATCCTTTTCTGGCTCCAAATTGATCGAGTTTCGCAGCATCTGATATGTCAGCAAATCCTGAAGCCGGTGGTATAGGAGTTCTTGCGGCAGATTGTACTTTGGCTTCCGGCTTGAAATTAGCGCCGCCAGCCATTGAATCTTGTGTAGTTTTATTCTTAAATTTATCCAGTGCAGCAGCACTGCGGGCTGGCAATTCACTTAATAAATTTGCAGGTATAGCCAGATTCAGGTTTTGCCCTTTTAATATACCCGCAGAAGTGATGCCTATTAACTTGCCGTCCTCATCAAACAAGCCACCACCACTTGAGCCCGGTGAAATTGGTGCTGAAATTTGTATATACCAAAGATTTTGATTGTCGTCCTTGCGTAAAGCCGATATCAGCCCATCACTCAAAGTCCTATCCATACCAACAGGATTACCTATCGTATAAATATGCTGACCCACTGTGAGTTTATTACTGTCACCAAGGGCAACCGCAGGCGATTTCATATTTCGTGCTGTAATCTGGCACAAGTCACGTTCGACGTCGATATATTGTAATTTTGCGTCTAATGTAAGGTTTTCCTGCTTGATACTTATTTTTTTTGCTTTTGCGATGACATGACAATTCGTAATCAGGGTTTCTGGTTCGATAACAACCGCACTCCCTTGGGCGAATTCTACCCCAGCGCATCCTGACTAGTTACACGCCAAATACTAGCTGCGGTTTTAGCATAGAATTTATCTGGTGTAATCGACCAAGCTTGGTTAACAAAAAGGCTCAGCAAAAAAATGCCACCTGATAACCTTATAGCTGAAGGAAAATTGAACATATGCTTACTTACCAGGCAACAAATCTACGAAGTCGTCCATGCTTGGCTTGTTGTCTTTTACTACAGCAACAATCCTCTTTGCGGCACTCAAGGGTTCACAGGTTTGGTTTTTAACTTGTCGCCTCAACAAACTTTGTTCGACTTGGGGATTATTTGGATTGCTGATGTCATATACAACAACAGAGCAACCTTGTTCATCAAGTTTTCCGTATAACTGATAAGTATGTCCTGATATGGGTACAAATGTCTCCAGAATTTGACAGGTCTTGTTATTTCCCGCGCCAACAAAACGAGTGGTAACCAAAGCCCCTGTTTTTAACGAAGTCGTCAAATTACTATTTGACCCCTGCCCTACAGCAACAAGTTTTGGATTAGTGCAATTGACGGCATCATCAAAAATACTAATCGAGTAAGCATGACTCTGCAAAGCGTCCGTTTTAATCTGTAATTTGGCCGTTGTCGGCCCGCTTGGCGCAACGTAAGTGGATGTCGTGGTGACGCATGCAGATACTGATATAAATGCAAACAAAAGAGAGCAAGTGCGCAAAAATGCAGCATTTTTTTGCATTATCATGTAAATCATCCTTTAAATTCTTTAAAAACAGTCACTATATCTTGAAGAGTGGGCTATGTTCAATCCAGCTTATGGCAAATCCTGTCCGACATATTAAGTTTTTAGATTTGCCGCTCTTTCAATACTTGTTAGCTGTTTATTTCTTCAAAGGCGCGCACCTGGCACCATTCATAGTCCGGTTAATCAGTGGCACGGGAAGTACATTGTTCACGTCTGTCGCATCGACTATGCGAGTAGTGCAAGCTCTGCGGCCGGTTAGCGTATCCAGAACGTAGATATGATCAGCAATCGGAAAAAAACTGAAATTGACTTTACATGAGCTGATGCCCATCAATTCATCATATCCAAATGTTGTCAACTTGCCCGCTGCCAGCTTGGTCGCCGTAATATTCGTTTTTCCAGCGTCATCGATAATTGTTTTTGCACCAGAACAAGTCTCCGCATCATCATAAATATACAATTTGATGCCCGTGCCTTTTGCCGTTGTAATCCTGACTGCAAGTTCAGCTACAGCTCCACTTTCCGGTGCGACATAAGGTGTGGTGACACAGGCGCTAAGAGCCAAAGCAAGACCACCCACCAACAACGAGGGAATATATGTTTTTTTCATTAATATTGCCCTGACTTACATGCGGAACACACCAAACTTTACGTCCGGTATCGGTGCATTCAAGGCTGCCGACAAGCCCAGGCCCAACACCATGCGCGTATCTGCCGGATCAATCACACCGTCATCCCACAGGCGTGCAGATGCATAGTAAGGATGGCCCTGGTGTTCGTACTGGTCCTTGATAGGTTGCTTGAAAGCCGCTTCTTCTTCGGCTGACCAGCTACCGCCCTTGCCTTCTATGCCATCACGTTTTACGGTCGCCAATACACTGGCAGCCTGTTCACCACCCATGACGCTGATACGGGCATTTGGCCACATCCACATGAAGCGCGGTGAATAGGCGCGGCCACACATGCCGTAGTTGCCGGCACCAAAACTGCCACCGATGATGACGGTGAACTTGGGTACATTCGCCGTTGCCACTGCGGTCACCATCTTGGCACCATTGCGGGCGATGCCTTCGTTTTCATATTTGCGGCCTACCATGAAGCCGGTGATGTTTTGCAGGAATACAAGAGGTATCTTGCGCTGGCAGCACAGTTCTATGAAGTGCGCGCCCTTCAAGGCGGATTCAGAAAACAGGATGCCGTTGTTGGCAATAATGCCGACTGGCATGCCGTGAATATGCGCAAAGCCGCAGACCAGGGTAGTGCCATAGCGCGCCTTGAATTCGTCAAAATGGCTGCCATCGACGATGCGGGCAATCACTTCACGCACATCAAAAGGCTTGCGTGTATCGACAGGTATCACGCCATACAATTCAGAAGCCGGGAACTTTGGTTCTTCGACTTCTTTCATGACCACGGTTTGTGGCTTCTGGCGATTCAGGTGCGAGACGATGGTACGCGCGAGTGACAGCGCATGCGTATCATTTTGTGCCAGATGATCAACCACACCAGACAGGCGGGTATGCACGTCGCCACCACCGAGGTCTTCGGCACTGACGACTTCACCAGTGGCGGCTTTCACCAGCGGTGGGCCACCGAGGAAAATCGTGCCCTGATTCTTGACGATAATCGACTCATCACTCATCGCTGGCACATAGGCACCACCGGCAGTACAGGAACCCATGACAACGGCGATTTGCGGTATGCCCTTGGCTGACATATTGGCCTGGTTGTAAAAGATGCGGCCAAAGTGATCACGGTCAGGAAAGACATCATCCTGGTTAGGCAAGTTCGCGCCGCCGCTATCGACGAGGTAAATGCAAGGCAGATTGTTTTGCTCGGCAATCTCTTGCGCACGCAAATGCTTCTTGACGGTCAGGGGATAATAAGTGCCACCTTTGACTGTCGCGTCATTACAGACAATGATGCATTCCTGCCCGGCCACGCGACCTATGCCAGTGATGACACCGGCAGATGGAGCGGCATCGGCACCGCTCTTTTCTTTGTACATGTCGTAGGCAGCGAGTTGCGAAAACTCCAGGAAAGGCGTGCCTGCATCGAGCACCATTTGTACACGGTCACGCGGCAAGAGTTTGCCACGGGCCAGATGTTTCTTGCGCGCTTCATCGCCACCGCCAAGTGCAATTTTGGCGATCTTTTCTTTAAGGTCATCCACCACGGCTTGCATGGCCGCTGCATTGGCTTTGAATTCTTCAGAGCGGGGATTGAGTTTGGAATCTAAAGTTGTCATTATCTTTTTCACTTTTCTGGAAAACTGCCATCCACGTAAAACCACTTGCCTTCATACCGCACAAAACGGCTGAGTTCATGCAGCCTGTGCGCCTTGCCACCTATCTTGTAACGGGCAACAAATTCCACCGTCGCCGCATCACCATCAGCTTTGAATTTCTTTACTTCCAGCCCCAGCCATTTGGTTGGGTCATCATGCGTAATACGTTCTTTGGGACAGGTACGTTCATCCCAGGTTGCGCGCAGATAGGCCTCATCGTTCAGCGTATAGGCGGTGTAACGTGAACGCATCAGCGCTTCTGCCGTTGGTGCTACCGCTGCGCCACTGATGTACTGGCCACAGCACTGTTCAAGATTTTTATTCGAGCCACAGGGGCATGCTTTGCTGCTCATTATTACTTCTTGCTTTCCTTGATGGTGACTGGTGCACCGGCGGCTTTCCAGGCAGTAAAACCACCGTCGATATGCGCGACATTTTCCAGGCCCATGTCTTGCACAGTCTTGGTAGTCAGTGCACTGCGCCAGCCAGCGGCACAAAACAAAATGAATTCTTTTTTCTCGCCGAAGACAGGTTTGAAATACGGTGAATCAGGATCAACCCAAAACTCTATCATGCCGCGCGGCGCATGATAGGCACCAGGGACGATGCCTTCACGCTCCAGCTCGCGGATATCGCGGACATCAATGAACTGCACATTGGCATCCGATAACTTGGCTTGCGCTTCTGCCACGCTATAGGTTTTGATTTCGGCATTGGCTTCATCGACCAGTTGCTTGTAACCTTTTTTCATGTTGTCTCCGTTTTAAATACAAAGACCCCTCAACACAGAGGCACTGAGACACAGAGAAAATCAGGAGAAAGATAAAGAGATTTTCTCTATGCCATTTAATTTTTAACCTGCTAACGCACGTCCGATCAAAATCTTTTGTATATCGGAAGTGCCTTCATAAATCTGGCAAACCCGCACATCGCGGTAAATGCGTTCTACCGGGAAGTCGCTGACGTAGCCGTAGCCGCCGTGGATTTGTATTGCATCCGAGCAGACTTTTTCTGCCATCTCTGAGGCAAACAGTTTTGCCATTGCCGCTTCTTTCAAGCAAGGCTTGCCTGCATCTTTCATGCTGGCGGCATGCCAGATCAATTGGCGGGCAGCTTCTATCTGGGTCGCCATGTCGGCCAGTTTGAATTGCACTGACTGGTGCTCGAAAATCGGCTTGCCAAAACTGGTCCTGTCCTTGGCATAGGCCAGTGCTGCTTCAAATGCAGCGCGCGCCATGCCTACTGATTGCGAGGCTATACCTATGCGGCCACCTTCAAGTCCAGACAGGGCGATCTTGTAGCCCATGCCTTCTTCACCGATCAGGTTTTCTGCCGGGATACGGCAATTTTCGAACAGGATTTGTGCCGTGTCGGATGAATGCTGACCCATTTTTTGTTCCAGGCTGGCGACGATATAGCCAGGCGTGCTGGTGGGCACCCAGAAGGCGCTGATGCCCTTCTTGCCTGCTTCTTTATCAGTAACTGCCATGACGATGGCCACATCAGCATATTTGCCGCTGGTGATGAATTGTTTGACGCCGTTGATAACGTAATGATCGCCATCGCGTTTTGCGGTCGTGCGCAGTTCAGAGGCATCGCTGCCTGCATGCGGTTCAGTCAGGCAAAAAGCACCGAGCATCTCTCCCTGTGCCAGCGGTGTCAGCCATTGTTTTTTTTGCGCATCATTGGCATACATCATGGCGATGCTGCAAACCGGGCAATTATTGACAGATACCACGGTGGAAGTACCGCCATCACCGGCAGCGATTTCTTCCAGCACCAGGGCCAGCGACAGATAATCCATGCCAGCGCCACCAAACTCTTCTGGCACGGCTACACCGTAGGCACCCATTTGCGCCAGTTCCTTTAATTCTTCCGCGGGGAAATGATGCTCCTTGTCCCAACGGGCGGCGTTTGGCACCAGACGGTCCTGGGCAAAGGCGCGTATGGCGTCGCGTATCATTTCGTGTTCTGGTGTGAGTAGCATGATGGTTCTGTTTTCTATTTGTGATTGCTGTACTTGTGAAGATTTACCAGCCGTGTTCTGCGCCTGTATATTGCAAATATTTGCCATTGTCAGCTGGCTTCAAGGCAGCCAGGGTCTGGCGTATGCCAGCCACGCTGACATCGACGGTGATTTCTGCTGCATCACCACCCATGTCGGTTTTTACCCAGCCCGGGTCCATCGCAACACAGATGGCTTTGCTGGTACTCAGCGAAACGTCTTTCAATACTGAATTCAATGCCGTCTTGCTGGCGCGGTATAACCAGCCCGCCGGATTGCTGCGCTCACCTATCGATGCCATGCTGGATGAAATCACAGCCAGCTTGCCGCTGGCGTTTTCTACCAGCGGCAGCACAATGGGTAATATCCTCATCGCCGACAACAAGTTGGTATGCATGACGGTATCAAACTGTTGCTGGTCCGGTGCTGTCAGGCCTTCGGTTCTGGGGCCGAACACGCCAGCATTGAGGATAGCCACATCAATCTTTTCATCATCAAGACGCCAGCCCAGACCAGCACAGTCATTCAGGTTGGTGACGTCTAGCGGCAACGCTTCACAAGCTGCTGATTGCAAAGCTGCCAGATCTTCTTCCTTGCGTGCAGTGGCGATGACGCGCCAGCCTGCAACTTTGTATTGCATGGCCAGTTCGTGGCCTATACCGCGTGATGCACCGATGATTAAAGCGACTGGCATGGTTTTCCTTCGATTTGCAAAATTGTGACCACTGGTATTCTATAAGGTCGAGTAAGCGTAGCGAGCAGCGCAATATTGAGTTAAGAAGCGCAGTCGTACTTTAGTACGACGAGCATCGCAGGCTCAAGAGTGCGCTGCGCAGTAGCTTAATCGGCCTTATACCATTTCAATTGCCAAAGCCGTACCTTCACCACCGCCAATACAAAGCGAAGCCACACCACGTTTCTTACCCTGCTTCTTCAAGGCACCCATCAGCGTGATGATGATACGCGCACCAGATGCACCAATAGGATGACCCAGCGCACAGGCACCGCCATGTACATTGACCTTGTCATGCGGGATGCCCAGTTCTTTCATGGCTGCCATAGGCACGGTCGCAAAAGCTTCATTGATTTCAAACAGATCAACATCATCCGTTGTCCAGCCCAGTTTTTTGTACAGCTTCTGGATGGCGCCCACCGGTGCTGTGGTGAACCAGCCTGGTTCCTGCGCATTGCTGGCGTGGCCGAGGATTTTTGCGATTGGTGTCAGGCCCAGTTCTTTGGCTTTGGATTCACGCATCAGGACCAGTGCTGCAGCGCCGTCATTGATGGAAGAAGAAGAGGCAGCAGTGATCGTGCCGTCTTTTTTGAAGGCTGGTTTCAACGCAGGGATTTTGTCGAGCTTGGCTTTCAGCGGGCCCTCATCCTTGTCGATGACGACGTCGCCACCACGACCTGATACTGTCACTGGGGCGATTTCCCATGCGAAAGAACCATCGGCAGTTGCCGCCTGCGCACGCTTGACGGAGGCAATCGCAAATGCGTCCTGCTCTTCACGGCTGAAGTTGTATTTGGCTGAACAGTCTTCAGCAAAGGTGCCCATGGAGCGGCCTTTGTCATAGGCATCTTCGAGACCATCAAGCATCATGTGGTCATACATCATGCCGTGGCCGATGCGGTAGCCGCCGCGTGCCTTGGGGATCAGGTAAGGGGCATTGGTCATGGACTCCATGCCGCCGGAGACGATGACTTCATTGCTGCCGGCATTGATGGAATCAAAGGCCATCATGGTCGCCTTCATGGCCGAGCCGCACATCTTGGATAAAGTCACTGCACCCGTGGACACTGGCAAACCCGCAGCCAGCAAAGCCTGGCGTGCCGGGGCCTGGCCCTGGCCTGCCATCAGGCAGTTACCGAACAAGACTTCTTCTACCAGCTCTGGCTTGACACCGGCGCGTTCAACAGCGGCCTTGATGGCAACTGCACCGAGCTGACTGGCTGTCAGGGAAGAAAAATCGCCCTGAAAAGCACCCATGGGGGTACGGGCTGCACCAACGATTACGATAGGATCACTCATCTTACTCTCCAATTAATATAGGCAACAAAATTGCCTGGCTAATGACGGGAGGCATGTCAACAAACATGCACAGCCTTAACTTGTTGTACTGGTCTGATTGCAAAAACGGATTTCCTGCGGATACGGAAACACATCATCCACCTTGCCATCGACTATGCGCTTCTTGCGGGCTTGCCAGTATTCGGCGGTCAGCAAGTCAGCGTGGTGCTTCATAAAATATTCTTTGACGTTTTTATTCCCCAGCAGGAAGGTACCAAACTGTTCGGGGAAGACATCATTTTTTGCAATCGGATACCATGGCTCGGCAGACATCTCGTCTTCTTCATTACGCGGCAAAGGTATCTTGCGGAAATTGCAGTCGGTGATGTATTCGATTTCATCATAGTCATAAAAGACGACACGGCCATGACGGGTGACACCGAAATTTTTGTACAGCATGTCGCCAGGGAAAATATTAGCGGCTACCAGATCCTTGATGGCGCTGCCATATTCTTTGAGACCATGCTCCATGCCTGCCATGTCACCACTTTGTTCGGCTTCAGTCAGCCAGATATTCAAAGGCGTCATGCGGCGTTCTATGTACAGATGCTTGATGACGACTTCATCATCATTCACTTCCAGCAGCGACGGTGCATATTGCCTGATCTCTGCCAGCAGTTCTTCTGAAAAGCGCGCACGTGGAAAAGCCACATCAGAATATTCCAGCGTATCCGCCATGCGGCCCACGCGGTCGTGGTTCTTCACCAGCAGGTATTTTTCCTTGATCAAGGCCTTGGTGGTTTCCTTGGGTGGCGGGAAACTGTCCTTGATCAGTTTGAACACATACGGAAAAGACGGCAACGCAAACACCAGCATCACCAGACCGCGTATGCCGGGTGCGGCTTCTATGCGGTCGGAGGAATATTTGAGGTGATGCAGAAAGTCGCGGTAAAACAGATTCTTGCCATGCTTTTGCAGGCCTATCATGGTGTAGATTTCACTGCGCGGCTTCTTGGGCAGGATGCTGCGTATGAATTGCACATAGGCCGATGGTACTTCCATATCGACCATGAAATAGGCGCGTGTAAAAGAGAACAGCACCGTGATGAGCATGGTGTCAAAAATCACGGTATCGAGTACCAACTCACCCTTGCGCTTGTGCATGACGGGAATGACAAAAGGATATTCCTTATTGCCATTGATGCCCTTGCCTATGATGTAAGCTGATTTATTGCGATAGAACAGGCTGGCCAATACCTGTATCTGGTGATTTGGCTCCAGCTTGGCGGGGCCAAAATTTTCACGCAGGCGTGCTTCTACCAGGGCCACATCACGGTCCAGGTCTTCAAACCTGGCATTCAGCTGAAAATTCGTGACGATGCGCTTGATGGTAAAACTCAGGCCATCGGTCGCCGGGTAATACACACGATAACTTGGTGGCGTATCTTCACTTTCCAGATACTCGGTCGAGGTTGCCGGGCGCACGAAAATAAAATCATTGTGATAGTAATTTCTGTGCAAAAGCTTGGTGCAAACGGTATTGAAAAACGTCTCAGCCAGCTCAGGGCGCAGATGATCGATCAGCATGCCCATGTAATGCAGTTTGACTTCGCGCCAGACTTCGTCGCTGAGGTCTTCTTCTGCGTATTCATCTTCCAGTGCCTGCACGCATTCGCGCACGCGCGTGTCGTAATACCCTATGCGCTCGCGCGCGGCGATTTGTGCGGCGCGCCAGTCACCCGTTTCAAATTGCTGCTTTGCTCTTTGACTACTGGCCCTGAACAAATGGTAATGCCTGTCAAAACCATCGAGTATCGTCCTGGCGATATCAAAGGCGATTTGTGAAGACAGCAATTTGGGGAAATGGGTGTGGGGCATGGTAGGTGGCTCAGATCAAATGGAACTGGTTTTTCCAAGCCTGTAGTTTACCCAAATCCACGGCGATCCCACCACAAACCACGATCAGCGGTTTTTTATACTCAGCCAGTACTGGCAAGTTCTGATAAGCAACTGCCAGGGCTGCGCCGCAGGCCGGTTCCACCAGGGTACGCATATCGTCGGCAAAAGCCAGACAAGCCTGCACAGCCTGGGCGTCGCTGACGGTCACAGTGTGCACGGTGCGTTTGCGCGTCCAGTCAAATGCCTGTTGTGCAACACGTCTCGCGCCGAGGGTGCTGGCAATCGAGGTAATCGCTGGCAAAGTCACCAGTTCACCTGCCTGCACGGCTGCATGCAGGGAAGCTGCGCCTTCAGTCTCTGACGCGATGATGGGGATATGGCCGAGGCCATTGCGCTCCAGACCGAGGGCGATGCCACTCAGCAATCCGCCGCCGCCGACGGAACAGATGACGACATCAAAGTCGAGCTTGCCCGCCACTTCATCTATCGTTGTGGCATTGCCATCCCAGATATCAGCATGGTCAAACGGCGGGATATACACGGCACCCGGCTGCTCGCACAGGCGCAAAGCTTCCTGATTGGCTTCATCCCAGACGCTGCCCGCGACAATGACTGTCGCGCCTATTGCCCGTATTGCCGCACGCACACTTTCATGCGTGGTTTGCGGCACGACGATCGTGGTTTGCAAACCCAGGGCCACGCCTGCAACGGCGGCAGCAAAACCGGCATTGCCACCAGAAGGGCAGACAAAGTGTTTTGCCCCCTGCTCTGCCGCACGCTGGCACATCAGGCCTATGCCACGCAACTTGAAAGAACCGGAAGGCTGGTTGTTTTCCATTTTCAGCCAGACTTGTTTGCCCAGGCTGGCTGAAAGAGCGCGGTGTTCCAGCAGCGGTGTAGTGATATGCAAATGTGTCATATAAATTGACTCAGTTTACAACAATCCCTGTTACTTGGTTTCAGCAAACAATTCGCGGCCTATCAGCATGCGGCGTATCTCGCTGGTACCGGCGCCGATTTCATACAGCTTGGCATCGCGCCACAGGCGACCTACCGGGTATTCATTGATGTAGCCATTGCCACCCAGGGTCTGTATCGCTTCGCCAGCCATCCATGTAGCTTTTTCTGCGGAATACAAAATCGCACCGGCAGCATCCTTGCGCAGGGCGCGCACTGCTTCTGGCGTGGTGGCGCGGTCGCAAGCCTGACCAACTGCATACACATACGCCTTGCATGCCATCATGGTGGAATACATATCCGCCAGTTTGCCCTGCATCAATTGGAACTCACCAATAGGCTGGCCGAATTGCTTGCGGTCATGCACATAAGGTACTACTGCATCCATACAGGCTTGCATGATGCCCAGAGGGCCACCAGACAAGACGGTACGTTCAAAGTCAAGGCCAGACATCAGGACATTAACGCCCTTGCCCAGGCCACCGAGTACGTTTTCTGCCGGGACTTCGCAATCCTCAAATACCAGTTCACCTGTGTGCGAGCCGCGCATGCCGAGTTTGTCGAGCTTTTGCGCAATGCTGAAGCCTTTAAAGCCTTTTTCTATGAGGAAGGCTGTCATGCCGCGCGGGCCAGCTTCCAGGTCATTCTTGGCATACACGACCAGGGTGTCGGCATCGGGACCATTGGTGATCCACATCTTGGTGCCGTTCAAGACCCAGCGGTCACCCTTCCAGTCGGCCCTCAGCTTCATGCTGACGACGTCGGAACCGGCATTTGGCTCGGACATGGCGAGCGCGCCTATGTGTTCGCCGCTGATGAGTTTTGGCAGGTATTTGGCTTTTTGTTCTTCTGTACCATTGCGCTTGATCTGGTTAACGCACAGGTTGGAATGCGCACCATACGACAGGCCAACAGAGGCAGAAGCGCGGGAAATTTCTTCCATGGCAATGATGTGGGCCAGATAGCCCATGTTGGCGCCGCCGTATTCTTCACTGACTGTCACACCCAGGATACCGAGCTCACCCATCTTGCGCCACAAATCCATGGGAAACTGGTCGCTACGGTCTATCTCGGCGGCACGCGGGGCGATTTCTGCCTGGGCAAATTGCTGCACGGCTTCGCGCAAAGCGGCGATGTCTTCGCCGTGATCAAAAGTCAAACCTGGTAAATGGAGCATGTCGTCCTCACACTTTTATAAAATTAAAATTTGCTGGCTTATGTTGACTTGTGATCAAGCATGCCAGCCTTGTTAAGCCTGTAGCCTACATCCTGGATTCTGCCTTGGGTATCACAAACAAGGTCTGTTGCATGATGGCACAGAGTTTTTCCTGGCCCTTGTCCACCACAAACACTTCTGCACTGGATACCACCAGGGTTTTACCTGCCTTCAAGACCTTGCCACGGGCAATCAAAGTGTCGCCTTTGCCGGGTGCAACGATATTGATCTTGTATTCTGCAGTTAAGCACTCACTCACCGGCATCAGTTGCGTATTCGCGGCATAGCCACCTGCCGCATCGGCTATCGTACCAATCACGCCACCATGGAAATAGCCATGCTGCTGGCTGACTACCTCACTGAAAGGCAGGCTGATTTCACATGCGCCAGGGGTGATGCTGGTCAGGCGGGCATTCCAGGCCATCAAAGCGCCCTGTGCATTGAAGCTTTCCAGCAAGCTCAGGGCCAGTTTGTGATCCAGTGTCGCTGTGCTTTGCTGCGTTGCCTGATTGCTCATAAAACCCTCAATAACCAAGGAAAAACCATCTCAGGCAAAAATAATACGTCTAATTGACGTTTACGTAAACGTCAATTCAATCATTTGATGCTTTTCGTCCGCAAGCCAGGCATGAACATTATCAAAATGCCCATATAGCCCATGACGTTCTTGTCAATCTTATTAATCTTATTAAGCAGGATTTATTTTTCTGCATGATCAAGTTGACCCAGCAAGCTGCGGCTTTTTTCTTCATGTGCGCTGATTTCTGCCAGCATGATCTCTATATCTTCCCGCTGTTGTTCCAGCGCCGCCCTGTGCCTGGCCAACACCACCAGGAAACTCTGCAACTGTACTTCGGTATCCTTGGGAGAACGGTACATATCGACCAGGCTTTTGATATCCGACAGGCTCAGGCCCAGGCGTTTGCCGCGCAGGGTCAGCTTCAGATGAGTGCGTTCCCGCGTTGTATAAACACGGTTGCGGCCACCCGGCCCTTCACGGCTGGGGCTCAGCAAGCCCTGGTCTTCATAAAAGCGTATCGCCCTCGGGGTAATATCAAATTCGCGGGCAAGTTCGGTAATGGTATAGGTGGCCATGGTCAATCTGGTGAAAAACACAGAAACAGTTTTCTGATTACAATCTGCACTTGATGCAGTTGACGTTAACGTCAAATAGTTTTAAATCGCATTGTAGGCTATTCCAGTGCTTCTGGAGTCATCCATAATGAGAAAACATAGCCACCACAATAACAACAGAGACGACCATGAACTTACTGGAACAACAACTCCACTACCCTTTTGGCGAGACCTTGCCCGACACCGGCAAGACCATGGAAATCGCCCCAGGCGTGCTGTGGATACGCATGGGCCTGCCCTTTGCGCTGAATCATATCAATCTGTGGCTGCTGGAAGATGAGCTGGAAACCAGCCAGGGCAAGGTGCGTGGCTGGACAGTAGTCGATTGCGGCATCGCCAGTGACGCTACCCGCGATGCCTGGGAGATATTGTTCGGCGACCTGAACAACCATTTGCGCGGCTTGCCCATCATCCGCGTCATCGCTACCCACTGTCACCCTGACCACATAGGCCTGGCCGACTGGCTGTGCAGCCGCTGGAATGTACAACTATGGATGACCGCAGGCGAATATGCCTTTGCCCGCATGATGTCGGCCAGTTTGCCGGGTGCGGACGGCACGGCCATGTTCCCGCACTTTCGCAAGCATGGCCTGGTTGATAGCGACATGCAGGAACAGATACAGGAGAGAAAAACCCATTACACCAGACTGGTGCCTACCGTGCCAATCGCCTACCACCGCATGCAAGAAGGCCTGGATGTCATCATCAACCAACGTCACTGGCAAGTCATCACCGGTTTTGGGCATTCGCCTGAACATGCTTCGCTATATTGCGCAGAGCTGAATATCCTGATCTCGGGCGATATGCTGTTGCCGCGCATCTCTACCAATGTCTCGGTATTTGCGATAGAGCCGGAAGCCAATCCCGTGCAGCAGTATATGGATTCTCTGCAAAAATACCTGCCACTGCCAGAAGATGTGCTTATCCTGCCTTCGCATGGCAAACCCTTCAAGGGCTTGCATACTCGCGTACGGCAATTGCAAGACCATCATGCCGAGCGCCTGGAAGAAGTGAAGCTCGCCTGTGCCACGCCACAATCAGCGATGGACATCGTCCCCATCATGTTCCGCCGTCCGCTCGATTCTCACCAGCTGACTTTCGCTATAGGCGAAGCGTTGGCTCATTTGCACAAGCTCTGGTATGACGGTGTCTTGCGCAGGGTAACGGGGGATGATGGAATCTTGCGCTTCGTCATCAAATAAGCGTCAAGAAATGTCGCCCCGCCCACGCTCTCACACGTACTCACACGTAATCTGAGGCGATATTTTTATTGCTGCGGTATTCTACTGATCTGCACGCTAACTATCTGCCATTTGCCGTCGCGCTGTGCATAGATATCGATATAGCGGTAATGTAATTTGAAGGGCTTGCCATCGTATCGTCCCGTCATTTTTGTGCGGCCACTGAGCAGGGCGACATTACCATACAGGCGTATTTCAAAATCTTCTACCTTGTAGGGATCAATTTCCAGCTTGTCTGATACCAGGCCATTGACGAAACTGGTCTTGGTTTCAAGATCACCGTCGCCATCTATCTGGCGAAAATCTTCCGCCATATTGGCCTCTATCGCCGCCTTGTCCTTGCGGACGATGGCGGCATCCCAGTCGTCAGACAATTTCGTCAATTGTGCGACCAGGGCGGCGTTTTTTGCATCAGTGGAGTCGGCTGCATGTGCAGGCAATAATCCCGGACTGGCAATGGCCAGCAATACACTGGCCGCGCCCAAATATTTCTTGAACATCTTCATCCTTTTTTATAAAGCACGGCCATCATAGTGATGCACAGGTATGGCTGCCAGGTCTATGTCTTCCAGGCAACGCAGATTGATGGCTGCCACCTTGTTGCCTTTGGGATCGACGCCCTCGGCATATGGATGCATGCCGCAAGTGGGGCAAAATTTATGCTGTATCACATGCTTGTTGAAGATATAGGTACTGGCGGCCTCTTCCGGCGTCAGCAAGTGCAAATTCGTGAATGGTACAAACCACAGCAGCGAACCCTTGCGCTGGCAAATGGAACAATTACAGGCCAGCCCGCTGTCTATTTCACCCTCTACTTCAAATGCGATTTTGCCGCAGTGGCAGCTACCTTTATGCATGAGCATGTCTCCAAAAATGATAAATAAAACCGAGCTTCAGTTTGTCTGGGCCTGCCAGTATTCACCGGGCCGGTAATTGCCGAAATACCACAGATGCCCTTCGGGATCGAGCACCATATAACCCCTGGCACCATAATCCTCGGTTTGCAGTGGCCGCACCAGTTTGGCACCGGCGGCAATGGCCCGTGCATGATGGGCATCCGGGTCATCCACATAGACGCTGAGCGCCTGCGAAATACCGGTCAAGGATTTGGGGCTGACATGATGCGTCTCGGCCTTGGGCGAAGCCACCATGATGACGCCTGTGCCCAGGCTCAATTCTGAATGTTCTACCCGGTTGCCCTCGCCAGGCACCACAAAGCGGGAGGTAAAACCAAAGGCCTTGACCAGCCAGTCTATGGCGGCAGGCGCATCATCATAAATCAGGCTGGGATGGATATCAGACGGGGTACGGTAAGACTCAGACATGACGCTTTCCTTTCAGGATGGAAACGACGGGGCCGACGAGACTTACTTTATATACAAAAAGGCAATCATATACAAGCGATCAATACCCATGCAGACTAGTCTGCCCATATTTATTTTTGCGCATCCCGCTCACGGCAACTAAGTGAGGCGTAATCGGCTTTGGGTAACTTATGTCTGATGCCATAGGTTTTCAGGGTATCGAACACATCGGCATGTGGTTTGAAGGTACAGGCATTTTTCTCGGCGAAATCCTGCAGTGGACGCGTATCAGCTTCTACTTGCAGCACCAGGCCAAGGCCAGGGCTGACACAACAGCCTACATACTTATCCATGTATTCTTCTTCCAGCAAAATCAATGTATGTCCCATGAAGCTGGCTGGTTTTTGCAAGAGATAAAAATCAATGTAATCGGCACGCTGCTGCGGCTTTTTACTGATGATGGCCGCTTGCTGGTAAGCCCGTATCACAGGTCTGGATTCGGCCTGCCTGTCTTGCCCATCCGGTTTGATTTTGAGGGCCAGGATGAGCTGGTTTTCCAGCCTGGCATCAGACGCCAGACTATGCGACGAGGCTGCGCTCAGCAACAAACCGGACAGCAGGAAATACAGAATTTTATTCATCATCAGGTCTAGCGCTTGATCAAGCGGATTTCAAACAATTTGGGCCACAATTTACCGGTCACAAACAGCCTGTCTTTGGCCGCATCATAGGCGATGCCGTTCAGGACATCAGGGTTACCCATGATGCGGTCGCCCATGGAGAGCAAGCCGTTCAAATTGATCCAGCCTATGACCTTGCCGGTTTTGGGGTCAATACGGGCGATGTTATCGGTTTGCCAGATGTTCGCAAAAATCTCGCCCTTTACCCATTCAAGTTCATTCAACTGATCTACTGCCTTGCCGTCAGCGGTGACCTTGATGCGGTGGGTCTCGCGCAAAGTGAGCGGGTCAAGGAAACGCAATTCTGAGGTGCCGTCGCTCATGATGATTTCTTTATCATTGCGGGCCAGGCCCCAGCCCTCGCCTTTGTAGGTAAATTCTTTCTGGAAGGCGAAAGTGTCGAGATCAAGCACATAACCCGCCTGGGTAGTCCAGGTGATGCCTATAATGCGCTTGTCCCACCAGGTGATACCCTCACCAAAAATCTGTCTGGGCAGATCCATTTTTTGCAGGACTTCACCGGTTTCCAGCCTGACCTTGCGTACGGTAGAGCGACCTTGCAAACCCGTACTTTCATACAAGAAGCCATCCTTGATAAACAAACCCTGGGTGAAGGCATTCGGGTCATGCGGGTACGCATGCACCACTTCATAGGTATAACTTGGGATTGCCGATGCAGCCTGGGCACTTGCCACAGGCAAGAATACGGCGCTACTCCATAACAAGCCGGACAATACGCCTGAAAACAAGCCTGCCGATAATCCTGTCAATGTCCATTTACGCATGCAAATATCCCATCCTTGGCAGGCAACAACATTGCTGCCTGTCTTGCTGAATTTTACCAAGCACTGTCATTAAAGACCGCTTTGGCATAGAAGGAGGAAAGAATAGATATTTTCGGCAAGCCTGTCACCTGAATTTACTTAGCGTGACAAATCTCTTGGACGATGGAACTGGCTCAGGAAGGTTTTTCCAGTTGCTCATAGACGGCATTGGAAATGCGTGCGAGTTCTGCTTTGCTGATACTGCCCGACAAGGCATAGCCAAACTTGCCATCGACCCAGTAAAACACATTGACCTTGCCATCTTGCAGGAATTTGAAACCGGTATCCTTGTTTTGCACCTGGTCATTGCTGACGTACAGGGTCAGGCGCTGGCCGGTCGCATCCTGATACATGAACTGTGCGACCGGGCCAGTGCCGCCCGGCAAAAGGCGGCCACCAACCAGCTCATACGATAGTTTGCCGAGCTTGGGTGCACGCATGGGGCTGCCCATGCGTTTGGACAGCCAGGCAACCAGTTGTTCTTCCTGCTCTGCCCCCACTTCTACCGGGCGGCGCACGTCAGGACTATATACGAGATGCGCCACCGCAGCCTGATGGGCAAAGCCTGCCGCGCCATGAACACCATTTTTTTGCACATCAGCCTGAGCCAGTACCGCGCTGGCATCACTGCGTGCATGCAACCACCAGCCACTGCTGGCACTGACAAAGGCAATGGCGACACCGGCAGCCAGATGACGCCAGCCCCAGACAGGCTGGTTGGCTGCCGCAATAGCTGGTCTCAGTATTGAACTGAGCCGGGCGGGCACAGGTTCATCAACAACAGGATCAAACAAGGCATGGAGGCCAGCATTCTGTTTGCGCCAGGCAGACACTTTTTCCTGCTCAGCCGGGTTCGCCTGCAGATAGCCTTCTACCTCTGCCAGGCGGGCGGCAGATAACTGGCCATCGACATAGGCATGCAAGTCTGCTTCGCTGATGGGCTCGTGTTTCATGTTCTGGCCTTGTTCACTTGACGACTTTCAAGACTGTACTGGTAGCGCGCATTTCCATAATGGCACGCAGTTTTTCGCGGCCACGCGACAGCCGCGACATCACGGTTCCCAAAGGGATATTCAAAGTAAGGGCAATATCTTCGTAACGCATTTCTTCCAGCACGACCAGTAATAATACTTCGCGCTGCTCCAGCGGCAATTGCAGCAATGCTGCCTGCAGGTCGCGTAATTCCAGGCCATGACTCTGGCTGGCGGCCATGGCGGGCAAGGATGCGTCTTCATCATCGAGCTCTACCGTAGTCAGCGATGGCTTGCGCAGTTGATCCAGCCGCAGATTGTGCATGATGCTGAATAACCAGGCGCGCATATCGCCATCCGGCAGGAATGAGCCCAGCTTCAGCCAACCGCGTTCCATGGTGTCTTGCACCAGATCATCCGCGCCCGCCCTGTCACCCACCAGCGCACGCGCATAGCGGCGCAGGCGGGGGATGCAGGCCAGTAACTGGCTGCGGCTATCTGACTGACTCATTTGTCAGACATTAAGTGGCTTGAAATTTATCGCACGACACGCTTTATTCCTTGACCAGGTGCCAGACATTTTTAAAATTGTCGCCAGTACGCTCACCGGCTTTTTTATCAGCCGCATACAGGTACAGCGGCTTGCCGTCATACGCCAGTTGGGTGCTGCCATCATCGCGGGTGACGACAGAATATTTACCGGATGGCAGCTTGGCGGGTACGGCAACTGGCGGCCAGTTGGTTGCGCAAGGGCCGTTGCAAGTGCTTTTGCCACTACCAGCAACGTCCTTGTCAAAGCTGTATAAAGTCATGCCAGTATCACTGACGAGTATGCCATCTGCGACCTTGGGTGCGGACTGGGCTTGGGCCAACCCGGCGATGAATGTGGCGCTAGTCAGCAGGGCAAGGCAAATTTGTCTGGTTTTCATCAAAAGTCTCCTGAAAATGTAAATGAAGTATAGGTGGCTAAACGAATGTCAGCAGCATTTGACGCGCAAACTGCTTACACAGGGATATACGTAAGCTGAGCAGTCTTTATTCCAGCCGTTTGAAAATTATTTTTTTCAGGTGGTTTTGTGCAAGCACAAAGCAAAAACCCGCCAGATTAGCTGACGGGTTCCAGTGACTTTAGAACTTCAGTAAAACTAGGCGGGTGCCCTGGTCGGGTCAGCCAGCATAGCCTGATAAAAAGGATCGGTTTGCGCTGCCAGATTAACCGCACCGGTAGTAGTAACAAATGCTGCATAAGGTGAAGCCGCCAGTGTCTGGTTACGCATTTTTATGTTTTTCTGGTTCCAGTCATTATTTTCTTTGCTTAATTTTTCATAAGCGACTTCATAGTTTTTAAGTTGATCACCCCATTCAGCCGAACCTTGCTCTGCTGTCGGGCGCTTGATCGAATTCACTGAATCCGGCCTTGGGTCAGTATTAAAGACCAGGTCTGCCGCCAGCAGATTGGGGCCACCGCCGGGATTGGATGGCGAGACAAAAGCCGATGGATTGGCCGGGTCATACACCCTGTAAGGGGCATGAGTAGGGTTGACTGCGGCAATGGTCGTGGTGGGAGCAGCTGGCGGCGTGGCAGCAGGTTTACTTGCGGCAGCCGTGGTTTTACTGCTGGCAGTTGTATCGCTGACACTGGCTACTGCTGTTGAACTCGCTGACGCGCCAGTGACTGCTGCCACCGTGCTTGCCGCCGCAGGAGGCACAGCAGGCGGCGGCGCCTGCAATTGCTCGCGCAAGGCTGTCAGTGTCGCCTGTATTTGCGCTGCCAGGTCGGTGGTCTTGGTATCTGCACCAAGGTCAGCGGCTTTCTCCTTGATAGTACTCACCAGTTCAGCTTTGGTTTCTGGCTTGACTGCTGCCTGCAATGCCGCCTTGAACTTGTCGGCACCCTGTTCTGCATCAGCCAGTCTGGATTTGAACTTGCTTTGCAAAGCCTGCACATCACCAAAAATCGAATTTAAGTTTGAAATATCCTGCATACATCCTCCCGGGATTGGGGCTGCGCTTTATATGCGCTAACGCCCTTGCTTTTGCTGAGACCACTCAGCCTGATTTGATAAGCTAGAAAATATCAAACAAAGTGACTGGATGAAGCTCAAAAAAGAGGCAATTTCTCGTTCTAGTTCCGGCTTTGTGGCCAGCATGCTTGCGACGGGCAAAAAGAGAAATGTAATCAAAATACATTTTCATCATGAATAAAATCCCTTAATAAACCGTAATAACTTAGAATAAGCATAAAAATGTAGTTTAAATACATAAAATACCAAACTTATTCATCAGGAGACGAGATGAAAACCCATGCCCTTGCAGGTCTGCTCATTAGTTTGTTTACCCTGTCAGCAGGACTGGTACAGGCCCAGCCAGCCATGGAACATGCGGAGCCCGCCTTCTGGTGGGTAGGGATGAAGAGTGACAAGCTGCAAATCATGCTGCATGGCAAACAAATTGCCACCTATACAGCACGTATCAATTATCCAGGCGTGCACATCAAGGGCATGCACAAACTCAGCAACCCCAATTATCTGTTTCTGGATTTACAGATTGCGTCAGCCGCCCGCGCAGGCAAATTCGAGATACGCATGCAACAGGGCACTCAGCAATTTTCCATTCCTTATGAACTCAGAGCGCGTGAGCCAGGATCGGCACAAAGGCAGGGATTTGGCCCAGCAGATGCAATCCTGAATCTTATGCCAGACCGCTTTGCCAATGGCGACACCAGCAATGACAGTCTGCCCGGCTTTGCCGACAAGCTGGACCGCAATGATGCCAGCGCTGGCCGCCATGGTGGCGACCTGAAAGGCATACGTGACCACTTGGATTACATTGCTGGCATGGGTTACACCATGCTCTGGCCTACGCCGGTCGTAGAGAATAATCAGCACGCTTATTCTTACCATGGCTATGCCGCCACCGATTATTACAAAGTCGATGCCCGCCTGGGCAGCAATGAAGAATATCTCCGGCTGGTAGCCGAAGCAAAAAAGAAAGGCATAGGTGTGATCCAGGATATCGTGCTGAATCACATAGGAGACGGCCACTGGTGGATGAAGGATTTGCCCGGCAAAGATTGGCTCAGTTACAACAGTGAATTTGTACCGACCTACCATGCGCGTACTACGGTCAGTGACCCGTATGCGTCTGCCATCGATAAAAAGAATTTCACCCAGGGCTGGTTTGAAGTGCACATGCCGGACATGAACCAGCGTAACCCGCTGGTGGCGAACTACCAGATACAAAATACCATCTGGTGGATAGAGTATGCCGGGCTGGCAGGCATACGGGCAGATACTTATGG
This sequence comes from Undibacterium sp. YM2, assembly GCF_009937975.1. Classification (NCBI taxonomy): domain Bacteria; kingdom Pseudomonadati; phylum Pseudomonadota; class Betaproteobacteria; order Burkholderiales; family Oxalobacteraceae; genus Undibacterium; species Undibacterium sp. YM2. Next base: position 5,878,411 of record NZ_AP018441.1, read on the forward strand.
CTATTCTGATCCAGCCTTTTTAACAGAGTGGTCGCGCCGTGTCATGCAGGAATACCCCCACCTGACACTGGTAGGTGAGGAATGGTCAGACAACCCCAACCTGGTGGCGCACTGGCTGCGCGGGCACAAGAATGCGAATGGCTATGTCTCGCATATGCCCAGCATGATGGACTATCCCTTGCACGATACGCTGCGCAAAGCTTTGGTCGCGCCAGAAAACCTGCATTCCGGCTTTGCCACTTTGTATGAAGCCCTGATCAATGACCAGCTCTACCCACAACCATCAGCGATGGTGCTGTTTGAGGGCAATCATGATGTCAGCCGCCTGTACAGCGCACTTGATGAAGACCTGGATTTATTCAAGATGGCGATCACCTATATCGCCACCATGCCGCGCACGCCACAGTTTTATTATGGCACCGAGATTTTAATGACCAGCACCAAACACAGGGATGACGGTGCATTCCGAAAAGACTTTCCCGGTGGCTGGACAGGGGATGCAGTAAATGCGTTCACCGGTGCAGGTCTGAATGCCAGACAACTGGAAGCACAAGCCTTTATCAAAAACCTGCTGAACTGGCGCAAGACCCAGCGCACTATCCACCAAGGCAAGCTCATGCACTTTGCGCCGCAAGATGGCATCTATGTGTACTTCCGCTATGACCAGAAGCACAAAATCATGGTGGTGATGAACAAGAATACGGCTGAGACAGAATTGGCGACAACACGCTTTGCAGAAATCTTGCCTGCAAACGCCAAGGCCAAAGATGTGATCACTGGACAGGAATTTGAACAGACGCAACAACTCAAAGTGCCTGCGCGTGGCGTCCTGCTGCTGGAAATTATGTAGGCTTGAATCGGCAAAACCGACGGCTTGATCGTCTTTATCAAGTCTGTTACCATCAATTTATGAAAAGCCACTTTGCATCCACGCTGAGCATTAAGACCACCATTATCGCAATGGTGGGTTAGCGCTTTTTCATTTTTTCGCAACCCGCCTACGAGGCGGGTGCATCTAGCTTGATACCTGTCTCCTGGCCACTTTAAGGAGATTTACATGGCATCAAATTTTAATCATCAAGATCATCAGGCTTCCGTTGCCAGTCCAGCGCGACCGTCACGCTCTGCCTTGTCGCTCGAACATTACCCCCATGGCATGCATGTAGGTGTCGTCGGCGCAACTGGCCTGGTCGGTGAATTCATGCTCAAGCTGCTGGAAGAACGCGATTTCCCGGTACGCTCACTGCGCCTGTTTGCGTCTGCGCGTTCTGCCGGAAAATCACTGAACTGGAAAGGCAGCCAGATCGTCGTTGAAGATGCGGCGACGGCTGATTATGCTGACCTCGATATCGTGTTTTTCTCGGCGGGTGGAGAAACCTCCTTGCGCCTGGCACCGGTAGTCGCGGCTGCGGGTGCGCTGGTCATCGATAATTCCTCGGCATGGCGCATGGACCCTGCGGTGCCGCTGGTGGTGGCAGAAGTCAATCCTTATGGCCTGGCAAATATCCCCAAGGGCATCATCGCAAACCCCAACTGCACGACCATGGCTGCCATGCCTGTGCTGAAGCCCCTGCATGATAAGGCTGGCTTGCGGCGTCTGGTCGTCAGCACTTATCAGGCTGTGTCTGGTGGTGGTGTTGCGGGCGTCGAAGAGCTGGCAAACCAGATGCAAAAAGCAGGTGAGGATTGCACCAGGCTGGTCAATGATGGTGCTGGCATAGACTTTCCCGCACCGAAGAAATGGCAGGTGCCGATTGCCTATAATGTCGTGCCCTACAACTATCAAGTTGTTGAAGATGGTTATACCGAAGAAGAGATCAAGCTGCGTAATGAAAGTCGCAAGATACTTGGTATCCCGGAATTGAGCATCTCCTGCACCTGTGTGCGTGTGCCAGTCTTTACAGGACATTCACTGTCCATCAATGCAGAATTCGAAAAAAGCATCTCAGCAGATGCAGCGCTTGAGTTACTGAGCTGTGCTGCCGGTGTGGTCGTTACTGAAGTGCCCAATCCCTTGATGGCGACTGGCCGCGATCCTGTATTCGTTGGCAGGGTGCGCCCTGACCCTACGGTAGCACATGGCCTGGCGCTATTCGTCAGTGGCGACAATCTGCGCAAGGGTGCCGCCCTGAATGCAATACAGATAGCCGAAGTGATCTATGAACAAGGTTTGCGCAGCATGCACAAGTGAAAACCAGGGGCTTGATTTTGGTGTAGGCTAACAGGCTTTTGCATTGCCTGGATTATCGTGAACAAAGCCCCTGTCTCTACCTATCTGAAACTTGTCTGTGTCGCCCTGTTCTGGGGTGGCACTTTCATTGCCGGACGCCTGGTCGCCAAAGAGATACCGCACATGATTGCGGCCTTTATCCGTTTTGCTGTTGCCTGCGTTTTATTGTTATTGCTGGCCTGGCGTCTCGAAGGTGGCTTGCCCAAACTCAGCAAGCAGCAAATGCATGCGACCTTTGCACTCGGTGCGACCGGCATCTTCTTGTATAACCTGTGCTTTTTTGCAGCGCTGGAAAACATGCCCGCCGGGCGCACTGCCCTGTTTGTGGCATTGAACCCGATAGTCACCGCGCTGGCACTGGCGCTGCTATTTGGAGAAAGGCTCAGCAAAATACGCTGGCTGGGCATCATGGTGGCCTTTGCCGGTGCGGCAGTGGTGATTACCCGTGGTGACTTGATGAGTGCCATGCATGATTTATCGCAATCGCTGGGCAAGGGTGAGCTGTTTATGCTGACAGCGATTTGCGGCTGGGCCGCCTACACCATCATAGGGCGTCACGCCCTGAAGGGACTGTCACCGATTGCAGCCACTACTTATGCGTCACTATGGGGTCTGCTCTTGCTGGGCCTGGGTGCAGTACTGGAATTACCGCGCTTTGAACCCGCCCGCCTGAGCTGGCAAGTACTGGCTTCGCTGGTATATCTGGGTGCGTTTGGCACAGTCATCGGTTTTGTCTGGTACTACGAAGGCGTGAAAAGCATAGGCCCGGCACGCACGGCGGTGTTCAATAACCTGGTGCCGGTATTTGGTATCAGCCTCGGTGCGCTGATACTGGGTGAACCTATTTTGCCATCGATGATAGTCGGTGGCTTGCTGGTTATTGCCGGAGTAACGCTGACCAACAGGACTTGAGTAAAGAGCGAGTAAAAACCTGAATAAGCAGAACTGAATATCATTTCATTTTTTGACATTGCAACCCTACTGACAAACTGTTCATTACCATAGATAGCATCGTTGTAGATATAGATGCTTTCAGCAAAGGCTTAACTACTGACTTGACATTTGGTCTGACTGGCACCATGGTTACTGGTGACTACATCACGAATGCAAGTTATGTCAGCCCCGGCAAAGATGAAATCAAACATAGCTACAAGCACGCGATTCATACCATGGTAAGTAATGCTGACGGTCCCAAGGGATTGCAGCCTGTACCCAAGGTTGAGGCAATACGCGGGGTTACAGAGGGATTGCTGCTAAATTTTCGGAATGACATGTAAAAAAATGGGGAACTGAATAAATGAAAACAACATGTGCCACGGTAACAAACAAGGGACAAACATGGCTTGCTTCGCTCGCCATATTGCTATTTTCTTTGATGCTGACTGCATGTACTGCAATAGCGCCGGCTTACCAGGCCACCGTAGATAATGTCAAGATACTGCAAACCATGCCAGACAATGCCTGGGCAGAGCCTGGTCACTTTAGCGTCGTGGACGAAAGCATGAATCAACTTCGGATACGCGGCAATCCATATAATTCACCGTTCAATAATTCATATGCAGAATATATCAAAGAAGCTTTGCGTACTGAACTACAAAGTGCCGGCAGGTTGGGAAACAAGACCAATGCTGTTATCAGTGGGCTAGTATTAAAGAATGACCTTGATGGTTCATTCGGAATTGGAAAAGCCAGTGTTATTGTACGCTTCACCGTTACAAAGAGCGGCAAACCCATTTATGAAAAAGTAGCCATTGGCGAGACCAAATGGGACTCTTCATTGATGGCTGCATTGGCTATCCCGGACGCACAACGCAATCATGCTGAAGCAGTGAAGCAAATGTTAGGCAAATTATTTGCAGACCCCAACTTCCAAAAGGCAATTCAATGAAATTGAGGGTCTGAAAAAGTCTGACGGATGCATGTAAAAATTCTTGCCTGAAGCTAGGCTGGACGCTATCACCAACGTCCAGCCTTTTTTATTGGCTTGCGCATTGCTTGAAATATGCTCAGGCAGTCAGCTTCGGAATTTGCCTGAGCAGTTAGTCCTGATATCTCATTTCCTCATAAAAAACGGCCTGACATGCAGACCGCTTTTTTATTCAGGAGATACTAAGCCTCCATATCGCTGGATCAGAACTTTTTCCAGAGTTTCAGGAAGTAAGAAGCACCACCGAGACCAAACTGTACGCTGTCATAGTAGAAACCATTGTCGGTTTCATTCGGGTCCTGACGAGTCGGTTTGACGTTGAACACATTATTGCCGCCTATGGTCAGCTTGGTGGTGTCATTGAAGGCATAAGTCAGAGCCACGTCTGCCGAGGTTTTAGGTTCGTAATAGGCATTTGGTACACCAGCGGCTGTGCCTGAGAAAGTACCCAGGGTTTGTGAGCCGTAATGGATGACCTTGAACTCGCCTGCCCATGGCCCCTGCTCATAATTGAAGGCCAGAGTGGCTTTCATTCTTGGGCCGCCTTGCTCTATGAAAAGGCGCTCACGTTCAGACAGCAAGACATCTTCATAGCCTTTCAGGGATGCCGGAGCCTGTACCTTGGTGACTTCAGTCTTGCTGTAGTTCAAACCCAGATAAGTCGATAATTTGCCCGCACCCAGATTGGTTTTATGGGATGCCGTCAAATCCAGTCCCTGGGTCTTGGTATTGATGGAATTGACAAAGAACTGTGCCTGACCCACACCCAGTGCTTGCAGAGTAGTACCCAGAGCAGGGTAATTGTCAGCATCAAAACGACCTGACAAGACGATGCGGTCAGCGATGTCTATGCGGTACAAATCGGCTGTCATGGCAAATGCACTATTCGGTTTGAAAGTCAGGCCGAATGTGTAGTTTTTCGAAGTTTCATCTTTCAGTTTAGGTATGCCTGCGGCATTCGCCACTGCACCGCCATTCGGTGCCAGTACGACGTCCATAGGCTTGCCGCTGATGAAGTCGGTAAAGGTGGAAGAGAAATACACTTGTTGCAGCGACGGTGCGCGGAAGCCTGTGCTGATGGAACCGCGCATCAGGACATCATCAGACACCTTGTAACTGCCTGCCAGTTTGCCAGTCAGGGTAGAACCAAAGTCGCTATAACGCTCGCCACGGACCGCTGTCTGCAGCTTGAAGAGTTTGGTGACGTCGGTTTCTACATCGACATAGGCAGCGACACTGTTCCTGTTCTTGTCGGTACGGTCACCAGGCTGGAAGCCGGGGAAGCCCTGGCTACCGGCATTACCACCAAAACCCAGACCATCAACATCATTGTAAGAGCCTGGTTCACCAGCGTTAATTTTGTAGTTTTCACGACGGTATTCAGCACCGAAGGCGACGTTGACGCCATTCATGAAGCCATCAAAGAAGCGGCTGAAGTCCAGATTGGTCGTCGCTTGCGAGAAAGAAAAACCACCGGCATTAAAACTGCTGGGGCTGATACCCTTGCCACCGGCCAGCAAGTCCTTGTTGGCGATGGAGGCGTTCAGGGTATTGCTGATGTTGTATTTGAGTTCGTTGAAACCATAGGTCTGCGACAGGTCAGCACGCCATTCGCCGATATCCCATTTATAGCCTACGGTGCCATAGATGTCATTGATATCGCCATTGATGTAGGGTACAAAGCCATTCGGATACATGGCAGCAGAATTGCGGGAAGGGATGTCGTCAGAACCTATACCACCGCGTGCCCAGGCAGCAGAAGATGCCTTACGTTGTTGTGTACCCAGGGTGAAATACAGTTTGTCATTGCCGCCGTTGGGTACTTCACCGTTAAGGTAAACGGTAGGGCCAGTGACCTTGGTGTCGCCAATAGTACGTGGGTTACCTGGGTCAGCGCGATTCGAGCGGCCACGGTCGGTATATTCCACCGTGATGCCCAATACGCCTTTTTCACCGAGGGCGATACCGCAATAGGCGGATGGCAGATAGTTTTTACCATCGCCGACAGAGTACTGGCTGTAACCAAAACTGGCTTCGCAACCGAGGTTTTTCTTGAGGGTGATGTCCATGACACCGGCAATCGCGTCAGAGCCGTACTGGGCGGCTGCACCATCGCGCAAGACTTGCACATTGCTGATGGCCATGACGGGTATCGCATTCAGGTCAGTACCGGTATTACCACGGTTGCGGGCGCCAAACAGGTTAACCAGCGATACCGTGTGACGACGCTTGCCGTTCACCAGTACCAGGGTCTGGTCTGAACCCAGGCCACGCAAGGCAGCAGAATCCACCAGATCGGCACCATCAGCACCGGTCTGGCGGGTGGAATTGAAGGAAGGCGAGATATTGGCCAAAGTCTGTGCCAGGTCAAACTGACCACCCTGCTCTGCTGCTTTGGATACCGAGATAAAATCCACAGGCAGTGGCGTATTGGTGGCGCTGGTATTGGCACGGCGCGAACCAACGATGGTCATGGTTTGTATGGCTGGGTCTGTGGCTTTTTCTGCTGCGGGAGCAGTTTGCGCACTCACCATGGCGGGAGTGAAAACAGTTGCTGCACTTGCACCATACAGGGCAAGTAAAATCGCTTTGCGCATCTTACTCATAACAAACTTCTCCAAGAATATATAGAAAACCTTAACTGGTATGCCCAGAAGTATGGTTGTCGACATATTAGAGTGTCAATTATTGTGCTATGCAGTGTGGCATTTTTGTGTAAATTGTATAGACGTATTTCGAATTTGGGGCGGATACGCAGAATTGCATAACCTTATTGCACAGACAATTGCTTCAGGTATTGCAAACCTGCAATTGCCCTGCTGCCATACCATGACAGCATTTCACCATCGACCAGTTGCACTGGCAGGCCCAGCTGCTTCTCCAGCGCATCAACATGGCTTTCAGTAAAGCGGTAAGGTTCGGTAGACAGCAAAACCCTGTCGATGGGATGCTGCATTGCACTAGTCCACTGAAAACCCGGGTAACGCAAGATGCTGTTGGGTGGCGACCAGGTTTGCCAGCCTATCAGCGCCAGCATGGCGGCGATGTAGGTGTCGCGGCTGACGGTCATCCACGGGTCTTGCCAGATGCAGTAGACGACTTGCTGAGAACTGGCCGGTGCAGGGTCCAGGGCAGCATAGGCAGTTTCAAACTGGTTACACAACTCCTGCGCTCTTTCCTGCGCAGCAAATATGCCACCCAGCAATTGATACAAGGCCAGATTGTCACGTGGCACCAGTGGGTGAGTGACGATGACATGGGGAATGAATTTTGCCAGCGCTTCTACTGTTGGTTTTTCATTTTCATCAATATTGACGATGAGGTGGGTAGGCGCCAGCTTACGGATTTTTTCTATATTCACATCCTTGGTGCCGCCTATCTTGGGGATAGTTTGCACTACGGACTTGGGATGTATGCAAAAACCGGTGCGGCCAACCAGACAAGGCGACAGCCCCAGCTCACAAACCAGTTCTGTGATGGAAGGCACCAGGCTGACGATACGCGGCTCAGCCGCAGCCCCGGCATTGACTACGTAGGGCTGATGCACGGTACCTAGCGCATCAATCAACATGCTCATGTCTGGTCTGCGGCACGCGGTTTGCGGCGTGCCCTGGCGAAAACTGCGTCGTACAGCCAGTTAGGCAAGATGCGCATTATCTTGGCGACCACGCCCATTTGCCAGGGGATCACGCGGTAAGTATTGCCGGCATCAATGGTCATTAGGGCAGAGGCACAAAAGGCCTTGACCGGCATCAGGAAAGGCATGGGGTAAGGGTTGCCCTTGGTCATGGGCGTATCGATATAGCCCGGCGCAATCGTCACAACGCGTATGCCACTATCGCGCAATTCTACCCGCAGCGATTCGCAATAACTGATGACCGCCGCCTTGGATGCACAATACGCACCCGCCCCCGGCAAGCCACGTATGCCAGCGACGCTGCCTATGCCGACCAGACGGCAATCAACATTGTGCGCGTAAGTTTTCATGGCATTGATGAAAGGTGAAAAAGTCGCCACTGTTGCTATCAGATTGGTTTGCAAGACGCTGTCAAACACCTTGATGTCGCCTGCATATTCACTGAGCGTACCGACCGAAATACCGGCATTGGCGATGACGATATTGACTTGCCCAACGGCTTGCATGAAATCATTGGCAGCCTTTGCCAGGGCCTCATGATCGGTGACATCCACGGCATAGATATGATGCTGGCCGGGATTAGGCAGGCTCTGCCGCAGTTCTTCCAGCACTTCCTGGCGGCGTGCCAGCAAGCCCAGGGTAACGCCTTGCTCAGCATACGCTCTGGCCAGCGCGGCACCTATGCCAGAAGATGCACCAGTGATGAAGACTGTTTTCATGTTATCCAATGAAAAAGTCCGCCGGGATGGCGGACTATCTATAACTCTATTGCTACTTATTTCTTTTTGGCTGCTGCCTTGGCTGAAGCCGCTGAACTGGCCGAAGCTGCAGAACTGGCTGAGGCTGCCGCAGGTGCCGCTGCTGGTGCGCCACTCTTCTCTTTTTGTATTTTGGCGATCAGACTATCAAGCACCTGTATGACTGCGTGGTTCTGTATGTCTTCTGTCACCCTGGTCATGGTCGAGACGGCCAGCACTGGTGAAGTCACAAAACGGCCATCAATGGCAATCGACGGTACACCGTCGATCTGGTAGGCATTTGCCAGTTGGGTGGCACGGCTGAGCTTGCTGGTGATAGAGAAAGAATTGTAGATGTCGGAGAATTTTTGCTTGTCCAGGCCGGACTTGGCAACGAATTCCATGATGTTGGCATCTGTTTGCAAGCGGTTGCGATCAACATGGAAAGCGTTGAAAGCCTTCATATGGTATTCATCTGCCTTGCCCATGGCTTCCATGGTGAAGTAGAGTTTTTGCTGTGGTACCAGGTCATGGAAATTCACGTGGATGCGCTTGAAGGAGATATTGTCGCCCTGCTTCTTCACCCATTCTGCCAGCAAAGGTTCCAGCGCATAGCAATGCGGACAAAAATAGCCAAAGAATTCAATGACTTCAATTTTCTTGCCACTATCAACAGGTTGAGGGCGTTTCAAGACCTGATATTCAACGCCAGGCTGAGGTGCAGTCGGGCTGGCATTGACGGCACCAACCACGAGAGACAGGCCAGCCAGCATGAACATGCGGCGTTTGATTTGACTGAAGAATTGCATCACGTTTCCTTTATTGATCGCTTTTTGTACGCTCATTGCACGTTGATTATTTACCGGTCTGTTATTTGACTGTGCGAACCACGGCAACATCCACACTATTCTCAGACAAGCGGGAACGGGTACGGTTCATTGTTTCGAGTTGGGTGTATGGGCCAAGGCGCACATGGTACATGGTGCCAGCGTCTGAATTTTTTTCCACAATACGTGCTTCAAAACCGATCAATGCCAGCTTGGCACGGCTGTTTTCTGCTGCCACCTGTTCCTTGAACGCACCAACCTGCAAAAAGTAAATATATTTTTCGTCAGTATTGTCGGCCTTGGCTGCAGCGGCAGCTTCTGCCCTCTCTGCTTTTTCGGCAGCTTTTTCTGCTGCCGTTTTTTCTGGCGGTTTGACTTCTACGGGTTTAACTGGCGGCGCTACTGTTTCAGCCGGTTTGCTGGCAGTCAGTTCCTTATTGGCCTCTTTGGCAGCATCCTTGTTGCCATACAGGGGCTTGTTAGGGTCCTGCAATTGCGTCAGCGGAACATCGGGTTTATCTGACTTGCCACCTTTATTGGTGAACGGCGTTGATGACTTGGTAATCACCATGGCCACGCCCACTGCAATAGCCAGACCGATTACCAGGCCGATGATGATGCCAGTCAGGGTGCTGCCGCGCTGGCTATTCTTTTGTTTTGGGGCGTTCTGTTGAGATTTCATGCGTCTCCGACGTGTTTTATGAGCTTGTTTGATTAGCTGAATATCTACTGGCTTACATCTTGTTAGGTGCGGATACACCTATCAATGCGAGACCATTACGCAAGACCTGGCGGGTTGCCAGCATCAGCGCCAACCTGGCCAGTTTGGTTGCTTCGTCATCCACCAATACCCGTTCGGCATTGTAATAGCTATGCAATTCACCTGCCAGATCACGCAGGTAAAAAGCAACCTGATGCGGGCCCAGTTCATCCAGAGCTTTTTCCAGGGCTTCAGGATACTCTGCCAGCTTGGCCAGCAAACTGGCTTCGCGCGGTGCGGTCAATGGTGACAGATCGACATTGGCCAGCGGTGCAAAAGCGGCTTCGTCCGTCGCATATTGCGCCAGTACCGAGCAGATACGGGCATGGGCATACTGTACGTAATACACCGGATTCTCATCTGAACGAGCGAGAGCGACATCGACATCAAACACGAATTCAGTATCCGCCTTGCGCGAAATCAGGAAGAAACGTACGGCATCACGGCCACGCTGTTCATCACCGCCGCCTGACCATTCAATCAGATCACGCACGGTCACGTAAGAACCGGCACGCTTGGAGATCTTGACCTCGGCACCATCCTTCATGACGGTGACCATCTTGTGCAGGATATAGTCGGGATAGCCTTGTGGTATACCTACATTCAAAGCCTGCAGGCCGCCACGTACACGGGCTATGGTGCCATGATGGTCACTGCCCTGTATATTGATGGCCTTGCGGTAACCACGCTCCCATTTGGTGACGTGATAAGCCACGTCCGGCACGAAATAGGTGTAAGTACCATCTGACTTTTTCATGACGCGGTCTTTGTCGTCACCATAGTCGGTCGTACGCAACCATAGTGCGCCATCCTGCTCATAGGTCTTGCCTGCCGCTTTAAGCGCAGCAACGGTGGTCTCTACCTTGTTGTCTTTGTACAGCGAAGTTTCAAGGTAGTAATTGTTAAACTTGACGCCAAAGGCCAGCAAGTCTGCGTCCTGCTCACGACGCAGGTAAGTCACACTGAACTGGCGTATGGATTCAATATCATCGACATTGCCACTGGCTGTGACGGGTGCGCAATCACCGGCAGAAACGGTTTGTTTCGCCAGGAAATCCTGTGCAATATCGGCGATGTAGTCGCCGTTATAGGCAGACTCTGGCCAGCCAGCCTCACCAGGCGCAAAGCCTTTGGCGCGCGCCTGTACTGACAAAGCCAGATTATTGATCTGTACACCGGCGTCGTTATAGTAAAACTCGCGGCTGACATCGTAGCCTTGTGCATCCAGCAAAGCAGACAGGGCATCGCCCAGAGCGCCCTGGCGGCCATGGCCTACATGCAGAGGGCCAGTGGGATTGGCGGAAACAAATTCGACCACCACTTTTTCCCCTGCACCACGCTGGCTTTTGCCGAACTCGGCACCCTTTTGCAGGACAGTCGTAACCACAGCCTGCTTCGCAGATGCTGCAAGACGGATATTGATGAAGCCTGGACCGGCAATTTCCACGCTGGCAACCAGCGGGCTATTTTGTGCTTCTACTGCTGCAACAACAGACTGTGCCAGTTCGCGCGGATTCTTGCGCAACGGCTTGGCGATCTGCATGGCGATATTGCAAGCTGCATCACCATGGGAAGGATCACGCGGGCGCTCCAGTGCTATCGTAGGCTTGAGCTCGGAACCGGCCAAGATAGGTTCAACCGCATTCTGGAATAGTTTCAGTAATTCTTGTTTTTGTTCAGCTAGCATGGCACGCAATTTTTATTGTATTTTGACAATAAATAAAATAAGGACAGGGGACATTATACTGTCTCACCCTGCCCCTGTCTGAGATGCCGCAAGCGAATCTTGCATCTTCTTGTTACGAATTACTACTCATCCTCCTGCTTTTGCTAGCCGATTGCCTTTTAAACCGTAGCAGAGCGGGTAAATACTGTGCTGGAAGACATTGCTTGTTTGTACATGATCAGGACACGCAGCATTTTGCCAAGGAACAAACCGTTGAACAGGCCGAACAATGCAGTGCTGATAACAGCGAACAACATGTTGCTATGCAGGGCAGGATTCACGTGCAAAGCTACATTGACAACATACTTCATGACAAAGATGGACATCATCATGACCAGCGGGCCCCAGCTACCACGGTAAAACACGGTGCCCTTGTCAGCCAGGATACGCACGTTCTTGTCGCTGACCATGTTCCAGGACACTGCCGCACCTGCTGTCATGGTTGCCAGCCACGCTGCCAGTACCAGAGGATCAGCACCGAAGCCAGACAATATGCCTTGTACCGACAAGGCCAGCATGACCAGAGGAATGATGACCACTGCCCTGACTGTCAGTTCGCGATCGACGCTGGACTTGATGCCACGGTAAGCCAGAAAGCCCAGGATTGCCCATACATACATTGGTGTGCCGCTGATGATTTGGTTCAACATGATGATCTCCTTGAATACTGTTTAGTAGGGTTTAGCGTTATTTCGCCGGTTTGTTTTGCTGCGATGGAAGAAGTATTGCAAAGCTGATCTGCCATGTATGCCAGAAAGCGACGAAGCGTTGGTTCTTGCCGCGAAAGAGGTGTTTTTGGTCGTGAGTGGCCCAGCGCAGACGTGTAGAATGCTAGGTTTTCTTCGTCTGGATACGCTATGTGGTTCAAGAATCTGCAAGTTTTTCGTCTGACAACTCCCTGGAAGATCACTGCTGAGGAGTTACATGCACAATTGTCACGTATTTCATTTTCGCAATGCGCTTCGAATGAAATGCAAAGCCAGGGCTGGGCACCACCACGCAATAATGATCAACTGGTGCATTGCGTCAATCAGCAATTCCTGATCTCGCTGGCAACAGAAAAAAAACTGCTGCCCTCCAGCGTGATCAACCAGGTCACCAAGGCACGTGCGCTGGAAATAGAAGAAGAACAAGGCTTCGCACCTGGTCGCAAGGCCATGAAAGACTTGAAAGAGCGCATCACTGAAGAATTGTTGCCACGCGCCTTTGGCGTCAAGCGCAATACCAATGTGTGGATAGACCCGGTGAACCGCTGGCTGGTCATCGATGCTTCGAGCCCATCCAAGGCTGATGAAGTCATCAAGCTCTTGCTGAAATGCTGCGACAAGCTGCCACTGGAAGGCCTGCGTACCAAGACTTCCCCACAGGCAGCCATGACAGGTTGGCTGGCCGGCAACGAGGCTCCGAAGGGCTTCACTATCGACCAGGATACCGAACTCAAGTCTTCGACTGAAGACAAGGCCACCGTGCGCTATGTACGCTACACCCTGGAGCCGGATGATATCCAGAAGCATATTACTGCTGGCAAACAATGCACCAAGCTGGCCCTGACCTGGGATGACAAAGTCAGCTTTGTCCTGACCGACACATTGACAATCAAGCGCATCAAACCGCTGGATGTGCTTGATGAAAGCAAGGACAAGGGTAGTAATGAAGAAGAGCGCTTTGATGCAGACTTTGTGCTGATGACTGCGGAGCTGGCCAGTTTGCTCAGTGATGTGGTATTTGCGCTGGATGGTGAGATGGAAGGTGCGCTGGCAGCTTGATAGCCACATGTGGTCACGGCAAGCTATGGCGTATGTGCTTTTTATTATTTGTCCAGTGATGGTGGACAAGGAAGACCTCCATAGCTTGCTTGTTAACATCGGAAAAACCACCGCTTGCAAACTCCGGTTTGCCCGGATTTGTTAAAATACTTCTAATTAGTGCAGCGACGATAGCATGTTCGGGATGACTGCAAAATTGCTTATTTTTTCAGCGGGAAGTTAGCATGCAATGTACTAAATGCCATTCAGACAACACTCAGAGACTGGAAGTAATTTTTGACCACGGTACTCAAAACATCAGTACGACCAGCCATACCAGCGGGACCGTCGCAGGAAATACTCCCGGAGTCGTAACTGGTACCACGTTTACCCAAGGCGTCTCACAGTCCAACATGGCCGCCAAAGCTGCACCGCCTTACAGAAAATCATATAGGGCGGGCGCCTTTCTCATTTTCATAGGTTTCGCCTGTCTCAACACCAGAGATCATCCTGCCCTGTTTTTTCTCTTATTTGCCGGTGCCGGTGGCTATTTGGTCCACAGGGCCAGAACTTACAATAAAACGGTATGGCCTGGTCTGTACAAGCACTGGGAAGAGTCCTGGTTGTGCAATAAATGCGGCAATATTTATCATCAAGCTTGAAATGCATACCTGAACAGGCACAAAAAAACGGAGAGTAATAGCGATTACTCTCCGTTTTTTGTATGTATTTCTTCCTGACTTATCTCAGTATCCCGCAGACTTTATATGAGACTGTACTGTAGCAATTGCACACCGCAGCGGATTGATAGCAGTCTGCTTCAATCCTGACATTGACTTCTGGTTTTTGAATAGCAAGCAATAAAAAAAGAAAGCCGTAAACGAAAAAAAGACAAGCATCGCTTGTCTTTTTCCTTTATAACTGGCGGAGCGGACGGGGCTCGAACCCGCGACCCCCGGCGTGACAGGCCGGTATTCTAACCAACTGAACTACCACTCCGAAACTACTTAACCGTTCTTGCTGTTTATCTGTGGTGGGTGCTGAGAGGCTCGAACTCCCGACCTACGCCTTGTAAGGGCGCCGCTCTACCAACTGAGCTAAGCACCCATATTCTTGCCTAGTCAGATAAACTTGATGTGTGTCACCACATCAACAGAAGCAAAATTATACTTCACAATCATGCTTCTTGTCTAGTCTTTTCATCTGTTATTTCGCTAATTTCTGCGAAACCACTTACAAAATCGACTATTCTCACTTAAAAGCAAAACCCCCACACAATTGCTTGAGTGGGGGTCTGCGGAATAAAAGCCTGACGATAACCTACTTTCACACTGGTTGCAGCACTATCATTGGCGCGTAATCGTTTCACGGTCCTGTTCGGGATGGGAAGGGGTGGTACCGATTAGCTATGGTCATCAGGCATAACTTGTTGATTCGTTGAGGGTCACGTTGTTTTGTGGCCTGCAACAAATCCAATTCAGAAGAAGTGTCGTAGAGTGTGCGATCTTATTCGCACTAATCAAGAGTTACTTAATTTTCACAGTAAGCGAGACCATCGCTTACTGTGGTGGTTGTGACTGCTGTCGAACTTGCTCTCTGTTCTATTGATTTTCACAGAGGCACATTTCGCAAACACTTCACAATACTTGTCGTAGCCTATTACCTGCTAAGGTTATAGGGACAAGCCTTACGGGCAATTAGTACTGGTTAGCTTAATGCATTACTGCACTTCCACACCCAGCCTATCAACGTCCTGGTCTCGAACGACCCTTTAAAGAGATCAAGTCTCTGGGAAGTCTCATCTTAAGGCGAGTTTCCCGCTTAGATGCTTTCAGCGGTTATCTCTTCCGAACATAGCTACTCGGCAATGCCACTGGCGTGACAACCGATACACCAGAGGTTCGTCCACTCCGGTCCTCTCGTACTAGGAGCAGCCCCCTTCAAACTTCCAACGCCCACGGCAGATAGGGACCAAACTGTCTCACGACGTTTTAAACCCAGCTCACGTACCACTTTAAATGGCGAACAGCCATACCCTTGGGACCGGCTACAGCCCCAGGATGTGATGAGCCGACATCGAGGTGCCAAACTCCCCGTCGATATGAACTCTTGGGAGGAATCAGCCTGTTATCCCCAGAGTACCTTTTATCCGTTGAGCGATGGCCCTTCCATACAGAACCACCGGATCACTATGTCCTACTTTCGTACCTGCTCGACTTGTCAGTCTCGCAGTTAAGCACGCTTATGCCATTGCACTATTAGCACGATGTCCGACCGTACCTAGCGTACCTTCGAACTCCTCCGTTACACTTTGGGAGGAGACCGCCCCAGTCAAACTGCCTACCATGCACTGTCCCCGACCCGGATAACGGGCCAAGGTTAGAACCTCAAATAAACCAGGGTGGTATTTCAAGGATGGCTCCACGCAAACTGGCGTCCACGCTTCAAAGCCTCCCACCTATCCTACACAGATCGATTCAAAGTCCAATGCAAAGCTACAGTAAAGGTTCATGGGGTCTTTCCGTCTAGCCGCGGGTAGATTGCATCATCACAAACATTTCAACTTCGCTGAGTCTCGGGAGGAGACAGTGTGGCCATCGTTACGCCATTCGTGCAGGTCGGAACTTACCCGACAAGGAATTTCGCTACCTTAGGACCGTTATAGTTACGGCCGCCGTTTACTGGGACTTCAATCAAGAGCTTGCACCCCATCATTTAATCTTCCAGCACCGGGCAGGCGTCACACCCTATACGTCCACTTTCGTGTTTGCAGAGTGCTGTGTTTTTATTAAACAGTCGCAGCCACCAGTTTATTGCAACCCCTTCGTCCTTCTGCCGCAGGGCAGTCAAACTACAAGGGCGTACCTTATCCCGAAGTTACGGTACCAATTTGCCGAGTTCCTTCTCCCGAGTTCTCTCAAGCGCCTTAGAATACTCATCTCGCCCACCTGTGTCGGTTTGCGGTACGGTCTCGTATGACTGAAGCTTAGAGGCTTTTCTTGGAACCACTTCCGATTGCTTCGTGAATAAATTCACTCGTCTCAACCCCTTGAATTACGCTGCCGGATTTGCCTAACAGCCTTCTCCAGGTTAAAAACCGACTATTCCAACAGTCGGACAACCTTCCGCGATCCGTCCCCCATCGCATCATACGACGGTGCAGGAATATTAACCTGCTTCCCATCAGCTACGCATCTCTGCCTCGCCTTAGGGGCCGACTCACCCTGCTCCGATGAACGTTGAACAGGAAACCTTGGGCTTACGGCGTGGAGGCTTTTCACCCCCATTATCGCTACTCATGTCAGCATTCGCACTTCTGATACCTCCAGCAACCTTTACAAGTCACCTTCGCAGGCTTACAGAACGCTCTCCTACCATATCCTTACGGATATCCGCAGCTTCGGTGTATAGCTTAGCCCCGTTACATCTTCCGCGCAGGACGACTCGATCAGTGAGCTATTACGCTTTCTTTAAAGGGTGGCTGCTTCTAAGCCAACCTCCTGACTGTTTTAGCCTTCCCACTTCGTTTTCCACTTAGCTATACTTTGGGACCTTAGCTGGCGGTCTGGGTTGTTTCCCTCTTGACACCGGACGTTAGCACCCGATGTCTGTCTCCCAAGCTCGCACTCAACGGTATTCGGAGTTTGCAATGGTTTGGTAAGTCGCGATGACCCCCTAGCCATAACAGTGCTCTACCCCCGTCGGTGATACTTGAGGCACTACCTAAATAGTTTTCGGAGAGAACCAGCTATTTCCAAGTTTGTTTAGCCTTTCACCCCTACCCACAGCTCATCCCCTAATTTTTCAACATTAGTGGGTTCGGTCCTCCAGTGCGTGTTACCGCACCTTCAACCTGGCCATGAGTAGATCACTTGGTTTCGGGTCTACACCCAGCGACTGATTCGCCCTATTCGGACTCGATTTCTCTACGGCTTCCCTATGCGGTTAACCTTGCCACTGAATGTAAGTCGCTGACCCATTATACAAAAGGTACGCAGTCACGGAACAAGTCCGCTCCTACTGTTTGTATGCACACGGTTTCAGGTTCTATTTCACTCCCCTCCCGGGGTTCTTTTCGCCTTTCCCTCACGGTACTGGTTCACTATCGGTCGATATCGAGTATTTAGCCTTGGAGGATGGTCCCCCCATGTTCAGACAGGATTTCTCGTGTCCCGCCCTACTTGTCGCAAACTTAGTTCCACACCGATGATTTCATATACGGGGCTATCACCCTCTATGGCCGGACTTTCCATTCCGTTTTATTATCAAAGATGCTAAATCTTGCAGGCTCTTCCCATTTCGCTCGCCACTACTTTGGGAATCTCGGTTGATTTCTTTTCCTGTAGCTACTTAGATGTTTCAGTTCGCCACGTTCGCTTTGCAACCCTATGTATTCAGGTTGCAATGACCTTACGGCCGGGTTTCCCCATTCGGAAATCTGCGGATCAATGTGTGTTTGCTCACTCCCCGCAGCTTATCGCAAGCTACTACGTCCTTCATCGCCTGATATCGCCAAGGCATCCACCATGTGCACTTAGTCACTTGTCCCTATAACGTTAGCCTCTGGTGTCTGTCATTGAATCTCTTCAACTTCAGGTTCATCACCAAAAACCGGTTATAGTTCTTTACTACTTATGAGTATTACTTTAGCGTTTGCCGTATCTCAAGGAATTTGATATTTCTAAAACTTGTCTTTCGACAGCTTTTTCAAACTCGCTTTTAATACTATGTTTGTTCGATACAATCACAACCCTTCCATAATTTCCATCAACACTGTCATTACTGACTGCGCTGACTTCTCTTTACAGAAATAATTTTGATTATTTCTACTTTACTTCTTCTAAATTGTTAAAGAACGAGAACTACTTATTACTATGTCTTTCGCTTTGAAAGTACAAACCTAAATCTCAACGTTTTACTTTTTATCAGTACTTAACTACTTACTGATATTCGCTGACTTAGGTTTGCGATTTCTTGGTGGAGGATGACGGGATCGAACCGACGACCCCCTGCTTGCAAAGCAGGTGCTCTCCCAGCTGAGCTAATCCCCCATATTCAAATAAAAGCTTTATTCCACTTTTATTCAATCAACCTGGTGGGTCTGGTTGGGCTCGAACCAACGACCCCCGCGTTATCAACACGGTGCTCTAACCAACTGAGCTACAGACCCGCTACTGAACCTTCAGTCGCTGTCCGGTCATTGCTACCCCGACGCAAACCGTTCTCTGTTCATTATCATTAACAGTCAATAAGTGTGGACACTTAACTACGCGCTACTCTAGAAAGGAGGTGATCCAGCCGCACCTTCCGATACGGCTACCTTGTTACGACTTCACCCCAGTCACGAACCCTGCCGTGGTAATCGCCCTCCTTGCGGTTAAGCTAACTACTTCTGGCAGAACCCGCTCCCATGGTGTGACGGGCGGTGTGTACAAGACCCGGGAACGTATTCACCGCGACATGCTGATCCGCGATTACTAGCGATTCCAACTTCATGTAGTCGAGTTGCAGACTACAATCCGGACTACGATACACTTTCTGGGATTAGCTCCCCCTCGCGGGTTGGCGGCCCTCTGTATGTACCATTGTATGACGTGTGAAGCCCTACCCATAAGGGCCATGAGGACTTGACGTCATCCCCACCTTCCTCCGGTTTGTCACCGGCAGTCTCATTAGAGTGCCCTTTCGTAGCAACTAATGACAAGGGTTGCGCTCGTTGCGGGACTTAACCCAACATCTCACGACACGAGCTGACGACAGCCATGCAGCACCTGTGTAAAGGTTCTCTTTCGAGCACTCCCAAATCTCTTCGGGATTCCTTCCATGTCAAGGGTAGGTAAGGTTTTTCGCGTTGCATCGAATTAATCCACATCATCCACCGCTTGTGCGGGTCCCCGTCAATTCCTTTGAGTTTTAATCTTGCGACCGTACTCCCCAGGCGGTCTACTTCACGCGTTAGCTGCGTTACCAAGTCAATTAAGACCCGACAACTAGTAGACATCGTTTAGGGCGTGGACTACCAGGGTATCTAATCCTGTTTGCTCCCCACGCTTTCGTGCATGAGCGTCAGTGTTATCCCAGGGGGCTGCCTTCGCCATCGGTATTCCTCCACATATCTACGCATTTCACTGCTACACGTGGAATTCTACCCCCCTCTGACACACTCTAGCCTTACAGTCTCCAATGCAGTTCCCAGGTTGAGCCCGGGGATTTCACATCAGACTTATAAAACCGCCTGCGCACGCTTTACGCCCAGTAATTCCGATTAACGCTTGCACCCTACGTATTACCGCGGCTGCTGGCACGTAGTTAGCCGGTGCTTATTCTTCAGGTACCGTCATTAGCAGTCCGTATTAGGAACCACCGTTTCTTCCCTGACAAAAGAGCTTTACAACCCGAGGGCCTTCTTCACTCACGCGGCATTGCTGGATCAGGGTTGCCCCCATTGTCCAAAATTCCCCACTGCTGCCTCCCGTAGGAGTCTGGACCGTGTCTCAGTTCCAGTGTGGCTGGTCGTTCTCTCAAACCAGCTACTGATCGTCGCCTTGGTAGGCTTTTACCCTACCAACTAGCTAATCAGATATCGGCCACTCCATGAGCACGAGGTCTTGCGATCCCCCGCTTTCCACCTTAGTGCGTATGCGGTATTAGCGTAACTTTCGCTACGTTATCCCCCACTCTAGGGTATGTTCCGATATATTACTCACCCGTTCGCCACTCGCCGCCAGGTTACCCCGCGCTGCCGTTCGACTTGCATGTGTAAGGCATGCCGCCAGCGTTCAATCTGAGCCAGGATCAAACTCTTCAGTTTAATCTCTGTTTTTCGACAATTTCTTGTCTATGTCACATACGTGACATGTCGCTCACTCAAAATACTGACAGTTCAATGATCTATTACTAAATCATCGTCTTGCTTTGTTATTTCTTGTGAACACTTGCTATATTATTTAAGCATTCCAAACAACCTAAGTTGCTTGGTGCGCTTCACCAAGTGCCCACATTTATTGACTGTTAATTGTTAAAGAACCGAAATCTTTTCTACCCTGCCAGACCATCTTCTGATCCAGCTTTGCGTCGCAGCGTTGTGTGCGTCAGCAGCAGAGAAACGAGATTATGAAGCACTTTACTTTCGCTGTCAACACCTGCAACTCATTTCGTTTTGTTTCGTTCTTGCGAACTAGCTAAACCGTTGCAAACTATTCACAGCAACCAGATCTTTCCGCAGCCTTTACTTCTCCGCTCAATCTCCGGCTTTGCTTCATTTCTCACCCGCTCTTCAGCGGGAGGCGAACTATAGCAAACTTCCCCTCCCCTTTGCAAGCCTTTGGCGTAAATTATTTAGGGAATTGTTGGGGGAGGTGTGTTGGGGGGGGGCTGATTTTGTAGGGTGCGCGCTTGGATTACTGTTCATCGACGGACGACGCTGGGCTCCTGCCTGCGCAGGAGCGACGATTCCGGGGGCTATCTATATACGCTGATTTCGCTGATCGACCGGAACCCATATCCCAACCCCTGCCACTCCACCGTGCCGCTCATAGGAGGCTTAGATTCTGTCGGCACAAAGCAGGCTTTGTGAAACCCGACGCCATCCCCTTGAAGGGGTAGGAGTTTTACGGCTTTGCGACATATCTGCATCGCCTCATGACTGAAAGAATTTATCGGGACAAACAGCTCTCTATATATGTATCCACCAAAAACAAATTCTGCAAAGGCAAACATTCAGAATACCTGATTGATTATTTGCAGAGAAATCAAGTAAGGTTAGGTTTTTCTTACTTTTAATTATTCTCATGTCTGCGAATTCAGAAGGTTCTACCAAGGCGATTTTTTATGCGCTGGGTGCCAATGGCGGTATTGCCCTGGCTAAGTTTGGCGCGGCCATCTTTACGGCATCGGGGGCCATGCTCGCAGAGGCGATCCATTCTACGGCTGACTGTATCAATCAGGTGTTCTTGCTGGTGGGTTTGAAGGAGGCCAAGCGGGCACCGGATGCATCTCACCCCATGGGCTATGGGCGGGTGGTGTATTTCTGGGCCATGATGGTGGCTTTACTGTTGTTCTTTTTGGGTGGTGCATTCTCTGTGATGGAGGGTGTAGAACGCCTGAAACATCCTGAACCACTGAAGAACCCTATCGTTGCTCTGGTGGTGCTGGGTATTTCTGTCGCCCTGGAAGCATTTTCACTGTATGGGGCGATGCTGGAGATACGCAAGATAGCTGGCGGCAAGTCTTTCTTCCGCTGGTTCCGTGAAACCCGTCAGTCTGAATTGATGGTAGTGGCGGGTGAAGATATCGCTGCCCTGGCTGGCCTGGCTGTGGCTTTTGTTGCGGTGGTGCTGTCAGTAGTAACCGGCAACCCGATCTGGGATGCGATAGGCTCTATCATTGTGGGTGTACTTTTAATGGCGGTGGCATTCTTTGTCATCAGGGAAGTCAAGGCCATGATTACCGGTGAGTCTGCTGCGCCAGAAGTCAATGATGCGATTCGTGCCCATATAGAGAGCCACCCACATGTTGATCACGTCATCAATCTGATTACCTTGCAATGGGGTGAACAGTTGATGATCGCAGTACAGGCAAAAATGCGCCCGCAGGGTTCTGACCAGGCGCTGATTACTGCCATCAATGAAGTGGAAGACGGCATACAAAGCAACTGGCCACAAGCGAAGTGGTGTTTCTTTGAGCCTGATATCGATAGTACCGATGACTAAGAACATGCTTACGATCTTACTGCGCGAGCGCAATTTGTATCAATGCGGGGCCTCATGCGCTGCTCAAAATGCTCATGTACTAGAGTACATTCCGCTTTTTGCGCTGCTCTTCAACCCGCTGACGCACGCTCGCTACAGATCGTAAACACGTTCTAAGCAAAGCGATCAGTCTGAAATGTGCGGGTCTATACCCGCACATTATCAACTTCATCAGCAGACCTGAGCAGCGTATGGATGGCGCGTTCAAACAGGGGTTCATCTTCGACAAAACGCAGTCTGGCTGTATCCAGCAACTGGCACAGCACGCGTATGCTGAGTACCGCAGGGAAGTCCTCCCCTTTGAGACTCAGCACGACATACATCAGATTCGGATCTACCCAGCGCAAACAGGCTTTGGCATTGAGCTTCTCAGTTTTGATATCGATCAGAGCACCGCAGACTATACGCTCAAGATAAGCTGGATTGAGTTCAGGCTCAGCTGGTGCATCAGCAACAATCGCCGTCTCAACAGGCAGCTCAGGCCTCTGCACTTCCTTGTCCAGCATCCTGGTATGCAAACCCAGTTCCGCGAACACGCCTTGCTGATAAATCTCCCTGGCGAATTCATAATGATGAACTTCGGAATGTTCTATCGTATCTGGTTGATTGGTAAATTGTTCAAAGCGTTCATGCATGGCAGGCAGGCTCAGGCCTTGCGGTTTTTTGCTGTCTGCTGCCGGGCGCAGGGCCTGGGCATGGGCTTCTGCCAGCCAGTTCAATAGTTTTTGTTGCCTGGATTTTTCCAGTTCCATCAGGTCCATGCCATGACGCAGTGTACCCACCATGGTAGGCAGCATGGACGAGAGCAGGTTGCGGTCGTCGTTATCGAGTTTGGGGAAAACACTCCACAACAAGTCCGGTACCAACAGGCGATAACGCCTGGCCAGCAGAGCATCGGTTCTTTCAGCCGCCTCTATCGCCCTGACCCATTCTTTCCTGAGGAAGCTGCGGAATGACATCTCCACATTCACTTTGGGCATGGCTTTGTTGATCGCCACAGCGATGCAGGCAAAGCGCATGAAACGGATCTCGGCTTCACCCAGGGCTTTTACGGTGCGGTGTATGTGCTGGTTATTGGTACGCAATTCACGGGAAATAAAGGTTTCAAACCTGTTCTGTATGCGTGAAAACAATTCTGGTACATCACTGTCATGGCGCATCAGTGTCTTGATGATGCGGGCAATTTCTTCTGTTACGTGGTTATCGACATCACCGATTTGCTGGGCACTATAGGCAATCGAGCAAATCCGGTTCAATAAAAGGCGGGCCGGATGTTTGCCATCACTGAGCAGGTTCTTTTCTTTCAGGGCCAGTTGCAGGATCAGGAACTGCAGGCGTCCGAGGCTGATACGTATATTAAAGGGCACCAGTTCATCACAGAGCATGACTTCAAACAGCATGGCAACCAGGTCTATGCACATCTGTTCTTCAGTATCCTTGGCCAGGCTGTACAAGGCGTCCTTGTGCTCGCGTATCAGGTTACGGATTTCGCCATTTTCATCCTTCATGGCAGCACTGTCAGGCACCATAACCTTGTGCATTTGCCCCAGGACTTTGGACAAGCCCATGCTCATTTCTGGTGGCAGCGCCTGTGCTTCCACCCTTTGCTTCAACTGGTTTTCTATATTCTGCAGATGCGAGGCGATCAGGGCGGCTGGTACCTGTATAAGGTCATTGCTACCTGGGCCTGCCGAAGCTGACAAGCCTGAATGGGCAAATTGACCAGCGCGTGCCTGAGCACCTGCCTGGGCTGAACTGCTCTGGGGATTTTCTCTGGCAGTAAACGGAATAGCGCCTTCGCTATGTTTATCCCTGTGCTGGCTGACGGGAGAGACTTCGCCAAAAGCCTGTCTCAGTACACCGCCCAGTGCCCTGTCGCCACTCAGCCAGGCTGGCCCGGCATTGGCGGGGGCAGTGCCCGGAGATGGCATGTCAGCATAGGGATTGGGTCCTGCCGCCTGCATGCCGCCTGCATGTTGTGCAAGTATGGGAGTCGCGGCAGGCAGTGACAGCGGTTTGCCGCGCACGGTCTGGAATAATTGCTCAAGGCGCACGCCGGGGCTGGCCATGGATGTTTGTTGCGCCGCCGGGAATGCGCCCTGGTTCTTTACCTGGGCCTGTCCCTGACCTGCCTGCGCACCAGGGAACACACCGGCCTGCATGGTGGAGTAAGCACCTTGCCCACCTCCAGCTCCGGCACCGCCGGGGCCACCGGGACCAGCACCACCACCTGTACCACCATAGCCACCTTGCCCGCCAGCGGCCGGGCTGCGTGTCTGCAGTGATTCAGGTGCCTTGCTGATCTTGAGTGCCAGGTTAGCACTGATACCTTGGCGTTCGAGTGCAGAATTGGCCGCTTCATAAATGGCAGCCATGGTGGCGGCAAAGGTTTCACCGAGTTGCTCGATGAGGATGGCTTCGTTTTCTTGCGATAATTTCTGTTCTTCTACCGCCAGGAAAATACAGCGTGCCAGCAAATAAGGCCGGAAAGGGTTTTCCCTCTCGCGTATGTCATCCTGCCCAAACAAGACTGCAATACGTATATTCAAATCCAGCAAGGCTTGTCCTGCCTTGTCGCGGAAATTCTGCGTCATTTCATTAAAGCGCAGCGTGGTCTCGAAGGTGGAAGAGTCGAGCAGGGCCAGCTCAGTCGCCTTGCCCAAGGCAGAGGCGGGTCGGAAAGTGCTGTAAGCCGTGGTAATACTGCGGTCCAGTAATTGCTCCAGGTGGACAGGCATGGCACGGGAAATGGCATCCCATTTTTCTGGCAGGATGGCACGCGCATTGACAATGCGGCTTTTGTCAGCCGATGAAGTACCGCTGTAATTCGCCTTGGTCAGCAATGCTTCCAAAGCTTCGGGCAGAATGCCGGGTACTGCATGATTAAATGCATGAGTAAATTCAGCGCGAGCACTGGATAAAGACTCGTTTGCGGCCATGTGCACCCTATATCTAGAAAATCACCTTTTAACAATACGCGAAAATGACGGACTCTGCCAGGAAAGTGCCAGGTCAGACACTTTCGGCGTGGCACTTACCCTGATTCAGGCAAGATCAAAGTTCAGGCTGCCTTCTTTTTCCTGACTACGGCTTTTTTTGCCGGGGCTGCCTTGGCTTTCACTGCAACTGCGGCTTCTGCATCTGGCTCGGCCTTGGCCTTGGATTTGCCAGCAGCCGGGGCCTTGGCCTTGCGCTCTTCAAATTCAAAACTGACCTTGCCATCCTTGCCGCGCACCAGGAAAGCCTTGAACGGGCGGCGGGTACGTTGTGAAATAAAGCCTGGCAACAAGTCTGTCTTGCCATCATTCAACAATTTACCCATTTGCTCAGGCAGTATCTCTTGTTGCAGGATAATACGGCCACTGCGGAAATCGCAAGCCTTGGGTTTGGCCATGGTTTTTTCGCAGACATAGGCCAGGCCCATTTCATAAACTCCGCTACCGCATTTTGGACAAGGTCCGAGCGAAGTTTGTTCGGAAAAATCGACCGCTTCCCCATCTTCTCCTTCGTCCTGGTTTTGGCCAAAATCAAATTCCAGCTTCAGATTACTGTGCTCAGTGTCTGGCACGATCTTCAGAATGGCTGCAAATGGGCGTCCCATCTTGGAGCGGAAACCTTGCAGCGGGCCGATTTCACGCTTGGCCAGTAGTTCTTCCACTTCAGCCACTTCAAACTGGCGGCTGCCTGGTGTCTTGCTCATCGAGAATTCGCACTTGGTACAGGCAAAGCGACGGTAATTCTCTTTGACCACGCCACCACAGTGAGGGCAAGGTGTATGCAGGGTCGCATAGTCACCAGGGATGGTGTCGTTGTCGTATTCCTTGGCGCGCTTGACGATGATCTGGGTCATCTGGGCAATTTCGCGCATGAATTCTTCACGGCTGATCTTGCCTTTTTCCATTTGCGACAGCTTGTATTCCCACTCACCCGTCAATTCTGGTGAAGTCAGCTCATCAACCCCGAGACCGCGCAGCAAGGTCATCAACTGGAAAGCTTTAGCGGTAGGCATCATTTCACGGCCTTCGCGCAGCAGGTACTTCTCGTTCAGCAAACCCTCGATGATCGCAGCACGGGTGGCTGGCGTACCCAGTCCCTTGCCTGCCATGGCTTCACGCAAATCACCGTCATCAACCAGTTTGCCAGCGCCTTCCATGGCAGACAACAAGGTCGCCTCGCTGTAGCGGGCAGGCGGTTTGGTGACCAGGCCATTCGCAGTAATCTGCTCTGTCTGGACCTTCTCACCTTTGGCCACCGGTACCAGGGTGCCTTTGCTCTCGCCATCTTTTTCTTCCAGGCCATCCTTGCCGTAAATCGCCAGCCAGCCAGCGCTGGTCATGACCTTGCCTTCAGTCTTGAACTGATGGCCAGATACTTCAGTGATACGGGTCGTTACCTGGAATTCTGCCGCTGGGAAGAACACCGCAAGGAAACGGCGCGTTACCAGGTCATACAGCTTTTGCTCAGGTTCAGACAAATTCTTTGGTGCCAGGCCGGTAGGGATAATCGCAAAGTGATCACTGATCTTGGTATTGTCAAAGATGCGTTTGTTCGGCTTGACCCAGTTGTTTTTCAATATCTGAGAAGCAAACTGGTGATAATTATTGGTCTCAGAGATCGTGCTCAGGGTGTCTTTCACCGTAGGCAGATAATCTTCTGGCAAATGGCGCGAATCAGTACGCGGGTAAGTCAGGACCTTGTGCTTTTCATACAGGGCCTGTGCCAGACCCAGGGTATTCTTGGCAGAAAAGCCGAAACGGGCATTGGCCTCGCGCTGCAAACTGGTCAGGTCAAACAGGGCTGGCGCGATTTGCGTCGCTGGTTTGGATTCTTCGGTGACACTCCCCTGGCGGTTACGGCAGGCGGCCACGATGGATTCGGCAGCGGCCTTGCTCCACAGACGCTCCGCCTTTTTCTCAGGATCGTGTTCGTCTTTCTTGAACTGGTGGTCTTGCCAGCGGCCTTCATAAATACCGGCAGCACAGACAAATTCTGCTTTTACTTCCCAATAATCGCGGGAAACAAATTTTTTGATCTTTTCTTCGCGCTCTACCACGATAGACAAGGTTGGCGTCTGCACGCGGCCAACGGTAGTCAGGTAAAAGCCACCTTCCTTGGAATTGAAGGCCGTCATGGCGCGGGTACCATTGATGCCGATCAGCCAGTCTGCCTCGGAGCGGCAACGGGCTGCATCGGCCAGAGGCATCATTTCTGCATCGCTGCGCAATTTCTGGAAACCGTCACGTATCGCACCAGTGGTCATGGACTGCAGCCACAGACGGCTGATTGGCTGCTTGGCCTTGGCATTCTGGGCAATCAGACGGAAAATCAACTCACCTTCGCGGCCCGCGTCACATGCGTTGATCAGGCCGGTCACATCTTTGCGCTTGATCAGCTTATTCAATACCTTCAGGCGTGATTCGGTCTTGGCAATCGGGTTCAGGGCGAAATGCGGCGGTATCATAGGCAGATGGGTAAAGCTCCATTTGCCACGCTTGACATCGTATTCTTCTGGAACGGTGATTTCCAGCAAATGACCTACGGCTGACGACAGTACATAATTGTCTGATTCAAAATAATCATCATGCTTGGTGAAGCCACCCAGCGCTTTCGCTATGTCATTAGCGACAGAGGGTTTTTCGGCAATGATGAGCGTTTTTGTCATTTCGGGATTCTCGAATAGTGTAAAGCGTGGTTGCCAATGTCTAATAGGCAACATTTCGCAAAATAAGCGTAAGACTAACCTAAATTTGCGGGGAATGTTAAACGTGATAGACGAAAAACCGCAATCTAAGCGCGATTTTTGTCATAAAAATTCCATTTAGGAAATGATTAGTGCAAAAGCCTGCCTGTGTTGTCGTCATCTGACAACAATAATTCATCAAACATCAGCATGTCAGGCTCGGCGCCCTGGCTCCACAACATCATCAAGACAATAATGCGCAGCTTATCCAGCGGCAGGGGTGACTCATTGACAACTAATGCCCTCTCAATCACGATTTCGCGTTGATTGGCATTCAGCAGCCCGGCAGATTCAAGAAATTGTATAAAACCCAGGGCTGGCGTACCCAGGGCAACAATTTCTTGCTCGGCATAAATCCTGAAGCCCTTGGAAACGGGGGCAGCCGCAGCTGGCTCTGCCGTATTCACGGCCAGACCAGTGAGCCAGTTCAGGGCTTCGGAAATTTCATCCTCAGGAAAGCCGACAGCCGACAATTTTTTAGTCAGCGCGGCCGTATCAGGACAGGCATCCGGACGGTAATAAGTTTCGTAGAGGTAAACAAGAATATCAAACATGCTGCTACTGTAGCCTTTGCAGCGATTTCAAACAAGCCCCTGCCAATTTGTCATCAGTGGGATTTTCAACTAACTATCAGGCAAGCCGGCGGTAGTAGCCGCCTGGCAAGGCTTCCAGTTGCCCGTTCAATTCCAGGCTCAGCAACTCTGTCGTCAGGCTCGCAATGTCTATACCTGTGCGGCTGGCCAGCACGTCCATGTGGACAGGGTCAAAACTGATTTCCTTTAACAGTCCTGCTTCAGATGCTTCCATAAAGCTGGCTTGGGGCTGAGCCTGGCTGATCGCAGTTTTTGTGTGGAATTGCAATTCTTCCAATATATCCTGCGCAGACTCGACCAGCTTGGCGCCCTGCCTTATCAACTGGTGACAACCTTTGGACAAGGGTGAATGGATGGACCCAGGAATGGCAAATACTTCCCGTCCCTGCTCTGCAGCCATACGCGCCGTAATGAGGGAGCCGGATTGTGCTGCCGCCTCTACCACCAGCACGCCTTTGGCCAGGCCAGAGATGATGCGGTTACGTCGCGGGAAATTGGGAGCCAGAGCTGGCGTGGAAAGTGAGTATTCACTGACAATACAACCGCCCTCGGCTATCAGATGGGCCAGATTCCGATTGCGCGCCGGATAGACTATATCAGCCCCTGTGCCAATGACGGCAATCGTGGAGCCAGGGCCAGTCAATGCTCCTTGATGGGCAGCAGCATCAATACCGGCAGCCAGACCTGAGCTGATGCACAGGCCAGCACTGCTTAAAGATGCAGAAAATTGCTCGGCATTGCGTATGCCTTGCACGGTAGCATTGCGGCTGCCGACCACGGCAAGCGTAGCTGCCTCCAGCAAGGCAGCACGGCCTTTGACATACAGCATCAGGGGTGGATCAGGGATTTCCAGCAAAGAGCGTGGGTAGCCAGCGTCTGCCAGTGTCAAGACAAGATTACCCGGCTGCTCCTGCCATGCCAGTGTCTTATCTATTTGCTCTTGAAAGCCAGGTGGACTGGCTAAAAGTGCTTTAGCCAGTCTCGGTGAAACCAGCTCACTGAGCGCGGCATGACTAGCAGCAAAAATCTGCGCAGGCAAACCAAAACGGGCGAGCAAACGGCGCGCTGTTTCATTGCCTACACCAGGCGTTTGCTCCAGCCTTAACCAGGCAATCAAGTCCTGGTGTGCATCCGGCACATGCTCCATCTACAAACGGTATTATCGTGGTGATTTGGCTGCGTCGCCCACTTTGACGATATCTTTTACCTGCATGATCAGACCATAAGATATATTGCTGAACACGCGGAAGATGAACAGATCACCAATAGGCTCATCGGGCAATTTGACCGATTTATTCGCATCTGTTTTGTCCTGTATCACTCTGCCGTAGTTATACAGAGTCAATACCGTACCCAGATTCAGACCATCATTCTTGCCACGGTTGATAGCGACAATCTGGTTTTGTCCAGCAGAACCGACGCCGCCATAGACAGACACGATACGGGCATCGACATCTTCCTTGGGGGGATGAGGTACATAGTTCAAAATTGGGGACGGAGGAATAGGCATCAGACGGTCACCTACTGCCATTTCCTGTTTTGAACGGACTACAGAGAAAGTATGTACATCACTTTCGTCATTGCCTTCACGTTCCAGTTTGACGGTGCCCAGATATTCCGCCTCATAAGCGATAACGGCCTTGGTGACAGGATCGTGCAATGGTTTGCCCGGACGGAAAACCTGGAAGGAAGTACCGCCATCAAGCTCACCACGGACATAAGCCTGTTCATACAGACCCAGGTTAACCCTGCCTTCTTTGGTAGCAATAATGCGTGGCGCTACTGCCAGGTCATTATCTTCCAGGATCAGCGGCTGGGACAGGAAAGGTTCAATCACGGAAGCAGGGATAGCCGGTATCGCATTCTCACCCAGACCCTGTACGCGTGATTTTGGATTCCACTTGACTGTTGGCACACCGCCGGGGTTGCCAAGGCGCAAACGGCCATTGACGCGGTCAAAATAAACGATCTGACCAGGATAAATCCAGTGCGGGTTCTTGATGTCTTCCTGGTTCATGCCCCAGACTACTGGCCAGCACCAGGGGTTTTTCAGGAACATGCTGGAGATTCCCCACAGTGTGTCGCCCTTGACGACGACATGCTTGTCCGGCGCTTCTGGCAAGAATTCGCACTTGGTTTTGCTGGCAACAGCCTGGGCCTGTGCGGTGGTTGCCTGTCCACCAGCAGCAAGCGCCCCGGTAGAAATCAGGGGAAGACTGACAGCGAAGATGGAAGCGATTGTGCTAAACTTTTTCATGAATAATATCCGATGCAAAATACTGCAATACCGCAAGTGAAGGCGCGCAGGCAGGCGCAATCTTGCAAAACTTGCCAAATTGAATCAAATTCTGCCCATAAATCCTTGAACTAGCAAGAAAAACTGCGCAATAAGCATCAAAGCTTGTTGTGAAAAGTCTTATGACGATACTAAATATACTGCGCTACCCAGATGCGCGCCTCCATAAAGTGGCAAAACCGGTAACACAATTTGATGAACGCCTGAAAACCCTGGTGGCCGATATGGCAGCCACCATGTATGACGCGCCCGGCGTTGGCCTGGCGGCTTCCCAGGTCGATGTGCACGAGCAACTGGTGGTCATCGACGTGTCAGAAACCAATGACCAGCTCCAGGTCTTCATTAATCCTGAAATACTCTGGGAAAGCGAAGAACGCAAGGTGTATGACGAAGGCTGCCTGTCGGTACCTGGCATTTATGATGGCGTAGAGCGCCCGGCCGAAGTCAAGGTGCGCGCCCTGGATGCCGATGGCAAATCTTTTGAAATCCATGCAACCGACTTGCTTGCAGTCTGCATACAGCATGAAATGGATCACCTCAAGGGCAAGGTGTTTGTCGAATACCTGTCTCCACTCAAGCGCAACCGCATCAAGACCAAGATGCTCAAGGAAGAACGCGAAGAGCAACGCAAGCGGGCTGAACGCTAATGCGCGTCATCTTCGCCGGCACGCCGGAATTCGCCGCCACCGCCTTGCAGGCCATTCATGCGGCCGGTTTTGAAGTACCACTGGTACTGACACAGCCAGACCGCCCGGCTGGCCGCGGCATGCAATTGCATGCTTCTGCTGTCAAGCAATTTGCCCTGCAGCACGGCATCCCTGTGGCACAGCCACAATCGCTGCGCCTGGATGGCAAGTATCCCGATGTTGCCAAAGAAGCACACGATTTGCTTAATAACACGCCGCACGATGTCATGGTAGTGGCGGCTTATGGCCTGATCCTGCCGCTCTCTGTATTAACTATACCGCGCCTGGGCTGCCTGAACATCCACGGCTCACTGTTGCCACGCTGGCGTGGCGCTGCACCTATCCACAGGGCGATAGAAGCAGGCGACACTGAGACTGGCATCACCATCATGCAAATGGAAGAAGGCCTCGATACTGGCCCCATGTTGCTGAAGCAAAGTATTGCCATTAAAGACACAGATACCACAGGCATCCTGCATGACAAACTGGCTGTCATGGGTGGTGAAATGATTGTTGCTACATTGCAACAACTAAAAGACGGTAAGCTCTCGCCTGTCGTTCAGCCCGAGGCTGGTGTCAACTACGCATCCAAAATCAGCAAGGAAGAAGCTGCACTGGATTTCAGCTTGCCTGCAGAAGTACTTGCAAGAAAGATACGTGCCTTCAATCCTTTTCCCGGCACCCATGCTCAATATGCGGAAACCACCCTGAAAATCTGGGGGGCGAAGCTGTTTGAAACAACTGGTAACCATAAACCTGGGCAAATACTATCGGCGAATGCAGAGCAAGGTGTTATTGTTGCCTGTGGCCAAGGCTCGCTCAGCTTGACCGAATTGCAAAAACCCGGCGGTAAACGACTTTCGGTAGCAGATTTCCTGCAAGGCCATGCTTTAAATGAAGGAAATTTTTTCAGTTAGCTGAAAAAATGAAGCAAAAAAGCTACAACTTTCCTTAATAAACAGTGGTCTGTGCACGATATCTGCGGGAATAGTTCAATTAATGCCTTGATGCAAGCAAAATCTTTGTTGCCTGCGGCTACTTGTTGTATTCTCTTACACTGAATTATTGCCATTTTCGTTTTCGATAACAAAAACTCTGACTAAGACCTAAAAAAAGGTGAGCTCATGAAGAAATTTCTTCCCATTGCCCTGGCAGCCGCGCTGTTGGCAGGTTGTGCAACTCCATACAGTGAAACGCCATTAGCAGGCAATTTCCCGACGACCACGCAAAACAAATTGCAAGCGGCGTCGCACTGGCTCGTCATCGCAAAAGATGTAGCAGAGCAGATCAAACTCGGAACCGACAAGATAGGCGCACCGGTTTATGTCGTACCACCAGAGAAAGACAGCCAGTTTACCCAGGCTTTCTATACCCAGATCATCACCTCCCTGGTGAATCAGGGCGTGGTTGTCAGGAAAATCAATGACGGTACAGCCCAGGTGATCAATATTGAAACACAGCTGGTACGTTTTTCTCCTGACCGCCATCAAAACAAACGCTTCACCAGCGTGACTGCGATAGGTGCTGGTATTGCTGCCGTGCATGGCCTGGGCATACCGGTCAAGACAGATGCGGTCCTTGGCGGCCTCGCTCTGGCAGGTGCTTATGACTGGACCAGCTGGGTCAATCAGGAATATGCCAGAGGCCGTACGCCTCAGCACGAGTTGATCGTAACGACATCTTTGGTAAAGAATTCACAATATATCGCCCGTCGTACTGACGCGTACTATGTTTCGGATTACGACTGGACGCTTTACAATAAAGACACTGATTTCAACTTCCGTGTTGTTGGGGGCCAATAATGATGAAAAGTGCAGCTCTCGTCATCGCTTCAGCCATTGCACTCAGTGCTTGTGCCAATCTGGGCCTGGGTAATACACCACCGCCTGCGGCAGCATCGCCAGTGCCAACCTGGAAAGATGCTGAATCCAATGAATTCATTCCGGCTAACCAGCGTGCAGCAGATGCACTGATCAACAATGCCGGTTTGAAGCTTGATCCTTCGCGTCCATTGATTATTGCTACTCTTGCCAATATCAACTTCCTCGAAGAGTCTTCTACCTTTGGCCGCATCATTGCTGAACAACTTTCGGGTCAGTTCACCCGTCGTGACTACAAAATGGTGGAAATGAAATTCCGCGACAAAGTATTCATGAAACAAAATGTCGGTGAATTGCTGTTGACACGTGAAATCAAGGATGTCGCGCAAAACCACAGCGCTCAGGCAGTGATCGTCGGTACTTATGCCGAAGGCGACAAACTGGTTTATGTGAACCTGAAACTGGTCAGGCCTAGTGACAATACCGTGATCAGTTCCGTTGATTACGCTATTCCTATGGATAAAAACGTCAAGACTCTGCTGGGTCGCCGTTAATCCAGGGCAGCTTCTTCAGGCATAAAAAACGACAGCATTGCTGTCGTTTTTTTTATTTCCAGCGCATTGCCACCAACATGGGGGACCTCATTCTTCCCCCATGGCAAACAGATCAATACGCGCCGCGCGGCTAATTGCCAGTACGGCAGGGTGGGTCAGCTTGCGCTGTACTGAAATGGCATAAAACTGTTCCCTGATTTCATCCGTCTGCCCCAGCAACTGCAGGTCATACTGGCGCATGATCATGTCGGCAACCACCGTCGGTGCGGCAAAAATCCCTGCCCCGGCCTGGCCAAAGGCGCTCATGAGCGCACTGTCATCAAATTCACCGGCGATACGCGGATGCAAACCCTGCTGGTCAAACCATTGCAGCAAACGGGCGCGCAAGGCCGCATCCTCACCCGGCAATAAAAACGGGGCTGCGTCCAGGTTTGCAGGAAAAGCCTGCGGATATTGCTGCAACAAAGTCCCGGTGGCAAAAAAACTGATGCCGCACTCCCCCAATTGATGGCTATAGCCGCGCACATTGGCACTGGCGGGCATGGGGCTGTCCGACATGACGACATCGAGCTTATGAGTAGCCAGGTCGGCCAGCAAGACTTCCAGCTTGCCCTCACGGCAATTGATGCGCAGGGTTTGCTCCAGCTTCAGGGCAGGTTCGAGCAAGCGGTAAGCCAGGGTCTTGGGCAAAGCGTCTGAGACACCCACCCTTAACTGCACGGTGCGCGCGGTGGGCCGGTGATGCAAGACCTCTTCCAGCTCCTGCCCCAGTGCAAAGATATCATCGGCATAGCTCAGGACCAGTTGCCCGGCCTCGGTCAGTTCCAGATTGCGCCCGCTCTTGCGGAATAAGGCTTCTCCCTGGATTTCTTCAAACAGACTCAACTGACCGCTGATGGTTTGCGGCGTCAGGTGTAATTGCTCACTGGCGCGGGAAATACTGCCAGTCTTGGCAACCATCCAGAAATAATGCAGATGCTTGTAATTAAGCTTGGACATATAGATTCATTCTTTATGACAATACATCGGTTTTTACGAACATATTTTCAATTATATTCGACTTTTCTTGTTTATCAGCAAGGCCTACACTATCGTTACCTTCTGTTGAGAAGGTGCAGCCATTTTGCACATATGCATGGCTTCAACATTTCAGGAGAAAAGCATGAAAATCTTGAGTCGTTCTGCCACAGATGCACAAACCGTCGCCTATAGAGACAGTAATGTCAGCTCTGGCCATAAAGTCTTGCGCAACACTTATATGTTGTTGTCCATGACGCTATTGTTTTCTGCAGTGACTGCGGCAGCAACGGTTGCCTTCAATATTCCCGGCCCTGGCATCTTGTTGACACTGGTCGGTTACGTTGGCCTGCTGTTTGCCACCACTAAACTACAAAACAGCGGCTGGGGTATTGCCTCTGTATTTGCTCTGACTGGTTTCATGGGCTATACCCTGGGTCCTATCCTGACACGTTACCTGGGCATGCCTGGCGGTACAGGTATCGTCATGACAGCGATGGCCATGACAGGTCTGATCTTCATGGGCTTGTCTGCTTACGTACTGATCAGCAAACGTGATTTCAGTTTCATGGCGGGCTTTTTGATGGTGGGCATGCTGGTGGCTTTTGTTGCCAGCCTGGGTGCGATTTTCTTCCAGATCCCTGCCCTGTCGCTGACGATTTCTGCCGTCATGGTCTTGCTGATGTCAGGCATGATCCTGTTTGAAACCAGCAACATCATTCATGGTGGCGAAACCAATTACATCATGGCGACTGTCAGCCTGTACGTCACCATCTTCAACCTGTTCACCAGCCTCTTGCAGTTGCTGGGCTTTATAGAGAAAGAATAAGAAATGATCCATTCCGTCGCTCAGCCCTGGATGTGGGCAGTATTTATCGCTTTTGTTCTACTCATGCTGGCAATTGACGTGTTGGCCCTCGGTGGCTCGCGCG
Organism: Undibacterium sp. YM2; assembly: GCF_009937975.1. NCBI lineage: Bacteria > Pseudomonadati > Pseudomonadota > Betaproteobacteria > Burkholderiales > Oxalobacteraceae > Undibacterium > Undibacterium sp. YM2. Next base: position 5,914,388 of record NZ_AP018441.1, read on the forward strand.
CCCATAAAGTCAGCGTCAGGGAAGCGGCGGCGTGGTCATTGGTCTGGGTCAGCCTGGCCCTGATATTCGATTTTGGCTTGTGGATTTATTTATCTGACACGGTAGGCCGGGAAGTCGCGACGGCCAAGGCCATGGAGTTCCTGACCGGCTATGTCATAGAAAAGTCCCTGTCGGTAGATAATGTCTTTGTCTTCCTGCTGATCTTTGGTCACTTTGCCGTACCGCCGCAGTATCAGCGCAAGGTCTTGCTGTACGGCGTACTGGGTGCCATCGTCATGCGCATCATCATGATACTGGCTGGCAGCTGGGTGGTTACCCAGTTCTCCTGGGTACTGTATCTGTTCGGTATATTCTTGCTGGTCACAGGTTTTCGTATGCTGGTGGCGGCTGAAAAGGAACCTGACCTGGAAGCCAACCCGGTCTTGCGCCTGGCAAAAAAACTGCTGCCTTTCACCAAAGAGTTTCACCGGGAAAAATTCACCGTCAAGGTAGATGGCAAGCGCTTTTTCACGCCACTGTTCCTGGTGCTGATCCTGATAGAAATATCCGACGTCGTGTTTGCTGTGGATTCAATACCGGCGATTTTCGCGGTGACGACAGACCCATTCATCGTCTTCACTTCAAATATCTTTGCCATCATGGGCTTGCGTGCACTGTACTTCTTGCTGGCAGACATGGCTGACCGCTTCCATCTGCTGAAGTTTGGCCTGGCATTTGTGCTGATGTTTGTCGGTATCAAGATGCTCATCGTGAAGTGGATGCATGTACCGACCAGTGTTTCACTGATTGTTATCGGTCTCCTGCTCGGCAGCTCGATTATTGCCAGCCTGCTCACCAGCCGCAAAAAGGCTGACTGAACACCAAACCACTTCACTTAATTACGATTCCCCTTGGCACATCACAGCAAGACCGTGATGTGCTTTTTTTATTTATGTCAGAGCGCCACCAGTTCGTAGCCATGCTGGGCATGAGACTGTCCTACAATATCCACCACTACAGCACCGGGGGCAGGAGTTACTTGTGTATGTTCGTTTGCAAGTTCAGAATTGTCCGTTGCCAGAGCAGATGCAGACGTAAAATTGGTCGTCAGGTAAAGATTGCCCGAGCTTTCGATTGCCTTGCCATTTCTGTCCATCATAACGACAGAGACAATACCGCCTGATTTCACAATCGCCTGCAGTTGTGCAGAGTCTGCGGCACCCAGATCAAAGTCCACACTTGTGTCCGTCGACGAAATATAAGTGTCGCTGGCGACTATCTGTCCATTAATTTTTAAAAACGCTTTCTGACCAAAATAGTCCATCCCATTCATCGTCGCCTTGACCATTAAATTGGTGTTGGAACTATTGACGGTATTTGCGACTACTGTTCCACCAACGGGTGTCAGGCTGATGTTGGTCGCAGGTGTTCCATCCTTGTACCTGGAGTCATAGCCTATCTTATACTCATCCAGACGACTGGTAATCGAATATCCTGAAGCATTTGTCAGCACCAGACTCAGATTATGATTGGTAAAGAAATCTTCATAGACTTGCTTCGCAAGTGCTGTATCAAATACAAAATCCAGCATTTTATCGTTAGCACCAATGTAAGGAATCTTGGCAAGTGCAACACCATTTTCCATCAATACCGCAGAGCCACCAACATTGTGGCCTGCCACGATGGAATACTGGATTTCGTTGATGACAAAAGCAGCACCGGAAGGTGTATTGGCATAAGAGCGGATGTAAAGACCTTTGGTTGGCAACTCCAGGGGTACAGCCGCCGAACTCAATACCGTATGGCTTCCAAACTGATTGCTGCCCAGGCTAGGATTGTTGATACTGGGAATGACAGTGCCATTCTGATCTACCATATCGACCGAGACGACGCCGCCAGCATTGATCAGGTTTTGCACCTGTACACTGTTGGCGAAAAAGACATTAAAGTCGACAGAACGGTCCAGCGAAGAAATTGTATCGTCGATCGCCACGACCTGGCCGTTGACTTTCAAATACGCCTTACTTAAAAAATACTCAAGACCGTTTATGTCTGCCTTAACGTATAAATTAGCATTCCCTCCCGTGGAAGAAATACTTATATTAGTGGCAGGCGTACCGACTTTTCGATTCAGATTATTAAAAATTTGATAATCACTTAATTTGCTGGTCGTGGAATTCCCAGCCTGATCTGTCAGGACCAGGCTCAAATTTCTGGCAACGTAGTAATCGTTGTAAACCTGCTTCGCTATCGCAGGATCGATAAAGAAGTCCAGTGAACTCGCATTGGCACTAATATTGGAAATTTTGGCAACAACAGTATTATTTTCCAAAATAGCGGCTGTTCCCCCGGTCATTTGACCCGGAAGTATAGGGTAATGAATTTCCCCCATCACAAAGTCCAGACCTACAGGTGCCTGATTGACCCAGGTCGTTGTATAAAGACCGGTAGTTGGCAGTAAGGGTGGCGTAGTATCAAGTACCACAGGTGTTTGTGCCCCTACCTTGCCAGAGTTTCCAAAAATATCTGTTACCTTGATACCCAGAGATTTAGCACCATCTGCACCCCAGTTAATACCACCTGGAATATGCAAAACTGCTTTTTGTGCTGTCACCTCTGCCGTCGTCAAAATATGCGTCACCGGAATAGAGAAAGAGCTATTCCCGTTCATCAATTCGAGTTTGTAGCCCGTGGATAACTGTACGCCTTTCAGATCAACCACCACATCCATGCCCAGCATTCTCTCCATATCACTAATGCCGTTTGTCGCTTCTGCGATCTTCAGCGGCAGACTTGGGACCAAGCTGGGGGGCAATCCAGTTGCAGTCACACCAGACAAGATGCCACGCATGACTTCGAAGGTATAGGCGGAGCTATACAGATTGGCTTTTTCTACAGTGTTCAGGCTCGCCGTGAAGTTGGCAGAGAAATTAAGTTTATTTTGTATCGTGATGCCGTCAAGGCTGTCTGGTGTCGCGCCATTCAGGATGGCCAATGCTGCCGTACCCATATTGACGGCACGCGTATCGATTTGGGTTGCCCAGTATGTCAGACCAGCCGCATCTGGTGCCCGACCAAACAGGTTTTTGTACAAGGCAGTGACAACATCTGCGGTACTTTTCCCACCATAAGTCGCGACATATTCAACTTGCTCACTGAATGACTGGGCCAGGCCAGCAAGAGAAATCTTGTTACCATCCAATTGCCCTTCCCAGTAAGTCAAACCAGCCACATCGGCTGGACGGTTAAAGTAAGCGATATACAGTTTTTGTATGGTGCTGGCATTGATGCCCATGAGACGGCCTTTTCGATAAAAGATAAAAATACGGAAACGTGCTTGTGTCAGTTCCTGAGCGTGTGTTCTCTGGCTTTGCAAGGCGCGCAAAATCCCTGCCGCTTGGTGAATACGGCCAGAACGGAGGCAACAACGGAGAGCCAGGCTATGAACATCAGCCAGGATAGACAATGGCTTTGCCAAGCAGGCAGGACCAAATCAGCAATACCCTACATCTTGTTACTTACATATTGTAACAACTTTTGAAACAGTTGAAAGTAAGTACTCAGTTTTGATCTGGCGTGTATAAGCCAAGGCTGCGGGCGGCCAGTACGGCCTGGGTGCGGTTGACGACATTCAGTACCCGGAATATCGAGGTCACATGCATTTTCACGGTGATTTCTGCCAGGTCCAGGCGCAGGCCTATCTCTTTATTTGACAGGCCCTGGCAAAGCAGGATCAGGGTTTCTTGCTGCCTGGGTGTCAAAGCCAGCAGGGGTTCTTCCTTGTTGGCCTGTTTGCCACGCAAAGTGATCCATGGAGTCTCCAGCGCTTCATTGGCCAGTATCTTGCGCACCACTTCTATCATCAGATCCGTGGAGACTGCTTTGGAAATAAAGGCCTTGGCTCCGGCACGCAGGGCAGCATCGACCTCGCGCCTGTCTTCAGATGCGGAAACCACGACGATAGCAGCGTCGGCATAATGTTTACGTAGCGAACAGATGGCTTCTACCCCATTCATGCCTGGCAGACGCAGATCCAGCAAAATCAGGCGCAAACTGGTGTGAGTGGCCGACTGTGCCAGGGCCTCTTCTGTAGAAGTGACCGCCGCCACTTGTGCTTCCCCCAGCAGGTGACGCATGAATAGCAGCAAGGCATCACGATAAATCGGGTGGTCTTCAATAATCAGGGCAGAAATTTTCATCTGATTTATTGGCAGGAAGGCAAAAAGTAAACATCGTACACAGGTATTACCTTTAATTAATAGTGCAGACAGAATATTGATGCCGTCACTGCAATTCGGCAAGTAAAAACTGTTAGTTCAGATACGGTGTGGCTTGCAAACACGCTTCAATCAGTCTCCAGCCTTGGCCTCCGTGGTCTTTTTACCATCTCAATTGGCTTTTGCCAGGTCGTTTGTCTTGACAAAAAACCGACAGCGCCATGACCCGCCATACCCAAGCCCTTGATTTGACGTATAATTTACGCTTTCTTGCGCCGATTTGAGATTCAGATTGCGGGCGCGTAATAAGTGCTGCTAAAAGGACGTCGCCCGATCCGCCTGCACACACAAGCTGATCGGGTTTTGTTTTATTGCGAGTAAACATCATGACTACGACCCTGCCTGTATCTGCCCTCGAAACCCGTTTGCGCGAGATTTTGCAAAAGCGCATCCTGATACTCGATGGTGCCATGGGTACCATGATACAACGCTATAAACTGACTGAAGAAGATTATCGTGGCGAGCGTTTCAAGGACTTTACCGGCCCTGAAACCGTGCGTGAACTCTTCGTCAAGGGTAATAATGAATTGCTGTCGCTGACACAGCCGCATGTGATTGCCGAAATCCATGAGCAATACCTGGCTGCCGGTGCCGACCTCATAGAAACCAATACCTTTGGTGCGACGACCGTCGCGCAAGATGATTACCACATGGCGCACCTGGCCTATGAGATGAATGTCGCCTCAGCCAAAATTGCGCGCGCTGCCTGCGATAAATATTCAACGCCGGACAAACCACGCTATGTCGCCGGCGCGCTGGGGCCGACGCCAAAGACAGCATCTATTTCACCAGATGTGAATGACCCGGCTGCACGTAACGTTACGTTCGACCAGCTGGTGGCAGCTTACCTTGAGCAAACCCGTGGCCTGGTGGAAGGCGGTGCCGATGTGCTGCTGGTCGAAACCATTTTCGATACGCTGAACTGTAAAGCAGCGCTGTTCGCCATCGACCAGTTTTTTGAAGAAACCGGCACCCGCCTGCCCATCATGATTTCTGGCACAGTGACTGATGCCTCTGGCCGTATCCTGTCGGGCCAGACCGTACCAGCATTCTGGAATTCGGTGCGCCATGCAAAACCGCTGACCATAGGTCTGAACTGCGCCCTCGGTGCTGCCCTGATGCGCCCGTATGCAGAAGAATTGTCGAAGATTGCTGACACCTTTGTCTGTATTTACCCGAATGCCGGTTTGCCCAATCCCATGAGTGACACCGGCTTTGATGAATTGCCAGCCGATACCTCAGCCCTGCTGAAAGAATTTGCCGAAGCCGGTTTCATCAATATCGCCGGTGGCTGTTGCGGCACCACGCCTGACCATATCAAGGCGATTGCCGACATCCTGCAAAGCAAAACCCCACGCGACATCCCGACTGTACCGCCAGCGATGCGCCTGTCTGGCCTGGAGCCGTTCACGATTGATGAAAGCTCATTGTTCGTCAACGTGGGTGAGCGTACCAATGTCACCGGCTCAAAAGCCTTCGCCCGCCTGATCCTGAATGAACAATACGATGAAGCGCTGGCTGTCGCACGTCAACAGGTAGAAAACGGCGCGCAAGTCATCGACATCAACATGGATGAAGCCATGCTGGATTCACTGGCAGCGATGACACGCTTCTTGAATCTGATCGCATCTGAACCTGATATCGCCCGTGTACCCATCATGATCGACTCGTCGAAATGGACAGTCATCGAAGCAGGCCTGAAATGCGTACAGGGCAAGGCCATCGTCAATTCGATTTCCATGAAAGAAGGCGAAGCAGAATTCCTGCGCCAGGCCACGCTGTGCAAGCGTTATGGCGCGGCTGTCATCGTCATGGCCTTTGATGAAAAAGGCCAGGCGGATACCTATGCGCGCAAGGTGGAAATTTGCGAACGTGCCTATCGCCTGCTGGTCGACAAACTGGATTTTGATCCGCAAGACATTATCTTTGACCCGAACATTTTCGCGGTCGCGACAGGTATCGAAGAACACAATAATTACGCCGTCGACTTTATCGAAGCCACGGCCTGGATACACAAGAACCTGCCCGGTGCCAAGATCAGCGGCGGTGTCTCAAACGTGAGTTTTTCTTTCCGTGGCAATGACCCGGCACGTGAAGCGATACACACGGTATTCCTGTATCACGCCATCAAGGCGGGCATGACCATGGGCATCGTGAATGCCGGCATGGTCGGTGTGTATAGCGAGCTGGATGCGGAATTGCGCGAGCGTGTCGAAGACGTGGTGCTAAACCGTCGTGAAGACGCGACCGAGCGCATGATAGAATTTGCCGCCACATTGAAAGCTGGTGGCAAGAAAGAAGAAGCCACTCTGGAATGGCGCAATGACCCGGTAGAAAAACGCCTGGCCCATGCGATGGTGCACGGCATCACCAACTGGATCGTCGAAGATACCGAAGAAGCCCGTGCTGCCATCATGGCCGACGGTGGCCGCCCTATCCAGGTCATTGAAGGCCCGCTGATGGCGGGCATGAATATCGTTGGTGACCTGTTTGGCCAGGGCAAGATGTTCTTGCCGCAGGTGGTCAAATCTGCCCGCGTCATGAAGCAGGCAGTGGCCCATCTTATCCCCTTCATCGAAGAAGAAAAGAAACGCAGCGGTGACAACAAACCCAAGGGCAAGATCGTCATCGCTACCGTCAAGGGTGATGTGCATGACATAGGCAAGAACATTGTTACCGTGGTCTTGCAGTGTAATAATTTTGAAGTGGTCAACATGGGCGTGATGGTGCCCTGCTCAGAAATCCTGGCCAAGGCCAAGGCAGAAAATGCTGACATCATAGGCCTGTCCGGCCTGATCACACCCTCCCTCGAAGAAATGGCTTATGTCGCCAAAGAGATGCAGCGCGACCCGCATTTCCGCATGCTCAAAATCCCGCTGCTGATCGGTGGCGCGACCACCAGCCGCGCCCATACTGCGGTGAAGATTGCGCCTAATTATGAAGGCCCGGTAGTGTATGTCGCCGACGCCTCGCGCTCAGTGTCGGTTGCTCAATCACTGCTGACACCGGAAAGCCGTGACCAATACGTCGCTGAACTCGGTAGTGATTACGACCGCATCCGTACCCAGCATGCGAATAAAAAAGCCACGCCCATGGTCACGTTGGCACAGGCACGTGCCAACAAGATGAAAGTGGATTTCACTGGCAGCAATGCACCAGTCAAACCCAAATTCATAGGCCGCCGCCTGTTCAAGAATATTGATCTGGCGACGATAGCCAATTACATAGACTGGGGCCCGTTCTTCCAGACCTGGGACCTGGCTGGCCCTTTCCCGGCGATATTGACTGATGAAGTCGTCGGCGAAGCTGCCACCAAGGTATTTGCCGAAGGTCAGGCCATGCTGAAGAAAATCATCGAAGGCCGCTGGCTGACGGCGAATGGCGTGGTATCCCTGCTGCCTGCCAATACCGTCAATGACGACGATATAGAAATCTATACTGACGACACCCGCAGCCAGGTAGCGCTGACTTATTACGGCACCCGTCAGCAAACCGAGAAACCCATCATCGATGGCGTGCAAAGACCTAACCAGTGCCTGGCTGACTTCATCGCGCCAAAAGACAGCGGCATCAAGGACTATATAGGCATGTTCGCAGTCACCGCTGGCCTGGGCATAGAAAAGTATGAAAAGCGCTTTGAAGATGCGCATGATGACTACAGCAGCATCATGCTGAAGTCACTGGCCGACCGCCTGGCCGAAGCCTTTGCCGAATACCTGCATGAACGCGTGCGTAAAGATCTGTGGGGTTATGTCGCTGATGAAGCCTTGAGCAATGAAGAGCTGATCAAGGAAAACTATAAAGGCATACGCCCCGCCCCTGGCTATCCGGCCTGCCCGGAACATACGGTCAAGACTGAGATGTTCAAGCAGATGCAGTGTGAAGAAATCGAGATGTACATCACCGAATCATGGGCCATGATACCGGGTGCGGCAGTATCGGGCTTTTACTTTGCCCATCCTGAGTCGAAGTATTTTAGCGTGGGCAAGATTGCTGATGATCAGGTCACCGATATGGCAAAACGCCGTGGTGTGCCCAAGGAGGAAGTGGAACGCTGGCTGGCACCGAATTTGTAAGCACCAGGGGACCGGAGTCTGGCCCTGATTCCCTCAACTAGCATCCTGTGGCCTGCTGCAGGATGCTGTATAAAACTTAGCCCATTTCCCTGACTACTATCGTAGTCAGTTCGCTGGCAACCTCGGGGTCAAAGCCCTCTTCCAGCAAGCGCCACTTGAAACTATTGCCGAGCTGCGCTTTTTTATAGACGTTCAAACGGTGATCCCGTTTAAATTCCAGTACTTTGATTGCCGCCTGCTGCATGACTTTCTGGCGTTTGGCCACGGTCTTGTCTTGCTTTTTTTTGGCCATTTCCAAGGGTATTTCCTTGATGACAAATTCAGCAAGCTGCAGACCGAACGCTTTTTCTTCTTTTGTACTGAACCAACTAAACATGGCGTGCTTTCTACTTGTATAAAAATCCAGCCCATTGCCACGCTGCCTTGCCTGCGTGCGCGTGTAAGCTGGTTTACCAGAGACAGATGTCTTAAATGCCCTGATTATACTGAAACTTTGTCAGGCTTAATAAAAAACAGGGGCCTAGGCCCCTGTTCTTATATTACGTCTTGCACTATTGCAGATTACTTGAATACGTAACCTACGTTCAGACGGAATGCACGGCCATAAGCATTGTGCAGGCTGTCGTTGTAACCACTGGTTGTGTAGCTGGAGCTTGGATCATAAGGTGCTTTGGAATCCAGAGCATTCAATACACGCAGACCGATAGTCAGGTCTTTGATACCTTTGTAGGTGTAACCCAGATCCACTGTAGTCCAGCTGGCGACTGCGCATTCAGGTACATAAGTCAGGTATTTCGCAACGCCACCCAGGGATGTCGCTGTGGAAGGCTGGCCAGTACCGTAGTGGCAGTAAGACACTGGGTAAGTTTCAGCCGCGTTGGTGTAACGCATCAGGGATACGCCACCAGTGAAGTTGATTGCACCATTGACTGTGTGGTTTGCCTTGGTCCAGGAAGAAGACAGGCTTGCACGCAGACGTGGAATGTCGCCAACGCTGGTAGAGAAGTTGGAGATGCCGCCACGTGTACCAACCAGGTTAGTTTCTGGATCACCCGGTTTTTCTGCACGACGGAATTCTATCGTGTAGGAAGTACGGAAACGTGTATCCAGTTTACCGTTGTCGCCGAGGTTATTGCGCAAAGCCATTTCGACGTCAACACCACTGACTACGGTACTACCCTGGTTGACGTAGTTACGCAACAGGGAGATCAACGGGCCAGAATTAGGAACGACGTTACCATTCTTGTCTTTAACGAAATTGACAGGATTGGTGTCACGGATCACTGTGCCTGGATAAGCATCTTGATTATTCAGGATCAGAGTGGATGACAGGGCTGCAACTTCATCTTCCTTGCGGATATTGTAGTAGTCAACCAGGATGTCAAAGTCACGTGTAGGTGACAGAACCATACCCAGGGAGAAGCTGCGTGATGTTTCTGGCTTCAGGTTAGGGTTTTGACGGATCAGGGTAGAAATACTTCTGGAGCAATCTGTATTGTCTGCGCCTGTCAATGGTGTTTTACCATCCGGGCAGCGGATAGGATCAGCCAGGCCGTTCAGGAAAGTCTGCGTACCACCTGCTGTAACCTGTACCAGTGCTGGTGCACGGAAACCTTGTGCATAAGTGGAACGGAAAGCCAGGGAATCATTGACTGTCCATTTTGCGCCGATTTTTGGTACGAAATTGGTTTTGAAGCTAGGGTATTTGTCGATACGGCCAGCGAAATCCATTTCAAAGTTTTTCAGGAACGGTGTACGTACTTCAACGAAAGCAGAAGTAACGTTACGCTGACCCTGGATGAACTGGTTAGCCAGACCCAGAATCTGACCAGAGCTGGTCAGGTTGTCTGGTGTCAGTGTCATTTTTTCCTGACGGAATTCAACACCGGAAGCAAAACCGATAGCGCCGCCTGGCAGGCTGCCGAATTCTGTGCTGGCCTTGAAATCAGCCTGGGCGATTTCAGCTACGCCAACGCTCTTCAGTGGGCGGCTCAGGTTAGGCTGTTTGGCAACATCAGCCAGAGACATGTTCTGGTTGATCAGCTTTTGCACTTCTGGCAGCAACAGGAAGCCGTTAGCGATATCAGTACGCTCGGAACGGTTCCACAAAACGCCAGTTTCCCAATCCCAGGTCTTGTATGTGCCTTTCAGGCCAGATGCAAAACGCAGGGCTTCATTGGTCGTGTTGCTGCCACCAGCGATGTTTTCAAAGCGGTAGACAACAGCGGCACGGCTGGTTGGGAATGGATTGTCAGGATGACCGACCGGCAAGATAGCCTGGAATGGTGTACCTGCGCCTGACAGGGCAAATGCTGTGGATGGCGTACGGCCATCGATAGTACGTGAACCACCTGTGTAGTCACGGTCTGTCTTGGTGTAGGCAACTTCAGCAAATGCGGACAGGGTATCGTTGATCTGGTAGATACCACGTGACATCGCGCTGATGTCCTGGCCTGCGCCTTGTACTTCAGCAAAGTCGTCGAGGTTGTAGTTACAGAACTGACGGCCATACAGAGCACTTGTCGTAGCGATATTGTATTGGGAACCACCTGTGATCAAACGGGATGGGTCGCAATTGGTGCGGTTGACGACGTTGGCATCATTGGCTGAGAAGAATGTGCCGCTACCTGGAGTACGCTCACGGTAGAAGAAAGGCTGGTTACTCGCGAAGCTGGAGTAAGGTGACAGACGGCTGTTGAGCACGCTGTACAGGTCTTTTTCTACGTCGTTGGCATCCTTGATGGCAACGCGGTCACGCTTGGATACTTCAGCACTGACAGTGATGTTGTAACCGTCTTGTGCGTAGTTACCAAAACCGGCAAAACCACTGATGCTTTTTTTCTTGAACTGGTTGTTGTCATTAGCACCAATGCTGGCATTCATTTGTATGCCCTGATAATCGCTCTTGGTGATGAAGTTGATAACACCGGCGATAGCGTCAGAGCCGTAAACTGCAGATGCACCATCCTTGAAGATCTCTACGCGTTCCAGCATAGACAAAGGAATGCTGTTGATATCGTACAGTGTCGATTGACCTTGATTAGGATTGGCATAAGCCGATGGCGTCATACGACGGCCATTCAACAAAATCAGCGTGGAACTGGAACCGAGGCCACGCAGGGATGCTGTCGCTACGCCGCGGGAAAAGCCGCCATCAACTGCATCGAATGCGCTGCCGCTGCCCAGGGCAGGGATAGTGCGCAGCAATTCAGCAACAGATGTTGCACCGCTCTGGCTGATATCTTTTGCCGTCAGAGTCTGGATAGGAGAGGTACCTTCTTTATCAATACGCTTGATGTGGGAACCAGTGACTTCAATTTTTTGAATTTTTTCTGCTGGCTCTGTCTGCGCGTGAGCATTGACGAGCATACTGCCAGACAACATTGCCAGTGCCAGCTTGACAGCATAAGCACATTTCTTCTCTTGATAAAACATCCAGAATCTCCTTGGTGGAACATGAACAGGTAAAGCCTGCAAAGACGGCAACAATCGCTTAAGTCTCTTGAACTGACTTGAGGTTTCGCGGTCGAACCTAAACGTTGCTTAAACAATGTGCATATCGTCTTGTTTTTACGCGACAGGGTTTTGCAAAAAGCCTGTGGTTTTCCACAGTCCGCGCAACACTAACAATTCGATACACTTTGTTGCATCTCAGAATGATCCCATTACAATTTCATTACCGTCCAATGAGAATTTCACAAAAACGTATATAATTATCGTTATGATTGATACCTTACCCATAGAAAAGTACTTCGCCCGGCAACTCAAGATCAAGCATCTGCGCCTGCTGGTAGAACTGGCGGATAAGCAGACGGTTGCTCAGGTTGCGGCGACTTTGCATGTCAGCCAGCCGGCTGTTTCCAAGATGCTGGGTGAAATGGAAGAAGGAATAGGTGTCAAGTTATTTGAGCGTGCTGGCCGTGGTATAAAACCAACACCCTCTGGCGAATGTCTTATCAGACATGCCAGAGAAGTTTTATTTAATTTACAAAAAGCACATCAGGAGATGCGTTCGCTGGCTACCGGCACGGTCGGCAAAGTCACGGTAGGCATCCTCAGTGTGGTCTCGACCACCATCATTCCCAAGGCGGTGAAGATACTCAAGGCCAGCTGGCCCAATGTCACCTTATGCATCATGGATGGCACGGTCGATCAGCTCTTGCATGAACTGCGCGAAGGCAAGATAGACATGGTCATAGGCCGTGTGTTTTCTGAACGTGCGGCAGAACACCTGCAGGAAGAAGTCTTGTATGACGATCCCCTGGTCATCGTCACCTCCAGCAAGAACCCGCTGGCAAGACGCGATAACCTGACCTGGATGGATTTGAATAACCTGCCCTGGATTTTGTCGGTAGAAGAATCACCGACGCATCAGCGCATGATCAACCTGCTGGCCAAGAACGGTTTGAACAAACCTACCGACGTCATTGAATCGGTATCGCGCTCAGTCAACGTGCCTTTGCTGATGGAGCCACCACGCCTGGGCTTGTTGTCGCTGTCGGCGGCCCGTCAACTGGTGGCGGAAGGTGTCTTGCAAATCCTGCCCCTGAACCTGGGTCACCTGCCCAGTCCGGTAGGCATGATATGGAACAAGACCCGGCCTTTGTCACATGCCGCCCTGACCTTCCAGGATTGCATACGCCAGGCTTCGCAATCCTACAAAAACATGCTGGTAGGCTAAGCATGAACATGCTTGGCTGATTTACAATGTGTCCAGTTTCTTCGCCTGGACAGCAAATGCAAACAGATCACTTGTCGTATGGTTCAGATCAGTCGGGGCTGATTTGTGGCTATGTTTTTGCACATGAACAGCCAGGCAAGCCCCTGGACACCAAAGAGGCAGTCGAATGGCTGCAATCGCGGCACAGCAGCCGCGATGATTCTTTCATCTGGCTGCATTTCAATTTATCCAATGTCGCTGCGGAAAAATGGCTGCGCGAACATGCGTCCCTGCCGGACGAGTTTTTCGAAACCCTGCATGAAGGCTCACGTTCTACCCGCATAGAACACGCTGACCATAGCCTGATCGCGGTCGTCAATGATGTCTTGCATGATTTTGCCTTTGAAGCCTCGGACATCGCCACCCTGTGGCTGAATGTCAGCAGCAATGTCATGATCAGCGCCAGGCGCAAACCCCTGAAGTCGGTAGACCGGTTGCGCAATGCGGTGAACCAGGGTGAACATTTCAGCTCACCGACAGAATTACTGACCCATTTATTGCGTGACCAGGCTGATGTGCTGATAGGCATAGTGCGCAATGTCATCAAGAAAATCGATGACATCGAAGATCACCTGCTGGCCGACCGCCTGAATCACAAGCGTGCGAATCTCGGCGAGTTGCGCCGTGTACTGGTGCGCCTGCAAAGATTGCTGGCACCTGAGCCTGCCGCCCTGTTCCGCCTGCTGCAAAGACCACCAGTCTGGGTGGCTGAGCGTGATGTACAGGAGTTGCGTCAATCGACAGAAGAATTTGCCGTGGTGCTCAGTGACATGGCTTCTTTGCAGGAACGCATCAAGCTCTTGCAGGAAGAAATTGCCGCCAGCGTCAATGAACAGAATAACCGCTCATTGTTCGTGCTGACGATCGTCACCGTGCTGGCCCTTCCCATCAATATCATCGCCGGCCTGCTCGGCATGAATGTGGGTGGCGTGCCCTTAGCGCAACATGAAAATGGTTTCTGGATCGTCGTTGCCATCGTGGCGACGTTTACTGCGATTGCCGGTTGGCTTGCATTCAGGAAAAACCGCAACGATTAAAGCTGCCCTTCCCTTCCACCAGTATTGCAAGGAAAAGCCATGAGCAAACTTTCATTCAATCAGGGATCGCCACAGTTCATTCCGCTATCGACTTATCAGTCCTACCCGGAAACTGAAATGCTGGCACGTGCGCAAAGCTTTTACGAGGACATGAAAAGGCGCAAGACCATACGCGAATTTTCTGACAGCCCCGTACCACGCGCCGTCATAGAAACCTGCTTGCTGACAGCAGGTACAGCACCATCAGGTGCCAATCACCAGCCCTGGCATTTTGCCGTGGTCACCAACCCCGCCCTGAAGCACAAGATACGCATAGAGGCAGAGATAGAAGAGCGCGAGTTTTATGACAGGCGCGCGCCACAGGAATGGAAAGATGCGCTGGCGCCGCTGGGCACGGACGCAGACAAACCTTTCCTGGAAACTGCCCCTTACCTGATCGCCATCTTTGGGCAAAAAGCCACACTCATGGATGACGGCAGCGCTGTCAAAAATTATTATGTGCCTGAATCTGTATCGATTGCGGCTGGCTTTCTGATCTCAGCCCTGCATCAGGCTGGCCTGGCAACACTGACCCATACTCCCAGCCCCATGGGATTTTTGAACCAGTTGCTGCAAAGACCAGACAATGAAAAACCGTATATTTTGCTGGTAGTTGGCTATCCGGCAGAGCATTGCCTGGTGCCGAATATACAAAAGAAGCCACTGGAGCAAATTGCCAGCTTCTTTTAAACCTGTAAGCTGATGTCCATCTGAAGGGGTTTCTTATGACTGCCATTTATTCACGCCTGCTGCTGGCCGCCAGTCTGCTTGCCGGCATGGTTATCAGCCTGGATACCCATGCCGCTGATGATCATGCAGAACTGGTCAGACAGGTCATGCAAACTGAGACCGCCTTCGCCAGGACCATGGAAGTGCGTGACCACAAGGCTTTCACTGAATTCCTGGCGGATGAAACCATCTTTTTTTCGACCAAAAAAGTCTTGCACGGCAAACAGGAAGTAGCAACAGCCTGGAAACGCTTTTATGAAGGCCCTGCCGCCCCTTTTTCCTGGGCACCGGAAACAGTAGAAGTGCTGGAATCGGGCAAGCTGGCACTCAGCAGCGGGCCGGTACGTGACCCGCAAGGCAAACTGGTGGCGAGCTTTACTTCCATCTGGCGGCAAGAAAGCCCTGGCGTCTGGCGCATCATTTTCGACAAGGGAAATGATGTCTGTGATTGTGCCAAGCCTTGAATATGGCAAGACCCCTGTTTTTGCATCAAAACCAGCACAATTTGAGCATAAAACCCACATTCAAGCCGGAATTGTAGGCAGACACACAAAAAGCTGATGTAACATGCAGAATAGTGCTGCGCGGAATGCATGCCGCGCCCAGGCAGCATATAGGCTGAAAAACGAGCTCAAGCGTCACATTTCCGGACACCGGTGTCATGACTGATATTCATACACAGTTTATTGAGCTTGGCCAGCTGCGCATAGGCATGTTTGTCTATCTGGACGTGGGCTGGATGGATCATCCCTTCCCGGTTTCAAATTTCAAGATCAGCAATCAGTCGCAAATCGATACCATACGTTCGCTGGGTCTGGAGCGCATACGCTATGCGCCGGACAAGAGCACGCCCGAAGCAGGCAACACTGAGGAACAACAGCCCGCCCAGCACGAGATCAAGGCCACCGAAAGCCCGGCGGCCTTTGCCGCCCGGCAAAGAAGGGAATTGCTGGCCAGCCAGCAAGCCAGCCTGCAAGTCTGTGAGCGCCAGTTTGCCCATGCGGCACAAACCTTCAAGCAGGTCACGGACCTGCTCCATTCCCAGCCGTCCCAGGCCAAAGAACTGGCCGAACAATTGATACAAGGCTTTTTGGGCGAGATACTCGGTGAAGATGAAGCAGCAATACGTCTGCTGTCAGAAAAAGCAGGTGAAAAAACCTCATTGCATTCCATCAATGTGACTGTCATTTCACTCTTGCTGGGCCGGGCCCTGCATTTGAGCAAGGCCGAGATGCTGGACCTGGGTGTCGCCACCATCCTGCATGACATAGGCAAGATGGAATTGCCAGACCGCCTGCGCTGGCAGGATGAACATTTCAATCATGCCGAGCGTGAGCTTTACCACGAGCACGTCGTGCACAGCCTGGCGATGGCGCGCAAGATGGGCTTGTCGGCGAATGTCATGCTGGCCATCGCCCAACATCATGAACATGCCGATGGCACGGGTTATCCCAGCAAGGTACAGGGTGACAAGCTGAGTACCATCAGCCGCATTGTTGCCCTGGTCAATCATTACGATAATCTGTGTAATCCGGCCAACCCGGCATTTGCAGTCACCCCGCATGAAGCCCTGTCGCAGATTTTTACCCAGCACAAGCCGCGCTTTCACGCCCCTACCCTGACCGCCTTCATCCGCATGATGGGCATTTACCCGCCGGGCTCAGTCGTGCAACTGACCGATGAACGTTATGCCATGGTGGTATCGGTCAATTCTGCGCGGCCCATCAAACCCAAGGTTGTCATCCACAACTCTGCGGTGCCGCGCGAAGAAGCACTGGTCATCAACCTGGAGCATGAAAGTACGCTGTGCATACACCGCAGCCTGAAGCCACTGCAACTGCCTAAGGCGGCTTATGATTATTTGTCACCACGCAAACGCCTGTGCTATTTCTTTGAACGTGGCCTGGAGGCCGAGGCTCGTAGCGAAGACGGGGCAGCCACATGAAAGCCCATCCCTGGCAATCACTGATAGAAGGCTTGCTGGAAGCAGTGATACTGGTCGATCCCATACAGCTACGCATAGTCGCTGCCAACCGGGCCATCCATCAATTGCTGCAAGTCCCGCCTGGTAGCCTGTTTGGCAGGGGCATCGTTGATCTGGCCGCGGCACCTGAAGATGTGTTCTTCTGGGAAGATGTGGCGGCTGGCCTGTCAGAAAACATCCATTCCGAAACCCTGCTGAAACGCGCTGATGGCAGCATAGTCCAGATAGAAAGACGGGTGACCCTGCTCAGGACAGGCCTGGACAGTTCGGTCTATGTGGTCGCCATCAATGACCATTCCAGCCAGCGCCAGGTCGAGAATGAACTGGAAAAACTGATTGCCGAACTGCGCGCGACACTGGAATCTACCGCTGACGGCATACTGGTCACCGATCTTGATGGCGCCATACGCAGTTACAACCATTTATTCGCTGAGCTGTGGGGGCTGCCGGACGACTTGATGACGCAGCGGAATGACAAGGCCATCTATGCCTGGATGGATAAAAGCATGCTTGATGCCGGCTTGTATGAAGAAAGACTGGGCACCATCACCCGCTCGCCTCTGATGGAAGCGACTGATGTACTGACTCTGCGCTCAGGCAAGATACTGGAGAGAGTGACGCTGCCGCAATATGCACGGGGACGCCCGATAGGCCGGGTTTATTCTTACCGCGATATCACCCAGCGTCTGGCAGACGAGGCACGCCTGCGCCTGGCCGCCAAGGTATTTGAATCGAGCACCGACGCGATTTTCATCACCGATGCCGAACAAAAGATAGTCACCACCAACCCCAGTTTCGAACGTCTCAGCAGTTACACCGAACAGGAAATGCTGGGCAAGACTCCCAGGGAATTTTTTTCCATGGAAGGCAATGCTACCCAGGTCGAGAACCTGCTCAAGGAGCTCGAAAATCTCGGTTTCTGGGAAGGAGAATTGTGGAACCGCCGCAAGAATGGCAATGCCTACCTGTGCATGATTTCGCTGGTCAGGGTCCCGGATGCCAAGGGTGGTGCACTGAACTACATAGGCTTTTTCAAGGACAGGACAGAAACCCATACGGCGAAACAGAAAATCGAAGAACTGGCATTTTCTGACGTGTTGACAGGCTTGCCCAACCGGCTGTTGCTGGATGAGCGCATACGCCAGGCGATCACGATTTCCAGCCGCAATCATTCGACCTTTGCCCTGCTCTTCCTCGACCTTGATCATTTCAAGCAAATCAATGATGCACTGGGCCATCCCTTTGGTGACCGCGTACTTTTGCAAGTCACTGAACGTCTGAAGAAGTGCATACGCCAGGTGGATACTGCTGCCCGCCTGGGCGGGGATGAATTTGTCTTGCTCCTGCATGAAGCCGATGCCGAAGGTGCAGAGATTTGTGCCAGGAGGGTGCTGGAAGAATTGTCAGCGCCGTTTTCACTCGACGGCATGAATTTCACTGTGACCGCCAGCATAGGCATTGCGCTTTATCCAGCAGACGGACAAAGCATGGCTGACCTCATCAAGAATGCCGACAGCGCCATGTATCATGTGAAGGAACGCGGGCGTTCTGACTTCCGTTTTTACCAGCGCCAGATGAATATTGGCCTGTTGTCACGCATGAAGCTCGACCATGCCATGCGGCAGGCTCTGGAACATGAGTTATTCCGCTTGCATTACCAGCCTCAGATAGAGCTGGCTACCGGCAGGCTGATGGGCGTCGAAGCCTTATTGCGCTGGACGGACAAGGACCTGGGCGAAGTCAGTCCTTCACAATTCATACCGGTGGCCGAAGAATCGGGCGTCATCGTCCCCATAGGTAACTGGGTCATGCAAACAGCGATACGGCAGGCCGCCTCATGGAACCGTGATGGCAAGTCCATGCGGGTGGCAATCAATGTCTCTGCACTGCAATTCCAGCAAACCAATTTTGTCGATAGCATCGCAGCAGCCTTGCAGGAACATGGCTTGCAACCGCAATGCATAGAACTGGAATTGACAGAATCGATACTCATCAAGGATGCAGAAGATGCGCTGAGAAAACTGGAAGCCCTGGCAGCCCTTGGTGTCAAACTGGCGATTGACGACTTTGGTACCGGCTATTCCAGCCTCAGCTACCTGAAACGTTTCCCTATCTACAAACTCAAGATAGACCGCTCATTCATTGATGACTTGCCCGGCAATGAAAGCGATATCGCGATAGTCACTGCCATCATCAGCCTGGCCCATGCCCTGAAATTACGCGTGATTGCCGAAGGCGTCGAAACCCGGGAGCAAAGAGATTTTCTCCAGCAACTGCAATGCGAGGAAATGCAGGGCTATCTGTTTGCCCACGCGATGTCGGCACAGGAATTTGAACAACAATATTTGCGCTGAAAATAAGCTAAATTGCCGGGCACATAAAAAAATGCCGCTAAAAAATGAGCGGCATTTTTTCATTTGAGCATCAGGGCAAATCAAAGATGCGTTTTCCAATAGCGCGAATCATCGCGAATCTCTGCAATCTGTTCGCTGGTCAGCTCATTGCTGACCAGTTCACGGCTATCCATCGCCATGCTGCCAACCTTGACACTGGCTTTCAGCAAATAGCGATAGCCTGTCATCATGTCACGCTCTACCCCATCACCATGCAGGTAGCGCAAGCCCATCTGGAACTGGGCGCTTGACAGGCCCTGCTCGGCCGCCAGCATCTCCCAGTGGGCTGCCTGGACTACATTTTTTTCTACGCCCTCACCTTCCTGCAAAGCCAGTGCCAGATGATGTTGGGCACTGGCATTGCCCTGCTGGGCGGCCTGTTGATACCAGAAAACTGCTTCTTCATCGTTTTCTTCTACACCCTTGCCGTTCGCATACATATAACCAAGAGCAAGCTGGGCAGAAGTCAGCCCCTGCAGTGCAGCGCGGCGGAACAGGCGGAAAGCCTGACCCTCATCCGTTTCCACGCCCTCACCGGTCAGGTACATGACACCGAGATTAGCCTGGGCACCGGCATGGCCCTGGTCTGCCGCCTGCTCCAGCCAGTAAGCAGCTTCCTGCGCATTTTGCAAGTTATCACTGGGTTCAAGATAGAGCAGGCCCAACATATTCTGTGCCTGGGTGTCCCCTAGCAGGGCCCAGCGCCGGACTTGCATTTCATCATCAAAATCATCATCACCCAAAGCCGAGGCACAGGTCGTCATGATCATGAGCACCATCAGCAGATGCCGCCATTTTTTCATTTTATCCTCACCTGTTTTACTTCATGTACAGAATGCTACGCCTGTCCTGCCTTTTTCGTGTGTCTCGACTGTTGGATTAGGTAACAAAATGTAGCCCCCAGTCAGCAAGTGCGGCCACTCTGAGAGTAAACTACGGGGACAGACAATTTTCCCACCAGCCATGAAAGCAGATGCCGTGACCTCAGCAAAAAAGCTACGCATAGGATTGATTGCCAACCGATCTCACCAG
This sequence comes from Undibacterium sp. YM2, assembly GCF_009937975.1. NCBI lineage: Bacteria > Pseudomonadati > Pseudomonadota > Betaproteobacteria > Burkholderiales > Oxalobacteraceae > Undibacterium > Undibacterium sp. YM2. Next base: position 5,934,654 of record NZ_AP018441.1, read on the forward strand.
GACGCCCCCAATTCTGCACTGGTGCAGCTACTACATGGTGGCGGGCCCGCGCTACAGCATCTGCAGGCAGAACTCGTGATAGTCGGACGTACCCTGGATGCCATTATTTCACATGGGTTGCTGGAAAGCTGCCCTGCGGTCGAGCGTTTTCCCTATGGCCGCGAAGGTGGCCTCATGAAACTGGTATCCAGAGTGGTCGATAAAGACCCGGCCAGGGCAGTCGATGCGGTGATCTACCTGATAGATCCGGTCGATCCTTCTTCGGTTTTCCCGGAAGCCCATGCACTCAAGCGCCAGTGTGTGATACACCGCAAACCTTTTTTGGCGACGCTGGCCAGCGCCAGGGAATGGCTGGAACTCGAAGCCACCGCAAGCGGTGCAGCAACAGACCTCAAACTGAACCCGACTTTTGAATTGCAAAATGAAGGTATTGCCCTGATCGCGCATGATGCGATGAAAGACAGCATGCTGCTCATGGCGGAGAAACACTTTGCGTTGCTCGACAGCTTTGGCCAGCGCTATGCAACCGGCACGACAGGTGGCCTGCTGAACAAGCTGGCACAAAAAATCAAGGGAGAAGAAGCCGGCAAGAACTGGGTCACCCCTTATCTTTCCGGCCCCCTCGGTGGGGATGCACAGCTAGCAGAGCTGGTGCTCGACCGGCAGATACGCCGCATCCTGTTCCTCGAAGACCCGCATGTGGCACGCCAGCATGAAGCCGACATACAGTTACTCGAAAGAGCGGCCCGCACCGTCTGTGACTTTTCGCAAGTCATCAGCGAAGTCACCGGTGCAGACCGCTGGCTGACACTGCTGACCCAGAGAGTCAGCAGGCAGTCTTAGGCCGCTGTTGCGGTCTGGCTGGACAGACGTTTGAGCCTTTCCAGCGTGCTCTCACCTGCAGTATCTGCCTGCGCCACCGATTTGCGGATGGCGTCAATCTCTGCCGCCTGGTCCAGCGGTTTTTGCGCGATATCGGCAACGATGCGCAAACCTGCCGCTTCGTTACTGACTGTCTGCGCACGACGTGTCAGGGCATTCAAGGCACTTGAATGGCTGGCCATGCTGGACAGGCTGCTGAGTTGCTCCTGCCTGTCCATGCGCAGTTGCTGCAAGTCTTTTTGTGCCTTGGCCGCAGCCAGGCTTTGCAGGGCTTTTTTCGCAGCAGCATCAAAGTCTGCCAGTTGTCTGGAGAAGGCATCGACGATCTTCTGCAATTCATCCATGTATTCTCTGGCATCTGCTTCTTCCTGAATTTCCAGTGGCAGGCGTGCCTTGTTGGCTTCGAGCTCATCACAGAACAGGCTGACCGTTGCTTCAGAAATCTTGCCTGCAGCAAGACGGTCTGCCAATGTTGCCGAGGCTTTTTCATCGTTCGCAATCAGCTCACGCAAACGCACTACATCATTATGTTCCTTGTCGAAAGAAGCGCGGGCCGCAGCCAGTTTTTGTGCCGTATCGCGCAGGGCGGCTGCCAGGCGGTCACGGTCGGCTTCGGTCGCTGTCTCTGGATCAAAGTTGGCGATCGCTTCAGATATCTTGTCGCCGAGTGCACCAAAGTGTTTGGAAATCAAACGTGCGGTCAGGCCCCAGCCATTCATATTGCTCATGGTAATCCTCTCAGTGTGTGATGCGGTAATGGTCAAATACTGTATTACGGGTACTACATCAAAACGGTGCTATTGCACCAGCAGCCTTTCCGCTTCCAGGGGTAGGGCAATCATAAAATCAACATGGATGTCGCGCTTGCTGCTGCCATCCTTGCTACGTAAAATCTCAGTGCTGATCAACAGTAATTCAGACTGCTCACCTGCCTCATTCAAACTCCTGCGGTAAGGCATGAAGACCACATCCTGCTGCAAACCGAGTTTGCCTGCTGCATCATCGATGCGGGTTTCGACACCTTTAAAAGGGACGACAAATTCCTGCGCCGGGTCACCGGCATCGCGTTCATATTGCAGGCTGTCAGCATCACCAAATACACTGTCGAGACTGGCCTCATCCCAGCCTATGCCCGCCAGTTGCTCACGCCACAGGGCGTAGTTGCGGTCACCCAGCCCGGCACCGTTTTCACCGAGAAAGGCTTGCTGGTCTTCGACGGTTTCTGGTATCAGCCTTGTCAGGTGGCTGCAATACAAGAGCTCTTGCAATTCACCGCTGGCATCACAATACAACTGCAGGAATTTCTCACCGCCATTGTTACCATCAGCGTCGCGGTTCAGGTAATAGCGGTACATCTTGCCGCTGATCGGCAGTTGCACACGGCTGATGGCGACGATGCGGGTCTCCGCTTCATCCGGCATGGCGATCAACGAACCCTGGCTGATGGCGCGTATCAACGGTGTCTTTTGCAGATTGACGACACTGCCTATACGCGCGCCCAGTGGCAAAGCCGCATCCTGCCTGCCGCTCTCTGCATGCATCTCGTCGGCGACGAGTTCATCCTTGTTATGCTTGTTGAACAGCTTGCCTACATACTGATATGCATCTTTCCAGGCCATGGTATTAATTTCCTCCTAAACTGTAATGAACTGCACTGTCTTGCTTGTTGCGCCTGTTGCGTCTGCTGAGCAGGAATTGCCAGCCTGCCCAGGCCAGCGCAGCGAACAGCAAGATGACGAGAACGGTGCGCAACAATTTAAAATCACCGTTCTCCTGTGCCACTTTGGTCGCTGTTATTGTTGCCGTCGTATTTTCTGCATCTGCACTGCTCAATGCAGGCGTCTTGCCATTCGCTTCAGTTGCTGTACTACCTGCCGCTTCGTCCTTGCTACTGCCAGTACCCACGTTGGCAAGCGGTTCCAGTTGCTGCGACTGACGGTTTTCTGCTGCCTGTGGGTGACTCATCACACTACCCAGTATCACGCCACCGACGACAGCAGGCAAAATGCCACTACCTCTCTGCACTACCTGCGGCTGCATCATGACCGGTGCGGATTGCGTCACAGGTGGTGTTGCATATGTAGACTGATTGGCAGGCTGGTTGGCAGCCTGTTGATTGCCGCTGTTATTAACACCGTTGTTGCCACTGGCACTATTACCAAAGCCCCGCTGGCTTCGCTGTGCTGTCTGCTGGCGTGCATCCATGCTCTTTTGTGCATTCGCCTGCGCCTGGTTTTTTTCCAGGTCACGGTTCAGTGCAGAATCAGACTTCTTGCTTGTATACGCAGGCTTGCTGGTATTGAAGCTGCCAAATCCTGTCTTTGAGGGCGCCGATGGTGCAGGCTTGCTGACACTTCTTTGCGAAGAGAAGCCACCACGAAAACCGCCAGAAGACCCGGATGAACGCCCGGCAGCATGCGCAAGGCTGGCCGAGAGTGGCAAGACCAGCGCCAGCATGACTGCTATTAATTTGTTATTAAAACTGTTCATGGTTCTCATCTATAGAAATATGGTTAAGCTATCTGTACAATCCCTCAACGCTTGATGGATGTCATCATAGTGAGCAAAAACACAAAGATCATCGGTAATAAATTGGGGAATTCACCATGACACGCAAATATTCAGACATGAACCAGCACGACGCCTTGTACAAGATTGCGCGCGCCTATCCTGGTGGACTGGAGGCTCTGGCGGGCCGCATGGAGGTCTCGGTGAATGTCTTGCGCAACAAGCTGGCACCGGGCATAGAGTCACACTATCCTTCGTTTGAAGAACTCTCGCTGATCGTTGAACTGTGTCATGACGCTGGCGTCAAGGATGCTCATCTGCCACTACATGCGCTGTTAAGCCGTCATGGCATGGCTGCGTTTGTGATACCTGAGCCTGACCAGGTCAGTGAAGATGATTTGTCGCAAACGGTCTGCCGCGTCATGAGCCGCGTTGGCGACGTGGCAGAGGCAGTATCAACTGCCCTGATCGATGGTGTGATTACGGATGCCGAAGCCGACCTGATAGAAAAAGAATTTCAGAGTGCACTGACCGTGCTGGGTGAATGGCGTGCGCGCATACGCGCGCACCATAAGCAAAGAGAATCGTGATTTTTTCGTGAAGTAAAAAAACTGCTCAATGCAATTTCTTTTCGAGCAAAGCGATAATCCTCGGCCAACCCATCTTGCGCGCCAGATCCAGTGCTGACTCACCTTTGGGATTGAGAGCATTTGGATCGGCACCATGTTTGACCAGCAAACTCACCGGGGCCAGATTACCTGCCAGTGCATCTCTCTGCAACAGGGTCCAGCCATCTTCATCGACGCTGCGGGCAAATGCCGGTTCGTCCCGCAGACCCTGGTCCATTTTCTCTGCCATGTTTTCACTCATGGGATGCTCAGGCAAATCTTCTGTACTGAGGATAATGGGCTGTTCCTTTTTGCCAAACAAGCCGGATAAAAATCCCTGTTTTTCCTGGGTCGCCGCTGGCACGATCATGACTTCACCGGGCTTGCCAAAATCCAGGCCCCAGGCCTGATCATGTTCTTCGCGCTCGGCTTTTGACATATCACTGCGCATGACGTCGATACTGTAACCGCCATAGACCTTGCCGTTGATAGTGTACATCCAGTCCCCAATTTCTGCCAGCGGCACACTGACAGGATCACCCGCAGCAATGCTGTCCAGCCATTGCGGATTGTTCAGCAAGACACCTGAGACGGTGTCACCATCGAACTGTATTTCATTGATCCACATGTGCTCAACTTCTGGCCCTTCACTATCCGGGTCGGTAGCAAACGCCACCTTGACCGCAGCCAGGCCCAGGCCGGGAATGATGCGGCGATATTCCCATGACAACTCGCGCCAGAAATACTTGAAAGTCTTGCGCGCCTGTTCAGCCGCTGCCTGCATGGCAGGGCTGGCACCTTCAACCATGACTATCTTGTCTTCGCTCATGATCTTGACCAGTAAAATAAAAACACTGTAGCGCAAAGCTGGCTGACAAATAAGCAAGTGCAGAACTTCTTTCAAATGATACAAGTTCTTACTGTTTGTCGATGATGCGCGCACTGGGCAATGCCGTGTAAGAGGAAATTTGAACAGGTGAAATATTTGCCCAGCAGCATTTTCACTCCTGCTTTACAATGTAAGCCTGCCCCAACGCCTAGCTGTCAAGCTGCCAACATCATGTCCACAGAACTTCCAGGCCAGCGCCCTACCTCCCTTGCGGATTTGTATATTTCATTTACCTTATTGGCATTGCAAGGATTTGGCGGCGTACTCGCGGTTGTACAGCGCGAACTCGTGGAAAAGAAACGCTGGATGACGATGGAAGAATTCGTCGAAGACTGGGCCGTTGCACAGATTTTGCCGGGGCCGAATGTGGTGAATCTGTCGCTGATGATAGGTCACCGCCATTTCGGTTTTGCCGGGGCTATAACAGCGCTGGCTGGCATGTTGTCAGTGCCCTTGCTGATCGTCGTGTTGCTGGCGGTGGTGTATGCGCAATTTTCCCAGTATCCTCAGGTTGTCGGCGCGCTGCGTGGCATGGGTGCGGTGACGGCGGGGCTGATCATTGCGACGGCGCTCAAGCTGGTACCTGCCCTCAAAAATAATCCTGTTGGCAGGCTTACTGCGCTGATCTTCAGCGCCCTGTGTTTTGCCGGTATCGCTCTCTTGCGCCTGCCGCTGGCCTATGTCCTGTTCACCCTCGGCACCATCACTTGCGCACTGGTTTACCGGAGGCTGAAATAATGCCTGATACTCTGCATGGTGCCCTGCACATCACGATGAACTGGCATGACTGGCTGCAGTTGTTCCTGCATTACATGATGCTGTCGCTGTTGTCGATAGGCGGAGCGATTTCCACTCTGCCTGACATGCACCGTTACCTGGTCACGCAACAGGGCTGGCTTAGCGATGCACAATTCAATGCCTCGGTGTCGATTGCCCAGGCTGCACCGGGCCCGAACGTCTTGTTCATTGCCCTGATGGGCTGGAACGTGGGCATGAATGCTGGCGGCATGTGGACGGCGCTGATCGGTGTTTTCGTCGCCATGACAGGCATACTCTTGCCCAGCACCACCCTGACTTATGTCGCAGCAAGCTGGGGCCATGCCAACCGTGAGTTGCGCAGTGTGCGCGCCTTCAAGCTGGGTATGGCACCAATAGTTATCGGCCTCTTGCTTGCTACCGGCTGGATCATGGCAGCATCGCATGACCAGGCCAGCAGGGACTGGCCTTTATGGCTGATGACCGTAGTCTGCACCATCGTAGTCTGGTGCACCCGCCTGCATTTGCTGTGGCTGCTGGCGGGTGGTGCTGCACTGGGCTGGTTTGGTCTGATCTGAAGACAAAAACAGTCAGACAAATCCAAGATAACGCTGGCTCGCATCGTAATACTTGAGGTTGGGCAGCAAATCCAGCATGTCCGTATCTGATACACCCAGCCATTTGCCCAGAGTGGCGGCATATTGATCGACCGAGGTGGTCGGCAACAGACGGCCCTGCCCTACATCGTCATCACTATCGGTCGCCACCAGCGGCGCGGTACCGTAATAACGCTTGCCGTTGACTGCACCACCAAGCATGAAATGCATGCTGCCCCAGCCATGGTCAGAACCATCATTATTACCTGTCAGGGTGCGGCCAAAATCGGAAGCGGTGAATGCGGTAACCTTGCTATCGACCTTCAATTCCTTCGTCGCTTCATAAAATGAATTGAGAGCTTCGGCGACACTGGCCAGCAAACCTGGATGAGTGCTGACCAGGCCATCATGGGTATCAAAGCCACCCATGGAAACAAAGAACACCTGGCGTTTTGCGCCCAGCGCACCGGCACAGGAAATCATGCGCGCCACCATCTTCAATTGCATGGCCAGGTTGTTGGCTTCATTGAATGGCGTGTTGATTGCTGGTGCCCCCGCCAATGCGGTGGTCAGGACATCATTCGCATCTATCGAGCGTTTGCTGACGCGGGTATATTCATTTTCAAACAGATGCGTACGGGCCTGCGTGACGAGGTTTTGCAAGGCCGTGGAACAGGCCGCAGAACCAAACAGCGGTGCCTGCAAACCTGCGAGTGGCACGGAACCATTGGTCGAGACCTGGTATTGCACTGCCGTATTACCCGACAGATAAACCGCATTGCCCGAGACATTCACGCATGTGAACGTCGCATTGCCATTGCCCGCCACAAAGCGATCCCCCATGCGCCCGCCCCAGCCAGATGTCGCTCCTTCGGCTGCAGATGATTGCCATACCGATTGCTGGTCATTATGGGAAAACAGCTTGGGTGGCAGCATGGCCGTCTTGTTCGTGTATTCCAGCTTGGTGGTTGGCCGTATCAGGGTACCGACATTAAGCATGATGCCCATCTTGCCAGTATTGAAGATGGGCAGCAACGGGGCCAGCTCAGGTGCCAGTGCATACTGATGGCTGACACCGTTTCTATCGACCGGCACATTCAGGCCCTGCAAGGCAGTCGCATCGAGTTTGTCGCGTCCATAGGCCAGCGTGGGGCGCAGGCGGGAATACGCGGCGTAGTTGGCGCTGTCGTAAGGCACCAGCGTATTGGCGTAATCATTACCGCCATATAGAAATACACAGACGATGGCTTTGTAATCGTCCGCCGTGGCGGCTGAGGCTTCGGCCATGGCGGCGAGATTCAATGCCCAGGGAGTGGCGACACCGGCGATGGAGAGTGCAGAAGCACGTTGCAAGAATGCGCGGCGTGAGGCATTCATCGTGTTTGAATTTTTCATGATGCTTTCCTGTAGTGATGGCAGCAAATTATTATTGGCGCGGAAGCAGGCTTATTTGCCGGCTCATTTGAGAACGATGAACTCAGGTGCAGCCAGCACCAGGGTTAGCGCTGCATAGATTCTTTGTTTGCGGCGGGTATCTGTACCACGCGGCATGCTATCGACAGCCGTACTGAGGTTTTGCAGGGTTACTGTACTTAACTGCCCGGCCGCCAGCACCAGGTTGATTTCGTCGAGCATGGCTGACGCGGTGTCTGCCAGCGGCATCAGGCTGCTATAGTCAGGCACGAGATCACTGATGCCGCTACTGATAGCGCGCTGCATGTAATTCACATAGCCAACGACTGAAGATTCATTGGTGATCTGGAACTCGGGCGCGACCAGGCTGGCCGCTGCGATAGCGGTATTGGGCGGCACATAACCGGGACGGAAGTAATTGAATACCGAGGGTGAACGCAAGGGGCTTTGCCCCAGCCTGGTAGCAGGATCACTGGTGTTGCCCAGGTTCCAGATATCATTGGTTGCCGTGACATTGTAGGCACGCGCCCAGGCCAGGAAACGCAGCATGGGTTCACGCAATTTGCCAAACTGCGGGTCACTGAGATTAGCTGGCTTGCGCGCCTCGTCATCCAGCAAGATGGCTTTCAATACGGCTTTCAGATTGCCTTTCTTGCTGGCCGTGCCGCTGCCATCATCATTGAATACGGTGGCAACTCTGGAGACATAGCCAGTTGAGGGATTGCTGGTCACCAGTCTTTGTATGAGCTGGCGGCTGATGAAGGGTGCCACATTGTCATGGGCAAAAATGATGTCGAGTGCGGCACTCAGTGCATCGGCTCCATTGAGCCCTTCGCCTACGGTTTTATCAAGAAAAGTGGAAGCACCGGTTTCATGCCTGACCGGTACCTGAGTCATGGGCCTGTGCAAGAAGTCAGGCTTGTCAGCCTTGCCACCAGCGAGGTCAAAATCCCAGCCTGTGAAGATGCGTGCCAGACCTGTGATATCGGTCAGGTCATAGGTTTCTATATTCTTGCCATCTTGCTGGCGTGGCGTGCCATTGAGTTTGAGTTCCAGCAAACCTATGCTGAACAACTGCATCAGTTCACGCGCATAGTTTTCATCTGGCATGGCACCGGTTTGCGCATTGTATTTGGCATTGCCACGGAAGGTCAGGTATTGCCCCATGGCCGGGCTGGTCGAGACCATTTGCAGCAGATCGCGGTAATTGCCAAAACAATTTGCTTCCAGCATGTCCAGCCAGCCCGCTGCACCAAATGCCTTCCAGCCGCCACCGATAAGGCCATCGATGGAAACCACGATAATTTCTGACAATACCAGGGTGAAGCGCTGGCGCAGGGTGTCTGGCGAGCTGATCAGTTTGCGCCAGGCGGTGGAATCAAAACCTGCCTGACTGTTACGGTAGCTGATATCGTTAAAACCCTTGGACACCAGCCAGTCCCAGCGCGTGCCATTACCAGGCAGGCTCAATTGTTCATCTATCCAGCCTGCATAACCCAAGCTTTGTACCCTGGCGATCTGGGCACGGCTGGCACCCATGCTGGCCTGAGCCAGGAAGCGCGCCGCCTCAGGGGCAGTAATCGCTGCGGCACTGGGGTCAGGCGCCGGTGCTGGCGGTGCAGCCATGGCTGTATTGTTGCTGCCCGTGTCATTTTGCGCCGTCGTATTGCTGCCACCACAGGCGGCCAGCAAGGCCGTCGATGCCAGCAGCGCCGCTGCCTTTAATTCTGCCTGCTGATTGAACGTATCCTGATCCGCTGCGGTCTGAGTATTCAAGTCCGCGACGCTTGGCTGGTCTTCCATGTCCTGTCTCCCTAGATTTGGTATGTGATATGAATTGTTCATTCTTGCGACCCAGGCTTGCAGAGTAGGACAGTCATGTAAATTACTTATTACCTATTTGTAAGCAGTTGTCAGGAGTTAGGCTAATTTTCTATATAGTTTGTTACTTGCAAATGTAAATAGCATTAAAGATTCAAAAACCGGGCGCGTCATTTGTTACACTTTCGTTTTTTATCAGCATGCGCCGGTTTGCCGATTCAGCGACAGACAATCTTTGTTACAGGGAGAGACATAGTTTGAGGTATCCTTGCCACCTTGAAATTCTGCACACCGGTTCATATAGTCCATGAAGTTGAGCATAGAAGCGCCTGAGGATGAAGTTGCCCTGCCGGGCGAAATTCATTTGCATATCCGGTTTCGCCCTGCGAATATGTTCGGCATCTTGCTGGCTTTGCTGGTCCACGGGCTCTTGCTGTACTTCCTGCTGCACATGAATGTGCTCAAGAAGAAGCTTGACAAGGCTGGTTCCAGCGAACCCATGGTCTTTATCATGGACAAGGTGGCCAAAGCCCCCAAACAGGCGACTGCGCCGCAAAAGCAAAAAGCTGAATCCAAGCCGGTGCGGGTGCCACCATCCAAAAACGCAATCACCCGGCCCAAAATACCGCCACCGCCAGTCACAGACTCGCCGGTAGCACAACCACCGCCGCCACAAGCCAAAGAGACCCCGCCAGAAATGGATATGATGGCCCTGGCCAATGCTGCGCGTGAGCGCCGCCGTGCGGCAGAGCAGGCCGCCGCCCAGGAAAATGACGGTGCACGTCAGGCAGGCCGTGGCATGACCCCGCAGGAAGTCGCCGAAGCCAATGTCAAACGCAGCATGCAACAGGCGGCCAACCGTGGTGGTGGCAGTGGTGTGTTTGAACTGGGGACTGTAGGCACGCGGGTAGCCAGCTTTACTTTCCGTGGCTGGAACACCCGTGTCATTGCTTCGAATGGCAAGCAATCCTTTGAAGTCGATGCTGGTCTTGGTGGTGACGTACGCCTGGCAGTAGTGCGCCGCATGATAGAAATCATACGTATGGAATACAAGGGCGACTTCAACTGGGAATCCCGCAGGCTGGGCCGCGTGATCGTCAAGTCGGCCCGGCCAGAAGATTCTGCCGAGCTGGAAAACTTTTTGCTGAAAGAGTTTTTCCCTTAATTTCTCTTAATTTTCCTTAGTGCGGCTGGTGACCACGCCAGCCCGCCCACAATGATTGCCAGGCCTGTACCAACGCTTGCCACCAGCGCACAGGCTCTGGCTTTTGCAGCAGGACATCACTGGTCTGCAACGCCCGCAATTCTACCCAGCCATCATTTGGCACCTGATACACACAGCCTGTGTCCAATACCGTATCCGCCTGCCATGCCAGCCCCTCGACAAATTGCGGCCAGGCGATTAAACGCAGTTTCCCTGTCTTCACATATAAGGTGCTGCCTGCCGCCAACAGGCAGTGCATGCTCTGGTCTTGCCTGATGCTGTTGCTATGCATGGTAATGCTCCTGAAAATGACCCAAAAAGAGCTTTGGATACAGGTATCAGGATAGGCCTGGTCAGCAAACCTGCACAGACACAGAAAACACACATCTGTATCGCATCAGACAGCGAATTCATAATCTGTTATTGTATCGTTAGCCCTGAACTGTATCTGTGCAGGCCCTGAGCATCTTTACATCGTCAAGCTATGCAAACCTTACCTCTCTACAGGCAACTGGCCGACCATTATCTGAATGCGATCCGTTGTGGCACGCTCAAGCTCGGTGACCGCATGCCTTCGGTGCGCAAGCTCATGCATGTACACGGGGTAAGTCTATCGACGGCCCTGCAGCTGTGTCGCCAGCTGGAGACCGAGGGCTGGCTGGAAGCGCGCCCGCGGTCCGGTTATTTTGTGCGACAGCCACGCCGGGTGCGCCTGATACCGGCGCAGGAACCAACCATAGGCAAGATCATCGACCCGGCACAGTTTGTCGGTATTCATGAAAAAGTGTCTGAAATCATCGCCCAGGGCCAGCGCCAGGTGAAATGCAATCTGGCACGTGCCACCGGTGGCCCTGCCCTGTACCCGCACCAGCAATTACGCAGCCTGACTGTCAGCACCTTGCGCCGTTATCCAGAACTGCTGACCAAGGCAATATCGCCGGGTGGCAACCGCGAACTCAAAGCAGCGCTGGCCAAGCGTGCGCTTGATTCTGGCATCAGCACCTCGGCAGAACAGGTCATCATCACCAATGGCTGTATCGAAGCCCTGAACCTGGCCTTGCGTGCGGTGGCGCAAGCGGGTGATGTCATCGCCGTCGAATCACCAACCTTTTATGGCCTCTTGCAAGTGCTGGAAAGCCTGGGCATGAAGGCGCTGGAAATACCGACCAGCCCCAGCACTGGCATGTCAGTCGAAGCGCTGGAGCTGGCGATGCAGACCTATGACAATATCAAGGCAGTCGTGGTGGTGCCGCATTTGCAAAATCCGCTGGGCAGCATGATGCCTGACCAGCACAAGCAAAAACTGGTGGCACTGTGTGAAAAACAAGGCATACCGCTGATAGAAGATGACTCCTACAGCGCCCTCGCCGATGGCGACAAAATCCCAACTGCACTCAAACAATGGGACCATAGCGGCAACGTGATTTACTGCGCATCGGTACACAAGATACTTGCGCCCGGCATGCGCGTAGGCTGGATACTGGCAGGCCGCTGGCAAGAACGGGTCAACATGCTGAAGTATGCGCACACACGTTACAACGAAGAATTGTCACAGATAGTCACAGCAACTTTTTTGCTGTCATCAGCTTATGACAGGCACCTGCGGAAACTACGTAGCAGCCTCGCCACGCAAAGAGAAAAAATGGCTGAAGCGATTGCCACATATTTTCCCGAAGGCACGCGCGTGACCATGCCAGCCGGTGGTGTTTCCTTGTGGGTGGAGATGCCGACAGGCACTTCATCACGCGCTGTTTTTGATGCCGCTCTAGAGGAGAGTATCCTGGTTTCGCCAGGTTTGATGTATTCCAATTCAAATCGTTTTGATCATTTTTTGCGTATCAATTGCGGCATGCCTTACACCCAGGATCTGGATGATGCGATGCGTTTACTGGGTCGCATTATTCAACATCAGGCTTCTTCAAGACAACACATTGCTGCGTAAATTTCTGCATAAAAATTAGGCACTGTGGAAAGCCACAATTGTGGCTGTTCCACGCATTTCCCATAATGGCTGCACTGACGGAAAAAAATATTCCGCAACGTGCTCGCCATGATGATGTGATACAGGCGAGACTTTCTACCATCCAATGGAGACCAAGGATGAAAGCTCAAGCCTTCTACAAATCCCTGTATTTTCAAGTCATCACCGCCATCATTCTGGGTGTGATGCTTGGCCATTTTTATCCTGAATCCGGCGCTGCCATGAAGCCTCTTGGTGACGGTTTCATCAAGCTCATCAAGATGATGATCGCACCGATTATTTTCTGTACCGTGGTCGTTGGAATAGCGGGTATGGAAGACATGAAAAAAGTCGGCAAAACCGGTGGCATGGCACTGCTGTATTTTGAAGTTGTCAGTACCCTGGCACTGATCATCGGCCTCATCATCGTCAATCTCGTGCAACCTGGTGCTGGCATGCATATCGATGTGCATACGCTCGACACCAAGGGCATCGCTGCCTTTGCTGGTCCCGGCAAAATGCAGACCACGACAGAATTTTTGATGGCCATCATCCCTACTACGTTCACCGATGCGTTTGCCAAGGGTGAGATATTGCAGGTATTGCTGATCTCCATCTTCTTTGGCTTTGCCCTGCATCGTTTTGGTGGTCGTGGCACGCTGGTATTTGACCTGGTCGAAAAATTCTCCCACGTGCTGTTTGTCATCGTTGGCTACATCATGAAAGTAGCTCCTATCGGTGCCTTTGGCGCGATGGCTTTCACGATAGGTAAATATGGTGTCGGCTCGCTGGTGCAACTCGGCTTCCTGATGGCGACTTTCTACGCAACCTGCCTGATCTTCATCTTCGGAGTACTTGGTGCTATCGCTAAAGTACATGGCTTCAGCATCTGGAAATTCGTCAAATACATCAAGGAAGAATTACTCATCGTACTCGGCACATCGTCTTCAGAATCAGTGTTGCCACGCATGATGGCCAAACTGGAAAACCTGGGTGTGAAAAAATCCGTGGTTGGCCTGGTGATCCCTACTGGCTACTCTTTCAATCTGGATGGCACGTCGATCTACCTGACCATGGCTGCTGTTTTTATCGCCCAAGCCACAGATACACCGATGACGCTGATGCAGCAAATCACTTTGCTGGCAGTCTTGTTGCTGACATCCAAAGGCGCAGCCGGTATCACAGGCAGTGGCTTCATCGTACTGGCAGCAACATTGTCTGCGGTTGGCGGCGTACCGGTTGCTGGCCTGGCGCTGATACTTGGTATAGACCGTTTCATGTCAGAAGCACGCGCATTGACGAATCTGATCGGTAACGGTGTTGCCACTGTCGTGGTTGCCAAATGGGGAACGATGTGGATACCGTCAAGATGCAAAGACGTTTGAATAATGAAACCGTGGAAGAGGCAGAAGACCCGGAACTCTTGATGGATACGGCATCCATGCATACAGCAGTGCGCTAAGCTTAATGCAGATTGCAGGCAAAAAAAGCGGACCTTGCGTCCGCTTTTTGCATTCCGGCTGCAACTATTTTTTCAGATGCCGCAGTGCCAGGGTCAGTGCCATCAACTGTATGGTCGCCGCCAAAAAGAAAGGTGCACCCAGCAAGATACTGCCTTTAGGGAAATGACTGACTTGCCCAACGATGGATGTACCTATCAGCGTGGCAAACACGCTCATGATACTGGCCAGCGCTGTCAGCGAACCCATGGCCAGGCCTTGCGAACGTGCATCGACGGCACGCGAGAAAAAACCTTGCAAGGCAGGCCCGGCAGCAAAGGCCAGCACATTGCACAGGATCAGCACATACATCATCCAACCCTGGTTCGCCAGGCCATAACAGGTCAGTGCTAGCGTCGATGAGGCGAGGCCAATCAGGACTGCATTGGCATCGCCAACACGTTTGATATAAGACCCCAAGAAAACGCCCTGCATGAGTACGCTGGAAACACCAACCATGAATAGTGAAAAACCATTTTGCATGGGCGTCCAGCCAAAGCGCAATTCTGTCGATAAAACCCAGGTGGTTTGCAGCGTAAATTGAGCAAACATGGTCAATGCATATACCCACACCAACGCGCCGACGCCACGCAAATGCGCAAGCCCACGCAAACCGGCAAAGGGATTGGCGGAAGAAATATGAAAGTCCTTGCGGTGATCCGCAGGCAGGGATTCTGGCAGTGAAAAATAACCATACACCACGTTGCCCAGCGACACCGCTGCTGCCAGATAAAACGGATAGTGGATATGCGCCTCACCCAGCAAGCCACCAATGACGGGACCACAGATAAAACCCAGGCCAAACATGGCGCCTATCTTGCCCAGCGCCTTGGCACGGTTTTCCGGGCTGGAGACATCCGCGATATAGGCATTTGCCACGGATAAATTACCTGCGGTAACGCCACCGATAGCACGCACCAGCAGCATCCAGTAAATAGTCGTGACCTGGGTCAGCAAGAGGAAATTCAGGCCCAGGCCAAATACACATATCAACAAGACCGGGCGGCGGCCATAACGGTCACTGAGTGCGCCTATCATCGGTGCAAAGATGAATTGCATGACACCATAAATGGCGACTATCGCACCATACCAGTAAGCCTGGCTGTCTGCCTGCAAGGTATAACTCGCCACCAGCCGTGGCAAGACCGGGATGATGAGACCTATGCCAAGGATGTCGAGGAATACCGTGATCAATACAAAACGTACATTGGTCGGCAGCGGCTTGGGAGCATCTGCCTGTTCAGAACTTGTCATACCAGACATCCTTTTAGCGGAATCTTCAAAGCCTAATAGTATATGATTACTACTAAGTACATTCGCATAGAGGGCAATATGGCTTTGTTTGATCACTTTCTCATCATTGCCTTGCTGGTCGCCATCAGCGCATTTTTTTCCATGTCAGAGATTTCGCTGGCGGCTGCGCGCAAGGTCAAATTGCAGATACTGCATGCCGAGGGCGAGCAGCGTGCAGGCAAGGTACTGGCCTTGCAGCAAGAGCCTGGGCATTTTTTCACGGTGGTACAAATCGCCCTGAATGCGGTGGCCATACTTGGCGGTATACTCGGTGAACAGGCTTTGACGCCGTATATCCAGAAAGCCCTGGTCGCTGTGTTTGGCCTGGTGAGCTGGATAGAAACTGTCAGCTTCGTGACATCCTTTTTATTCGTGACCTCGATCTTCATTTTGTTTGCTGACCTGCTGCCGAAGAAGATCGCCATGATTTCGCCAGAGACCGTGGCCATGCTGGTGGTCAGCCCCATACTCTTGTGCGTGCGCCTGTTCAAACCCCTGGTCTGGGTCTTCAATGGACTGGCCAACCTGTTCCTGCGGCTGTTCAATTTGCCAACGACACGCAATGAACAAATCACTTCAGATGAAATTTATGCGATGTTTGATGCCGGGGCTGAAGCCGGGGTAGTGCTGGAAAGCGAGCATCACATGATAGGTAATGTGTTCGAGCTGGAAAGCCGCACCGTGCCATCGGCGATGTCGCAGCGCGACAGCATCGTCTACTTCACCCTGCAGGACAGCGATGTGGTGATACGCCAGAAAATCGCCGAGCACCCACATACCAAGTTCCTGGTCTGTGATGGCAATATCGACAATGTGGTCGGCTATGTAGAATCCAAGGATATCTTGAAACGGGTGCTGACCAACCAGGCTTTCACCAAGGTGCAGGAGTTATCAATACGCACAGCTCTTGCCGTGCCTGATTCGCTGACCCTGTCTGAAATGCTGGAACAATTCAAGGGCACGCGCGAAGACTTTGCCGTGATCTTCAATGAATATGCGCTGGTGGTGGGTGTCATCACCCTCAATGATGTGCTAAGTACCCTGATGGGCAACCTCGTTCATCCTTTCCTCGAAGACCAGATCGTCCAGCGTGACGCCAATTCCTGGCTCATTGACGGTGCGACAACAATCGAGGATGTCTGTCGTGCGCTCGACATCGATAGCTTGCCTGAGCAGGGAAGCTATGAGACCATTGCCGGTTTCATGATGACGATGCTGAAAAGGATACCCAAGCGCACTGATTTTGTCATGCTGGGGACTTACAAGTTCGAAGTCGTCGATATTGACCACTACCGCATAGATCAATTGCTGGTCGTCAGACTCGATGATGCGGCCGATACCAGCAAATCACCATAATTATTACTGTTTTGCTATCTGGTTTCTTCAGCATCAGGCCTTAACCCATTTTTTATCATCGTCAACAGCAGCTCACCGAATGCTGCTGGCTTACCCGTTTTTATCAGGATTTTCATGTCGCACGCTTGTGGAGTAGATTTTGGCACCTCGAATTCAACCGTTGGCTGGCACAGGCCGGGCCAACCTGCGCTGCTGGCGCTGGAAGAGGACAAAGTCACGCTGCCATCGGTAGTATTTTTTGATGTCGAGGATGACCAGGTCAGTTATGGCCGGGCGGCACTCGGCAATTACCTGGCTGGCCATGAAGGCCGCCTGATGCGCTCGATGAAAAGCCTGCTGGGCACCAGCCTCATGGACGGCCAGACGGAGGTACAGGGCAAGGCCGTGTCTTTCCGTCACTTGCTGGCGCAATTTATCCGTGAACTCAAGGTACGTGCAGAAAAATCTGCAGGCACACAATTCACCCAGGCTGTCATGGGGCGCCCTGTGCATTTTATCGATGATGACGGCAAGGCCGACAAACTGGCGCAAGACACCTTGGAAGAAATTGCCCGTGCTGCCGGTTACAAGGAAGTGCAATTCCAGTATGAACCGATTGCTGCCGCGTTTGATTATGAATCACGCATCAGCAAGGAAGAACTGGTACTGATTGCCGACATAGGTGGTGGTACCTCAGACTTTTCACTGGTGCGCCTGGCACCGGAACGTGCCCACAAAATAGACAGGAAAGACGATATCCTCGCCAATGGCGGCGTGCACATAGGTGGCACTGACTTTGACAAATACCTGAGCCTGAACCACGTCATGCCGCTGCTGGGCCTGGGTGGCCGCCTCGGCAGCCAGATCGAAGTGCCTTCGAGTTATTATTTCAACCTGGCGACCTGGCACACGATTAACCTGACGTATACCCAAAAAGTCTGGCGTGAATTGCAAGAAGTTTACCGCGATATCAATACGCCGGAATTGCGCCTGCGCTTTGAACGCCTGCTGAACCTGGTCGAAGAACGCGATGGTCACTGGCTGGCCATCAAGTCGGAAGAAGCCAAGATATTATTATCGGATCAACAAGCGATAGATTTGCCACTAGAGCGTTTGCGCAGCAAACAAGCAAGCCCCGTCTGCCATCTGGCACTGGACCAGCAAGGTTTGCAGGCCTCGATTGCCCACCTGACCAGCAATATCGGCGACACCGTCAATACCGTACTGAACATGGCAAACCTGAAACCGGAACAGGTAGATACCGTGTTTTTCACCGGTGGCTCCAGCGGTGTACGCGGCTTACGCCAGCAAATTGCCAGCATCGTACCGAATGCTACGAAGGTCGAAGGTGATCTTTTTGGCAGCATAGGATCAGGCCTGGGCCTGGATGCCGCGCGCAGATTTGCATGAAAATTGCGCTTGCAAGCCTCATGTCAGTTTTGACTAATATATTTCACTTAAAGTCACAATGTCGGTGAGCCACGGCCACGCCCGGCACCAAAACTTAAACTATACTTGTTGCATCAATTAGCAGGCTTTTCTACCCGGAGAAGGCATGTCGAACGAACAAGACGATGATGATGAGCTGTTCCTGGTTGAGGACGCGGAAGAAGAAGCCGCGACTCAGCAAGCAGGGCGCAGCTGGAAAATCGCCATCGTCGATGATGATGAGGACGTACACCGCACCACCTGCTTTGCGCTGCAATATGTGCATATCCTGAACCGCCCCCTGGAATTTATCCACACTTACTCCAAGAGTGAAACCCGCAAGGTATTCGCCACTGAAAGCGATATCGCCGTGGTATTGCTGGACGTGGTCATGGAAACCGAGCATGCCGGGCTGGAGCTGGTCAGTTTCATCCGCGATGAACTGGGCTGGACCGATACCCGCATCATCCTGCGTACCGGCCAACCCGGTTATGCGCCGGAAGAAGAAGCCATACGCGACTATGACATCAATGACTATAAAACCAAGAATGAGCTGACCCGCAAAAAGCTGCTGACATCTTTGACCGCAGCCGTACGCTCGTATGAGCAAATACGTACCATTGATGCCAGCAGGCGCGGCCTGCACCAGATCATCAGCTCCAGCGCAGCCTTCACTTTCGAGCATGGCATACAGTCTTTTGCCAGCGGCGTGATTACCCAGATCGCCGCCTTGTGTGGCGTACCGCCTGAAGGCTTGCTGTGTGCCCAGGGTGAGCTCAATGAGCTTGACGAAGAAATCCCTGAGACCTTCAACGTCATCGCTTCTGCCGGGCATTACAGCAACCTGATGAATTGCCCGATTGATGATATCCACAATGCCCGCGTGCGCGACGCCTTGCGGCATGTGTTGACAAACCGGGAGTCATTGTTCACCGATCACAGCATGACGCTGTATTTTTCTGGCCGGGGTAACCGCCCTCTGGCGGCCTTTATCGACTTGCCGTTTTCACTGTCAGAAATCAACCAGCATTTGCTGGAAGTATTTTGTTCCAATCTAGGCGTTTGCCTTGATAACCTGAGCCTGGTCAACCAGCTCAAGAACCATGCTTACCGCGACCAGTTGCTGAAACTGCCCAACCGCCTGAAGTTCATAGAGCAGATCAGTGCGACACTGGCCAATGAACTGCCAGGACAAATGGTCGCTCTCATGGACATTGATGATTTTGCCGAAATCAATGACGTGCTCGGCCATCATTATGGCGACCTGATACTCAAGGCCGTGGCCGACAGATTGCGTGAAAAGCTCGGTGCTCCCATCTTCCTGGCGCGCATTTCCGGTGACGTATTTGGTCTGCTCGGTAGCAGGGAGTTGCTTGAACCGGAAACACTGAAGCTGATGTTTGTACAGCCATTCACGATAGCAGAAACTGCCCACGCAGTCTCAATGTCGATAGGCATGGTAGCACTCGAAGGCTATGTCGGTGATGGTGCCGAACCGCTGAAAGATGCGAGTATCGCCTTGAAGCGTACCAAGATACACCAGCGCGGCAGTTGCACCTTGTTCACCCGTTCCATGGGTATAGAAATACGCGAACGCGCAACGCTGATGCAGCATTTGCACAAGGCTTTTGATGCCGAGCGCCTGTTCCTCATGTATCAACCGCAAATCGATCTGGAGACTGGCAAATTCACCGGGCTGGAGGCACTGATACGCTGGCGCAATGATGATGGTGTGCTGATACCACCGAATGATTTTATTCCGCTGGCAGAATATTCCGGCCTCATCATCAGTCTCGGTGCCTGGGTATTGCGTACCGCCTGTTTCATGATGGTCAGACTGCAAAAGGCCGGGATTGCGCCGCAACGCATGGGGGTGAATGTCTCGGTCGTGCAATTCCGTCAGGATGACTTTATCGCCATCGTTGAATCAGCATTGAAGGATACTGGCTTGCAGCCAGAAAACCTGGAACTGGAAATCACTGAGTCAGTCACCATGACCAGCGCCATCCTGTTTGAAAGCAAACTCGCCAGCTTGAAAAAACTGGGCGTCAAAATCGCCATTGACGATTTTGGCACCGGCTTTTCTTCGCTCAGCTACCTAGACAAATTACCGGTCGACAGACTCAAGATAGACCGTGCCTTCGTCAACCAGATCGATACGCCAGAAGGGCCACGTATCGCTGAACTGATTACCCAGCTGGGTAAAAAACTAGGCCTGCAAGTCATCGCGGAAGGGGTAGAACATGAAGCCCACTGGAAGACCTTGGCCGCCATGGGTTGCCATGAAGGACAGGGCTTTTACATAGGCCGCCCCATGCTGGAAGAAAACCTGATCAGCTGGATCAATCTCAGAAAATAAAAGGCTGTCACAAAACGGGCAAGATGCTTCACTCCCACGTCTCGCAACAGCCTTCTATCACAACATCTAAGCCAGATACTGCGCGCAGCATCTGGCTTCTTAAAGCTTACTTGCTACAGCTTACTTCTTGTCCATCATTGCCGGACGATCACCCATTTTATGCTCAGGGCCATGTTCACCCATGGATTTGCCCATGCGTTCACGCATGTGCGACGCCATGCGGCGATGGCTGTCATCAAAAATCTTTTGCTGCTCAGGTGTCAGCACAGCATAGAAGGTTTTCAGGGCGGTCAGGCGTGTTTGCATTTTCGCCAGATGCTCTTTCATTTTTTCCAGGCCTTTTTCCATACGCTCTGGCGTCGTCAGTTTTTCCATTTCCTTGCGGTCAGGACGGGCTGGCATGGTGCCTGGATTCATGGCATCAATGAAGGTTTTCCAGGCTGGTTCTTGCGCAGCCGTGATTTTCAATTTGTCATGCAGTTCAGCCTGGTGCTTGGCCATGCGCTCCTTCATTTTTTCTGCCCATTTGGCAGGGTCACCAGGTGGCTGGCCATGACCAGCATGGGCAGAGGCAGATGCCGGAGCAGAAGATTGCGCCAGGGCGCTGCCTGCACTGGCAACACCGAGACTGATTACTGCCAGAGCCATGCAGAATTTTCTTTGTAAGGTTTTCATATTTTTTCTCTTTCTGAACACTAGAACAAGCTCACACATCTGCTACATGCATTCCACAAAATGGTGGGCTAACCTGGCTGATTGCTTTTTTTGGACTTTCATCAAGCCCCGTATTGCTGTCTCAGACATGGATCGTATCTTGCAGCAGGCTTGTAACGTCGAAATGTCCATCTGCTCTCGCTTTGTATCGACGTGTAACAGTGAAGAATGATAAGGTGGTATGTTACGGTTTAAGATAACAAGACGATACAAAATCAGGGTTTTCATCGACTGGATCGGGCTCATAATGAAGAACATGGACACACCAAATAAAATTCTCATCGTTGACGATGACCGCGACATCCGCAACCTGCTGGCCGATTATCTGGATAATAATGGCTACAGCACCATCATGGCTGCCGAAGGCAATGCCATGTGGGCCGCCCTGCAAAATCACCAGGTCGATCTGGTCGTACTGGATTTGAATTTGCCCGGCGATGATGGGCTGACACTCTGCCGCACCTTGCGCAGCAAATCAACTTTGCCCGTCATCATGCTGACTGCACGCGGCGAGCCGCTGGACCGCATACTGGGCCTGGAGATGGGGGCAGATGATTACCTGCCCAAGCCTTTTGAACCACGCGAATTGCTGGCCCGCATACGCAGCGTATTGCGCCGCACCCAGACCAATGCCAACACACATTCTGGTGAGGCCTTGCAAAAACTTAAATTTGCCGGCTGGACCCTGGACCTGACGGCACGCCACCTGATCAGCCCTGACGGCATGGTGGTGTCCTTGTCGGGTGCAGAATTCCGCATGCTGAATATCTTCCTTGAGCACCCCAACCGCGTACTGAACCGTGACCAGTTGCTGAACATGACGCATGGCCGCGATGCCGACCCGTTTGACCGCTCCATTGATATTCAGATCAGCCGCTTGCGGCAAAAACTGCGCGAAGATGCGCGTTCACCTCAGATTATCAAAACCGTCAGGAACGGTGGCTATGTACTGGCCGTGACTGTCGTCGTGGAGCAAGATGCATGAAAATCCTATCGTCGATGTGGGGCAGAGTATTTGCCATCCTGCTGTTAGGCGTCATCGCATCGGCGGTACTGACCTGGTCGCTGGCTTTTGGCGAAAGACAGAAAACCATATCGCAATACCGGGATTCTCATGCCGTTGAACGGGCTGAACAATTGGTGCTGGCACTTGATGCCCTGCCAGCAGAGAACCGCGAAAAATTCCTGGCGACAGCACCGCGCCTGGGTTTGAAAGTAGCTACCCTGCCTGCCGAAACCACCGACCAGGCCCCCCGTTCAGAATATGCGGCTGCCGTCAGCGAAAGGCTGGGCAAGACTTTTCGTGTGATGTCATTGGCACAGGACCCGGCATCCTGCCCGCGCAACCCGCAAAACATACAGACCAACCGCCTGCCCTGCGAGGCGCTGGGCATCACCCTGCATGATGGCACTGCCCTGCGCCTGACGGTCTTGCCACCGCGCAACCCGGCACCACCATTGCGCCCTGACTTTTTGCAATACCTGTTCCTGTTCCTGGCCAGCATCGCTGTGCTGGCTTTCCTGATCGCCCGCATGACCATGCGTCCCTTGCGGCAAATGGCACAGGCAGCCACCGCACTGGGCCAGGATATCAACCGCCCGCCACTGCCGGAAAAAGGCGCGACAGAAATTTTGCAAGCCACCCGTGCCTTCAATGCCATGCAGGCCAGGATACGCCAGCACATTGCCCAGCGCACCCACATGCTGGCAGCCATTACCCATGACCTGCAAACCCCGCTGACGCGCCTGCGCCTGCGCCTGGAAAAGGTCAAGGATGAAGAATTGCGCGACAAGCTCATAGAAGACCTGTCAGGCATGCAGATGATGATACGCGAAGGTCTTGATCTGGCGCGCAGCATGGACAGCAATGAAGCCCTGAAACCGCTGGACCTCGATTCCCTGCTTGACAGTGTCTGTGCCGACGCTGCGGATGCCGGGCAAAATGTCAGCTTTGAAGGCAAACCCGGCCTGACCGTCATGGCCAGGCCACAGGCCCTGCGCCGCTGCCTGACCAACCTCATCGACAATGCCGTCAAATATGGCCAGTATGCGACAGTCAGCCTGGTGGCAGGCAAGGATGCTGCCAAGGATGTCTTGCATGTGCTGATACGCGATGGCGGTCATGGCATACCGCCTGAATTCCAAAGCAAGGTATTTGAACCCTTCTTTCGCATGGAAACTTCGCGCTCCAGGGAATCCGGCGGTACCGGACTGGGCCTGACGATAGCCCAGAATATCGCCCAGCAACATGGCGGTAAATTACAGTTAAGCAATCTGCCCGAAGGTGGCCTGGAAGTGCGCCTGACCCTGCCCCTGCAAACGGCCTGAGTCCCTCTTTTCTGCCCCTGCCCCGCAGGCTATGCCAGCCCTGCCGGGCAGTGGTGCCGCCTGCTTTGCACAATACTGAGCTGTTGCTGGCATCAGCAATACTCAAAAAGTCTGCCACACCCTGTCCAGGCAAGCCCACGTCCCTGTAAAATCCGGGGAAAACCTGAGGACTTGCCCATGATTAATCTACAATTAAGTGATGTCAGCCACATCATACAACTCTCGATCGCCCCGGTATTCCTGCTGACCGGTGTTGGCACCACGCTCTCTGTGCTGACCAGCCGTCTGGCACGCATCATAGACCGCTCCAGGGTGGTGGAAGACCTGCTGCACGGCGAGAACAGCCCAGCAGTCAGCCCTCCCGGCGTGGAAGAAGAATTGCATGAACTGTATGAGCGTTCGCACCTGATCAACCGTGCCATCACCCTCAGCACCTCCTGCGGTCTGCTGATCTGTCTGGTGATTGCCACCCTGTTCATGGGGGATGCGACCAGCCTGAACCTCGACAAGCTGATCGCCACACTGTTTGTAGGTGGGGTGTTTTCCCTGATAGGCAGCTTCATTTATTTCATGCGCGAGATTTTTGTAGCGACCAAGACTTTGACGCGTCAGCGCAAACTGGGCAGGCGCAAAATCATAGAACGCGAATAAATCTGTGCATCCAGCAAAAAGCCCCGCATCGCAAGATGACGGGGCTTTTTGCTGGCTGACTGCCTTATTCAAGGCTGCTATTTCAAGATATTACTTCACTACCGCCGGTGCCTGTACCGTAACGATGACATCAATCGAAGCAGAACCTGGATTGGCCACGGTAATTGGCTGGTAGCTGCCCGTAGCACGGAAAATCAGGGTACCCGGTGTGGCTGGCGCGATGAACCCGGCATTGCTGGTACCTGCACCAGCCAATGCAACAGTAGGGCCGGCAATCTGCGTCCAGCTGTAATAGATGATATTGCTGGTGTTCGACGGTGCATCCACCTTCAGGGTCACAGCGCTGCCGGTCAGCACTACCTGTACCGGGGTATACGACACCAGCGAGATAGGTGGCAGCGGATCGACATAAAACACTACATCCAGTTGCACCAGCGGGTCCAGCGAGAAACCACCGGGCTGGATAACGGAATTGGACGCATTGAGGGTGAATACAAAAGGTGTACGGGTATCGACAAACTTGGGTAAAGCCGCGCTGGCGACACTGCTGAAAGCATTGAAGATTTCTACCGAAGGACCAGATTTCTGCTTCCAGTAATAATAGATAGGCGTACTGCTGTCGACCTTGCCATTCGCATCGTATTTGACTGACTTGCTGCCATCCAGCGTGATGGTTGAGCCTGCTGCAACCACGCCGCCACTGTAAGAGATAGGCACGACCGTAGGTTTGACAATAGGCGTCACTGTCACGGTCTGGGTTGCGGTACCGACTTTTTGCTTGTCATCAGTGACGCGGCACTGGATTTTCAAAGCCGTGGATTCTTTCACTACCGGCGCGGTAAAGCTGGTCGCGGCAGCATCTGTCGGTGCCAGGGTGATAGTGGTACCGGCAGCATCGCTGACTACCCATTGATAAGAGTAGGGCTCGCCTGTGGCGGCTGGCGTACCACCGCTACCGGCACAACTCAAACTGACCTTGTCACCTGACGCAGCTGTTGTGTTACCGCTGACCTTGGCTACCGGATTGGCCGTGGCAGAGGCTTCCTGCTTGACCAGCAAAGTTGTGGATGCCTTGACAGTATTGCCTTTGGCATCAACCGCATTGAGCGTGAATTTATAGGTATAGTCCGCCGTCAACAAGGTAGGCGGTGTCACTTGCAGCACGCAACTCGCATCCGCCCCTGTACTGCTCTTGCTGATGGTCTTGCAGTCAGCATTCGTCACCGCTGCCAGCGGGTTGGCCGACAAGGTCAGGTTTTCTACCTGCCAGTACATATTCGTGATGACACCCGCAGTGCTGCTGGCCTGGCCATTTAAGCTCAGGGGCGCGCCGCTGGTCACGGTCAGCGCATCAGGGACGGCAATTGCCATGGGGGCGGCAGTCGAACCGCCACCTGTACCCGCGGTACCACCACTACCGCCACTGCCTCCACCACAGGCCACCATAGCCAGGCTGGAAAAAAAGATTAGGGCTGTTTTGATTTGCTGAACCACGCTGACTCCGATGTCTTGCTGAATAGGGGAATGCTTAACATTGTAGCTTCATGCCAGCGTTTGCAATACCTTTCAGCCGAATGTTGACAAAATGTTTCAAGTTTTTGGAAAACATCAATATTTTGCGAACGATCGTGCAAAAAATAATTAGGTATGGCACTCTAATCAAAAATAATCAAAAACAAATAAGGGCTTGCACAAAATTGTCCCAGCAAGGCGTAGCGACGAAGACAGTACTTCAGTACGGCTAGGCGCTGCAACGCAGCTGGGGCGGTTTTGTGAAAGCCCGTCCAAATGGAGACTGACGATGAATACCCTGCACTATGCCCACTGGCCGCAAGGCTTGCCGCATCACCTCATCGCGCCGGAAGCCAGCGTGTATACAAATCTGCAGGTGTCAGCGCTGCGTTACCCGGACAAGGCGGCGATCATCTTTTATGACACTGTCATCACTTACCGGCAATTGCATGAAGAAGTGCTGGCCCTGGCTGGCTATCTGCAAGAAGTATGCGGCGTGCAAAAAGGCGACCGGGTTTTGCTGAACATGCAAAACAGCCCGCAATTTGTCATCGGCTTCTACGCCATCATGCGTGCCGATGCCATGGTCGTGCCAGTCAACCCCATGCTGATGACCGATGAACTCGCGCATTACATCGATGACAGCGGTGCCAGAACCGCGCTGGTCTCACAAGAAATTTTTGCACGCCTGCAACCTCTGCTGGGCCACAGCATCTTGCAACATGCGGTAGTAGCTACTTACTCCGATCATCTGACTGCGGCGACGACGCTGACCATTCCCGACTTTGTGAAGGCAGAACGCCAGGTGGCTGAGCAAGCTGGTGTCAGCAGCTGGCAAGCCGCCATTACCGCAGGCCATCAGCCGCGCCCCCATGCTGCCGGGCCGGATGACCTGGCCTGCATGCCCTATACCTCGGGCACGACCGGCAAACCCAAGGGTTGCATACATAATCACCGCTCGGTCATGTTCAATATCGTCGGCAGCCCGACCTGGTCAGGCGCCATCGTCGCCACCCATGTGGCACTGGCAGTACTGCCCTTCTTCCATGTCACCGGCATGCAGTCTGTCATGAATGCCATGATTTATTGCGGCGGTACCCTGGTCATCCTGCCACGCTGGGACCGTGATGCTGCGGGACAACTGATCACCCGTTATGCCGTCAGCAACTGGACCCTGGTGCCATCGATGATGATCGATTTTTTGTCGAATCCACGACTGGCCGAATATGATATTTCCAAACTGACCCGGGTATCTGGTGGTGGCGCGGCCATGCCTGCCGCCATCGCACAGAAGCTGCTGGAATTGTCAGGACAGGTGTATATGGAAGGCTATGGCCTGTCAGAAACCATGGCCCCGTCCCACCTGAACCCGCCACAACGCATGAAGCAGCAGTGCCTGGGCATGCCCTACTTCAATGTTGATTCCCGCATCGTCGATCCAACCACGCTGCAGGAAGTCAAACAGGGAGAAACCGGCGAAATCTGGATACACGGCCCGCAAGTCTTCCAGGGTTACTGGAAAGACCCGCAAAAAACCGCCGACTCTTTTGCTGAACTCGATGGCAAAAAATTCTTCCGCTCCGGCGACCTCGGCTATATGGACCCGGAAGGCTTCTTCTTCTTCACCGACCGCCTGAAACGCATGATCAACGCCAGCGGCTTCAAAGTCTGGCCCGCCGAAGTCGAATCCATGATGTACCAGCACCCATCAATACAAGAATGCTGCATCATCGCCGCCCACGATGCCTACCGAGGCGAAACCGTCAAAGCCGTGGTTGTCAAAAAACCGGGCAGCGATGTCACTGCCGAAGACATCATGAACTGGGCACATGAAAAAATGGCCGCTTACAAAGTGCCCAAATTTGTCGAGTTTGTAGATAGTCTGCCGAAATCGGGGACGGGGAAAGTGATGTGGCGGACACTGCAGGAGAAGGAAGCGGCGAAGAAATAGGTTTGAAGTAGCTCAGGTCGTGGTGTCGTTGGTTTTGACGTTGATGTTGTTTTTGACGTCGATGTTGTTTTTGACTTTTGCAGTTCCCATGTGTAGCCGCCGATTGTGCAGTACAGAAAATGGAAACAGAAGAGCCGCTGTTTGAGGTGTAGCAGGGGTTTCGGACAGTATGCTGTCCGCCTGCGTAACGGCATGCGCTTGCAAGCGCATGTTCCTAAGGGCAAGGCCGAAGCGAGTTTCGGATCTTCCCATTTTCTGTACTGCACAATCGGGAACCCCGCAGGGGCGGCTACGCCTGGGTCGCCTTTCTTTGAATTCTTTCTTTGGCGACGCAAAGAAAGAATTTCGGCCGCCGGGCCGAGACCCGGCCTGGTTCCACGAAGGGTAATCGCTTTAATCAAAGTACGACAATGCAACAAACGACGCTAGGCTCCTGCCTGCGCAGGAGCGACGAATCTGAGATTGCCGCGTATCTTATGATTGCCGTTCATCGACAGAACCCCATCCTCATCCCAACCTTCTCCACCGCGCCGCTTGCAAGCGGCTTAGAGATTCATGGCACAAAGCTACGCTTTGCGAATTCCCACGAATCTCCTTGAAGGAGAAGGAGCAAAACCTATGCTGCCAATATAAAGAAATTGAACTTGCCTCAATTCAATTAAAGTTTGACCTCGACCAGTGCAATGAGCCTTGGCTCAAGGCAAAGGAAAAATCAAACATGTCGTCGTTGCATGCGCATAAACCTTCCCCGCCGCATCCACAATGCGCCCCTCAGCAGTGCCTACCTGCTTGCCCACCTGAATGACCTTGCCCTCAGCCCGCACAGGCCCGGTCTTGGCGCTCATGGCACGGATCAGATTCACCTTGATCTCCAGCGTGGTATAACCCACACCTGCTGGTAACATTGATTGCACGGCACAGCCAACGGCAGAGTCCAGCAGGGTACAGAAATAGCCACCATGCACACTGCCCAGCGGGTTGTAATGCTGCAAACCCGGCGTACCCTGGAACACGATGCGGCCAGCTTCACCTTCTACCGGGATGAAATCCAAAGTCTTGCCTATGTGGGCGACCGGGTATTTCCCTTCGAGGATGCCACGCAAGAAATCGATACCGCTGACGGCTTTCAATTGATCCAGCCCTAGCACGCCGGGTTCTGCCATGCGGGCGCGGACTGTAGCTTCCTGTTCCTGCCATTGTTTCAAAATCGCTGCTGCATCACTCTTTGCCTCACTCATCATGCATCCTTCCGGGGAAATAAAATCATTTGGGTACAACGGAACAGGGCAATCGTCTTCCCCTCATAACTGACTATGGCATCCCAGACCTGGGTCGTGCGGCCCAGGTGCACGGCAGTGGCGACCACGCTGATGGTGCCGGCGCGGGCGGTGCCCAGGTGATTGGATTTCAGTTCAATTGTCGTAAAACTCTGTGCCCCTTCAGGCAGGCTGGCGACGCAACCATAACCGCAGGCGGTGTCGGCCAGGGTCACCACGCTGCCTGCATGCAGATAGCCATTTGGGGCCAGCAGATGTGGCAGAACCGGCAACTCCGCCGTGACTTTGCCTTTTTCTACCGCCAGGATATTGATACCAAGGTGACCGGGCAAAAATTTGGCACCAAACTGGTTCAGGCGTTGTGCCTGTTCTTCTGCTGCTGTATTAGTGGCAGTATCTGCTGAGGACATCATTTTTCCTTTGCTCATATAAACTACTTTCCAGGCTACATTCTAGGTATTGCAGGAAAGCGCTGACAGTGTCAGTATTGACTCTTTTGATGCAGATTACGACAAATGGCACATATCGAAGTCTGGCTTTACCCTCAATGCATGGCATCTGCGGTCACTGGCCCGCTGGATGTGTTTGCGGTCGCCAATGCCATCTGGTCGCTGAAGAACGTCGATGATGTAGATCCCCTGTTCACCTGGAGCACCCATTCCATCGATGGCAAGCCTGTCATGACACCTGCCAGGGTCAGCCTGGGTGCCGATGCCTGCATACGTGCTGACAGCAAGGCTGACATCATTTTATTACCCGGTCTGTACATGGAAAACGGTGTTACCGGCCTGACCAGCAGCATGCATGCGATGCGTGAACTTTTCCCCATATTGCGAACCAGACACGCACAGGGCTGTGTACTGGCCGCCAATTGCAGCGCCACCTTCTTGCTGGCAGAGGCTGGTTTGCTGGATGGTGGCCATGCAACAACAACCTGGTGGCTGGAAAGGGCATTCAAGACCCGTTACCCAGAAGTCAGCCTGCGCCTGTCCGAAGTACTGGATGAATATGAAAATATCCTGACCAGCGGCGCCGCTACCAGCTTTTTGAATCTTGCCTATCACCTGGTGGAGCGCTTTGGTGGCCAGGATATCGCCAGCGGTGTCGCCAAGACTTTGCTGATAGATGCCAACCGCACTTCGCAAATGCCGTATATGCAAATGCTGAGCCTGACCCAGCAAGATACCCACCAGCATGAAAACATCCTGGTGCAGCGTGCCCAAAAATGGCTGAGCCTGCATCATCACCTGCCTTTTCGCCTGCCTGCGCTGGCCCGGCATCTGGCAGTCAGTGAACGCACTGTGATACGTCACTTCCATCAGACGCTGGATACCACACCAGCCACCTACGCCCAGCAAGTCAAGATGGACATCGCCAAGCGTCTGCTGGAAACCACTACCCTGACACTGGAACAAGTGGCAGAACGCACAGGTTATAGCGACCCCAGCTCATTCCGCCGTCTGTTTAAAAAACACTCAGGCCTGTCACCAGCCAGTTATCGCGAACAATTCAGGCCAGCAAGACGCCTGGCAACCAGCACCTGAGAGCCAGGCTACAAATTTCATACAAAAAAGTTAAGGAAATTCGCTTTAATTTCCATGGGGAAATTATTACTGAGGCTTTTCTGGATATAATCTTTGCATGCACAAGCTACCCGGAAAAAGAAAAGTCTCGTATGGCGCTGAAACTATAGCGCCAGAAGCGCCCGTTTCCCTGAAGGATGTGGCCCCTGAAGAAGGCCTCCTGACACCGCCCCTGACGGCCCCGGACTTGGCTGATACCATCCTGGTGCAGGATACTCCCCCGTCAGAAAACCCGGTCATCTCGGATACGCTGGCCAAGTTCAATGTGGTAAAAACGCAGTTATTGCGTTCTCACACCCGCTATCTGGTCAAATGGGAAGTGACACTGACGCATGAACTGGGCGGTAAAAAACTGAGCTATTACGGCAGGGTCAATGATATTTCCGAGAATGGTCTCAGCATGTTCTGTGACTACAATGTCTTCTTCAACGGGAAAGTGAAGCTGGTCATGACGCTGCCACCGCTGAACGTGGGCATGCAGGCGCAGAAAATAGAAGTCGAGAGCAAGATGGTTTACACCATACTCTCGCAATTCTCATTCCGCATCGGCCTGGAGTTCCTGAACTTCCATGCCGGTGAAAAGAAAATCCTGATGGACAGGCTGGAAAGCAGCAATGCCGCACTCAGACCCGGCAATGCTTAAATAGCAAAACACAAACGCTAATCGCCACCTCCACCACAACCGCCGCCGCAACCCCCGCTACAGCCCGAACTGTCACCGCCGCTGTCGCCACCACCACTGTCTGCATGACTGCCATGGCTGCTGTGGTTACTTTGGTGGCTGGAATCACCAAAATCATAGACCGGGTCGCTGCTACTGCCGCCATCACTGCCTGCATAAAAGTCACCACCGCAATACACCGTGCCATCCCCATTCTTGCGCAGGGCGCTGCAATCGGGTGCGTAGCGGAAACCATCGGCGATATTCCACTTCGCATCAAGTGCAAACAGTAGTGGCAAACGTGTCGCCCGGCGCGGATTGATATTTTCTTCGAGACAGGCAAACCACCAGGTACGGCGCAAACCTTCGTTGCCACGCTGGCTGGCACCCAGGACCGCAGCCGGGGTGTGATGCATGTAGCGGCCAAAAGCTTTTTTACAGAATTGCTCGTAGTTTTTTGTATAAAGTATAAATTCATGCCAGAGATCATCGACCACTTGTGATGGCATGGAAATATGCTTGAAACCGGATTTCAGATACACCAGGAAAAACTGTCTCAAGGCACGGGCGACCAGTTGCTGGTCTTTGACGTTCAGATCGGGACGTTGTTTGTGTAGTCTTTCCAACAGTCCGGGCGGAAACATGTAGGTACGTATATAGTCAGCCTGCGCCGCCCGGCGCCAGCGTATCCAGACAAACATCAGACTGGCAACCAGCACAAGTACAACAACGCCAAATAGTAAGTGCATCGGGCTTGCCCTCAATCAATAGAATTTAACAAAATCTTGTGCCATGCATGCTTTGCGGCAAAGCAATTTTGGCATAGTATGGATACAAAGGTATATCGTACCGGCAAGCCAGACAGCACCGTAGCTTATTCCAAGAGCGGTAAGAGATACCAGATTTTCTCTTCCCCGATCTCTGATATGTTGTTTTATGAAAAATATTTTTTCTAAGAACCTGCTTACGATCTGTAGCGAGCGTGCGTCAGCGGGATGAAGAGCAGCGCAAAAAGCGGAATGTACTCTAGTACATTAGCATTTTGAGCAGCACATGAGTCCCGATCACGCTCGCGCAGTAAGATCGTAAACAGGTTATAAGGGGCTGATCTGAAATCTTGTACTTCATTCACATGATTGCCTGGAGTGACACAAGCCATAAATGGCATGATGAAATCAAGGCTGTCGCTGGCATACAGCTTGCATATTGCCATTCAGCCTGATCATCACAGTAAGCGCAATACCAGGCAAAGATTTTATATAGGCACGACCTCGTAGTAACTGAACTTCTTTGTGGGAGATTCACTATGAATTTGCGTCACTTGCGCATAGGTACCCGACTTGCTGTGGGCTTTGGTGTGATACTGGCTAGCCTGGTACTCATCCTCATCATCGATGGCATCTTCAGTGCCAACAACCGCAAGGAAATGGTTGCAGGCCTCGAACTCTCCCACAGTAAAAGCGAACTTGCGGCCACCATGAAAAGCAGCATGCTGGAAGGCGGTATCGCCATACGCAACATAGGCTTGCAAACCGACCTCGGGGAAAGCGACAAACAGAATGTCATCTCCAAAAAACAGCAAGCCCGCTTTGCTGAAGCCAGGGGCAAACTCGTCGCCCTGGGCCTGAGTGCCGAAGAGAAAAAAATCATTGATGCAGTTTCTGAACTCGACAAGCAAATTGATTTTCCCATCAAGGAAGCGATGAAGATGTTGCTGGCCTTCAACGGCGAAGATGCCGTCAAGCTGATCGCCACCCAAGTTGATCCATTGCAACAAAAAGCCATTTTGGAAATCAACAAGCTCGTTGAAATCCAGAACAAAGCGGCCTCTGAACTGTCTGCCACGGCAGAGAGCAAGGGCAAGCAACTGACCTTTACCCTGTTTGCCATTGGTGCGGTCATCCTGTTATTTGGTGCAGGCTTTTCCATCTTCATGACGCGCAGTATCACCACGCCCCTGCGCGATGCAGTTTCCATCGCCAAACGTGTGGCCGCAGGCGAACTGTCTTTCCGTGAAGCGGCGGACGGTACCGATGAAATCAGCGAGTTGCTCAATGCCCTGAAGGAAATGAGTGATAACCTGCATAACATCGTCAGCGAAGTCAGGCAGGGTACAGACGCTATCGCCATTGCTGCGGTAGAAATCTCTACCGGCAATTCCGACCTGTCTTCCCGTACGGAGACCCAGGCCGGGGCGCTAGAAGAAACCGCCAGCTCCATGGAAGAAATCACGGCCACCGTCAGGCACAATGCCGACAATGCCAGACAGGCTAATGGCCTGGTCACCTCGGCGTCAAACTTTGCCATCAAGGGTGGTGAAGAAGTCGGCAAGGTGGTGCATACCATGAACTCCATTAAGGAAAGCTCACGCAAGATTGTTGATATCATCAGCGTGATTGACGGCATTGCCTTCCAGACCAATATCCTGGCCCTGAATGCAGCGGTGGAAGCTGCCCGCGCCGGTGAGCAGGGCCGTGGCTTTGCGGTGGTGGCCTCAGAAGTGCGCAATCTCGCACAGCGCAGCGCCAGTGCCGCCAAAGAGATCAAGACCCTGATAGGTGACTCGGTAGAAAAAGTTGATGCCGGTGGCAAGCTCGTTGATGCAGCGGGCAAGACCATGAATGAAATTGTCAGCTCGGTCAAACATGTGGCCGACATCATGTCCGAGATCACCGCAGCCGGGCTGGAACAAAGTTCAGGTATAGAAGAAGTCAACCGAGCCATAACCCAGATGGATGAAATGACGCAACAGAATGCCGCCCTGGTAGAACAGGCAGCCGCAGCGGCAGAAAGCATGGAAGAACAGGCCAACAACCTGGCCAGGGCAGTATCGGCCTTCAAACTCGATAATTCCAGCAATACCGTGCGCAGGGTACAGCAAGTGCAGCACGTACAAGCGACTCCCGTGCGTAACGACTATACTGAAGACGAACCCTCCTTAATCAAGGCAACTGCTGGTAAACTAGTGAGGGCACTGGGTTTCAATAAAAATTAGCGGATTGTGGGGAGCAGCACCCTGCCTGAGGTCTGCTCCAACAAACACATTATGAATAAGACGGCAGCATTAAAGAGTATTGTTGAACAAGCGAGCAAGGGTGACCTGGTCTTTCCGACCAATGTCAACGCCTCGCTAAAGATACAACAGGCTCTGGACGACCCGGACTGTGGTATAGAGACAGCCGCCAAACTGGTCATGACTGAACCCCTGATGTCAGCCCGCGTGGTTGCCATTGCCAATTCTGTTGCCTATAACCGCTTTGGCGGTGGCGTCACCAATATCCGCACCGCCATTACCATCCTCGGTTTCAATACCCTGCGCTCTGTCACCGCTGCTGTGGTCATGCGCCAGCTCAGTGCAGCCGTTTCTGACCCAGCCATACGTGCCAAGATGGAAGCCCTGTGGCGGCATTCTGCCTATGTAGCGGCACTGGCTCACCTGATTGCGCGCAAGGTCAGCAAGGTGGATGCCGAAACTGCGCTGTTCGCTGGCATCGTGCATGAAGTTGGCGGTTTTTACCTGTTGTCACGCGCGCAGGAATTCCCGGCCCTGCTGGAAATCGATCCCAGCCCGCCCCCGTCAGATGCGCTGGCAGAAACAGATGAAACCTTCATAGGCCGCGCCGTTTTGAATAAATTGCTGGTACCCAAACGCGTGGTCTCGGCAGTAGAAGCCCTGTGGTATGGCATGCGCGTCATGCCGCCAGAAACTCTGGGCGACACCCTGTTGCTGGCCAATGAGCTGGCCGCAGTGCCGTCACCGCTGGACCCGCGCTCACCTGAGAGCATACGGCAGTCAGCCTCGGAAATTGATTTTGCCGTAGGTGAAGGCACCCTGACCTCCATCCTGTCAGAATCGGCAGAAGAAGTTGATGCACTGACTGCCTCACTGATCAGCTAGCAGCTAACATCTAAATAGCTAACAACTAACACTTCGCCCTGCAGTTTTGCTCTCCAACGAAGTTGGCAGAAATTCGGCATAATAGCTGTCGCATTTGCAATTTTTGCCCATCACAGCTTGCTGTCCGACGAAAGCCCGCAGCCTGCTGCGCCCCTGCCATCTTCCAAGGAAAAACCATGCAATTGAAAAGTTTGCTCCGCTCCGGCTTGTTCAGTTCTTCCATCCTCGCTGGCATTGCCGTGTTTGGCATTCCCGCCATCAGCGCCCATGCTGCCGCACCTATGGTAAAAACCAGCGCCCCCGGCTTTTACCGCACGATGCTCGGTGATTTTGAAGTCACTGTCCTGTCTGATGGCACTGTATCCCTGCCTGTCGATAAGTTGCTGACCAATACTACGCCAGAAAAAGTTGGCAAGGCACTCGCCAAATACCATCAACATAGCCCACTCGTAACTTCGGTGAATGCATATCTGATCAACACCGGCAGCAAGCTGGTATTGATAGATAGCGGCGCCGGTGTTTTCTTTGGCCCTACTCTGGGTAAACTGCAGGCCAGCCTCAAAGCATCCGGCTACCAGCCTGAGCAAATCGACGAAATTTACATCACCCACATGCACGCCGACCACATCGGTGGCCTCGTAGATGGTGACAAGGCAGCGTTCCCAAATGCTATCGTGCGCATAGACCAGCATGACACCGATTACTGGTTGAGCCAGGCCAACCTGGACAAGGCGACTGGTGATGCCAAGGGTAGCTTTGAAAAGTCCATCGCCATCCTGAAGCCCTATGTGCAGACTGGCAAGCTGAAATCTTTCGAAGGTGACACCGAACTGGTACCCGGCGTCAAGGCAGTAGCCTCCCATGGCCATACCCCTGGCCACAGCATCTACAAGGTAGAGAGCAAAGGCCAGACCCTGGTTTTGTGGGGTGACCTCATGCACGTCGCTGCAGTGCAGTTTCCAGATCCGTCTGTCACCATACAATTCGATAGCGACAGCAAGGCAGCCTATGCGCAAAGACAAAAAGCCTATGCTGATGCAGCGCAGCATGGCTATCTCATCGGTGCCGCTCACCTGTCCTTCCCTGCCCTGGGTTATGTACACAAAGAAGGCAAGGGTTATGCCTGGACACCACTGAATTACGCACCCCTGCCATGATCTGAATTGTCATCTGCCTGATTGACAGTACCCGGCAAATCGGACACAGTGCAAACTCTGTCCTTTGCCGGGATTTTTATGCCTTCTCAGTATCAGAATACCGTCACATCAGCGCCGCTTATCACTGATGATTTTGACCTGCGCCACCTGCCCGCAGACTTTTACCAGAACCCCTACCCTTACTACCGCGCCCTGCGCGAGCAAACACCCGTGCGCAAGATGCCGGATGGCTCTTACTTGCTGACGCGCTATGCCGACCTCGTGCATGTGTACAAA
Source organism: Undibacterium sp. YM2 (assembly GCF_009937975.1). NCBI lineage: Bacteria > Pseudomonadati > Pseudomonadota > Betaproteobacteria > Burkholderiales > Oxalobacteraceae > Undibacterium > Undibacterium sp. YM2. The sequence goes on from NZ_AP018441.1 coordinate 5,971,213, forward strand.
GATGCAAAAACCTTTAGCTCGGACAAAAAGCAGGAATTCAAACCCCGCTATGGTGATTCGCTGCTGTATGAACATCACACCAATAGCCTGGTCTTCAATGACCCGCCACTGCACACAAGAGTACGTCGCCTCATCATGGGTGGCCTGACACCTGCGGCCATGGCCGAAACCGAACCCGGCCTGATCAAACTGGTGGATGGCTTGCTGGATCAGATGGAGAACAAAAACGAAGTCGATCTCATCAGCGATTTCGCCTCCGCCATACCGGTAGAAATCATCGGTAATCTGCTGGCTGTGCCGCATGATGAACGCGAACCCTTGCGTGAATGGTCACTCGCCATCCTCGGTGCACTGGAGCCAGCCATCACGCCAGAATTTTTTGCCTATGCCAATCAGTGTGTCGCTGAATTTTTGGACTATCTAAAACAATTGGTGGCACAACGCCGCCTGCATCCCGGTGACCCCAAAACCGATATGCTGACCCGCCTCATAGAAGGCGAAGCCAATGGCGAAAAGCTGACTGAAACCGAGCTTTTGCAAAACTGTGTGTTCCTGCTCAATGCCGGACATGAAACCACCACCAACCTGATCGGCAATGGCCTGGTCGCCCTGCAGGAATGGCCAGAACAAAAAGCCCGCCTGATCGCCCAGCCAGAAATGATCAACACCGCCATAGAAGAATTCCTGCGCTTTGAAAGTTCCAACCAGTTGGGCAACCGCATGACGACGGCAGATACGTACATCGGTGACATCGCTATCGCCGCTGGCAGCCGCATCAGCCTGGGCATAGGCGCGGCCAACCGCGACCCCTTGCAATTTCCTGAGCCCGACAAACTCGACATCAGCCGCAGCCCGAACCGTCATCTAGCTTTCGCCTCCGGCATACACCAATGCGCGGGCATGTTTCTGGCGCGACTGGAAGGCAGGGTGGCGATTTCGCGCCTGCTGGCACGCTTCCCGGATTATGAATTGAGCGCCACACCCATCAGGGGTGGACGCGCACGCTTCCGCGGTTTTTTATCTGTACCCTGCAAACTATAAAACGACTCACAACAAAAAATACGGAGACAAAATGAAGACAAATACCAACATCAAGAAAAGCCTTCTGGCACTGGCAGCAGGCCTGCTCAGCATCAATGCCCAGGCACAGATCAAGATAGGCGTCACCATCTCATCGACAGGCCCGGCAGCATCACTGGGTATCCCCGAGAAAAATGCGATTGCCATGCTGCCCAAGGAAATCGCAGGCAAAAAAGTCGACTACATCGTCCTCGACGATGCCTCCGACACCACCCAAACCGTGACCAATACCCGCAAGCTCATATCGGAAGAAAAAGTCGATGCCATCATAGGCTCGACCACCACGCCCAACTCCCTCGCCATGCTGGGCGTCATCGGTGAAGGCAAGACCCCGGCCATCAGTCTTGCATCCAGCAACCGCATCATAGAACCCATGGACGCGAATAAAGCCTGGATGTTCAAGACACCACAGACCGACACCATGATGGCGATTGCGATTGCCGAAGACATGAGCAAAAAAGGTGTCAAGACCATGGGCTTCATCGGTTTCTCGGACGCCCTCGGTGAAGCCTTCCTGGTCGAAGTGACGAAGTATGCCGAGCTCAAAAAGATCAAGATCGTGGCGACAGAGCGCTTCAGCCGCAATGACAACAGCGTGGTCGGCCAGGTCTTGAAGCTGATGTCTGGCAACCCTGATGCCATCGTCGTCGGCGCCTCCGGCACACCCGCCGCCCTGCCCCCCAAAACCCTGGCAGAACGCGGCTACAAAGGCCGCGTCTACCACAACCACGGCGTCGCCAACAGCGACTTCCTGCGCGTCTGCGGCAAAGACTGCGATGGCACCTTCCTGCCAACTGGCCCGGTCATGGTCGCCAGACAACTGGCCGACAACAACCCTGTCAAAAAAGCCGCCCTGGATTTCTCCAACAAATTTGAAACCACCTACGGCGCAGGCAGCCTTGCAGCATTCGCCTCCTATGCCTGGGACGCTGGCCTGCTGCTACAACAAGCCATCCCCGTCGCCTTGAAAAAAGCCGCGCCGGGTACAGCGGAATTCCGCGCAGCCTTGCGCGATGCCCTCGAAGCGACACAAGGTCTGGCGACTACCAACGGCGTTGTCAACATGAGCAAATCCGATCACCTGGGCCTTGATCAAAGGGCGCGTGTCATGGTGCAGATCAAGGGTGGGAAGTGGGTTTATCAGGCGGAGTAAAAGCTGAGAACTCTGAATTGATCAGTCTCGAGTCATTACAGCAATAGTCGCGTTGACGTTGCCGTTGACTTTGCCGTTGTTTTTGACTTTTGCAGTTCCCATGTGTCGACGCCGTTTGTGCAGTACAGAAAATGGAAAAAGAAGAGCCGCTGTCTGAGCGAAGCGAGTTTCGGATCTTCCCATTTTTTGTACTGCACAAACGGGTACCCCGCAGGGGCGACGACGCCTGGGTCGCTTTTCTTTGAATACTTTCTTTGGCGACCAAAGAAAGTATTTCGGCCGCCGGGCCGAGATCCGGCTTGGTTCCACGAAGGGCAATCGTTTTAATCAAAGTGCAATGCAACGAACGCCACTAGAGCGCTGGAGCGACGTTAATACTATTGCAGTTCATCGAGTTCAAAACTCAATCCCAACTAACACAAGCCCCCTCCCCCACTATCCCCCAAACCCATATCCAATATTACCCTCAACCCTCTGAAAAAATACAATTTCCCTCCAAGATAAAACCTCATGCTGACCCCGAAGCCAGCAATAAAAATACCCGGAGGACGACCATGCAAACCCGCATCAGCAATAACAAAATTATCAGGGCAGCGCTACTGATCACGAGCCTCATGATCAGCATGACAAACAACCCAGCCCACGCCGCAGAGCCACAAAAAATTTTCTACATACGCCCCGTCCCCGACAATGATGACCCTACCTGCAACAAGGCAGTGATGGCATCAAGCAGGCGGCGCAGATGTACCAGATGCAGGCAACTACCCTTGCCAGCCAGGCCGACCGTACAGGCAGGCAAAAGCAGTTGGAAAATGCCATCAGGCTGGGGGCGAATATCATCGTCATGATAGGCTATGAATTCAGGGAATTGCTCGATACCGTGCCGCGTGCTGCTCCCAACGTGCGTTTCGTGATACTGGAGCAATGCATCAGTAATCCACCACCGAACCTGCTTTGCATCAGCTTTCGCGAAAGCGAAGCTACCTATCTGGCGGGTATGGAGGCAGCACTGATATCGACCAGTGGCAAGTTAGGTGTCATCGGGGCGGTTAAAACGTCATTGAAACAAAAGCCAGTTGATGCCTTCGTCGCTGGTGCCAAGTCAGTCAGGCCGGATGCTGACCTTAGCCATGTCGTCTGGATCGAAGGCAGCCAGCCCTTCAATGACACAGCACGAGCCGAGGCGCTGGCGAAGAGCATGCTGGCGGACGGCGTGGATATGATTTATGCCGCCGCTGGCAGCAGCAATAATGGGGTATTCAAAGCGCTTGCTGGCAGCAACAAGGCACGGGCCATAGGCAGCTATGTCAACCAGTGCCCCAAAACTGGCGGCAAGGTCATCGACAATATGCAGGTGCATGGTGATACGGCCATCAGCCTGGCGGTCGCTGCCATCCTGGGTGGATCAACTGCCACCAGGATTGAATATGGCTTGAAAGAAGGCGCAGTATCACTGACCGGTATCAGCACTGATGCGGCCTATTCTGATTGCGATATCCTGCGCCAGCGGCCTGTGCTGCAAAAACTGCGTGAAGCGAGTCAGGCGATTATCAAGGGTAAATTGAAAGTGGAATAAGAAGCTGTATGGAAAAGTGCGTGTGCAAGAGGCGCACCCTACCAAGACTTCTTGACTTGAATTTATTCAGATTTTATTTTTTGTCTGACCATAAAGTCCCGCCAGAAGCCCAGTCTTCCCGCTTGATTTCCTGAATGATGATATCCACAGCGTCGAGAGAACAACCCAGAGTCTGGGCGCTGGCTTCGGTGACGGCTTTGACGAAGGCACGTTTTTGCTCGAGCGTGCGGCCTTCAAACATTTGTACATTGATGGTGGGCATGGTTTTTCCTTGAAAGGTGTTGAACAATACCCACCATCATAAATCAGTCAGACAAGATTTTCACAACTGTCGCTGATGTACCATTTTACCTGCAGCATAAGTGGCAGCCACTGTCCTGTCATCGCCCAGCAAGGCCAAGGCAAACAACAATTCATCCAGGCTCTCGGTATGCCCGGTACGGCGTGCCAGCAAAGGTGTGGCTTGTGGGTCAAGCACGATGAAATCAGCTTCTGCATCCTTGACGAAATTGCCTATCGTGCCTTCCAGCTGCATGCTGCGTGCGCCACCCAGGGTTGCCAGGTAAAACATGCGCAAGGCTGGCAGGTAGGTACCACCAAGACGTGCCATTTTGTAGGCTTCATTCATGGTGCGCAACATCGAGAATGAAGTACCGCCACCGACATCGGTGGCCAGTGACAGGCTGACTTGCTGGGCGTCGGCACGCTCAAAATTGAACAGGCCACTGCCAAGAAAGAGATTGGAAGTCGGGCACATCGCCACTGTTGATTGCGTCTCTGCCATGCGCGCACGGTCCACATCATCGAGCCATACGCAATGACCGTACATGGCACGCGGGCGCAGCATGCCGTACTGGTCATACACATCGAGATAGCTGCGTGCTTTTGGATACAGCGCTTTAACCCAGGCCACTTCATCGGTATTTTCTGCGACGTGGGTCTGCAGGAAAGTATCGGGATAAGCCTGCGCCAGTTCACCTGCGAGCTGCATTTGTGCGTCGCTGGAGGTAGGTGCAAAGCGCGGGGTGATTGCATACAACTGGCGGCCACGTTTATGCCATTTCTTGATCAGGGTTTCGCTGTCGCGTATGCCGCCCTCGGCAGTGTCACGCAAGAATTCAGGACAATTCCTGTCCATCAAGACCTTGCCTGCCACCATGCGCAGATTACGCGCTTCACTCTCGGCAAAGAAGGCTTCGACGGATTCTGGATGGACGGTGCAATACACCATGGCTGTCGTCGTGCCTGAGCGCAGCAATTCATCAATGAAGAAATGCGCAACCTGGGCGCTATGGTTGATGTCTGCAAACTGGCGTTCAGTCGGGAAGGTATAAGTCTCCAGCCAGGGCAGCAAACCGGGCGCTGGCGACGCGATCATGTCGGTCTGGGGGTAATGGATGTGGGTGTCGATAAAACCCGGCACAATGAGTTTGCCGCGGTAATCGATGACTTCTGTCCCCTCAGGCAGGCTGGCATGCAATTGCGCATATTCGCCAGCGGCGACTATCTTACCGTCTTCAACAATCAACAGGCCGTCTTCATGCCAGGCATAAGCCTGCGCATGAAAGGCAGGGTCGTGCTGGAAATGCAGCACACTGGCGCGGTAGGCTTGCAGCGTGTTTTTACTTGAAATATTGCTCATCGTGGTCTTTCTGAATTCTGTCTTGCAGGCGCAATCAAGCCAGACCACGACTTGTGCATCAAGTCTGCCGGTCTGGCGTCACATTCGCATTGATCTGAAGGGTGCTAAGCGCTAACAGCGAGAGTTTAACGCTTAGCCAGCAAGTGTCGTTCATCTGGGACCATTTTTTCTGTCTGTGCGGCAGCAGAAACATGCTGCCCTGCCTGTGTACCTATGCGTGCAAGTACGCGGTTCAGTTCTTTTTGCTGATGAATGTCATGCTCTTCCCAGACCTGCAAGAGCTGGGCGACGACAGAGGCGGCAATCACTGCCGGTTGCTTGCCATGTATGCCGGGCAAGCCTATGGGGCAAACCATGTCATTGAGGCGGGTAGCCGGTATACCACGTTCACGCAGGCGGCGCTCAAACTGTACGCGCTTGGTTTGCGAGCCTATGAGGCCAAACCAGCCTACATCGGGCAGGCGCAGGATATGCTCGGACAGTTTTTGATCCAGTGCATGACTATGCGTGAGCACCAGGAAGGATGTGCCCGGGGCAGCTTTGGCGATCAGAGCCTCTGGCGTATCCGTCGCTTCTACTGTGACATTGGCGGCCAGCCGGGTCGGGAACATATCTTCGCGTTCATCGACCCAGGTGATACGGCAAGGCAGGTCAGCCATGGCACGCACGATAGCAGCACCAACATGGCCAGCGCCAAACAGCATCAGGTGAGCGCGGTAAGCGAGGCAGGAATCGAGCAGCCAGCGCTGGCCTGCTGCATCAGTCAAGACCTGACAGGGATTGCTGGTATCGATTTGCACTGGCAAACCCGTGGGCCAGGCAGGGCCTGTCAAATAGGTACCATTGGCATCGCACAGGCTTGGCTCTTGCGCACTGTCCAGCGCCAGCAAACGCCAGCTATCCTGCCCCAGACGCCAGCGCTGGTTCAGGCAATTCAAGTAAGCCAGACTATCAGCCTGCACGCGTTCAAAGGCCAGGTGTACGACACCGCCGCAGCATTGGCCCAGGCTGGGGCCTAGAGGGAAACGTTCAAAGCGGCGCTGGGCGGCAAGCTGGCTTTCGGGCATGGCCAGCATGCTGCGGGCAATTTCTGTTGCCTTCATTTCCAGATGGCCACCACCTATGGTATCGAATAATTCATCTGCGGTGACCAGCATCTTGGCACCCGGCTCACGCGGGCCGGAACCCAAGACCGTGGCAACCGTCACCAGTATCTTTGGGGCGGATTGTGTGGCAATTGCATTTAACCAAAGCTTCATGATGAACTCGCTTGTCTCACTTTATGTCTGACTTTATCTTAGCTGGCAGCAGCCATGGCTGTTACGCCATTGATGGCCGACAGAATCGCTTCACTGGTTGCCGGTGCATTCAGTGGCGGGTTATAGCGGTAGTCTGCCACGCTGGCAATCGCATCACGTATGGCGAAGAAAACAGAAAACGGCAACAACAGCGGTGGCTCACCGACGGCCTTGGACCTGTGTATGCTGTCTTGCACATTGCGGTTCTTGAACAGGCTGACGCGGAAGTCTTCAGGACAATCAGAAATAGCCGGTATCTTGTAAGTCGAAGGTGCATGCGTCATCAGCTTGCCGCCCTTGTTCCACCATAATTCTTCTGTCGTCAGCCAGCCCATGCCCTGTATGAAAGCACCTTCTACCTGGCCGATATCGATGGCGGGGTTCAAAGAATTGCCAGCATCGTAGAGCGCATCGGCACGCAGGAGTTTCCATTCACCAGTCAGGGTATCAACAATGACTTCAGATACCGAAGCACCGTAGGCATAGTAAGAGAAGGGATTGCCACTCATGGTCTTGGGGTCCCAGTGTAAGCCCGGTGTCGCATAAAAACCGTCAGACCATAATTGCACCCGCGCCAGATAGGCTTTTTGCACCAGGGCTTCAAACGGAATATCGAGGCCATTGACACTGACCAGGCCCGCCGCAAAGCGGATGTCTGCCAGCTCACCACCGTAAGTCTTCACTGCAAATTCAGCGAGGCGCTGGCGCAGGGTATGCGCGGCATTTTGCGCGGCCTTGCCGTTCAAATCTGCGCCAGTTGAAGCAGCCGTGGCTGAGGTATTGGCGACCTTGCTGGTGTCGGTGGCGGTAGCACGCACCTTGTCCAGATTCAGGCCCAGCTCGTGCGCCACCACCTGGCACACCTTGGTATTGACGCCCTGCCCCATTTCACAACCACCATGATTGACCAGTACCGAGCCATCGGTATAGATATGTACCAAAGCACCAGCCTGGTTCAGGTGGGTGACGTTAAACGCGATACCAAATTTAACTGGCGTCAGTGCCAGACCTTTTTTGAGGACGGGGCTGCTGGCATTGAAAGCCTTGATGTCAGCACGGCGTTGTTGGTATTCACTGCTGGTTTCAAGTTCTGCCACCAGTTCATGAATGACGTTATCGACCACCTTCTGGCCATACTGTGTAACGTTGCGCCCCTCTTCATCATTGCGGCCATAGAAATTGATCTGGCGTATTTCAAGCGCGTCCTTGTTCAGGTCGCGGGCGATATTATCGACGATGTATTCAATCGCAATCGCCCCTTGCGGGCCACCAAAGCCACGGAAGGCGGTATTCGACTGGGTATTAGTTTTGCCGCACATGGCGCGGATATCGACATCACCAAGATAGTAGGTATTATCGAAATGGCAGACGGCACGGGTTGCCACTGGTGCTGACAAATCGGCAGAAAAACCGGCACGCGACACCATCTCTACCCTGGCGGCGATGATGCGGCCTTCATCGTCATAACCGACTTCATAATCGTAATGGAAGCAATGGCGCTTTCCAGTGACCATCATGTCGTCATCACGGTCAGCACGCAGCTTGACCGGGCGTTTCAGGTGGACGGCAGAAATCGCTGCTGCCGCTGCCCACAAGGCAGACTGCGATTCCTTGCCACCAAAACCACCGCCCATGCGGCGGCATTCAACCACGATGTTGTGGCTGTGCACACCCAGTGCGTGTGCGACCACATGCTGCATTTCGCTCGGATGCTGAGTCGAGCACAATACCAGCATGCCACGGTCTTCCTTCGGTATCGCGTAAGAAATCTGGCCTTCGAGGTAGAACTGTTCTTGCCCACCCACATACAATTCACCCTTGACACGGCGCGGTGAACGCTCGAACGCAGCCTGTGCATCACCACGCTGCAAACGCATGGGCGGCAAGACGAAGGACTGGGCTTTTTTCGCTTCTTGTGGTGTCAGTATCGCAGGCAATTCTTCATAGACTATTTCGGCCTTGCGCACGGCACGGCGCGCATTGTCATGCGTGTCGGCGACGACGATGAAAATGGGCTGGCCTACATATTCAACCAGGCCTTCTGACAGGATGGGGTCATCATGGATGATGGGGCCGCAGTCATTGGTACCAGGGATATCCTTGGCGGTATATACCGCCACGACACCACGTGCGCTTTTGACTGCATCAAAATTCATGGACACAATATTTGCATGCGCCTTGGACGACAGCCCCAGTGCCGCGTGCAAGGTGCCCTGCACTTCCGGAATATCATCGGTATAACGCGCCTCACCCAGCACATGCAAGACTGCGGATTCATGCGGATGCGATTTGCCTACCTCTGCCCAGTCTGCATTATCTTTGGCGAGGTTTTTATCGGTCAGGAAAGCTTCAGTTTGGGTATTCATGTTTTCTCCTGAGCTTAAGCTGTGACGGTGGCGGGGGCAAAGACATTGATGGCTTGCAGTTTCAGCGGCGCATCAGTACGTGTCTCCAGCCAGAAACGGCGCAAGAGATTTTGTGCTGTCTGCATGCGGTAGGTATTGCTGGCACGCATGTCGGTCAGTGGTGTGTAATCCTGCGCCAGCAAGGCCATGGCATTTTTCACTGTTGCTTCATTCCATGGCTGGCCGTTCAAGGCTGCTTCTGCCAGCGGCGCGCGGCGTGAGGTAGCGGCCATGCCACCGAAGGCAATATGCGCATCTCGCACGATGTCACCATCAAGGTTAATTGCAAAAGCGGCACAAACGGCAGAGATGTCCTGGTCATAACGCTTCGCCAATTTATAGGTGCGGAATTGTTGCCCTGCCTTGGGCAGGGGTATGCGCACGGCAGCGACAAATTCGCCGGGCTGCATATCCTTTTTCATATAGTCGAGGTAAAAACTCTCCAGCAACAGCACGCGCTGGCCGCGCACGCTGTGCAAGACGATCTCTGCACCCAGGGCTATCATCCATGGTGCTGAATCACCAATCGGCGAACCATTGGCGACACTGCCACCGAGCGTACCGGTATTGCGTATGGGTTGCGAAGCAAAGCGCTGCCACATCTCGGTCAGTTCATCTGGATAATGCTGGCAGACTGCGCCATAAGCATCATTCAATGACACGGCGGCACCTATCTCCAGCATGCCATCCACAGTCTTGATGTGTTTTAACTCATCGACTTCACGCACATAAATGATATTGCCCAAGTCGCGCATTTGCTTGGTCACCCACAGACCGACATCGGTAGAACCTGCCAGTATGGTGGCCTTGGGATTAGCCTCACGCACTTCAGACAGTTGCTGTAAAGTGCGCGGTGCATAGAAAGTCTGGCCATCTGCCGTATAGCTGAACATCTCGCCACGTTGCAGACCTTGCAGCCCACTGATAACAGCCGCGCGGTCAAACTCAGCCGCTGGCAATTCACCCATGCGCTTGGCGGCATCGATGATGGGGCGGTAACCTGTGCAACGGCAAAGGTTGCCGGACAGGGTTTCGTCTATCTCCTTGCGGCATGGCGGAACGGAATCGCCTTCTTTTTTCAGATACAGGCTCCACAGCGACATGGCAAACCCTGGTGTGCAAAAGCCACATTGCGAGCCATGGCATTCCACCAGCGCCTGTTGCACGGGATGCAGTTCACCATTCTTTTGTTGCAAGTCTTCTACGGTAAACACTGCCTTGCCATCGAGGGTAGGCAGGAATTGTATGCAGGAATTCACCGACTGCAATTCGAGCTGCCCATGTTTCATTTCACCAACGACGACTGTACAGGCACCACAATCGCCCTCGGCACAACCTTCCTTGGTGCCGGTGCAATGCAGGTCTTCACGCAGATGCTGCAACAGTGTACGCGTAGGCGCAGCATTGCTGACTTGCTGGATTTGGCCTTGGTAATAGAAACGTATAGGGTCAGACATGAATGCTCCGGTATGAAATTCTTATGGGGCGAGGTTAGCATCCGCGGCGCTGACATCTATATGCATAAAATGATGTAGCTTATCTGCGGCTCAAAATATAAAACACCAGACCAACACCCTGGCAGGCTGGCAAGCCTTGTCAGTATTCAGTATAGACAGTACGGGCGAAAACGCAGACCGGGGTGTAAATGGGGGATATCACGGTTTTTATATACTGGCTTGAGCAAACAATATGCTTTGCTCTGCGCTTAAGTTCCGACGTCTGGCATAGGCTCCAGCCTTACCTGGAGCCACGGTCAATGTTCAGACTATGATCAACCATGAAATAAAACTCAAAAAATCTACAAATTTATGTATGATTTGCAACTCTTTTAATCAGCCGGGCTTGCGCATGTACACCTCTACGTTCACTTTCAAGAAAAAACAGTACGACGATGTTTTTTATGCGCTGGATGAGCAAATTGCCTCTCTGGCGAAAGCCACGCCCGGTTATCTCGGTGAAGAGACCTGGGAAAATGCGGCTACGGGCCAAATTTCCAATGTGTATTACTGGGACAGCCTGGAAGCCTTGCAGGCCCTGATTGCCAATCCCATACACCAGCAGGCTAAGGCAGCCCAGGCCAACTGGCTGGATGGTTATCAGGTCGTCGTGGCAGAAGTCTTGCGTACCTATGGTGATGGCAAGCTGGCACATCCCTGTGTTTCTGTGCATGCTGGCTAATGAATAAATCCGCCTGCCTGATCTTTGATTGCGATGGCACCTTGGTGGATAGCGAGGGTCTGTGCAACCTGGGCTTGCAGATAGAGTTGCAGCGTTATGGGGTAGAAGAAGATCTCGCTGAACTGACGCAGCGTTTTCGTGGCGGCAAACTGACAGATATCTGCAAAGCCTTGTCGCAGCAGCATGGCCTGCATCTGGGTGAGAATTTTATCCACAGCTACCGACGCACGGTGGATAAGCTGTTTGACGAATCCTTACAGGCTTTTCCCGATGTCATCGAAGTTTTGCAACAACTGGATTTTCCCATGTGCATTGCATCTGCCGGGCCACAGCAGAAAATCAGGAGAGCATTAAGTCTGACCGGACTGAGCAAGTTTTTTGGTGAGCATATCTTCAGCTCGTATGACATTTCTTCGTGGAAGCCAGAGCCTGATTTGTTTTTACACGCTGCCAGGAAAATGGGTGTTGCGCCAGCAGACTGTATCGTGATTGAAGACAGCGAGGTGGGCATACAGGCTGCAATCGCGGCAGGCATGCAAGCCTGCTGGTTTGGCGATGCGGGAGAAGTAGCGACTTATCCACAGGTGCCACGATTTTCCTCTATGAGTGAGTTACCATTCTTGTTATTGGGTTTGCCAACCACATCCTGAAAGCTGCAAATATGAAAACTAGTCTCAGCAAGGTCTTGATCGCCGCCTTATTGAGCAATACGCCTATCGCCAGCGCAAACAGCCAGGATGAACAGGCATTGATGGCTAAGGTGCAGGGGTTTTATGGCTGGGTGCTGAAAAATGGCAAGCAGGTTTCAGCCCTGCAACCACAAATCAAGGATATTGCGGGCAGCAAGAAATTTCAGCTGGATACCAAAAACCTCAAGACTTTCAGTGGCAAGTTCATGGCTTCCGGCTATTTTGCACCAGACTTTCCGGCAGCGCTGGAGCGTTACTATGGCAAGTACCAGCAGCAATTCAAGGCTTATACCGATGCCGAGTTTGCCCAGATGGCCAAGGATGGCCGTGGGCCGCTGATGGAAACAGAAGACATGGACATCTTCTTTTGTGCCCAGGAATATGAGTACAAGAGCTCTTTCATCAAGAAAATCAAGGCCAAGGCCATCAAGCTGGAGGGTGACAAAGCCAGTGTTACTGTGGTTTCACCCTATCAGTGGGAAGCTGAATTCAAGTTCGTCAAAGTCGATCAGCGCTGGCTGATTGCTGGTTACTGTGTGTTCCAATAAGCCTGCGGCCCATGGCTAGGGTCTTCTTGTGCATGCTATATTATGTTTTCTTGCAACTTCCTGAACAGGGCTTATGAGCGGTCCTACCACCGTTTTGACCAGAGCCGATGCGATGCGGGTTTTGCTGTCGGCAGCAGGCATACGTGCTGCCATGGCTGTCAAGCAGGCGCATCAGGATGCCGGGCTCTTGCGCACGCAACAGAATGAGCAGCAAGCCATTCTGCAAGAACGCCTGCGTGCTGCAACTGGCTTGAGTCAACAGGCTTTGCAGCAACAAATGCAAACGACAGAGCAAGGCTATGCTGATTTATTGCTATTGGCTGAAAAAATAGGCTGCATTGATCAGGTACAGGCGATTCGTCCGCTGTCTCCACAAGGAGCGGATGAGCAGGAAATCATTACTTACCTGCGTCACTTGCGGGCACTGGTGTATGAGCTCAGACCTGTGCTTTTGCAAGAGTCTGCCAGACGGGCCGATGCCCTCTTTGATCAGACAGATTTTGATGTAGCAAGGGCCAGCAGTGCAACTCTGCCGCAAGACCGGCTGGCGCGCCTGCTGAAACGCGTCGCCCACCTGCCACAATTACCAGAAGATATCGCAGGGCTGGCAAGAGAGCTGGAAATATCCCTGCCCGGCGAGCGGGCTGATCTGCTTGCCAGCGATTTGCGCCTGCACATCCAGAACCTGCTGGAAGCAGAGAAAAAACGTCAGGTAGATGAAGCCCAGGCCCTGATACTCGAGCAGACGTTGAAAGACCTTGGCTACCAGGTTGAAGAGATATCCCACACCCTGTTTGTAGAAGGTGGCACCGTTCATTTTCGCCGCAACAGCTGGGACAAATACATGGTGCGCATGCGCATGGATGCCAAGACCGGGCAAGCCAATTTCAATGTCATCCGTGCCGTCAAACAAGGCGAGAATGAACGCAGCGTGCTTGACCATCTGGCAGAAGACCGCTGGTGCAGTGAGTTCCCGACTCTGATGGCAGCACTGGAAGCGCGCGGCATACACATGCAGGTGACACGGCTATTGCAGGCAGGAGAGTTACCAGTGCAACTGGTCGTGGAAGACAAGCTGCCGCGATTTGCAGAAGAAGAGCAAATCGAAAGCCACACACAACAACGTAGCAATAAATTGCCATGAATGTACCTGACATACGCTGGCTGCAAGACTTGCAGCGCTTGTTGCCTATACGATCCCAGTATGTGGTTTCTGGCAGTATACGCGACAGTTTTCTATTGCCGCTTGATGCCGCCTCTGGCAGTGCCACCCTGGTGCCTTTCAACCGCGCCTTGTGGGAATTTTTAAAAAACCAGGACTACAGTCTTTTACTTGCGTATGACCCTGTCGATGGCTTGCGAGTCTATCCTGACGAAGCGGCGCAGCGTGATCTGGCCGCCCGCCTGTTCGATGTGAAGCTGGCAGATGGTTGTCAGCAAATGAGCCTCGAAAGCCTGAGCAAGTTGATGAAAAAAATCAGTGCTGAACGCGAAGTACGTTGCGCTCTGATGCTGGATTTTGCCTCACGCATCAGCCGCAAGCCTGAGCAGTTGAGTGAGGCTGAACACCGTTTCTTTGTCGCTGCAGAAAAAATCTCACTGAATGCCTCTGCCATAGTCCCGCGTCAGAATGGTGGACCACCGCTATACAATCCCATATTGTGGCTGGTGAACCGGGCGCAGGATTTACCATCCTGGTTCACGCTTGATAGCGAGCGGATTGCGACCCTGCATATCGGCAAACCCGACTTTGAAATGCGCCAGGCTGCGGCACAACAACTGGCACCCTTGTTTGCCGGGTTTGCTGATGCGCAAGCTGATGTCCGCACCCAATTCGTCAAAGCTTTTACTGAAGGAACGGATGGCATGTCCCTGTCTGCCCTGGCAGATATCACTGAGCTGGCGGACCGGCAAAAACTCGCTATCAGTGACATAGATGATGCAGTACGCTGCTATAAAGTTGGGGTACTGGATAATCCCTGGCGCAAGGAATATCTGCGCGACAAGATACGCGATGCTGAAAATTTTATCGAAGACCGTGTCAAGGGCCAGCGTCCTGCAGTCATCAAGACCCTCGATATTCTGAAGCGCTCGGTCATGAGCCTGACTGGGGCGCAGACACGCTCGGTCGGCAGCAGGCCACGCGGCGTCTTGTTTTTTGCCGGTCCTACCGGTGTCGGTAAGACCGAACTGGCCAAGACCCTGACAAAACTGGTGTTTGGCGATGAAGCGGCTTATTCACGTTTTGACATGAGTGAATTTGCAGAAGAGCATACCAGCGCCAGGTTGCTCGGTGCCCAGCTGGGTTTCATCGATTCTGAAGCTGGTGGCGAACTCACCAACGCCGTCAGGCAAAAACCTTTTTCTGTTGTGCTGTTTGATGAAATCGAAAAAGCCCATCCGCGCATACTCGATAAATTCTTGCAGATACTGGAAGATGGCCGCCTCACCGATGGCCGTGGCGACACCGCGTATTTTTCTGAAACCATCCTGATCTTCACTTCCAATCTCGGTATCTATGTAGAAGACAATCACGGGCAACGCCACGAAAATGTCAAACCAGGTGACAGCTATGAAACCGTGGAATTCAAGGTGCGTGCAGCCATAGGCAATTATTTCAAATTCAATTTATCACGGCCAGAATTATTGAACCGCATCGGTGACAATATCGTGGTTTTTGATTTTATTTCTGCCGAAGTCGCCGCCAAGATTTTTGATGGCATGCTGCGCAATGTGGCGCGCCGTTTGCAGGAAGAACTCAAACTGCAACTGGCCATGCCAGCGACGGTGCGCGATGACTTGCTGGCACGTTGCATACGTGACCTCAGCAACGGTGGCCGTGGCATAGGCAACCAGCTCGAATCAAATTTCATCAACCCCTTGTCGCGCGCCTTGTTTGAACAGGAACTGACAGGCAAGCAGCGCCTCACTGTAACGGCGATTACCGAAGCCGATAAAGTCATCAGCCTGAACCTGCAATTAGCATGAAGATAGCCATCAATAAAGCGCATTTCCCGGTCACCGTGCTCGGGCCGGGGCGGCGCATAGGTATATGGGTACAGGGGTGCAGCATAGCTTGCAAGGGCTGTGTTTCGCAAGATACCTGGGCCAGGGATGGCAGTAAGGAAATGACAGTGGCGGGTTTGCTGAGCTGGTGTCGCGAAGTCAGTGCCGGGCAATTTGATGGCATCACCATCTCAGGTGGCGAACCATTCGAGCAGCCCAAGGCCCTGCATGCCTTGCTCGATGGTCTGCATCACTGGCGCAGCAGTGCGGCGATCGATTTTGACATACTCTGCTATAGCGGTTATCCACTCACGACCCTGCAAAAGAAACATGCAGATTTGCTGCAAAAACTTGATGCCCTGATCCCCGAGCCTTTCATTGCCAGCAAGCCACTGATCCAGGCCTGGCGCGGCTCATCCAATCAGCCGCTGGTGCTCTTGTCAGACCGCGCCAGGGCACGCATGCAAAGCTATGTTGATGCGCCCATAGATGAACAGGACAAGCGCATACAGACCATGATAGATGGCCAGCGTGTATGGTATGTAGGCATACCGGCGCGTGGTGACATGCAGGCACTGGAACACTTATGTGCCAGTCGTGGCCTGAGCTTTGATAGCGTCAGCTGGAGGCCCTGAGTGAGTCAGATTTACATACGTCGTTGCCCTGCCTGTGAAACCGAAAACGCGCCCGAAGTCATGCGCTGTGTTTGCGGCACCTTGCTGTCTGGTGTGGACTTGATGAAAAAACGCGGGCAGGCAGAACCATCAATTGAGATAACGCCGCCAGCAAGCACAGTCACAGCAACAGAATTAATTTGCAGTTATGAAGATTGCGAACAAAGTAATCCGCCAGGTAGTGAACTATGTGTGTATTGCAATCGCCCACTGAGCAAGGAACCAGCAACACCAGACGGCAATCAGATTCACAGCCTGCTATCACTGCCGCAAGCCCTGCGTGATCGCTACAAAATATTGCATCACCTGCCGACCCTGGGGGCAGAGGCTGAACTATTATTGGTGCAAGAAAATACATCCTGTGTACAACGCGTCGCAAAAATCTATCGCCACGGCATACATGGCAAATCCGAAGTCAGGGAAAGGCTGCAAGCGGTACCAGCCGAGCACCGCGTCGTCGTGCTGGAAGCTGGCGTGTCTGACGGCCATGCCTATGAACTCATGGAATACTGTGAGCTTGGCTCATTAAAAAAATTTGTGCAAGACAAACGGCCAGATGCGGCCATGCTGGAAAGCATAGTGCGTGAACTGGCAACAGCCATCGCCAGTGTGCATAAAGCCGGACTTATTCACCGCGATCTCAAGCCCGAGAATATCCTGGTGCGCACACTACAGCCACTGGATTTGATACTGACTGACTTTGGTATTTCATCCGTGCTGGACGCCACGCAAAGACTGACTGGCACGGCGCGCACCCTGCCCTATGCCTCACCAGAAAGCCTGTCCGGCGTCATTGATGCCAAGGCAGATTATTGGGCGCTGGGCATGATCATGCTGGAACTGGCTCTGGGCCAGCATCCATTTGCCGGATTGTCAGAAGCTGTCATCCTGCACCACCTGACCACGCGCGAACTGGAACTCAGTGCTGTGCCGGATGCTTATCTGCGCAAGCTGCTGCGTGGCCTGCTGTTGCGGGACCCTAAAAAACGCTGGGGTGAGGAACAGATCATGCGCTGGCTGGCGCGTGACACCAGCTTGCCAGAGGCGGTGGAAACCATGGCCATGGGCGGCTTTCGTGAGCCGTATCATATAGGTCAATATCTGTGCCACACCCGCGAACAATTGGCAGTGGCATTGGCACGCAACTGGGATGATGGCGTCAGGGATATCTCGAATGCGCAATTGCTGGCCTGGTTCCGCGATGTGCAAAAAGACCAGAATGCGGTGCGGGTCTTGCTCGATATGCGCCAGGATAAAAAACTCTCGGTCGATTTACAGCTATTGCGTCTGATCCTGCATCTGGCACCCGGCATACCACCGGTGTGGCGTGGCGAAACCATAGAATTGCCTGCCATACTCGGCTATGCCAATCGCTCATTGAAAGGTGATGAAGCTGCCAGCAACTGGCTGAAACAGTTGTACAACTATGGTGTACTGGAAGCCTATGCCGATGCGGGTAACAAGGAGGTCGCCAGCATAGTCCAAAAATGGCAGGCTTGCTGCAAACAAATCGAACAGGCCTGGCAAGAAGCTTTTGGCCTGGTGAAAGACTATGCCAGCAAGCAATTGCCGGGGGAACATAGCAATATCGACAAACTCATGTACGGCCTTGAGACAGATGACAGCGCACCCCTGCATAGATTGCATGCCCGGGTGCTGGCGCTGGTCTATGATGAACGCTGGCCTGAGCGCCTGCGCAAGCGCCTGCAGGTCGCCTATGCTGGCCTGCAAGCTTATTGCCCCTGGTTATCTGCATTGGGCGAGATAGAAAAAATGCCGGTCGCTTCGCTGCTGGTGCTCGAAGCCCTGTTGCCGGAGGCACAAAAAGCCGCCGAACGCCAGCAAAAAGCCGATGCCTGGCTGCGTAGCACAGAGCAGGATGCCGCCGCAGCAATAAAGCAGGAAGTCTTGCAAAGTATCAAAAGCTTGCGCACGGCTGCCACTGACAGTCTCTTGCCTGACAGCGCCGTAGAAGACTTGCAAAAGGCCCTCGAAGAGTACTATGTATTGCTGGAAAAACTGCGCACCTCAGCCAGCACGGAAGCAGCATGGCAGGAAGCAAAGAAGAGCGCATCGCGGGTAGAACATATTGCCGCAGGAATATCCCGCGAGCTCAATCAACTGCTGGCAAGACGCACAGAAAACCAGGGCTGGGCAGGGCAGGAAATGCGGGTTTTTCTGGCCATTGCCATCATCGTCGCACTTGTCTTTTTCAGAAAGAGCTATTTTTACTGGATATTGCTGCTGGTCTCAGGCTTTGCCGCCTGGCGCTTCTTGCCTAATTTTTTGAGCATGCGCAAAATCCGCGAGTTGGGTGAGCAACTATAAATTCTGGAGTATCCATGTCTGCCATTTTTAACAAATTGAATTTGAAAGATCAGAGTGAAATCCTGGTCTTGCATGCACCAGCATCATTTGAACCCGAAATCGCGGCTTTGACCGGTGTCAAGGTGCTCAAGAAATTATCTGGCATCAAAAAGCTGAATTTTGCTTTGGTGTTTGTCAGCAAGCAGCAAGAGCTTGATGAAATCTCCCTGGTCCTGAGCAAGCTGGTAGAGGAGGATGCCCTGCTGTGGTTTGCTTATCCCAAGGGGACCTCGAAGAAGTATCAATGTGAATTCAACCGCGATACTGGCTGGGATGTGATCAAGGCGGCAGGGTTTGATACAGTGAGGATGGTGGCGATTGATGAAGACTGGTCGGCATTAAGGTTCAGGCATGGCGACTTTATCAAAAACTCTACCAGGAAGACTGTTGGCTGAAGGCCTGATTATTTTACAGATAAAAATACTGACTCAATCCAGTCGGCCCTGAGCTGGATTGAGCGGGTTTGAGCTGGACTAAGCCTCTTGGCAGCCTGGCAAGGCAAGAATCAAACCTGCCCACTGCCAAACCAGCCCTTCATCTTATCCCTGGCACTCTGCTTCACGTCGTCGGTAATATAAAAACTGACGGTCACCAACGCGCCCGCGATCACGCCGAGATCATCGCTGTAACCAACCACTGGCAACATATCCGGCACTGCATCGAGAGGGAAAATGAAATACCCGAGCGCCCCGAAAATAACAGTCTTGGCCCAGGCCGGAGTTTCAGGCCTCTGCGCTGCATAATATAGACAGAGTACTTTTTCTATGACTTCGCTGCCGGCAGCTTGTGCATATTTCTTGAGCTTGTCCCAAAAACCTTTTTCACTATACGCTTTGCCATGTGACATGATACTGCTCCTCAGTCATTCGCCTTTTTCACGGTGGCCAGCAAACCCGCCGCCGCCACGAATACCCCGCCAGAAAACTGGTTGAACATCTTTGCCTTGCCTTTGGAACGCAGCCACGGCCCCATGCGTTCGGCAAAAACCGCATACAGCATCAGCACACTGAATTCAAAAAATACAAAGGTGCTGCACAGGACTAAAAATTGCGGCAGCTTGGCGGCAGCCGGATTGATGAATTGCGGGAAAAAAGCGGTAAAGAACAGCAAGGCCTTGGGGTTGCTGGCGCCGACCAGCATGCCTTTGATATACAGGCGCAGGCGGGTGCCGCGCATCTCGGTTTCTGTTGGTAAAACAAAATCACTGCTTTTGGCACGCAAGCTGCTGATACCCAGATAGAGCAAGTAAGCCACACCCAGGTATTTGATGATGGTAAATACCAGCGCCGATGTCGCCAGGATGGCGCCTATGCCTATTGCCGAGCAAGTCATGATGGCAATCAGGGAAGTGATATTCCCCAGCGCCGGAAACAAGGTCATGCGCGCACCGAAATTGATGCTGTTGGTGATGCACATCAGCACGGCAGGACCGGGGGTGATGGTCAGTACCAATACGGCGATAACATACAGCAACCAGGTTTCTATAGACATACGGGCTCCCCATGAGTTAAATATCCTGTTACAGATATCTTAGTCGATTTCAGGGGCAGCCATCATATTTGCTTTTTTATGCCGGTTTCACCACTTTGCGTGGTGCTGGCGGCGGCGGTGTATAAGCGGCCCATTCTGGTTTTTGCTCTTTACCACTATCGATGATGACCATGTAACGCCCGGCCCAGGGATTATCTTCGCGGTTTTTATCGAGTACCCAGAATTTCTTGCCCTCTGCCAAGCCTTGCATATAGTCAGCATCCAGCACTGAGTAGCGGTCCAGCAAGAAATTCAAGGTACCCGGTATACGTACACAGCCCTTGGATTGCACTGTACCCAGACGTGATTCGAGTACGCCAGGGTCAGTCGCATGCATTTGCAGGCGCATGTCGGCGATGATTTTATCGCCCCAGCCTTTTTTGGCCTTTTGCCAGCCAAAATCAAAGACGCGTCGCCCTTTGATGCCATAACCGCGTATGCCCTTGCTGTTCTTGCTGCCCTCTGCACGATAATCCAGATTGGCCAGGCTATGCGCGTAGACACCTGTCGGCGTTTCAAAATGCTCGAAACCTGGCGAGCGCCCTGTAGAAACAGGTGAAGCACCAATGAACTGGTATTGCCCTTCCTGGTCCAACCAGAACAACATGGCAACCTGGACTTTGGGATTACGATCGACCAGCAAAATATATTGTGAAGGCAGGCTGGTGATGCTGTTACTGCTGAGTGCGGTAGCCATCTGCTCTATATAAAATTGCAAATCTTCAGGTGGCGGTTGTACCTGCTGCACTACAGTGCTGGCGTAAATGTCCTTGAGACTTAGGGCAGACTCCAGCGCTTGCGCAGGCGCGGCAAAAGCAAGTGCCACCGTCATGGCGATGGCAGGTTTAAGCAGGGATGAAAGCATCTTGAATGGGAAAAAAGAATCTGTAGTCTATGCAATGAGGCCCCGGGGCCTGTCGCTTTCAATATGCCGCAGTTTGATGGTCACAGACAAGTATAAACATCATGCTGGTATGCAAGGTGTTGCAACTTTGACTCATCGCAAACACCTTCATGTCACAAATACTATATTGAATGCTTTACACAGGAGGACTCAGTCGTGAAACTTATGAAATTAGCCGCACTCTTGCCCTTGTCGCTATCGCTCTGTCTGAGCATGCCTGCATTGGCCGCGGGCAGCAATTGTTCAAACAAGGATATCGCTTGTGTCACTGGCGGTATAGGCAGTACGGAAAGGGAAGAATTACAACAGCAGGCCGGGCAATACAATCTGTGGCTGCGCACTGCTGCCAATAAATCCGGCGCTTACCTGGCGGATATCAAGATCATTGTGAGAGACGACAAAACCAAAGCCGTGCTGCTGACAACGACGCTGGATGGCCCCTGGTTATTCCTGAGCCTGCCCGAAGGCCGCTATGAAGTGGAGGCACAATACCATGACAAGGCAAAACGCTCTGAGCAGATCGTCAAAAAAGTGACCGATATCAAAAAAGGCAGCCAGCGCCAGATGATGATGTATTTTGATGCCAGTAATGTTGGGGAGCTGGATTACAAGCCTGCCTCCTGAAAGCGGGCTTGAACAGGCGTTTAGTCCAGGTAAATCCTGGGCTTATACACTTCCATGAAATTGTCCGGTTTGCTCAGTGGTGTAAAACCGAACTTTTCATACAGGCCAGCGGCAGTACTGGTCGATAGTGTAAAGCGGCGCAGCTTGCTGACTACCGGGTGGGCCATGACTTCTGCCATCAGTAATCTGGAGATGCCCTTGCCACGCATATCAGTGACAACAAAGACATCGACGAGGTTACCAAAGGTCGCCATGTCAGTGATGATGCGGCAAAAGCCCACCATGCGCTCTTGCTGAAAAACACTGAAACACAGGGAATTGCGCAGGGATTCCTCAACTACAGGTCGTGAAATACCTGTGGCCCAGCCACTTTCAGTCGTCAAGAATTGATGGACGAGGTCGATATCAATCTTGTCCTTGTCTGTGGTGATCCAGTATTCGCCTTCCTGTGCTGCGTTCATGCGGTCTTACCTTTCTCTGTCTGCTGGTTTGAAAACCCTTCGATGATGGAATTGCTGCAATCTGACCCTGAAGCGGCTTGCAAGTTCCAGATTGCCAGTTCAGTTTTCAGCCGTAGTTGCCGTAGTCAGGTAATTATTCTTGATACGCACATAATGCTCTGCCGAGTATTTGAAATAACTGATTTCTTCCGGGCTCAGGGCGCGGACTTTGACTGCCGGGCGGCCTACATATAAAAAGCCGCTTTCCAGCACCTTACCTGGTGGCACCAGGCTGCCTGCACCGAGCATGACATGCTTGTGGATAATCACATCATCCATGACGATGCTTCCCATGCCTATCAGGCATTCATCCCCGATATTGCAGCCATGCAGGATGACGGAATGGGCGATCGTCACATAATCGCCAATAATCAAAGGCGAACCGGCAGGTTTGCTGGCATTTTTGTGCGATACATGGCCCATGGCCAGGTCCTGGAAATTGCTGCTACGCCCTATGCGTATGTGATTGACGTCGCCACGCAAGACGGCATTGCACCAGACCGAGCTATCTGGCCCGATTTGTACATCACCGATGATCTGGGCACTGGGGTGGATATAGCAATTTTCTGATATTTCAGGAAAGGCGGTCAGGTAAGGACTGAGTGGCATGGTGCTGTATAGAGTTTAACGATCTTATGAACAGCAATTTTAACTGATCACTAGCCCATGCTCATGTGGATAAACCTTCAGATATCCACAGGATCAATCTCCACCGACCACCTGACCCGGCTTTTCATGGCGCGCAAATCAGCTATCCAGGCTTTGACAAAGGCTTGCAGAGCTGGGCGTGAGACTGATTCGACCAGCAATTGCGCCCTGTCCACATTGGCGACCCGTGTCATGGTCATGGGTATGGGGTCATTGATCATGATGCCCTGATGCTCGGTACAGAGCGCGGCTTCTTTCAAAAACGCGATGGCGGTTTCCAGCTCTCTGGCTTCTGCCCGCAATAAAGCCTGATACATGAAAGGCGGCATGTGGGCTTGCTGGCGTTCGTCCAGCAAGTCTTTGGCAAAGTCGGGGTAATTGTGTGACATCAGCGCATGGTAGAGCGGATGGTCAGGGTAGCGGGTTTGTACCAGTACCTCGGATGCATTGCCGCCTTCTTTTTGCGCGGCCCGCCCTGCCCGCCCTGCGACTTGCATGAGCTGGGCAAACAGGCGCTCACTGGCGCGGTAGTCTTGCGAGAACAGCGCAGCGTCTGGATTCAATGCCGCCACCAGGGTCAGGCGTTTGAAGTCATGGCCCTTGGCCACCATTTGCGTGCCTATCAGGATATCGACTTCACCGGCATGTACGCGTTCAAAAGCGGCGGCGGCACTGCCTTTGAGGCGGGTGGAGTCAGCATCGATGCGGAATACCCTTGCCTCGGGGAAAAGCAGGGCCAGGCCTTCTTCCATGCGCTGGGTGCCACGGCCCAGGGGTTGCAGGTCTATATTGCCGCAAGTCGGGCATGAGCGCGGTATGCGTTGTTCCAGCCCGCAGTGATGACAACGCAATCTGTGATCACCTTTGTGCAAGACCAGATGGGCTGTACAGCGGGTGCAATTGCTGATCCAGCCACAGGCGTCGCAAGCCAGTACCGGTGCATAACCGCGCCGGTTAAGAAACAGGAGTGATTGCTCACCCTTCTCAAGACGTAGCTTGATTGCAGCTATCAATCTTTGCGTCAGGCCTTCGCTGGGTTTTTCTCTTTCGAGGTTGATGATGCGTATGATGGGCAGGACGGCGTGCTGGACTGCCCGCTCACGCAATTCCAGCAAGCGGTAACGGCCAGTCTGCGCACCCTGCCAGCTTTCCAGCGAGGGCGTGGCAGAACCCAGCAAGATGGGTATCGAGAGCTGGCGCGCCCGCCATACAGCAAGGTCACGGGCAGAATAACGCAGGCCTTCCTGTTGCTTGTAGGAAGGGTCATGCTCTTCATCAATGATGATCAGTTTCAACTTCGGCAGGGATGCCAACATGGCCAGGCGTGTACCCAGCACGATACGGGCACGTCCGGTATGTGCAGCCAGCCAGTGTAGCAAGCGCTCACCTTCGGCCAAACCGCTGTGCAGAGTGGAGAGCATCAGGCCTGGGAAACGGGCGCGGATATGGGATTCTAACTGTGGCGTCAGGTTAATCTCTGGCACCAGGATCAGGATCTGAGCATCTGGGGTCTTTGCCAGTACTTTGGCGGCGGTCTGCAAATACACCTCAGTCTTGCCGCTGCCAGTAACGCCGAACAAGAGATGCGGGGCATAGCCCTCGGCATGGGCAACCGCATCCACCGCCGCCTGTTGCTCAGGATTCAATTGCGGCTCACCCACTGGGCTGACATCGGCCTGCTCAGGTAATTTGGCCAACTTCTTGATGGCACGCTGCAGGGAAACCGTCTTGATGGCTTTGAGGTTCTTGGGCAAGGCGGGTACAGCCACCTCACCTATGGGGCGCTGATAATACTCGGCGGCAAACTGGCATAGCGCCAGCCATTCCTTGTTCATGGCTGGCAGCTCATGCCTGACAGCGATGGCGTCGCGCAGCTTGGCGGGTGGGACATCCGTCTCGCTCACCACATCCATGATCAGGCCGACGACTTCCTGGCGGCCAAAGGGCACAGCAGCCAGTTGCCCGGGTTGAGGCAAGTCGGCAACGGCCCCTCCCTCTTCCTGCGCTGCCCACCGATAATCGAAGGTGCTGTCAAGTGGGGTATCGAGGGCTACGCGTAAATAAACTTGTTTCACGATCTAAGCCTGAACATGAAAATCGGCGCTAACTATTGATTTCATAAGGCTTTTTGACATATCCACAGTTTCTGTGGATAACTTTGTGGAGAAAGGTCTATTGACATCGGTTTTCGCTAGCGTTTACGGGGGTTTCCACAAAAAGCCCTGTCTCAGAGCCAAGAATTTAGTCGTTTAAAATCAATGACTTATAAAAAATGCCGGGAGACAAAAAAATATTTTTGAAAATATTTTTTGCCGCCCCGATTTTGTGCATAAGTGACAGAAAATGTGCATAGAAATGCAAAATTTTTCTGCGGCGTATCCATTGGTTTTCCACAGCTTTCAGGCTGGAAAAGCACGCCAGTACTATGTTTTGCAGAGCAACATGATGCAAAGACAAGCGTCTCAGCCACTTGTTGTTTTACCAGTGCCTGAATATACATACTTTACCAGCGGCCTGACCAGAAACACTGGCTGGACCAGCCACTCTAATGTCAATCCTTGGCAGAAAATCATGCTTATTTTATAAATAAATACCAGTCTTTATGCAGACTGACGTTGCTGGCGGCTATATTCATGCACCGTTTCGACCAGCACGCTGACCGACTCAACCGGGGTAAATTGCGAAATGCCATGACCAAGGTTAAAAACATGGCCATGACCAGCAGCAGGCTTGCCATAACTGTCGAGCGCAGCAATGACTTGCTTGCGGATTTGTTCTGGTTCGGCAAACAGTACTGCCGGATCAAGATTACCCTGCAAGGCGACCTTGGCGCCGACTTTGGCGCGTGCCTGACCTAAATTCATGGTCCAATCCAGGCCCAGGGCATCGGCCCCTGTATCGGCCAGTTGTTCCAGCCACAAGCCGCCGCCTTTGGTAAACACGATGGAGGGAATACGCTTGCCATCTTTTTCTTTTTGCAACTGGCTGACAATATCGCGCATATAAGATAGCGAGAACTCTTGATAAGCACCATCTGCCAGCGCACCACCCCAACTGTCAAAGATCATCACGGCCTGGGCACCGGCATCGATTTGCGCATTCAGATAAGTAGCCACGGCATCGGCATTGGTGCGCAGGATGTGGTGCATGAGGTCCGGCCGCTTATACATCATGCTCTTGACGGTATGAAAGTCGCGCGAGCCCTGGCCTTCAACCATATAACAGGCCAGCGTCCATGGACTGCCGGAAAAACCGATCAGCGGCACTCGGCCATCCAATGCCGTGCGGATTTGCGTTACGGCATCAAATACATATTGCAGGCTGCCTGCTTCTGGCACTTTGAGTGCCATGACGTCTTTTTCGTCTTTCAGCGGTCGTTCAAACTTGGGGCCTTCGCCTTCTTCAAAATACAGGCCCAGACCCATCGCATCCGGCACGGTCAGAATGTCGGAAAACAGGATCGCAGCATCGAGGCCATAACGGTCTATCGGTTGCAAAGTCACTTCAGTGGCGAAACCAGGATTCTTGGCCAGGCTCAGGAAGGAACCCGCACCTTTACGGGTAGCGC
This sequence comes from Undibacterium sp. YM2, assembly GCF_009937975.1. Lineage (NCBI taxonomy): Bacteria > Pseudomonadati > Pseudomonadota > Betaproteobacteria > Burkholderiales > Oxalobacteraceae > Undibacterium > Undibacterium sp. YM2. The sequence goes on from NZ_AP018441.1 coordinate 5,997,603, forward strand.
GGTATTCTGGCAAATAACGGCCAGCCTGGCGCATCAACCATAAAGGTGTGTAATCAGTTTCCTGGCGCAACAAGGCTCTCAGGAAGGTATCGTTTTTGAGTGGAGCAAAATTCATGGACATAAAGGCTTTCTGTGACGCTGCGCGCATCTGCTGATCTGGTGATAGTGTCAAACTACGCAGGCAATTGCTGTATAAGCGACATTATCGCCTAAGCGCGCAGTCTCAGCATCTGATCTGCAACAAGTGGCGTAATTTTCAGCAAAATTTCTATTGATAAACTGTGGATAACTTTGTGGATAGAAATGACAAAATGCCAGTTTACTGATTAATTTTAAATCCGGTTAACAGCATTATTCTGTAAGTCATTGATTTCATTGGTAGTGAATGCTGGTTTTATTAGAATATCTGTTTTTGTGGATAAATCGCGCACAAACTAAATTGTGCATAAGTACCAGACCAGTATTATTTTTCTTGACGATTTTGCAGAAATGTTTTCGCTAATTCTTCTGCCCAAATACTGACGCCAAGTGCTGACGGATGGTAGCCATCTTCGGCCATCAGGCGCGCATCTTGAAGATTTGCGGTAAACGGCAAATGTAAAACCCGCGCCCTGCTCATCGCCATCTCTCGGTTTATTTGATCCAGGGCATGCGCCTTCATACCCAAAACCTGGCGCAAAGGAGCAGGCAGAGCAGGAAAAACCTGCATGGGAGGCACGCCAGCCAGAACGATAAGACCAGTTGTTTTTAGCATCAACTGCAATTCATCCAGCAGGCTCTGCAACTCTGCCCTGTAACTGTTGGCCGGGCAAAAGCTGGTTGTATCATTGACACCAAAAGCGAGCAGAATTACATCCCAGGCTGGTGAGTCATGGCCTTGAGCGTGACGAAATACTGGCAAGGCTTGCCTGGCCCAGGACAAGCGAGCGCCATTTTGCCCCAGAGCCTGCCATTCCACAGCAGTATCCAGCTTGTCAGCCAGGGCTTTTGCCATTTGTGCAGTAATCGCTTCTTGATAATTCGCCACGCCCACACCCGCAACCGGTGACTCACCTATACCCAGCACCCTGAGGTTATCCACAGGCCGACTCGCATGAGACCACAGCCCATGTGGCTGGTCACTGGCTTCGGGCAGGCGTGGTGTCGCAGCGCGGGTACGCCTCCCCTGCCATGCCAGCAAGGGATACAGCGGTGCTGCCAGCAGCTCAGGCCAGTAGCTAAATTTCATTTACTGAACTTCATGCACTGAGTTTGATGAACTGAGCTTCACTCTACCTTGAGCTTGCTGTAATCAGGATTACCCGGTGGATATGTGAGCTTCAGGCTCAGCAACTTTTCTTGCACTATGCTGGCTATCACGAGGTTGCGCTGGGTCTTGGAGTCTGATGGCACGGCATACCATGGCGCGTGATCGGCATCTGTTGCCTGCAAGGCATCTTCATACGCCTTTTGATACTCGTCCCAGTATTGACGCTCGACCAGATCCTGGGGATCAAACTTCCAGTGTTTTTCAGGATCAGCCAGACGCTCATCCAGCCTGGCTTTTTGTTCGGCCTTGGAGATATGCAGGAAAAATTTCAGTATCACAGTACCAGTTTCGGCCAGCATACGCTCAAAATCGCGGATTTGCGCATAACGGCGCTTACACTCTGCCTGGTCTATCCAGTCGTGCACGCGGGTAATCAGCACATCTTCATAATGGCTGCGGTTGAAGATGGTGACCTCACCCTTGCCTGGCACTTCTTTATGGACGCGCCACAGATAATCATGGTTTTTTTCATCGGTACTGGGGGCTTTAAAGGCGACCGTGCGTGCACCCAGAGGATTGATTTGCCCGAACACGCCGTTGACCGTACCGTCTTTACCGGAAGTATCCATGCCCTGCAGGATGATCAATAGCTTGTGTTCACGACCAGCATATAAGACATTTTGCAGGTCAGAAATTTCTTCTGCCAGCTTTAGTGTCGCCAGTTTGTCGGCGGCCTTGTCTGCATTCTTTTCAGTGGCTGCCGTACCCAGCAGTTTTTTATTGGCATTAGCATCCCTGACCTGAAAACCTTTACCTACCCGAAACAAGTCCGCAACTGTCATTCAAGTCTCCAATCAATATTGTTAGCTTACAAAAAATAGATCTCAAAATTAGAGATAATGTTTTGATGATAATATGAAAAGTACTGCATACCCTAGCAAGACTACAAATGCTTTCAACAGGGTGACACTGTTTGTGTGGCATACATCGCCAACTCATTGCACATGATACGAAAGAAAACTTATTACCTGGCCGCATTGTTATTGCCCATAGTGCTGACCTTACTCAGTGTCGCATGTGCACAATTCGGCGTGTTGCGCGAATTATCGCGCTTTCTGCTTGGGTCTCTGTTCATTGGTGGCATACCGT